>NZ_CAXQZB010000013.1:0-145468 GCF_964228225.1 Nocardioides sp.
TGGGTCGACTGGTGGAACCACCGACGCCTGCACTCCAGCATCGGCCAGATCCCACCCGCCGAGCACGAGCACGACTACTACGCTGCCCTCAACCGAGAGCCGCACCCCGTATAGAAGCGGCAGAGAACCCGTGACGGTTCAGGTAGCCCAGGGTCGAGTGGCGTCGGGTCGGGTTGTAGAAGCCCTCGACGAAGGCGAAGATCGCGTTCGCCAGCCCTTCGCGGGTCGGCCAGGTCGAGCGGTCCAGCAGCTCGGTCTGCAGGGTGGCGAAGAAGCTTTCGGCCACGGAGTTGTCGAAGCAGTCACCGATGGATCCCATCGACCCGAGCAGCCCGGCTTCGCGTAGCCGGTGGCCGAAGGCCCAGCTGGTGTAGATCGAGCCGTGGTCGCTGTGATGGACCGTCCCGGGTGCAGGTCGGCGGTTCCAGATCGCCATCTGCAGGGCATCGACGACCAGCTCGGAGCGGATGTGGTCAGCGATCGACCACCCCACCACCCGCCGGGAGAAGCAGTCGATGACCACCGCGCAGTAGAGCCATCCTTCGCTCGTGCGGTGTTGGGTGACGTCGGCGACGTAGAGCCGGTCCGGTCCCTCGGGGGTGAAGCGCCGTTCGACCAGGTCCGCCGACGGTGTGGCGGCCTCGTCGCGACGGGTGCAGCCCCGTAGCCGGCGGCGGTGCACGCCCTGTAGGCCGGTGGCGCGCATCAGCCGCTCGACCCGCCCGGGGCTGACCTCGAGCCGCCTGCCCATGGTCAGTTCGGCATGTACGCGCCGGTGGCCGTAGGTGCCGTAGGAGGCGGCATGCACCTCACGGATCGCGTGCATCAGGTGCGCCTGCTCCCACGCCCGGTCACTGGCCGGGCGCGAGCGCCACTCGTAGTAGCCGGAGGTCGAGACGTTCAGCACCCGGCAGGTCACCGCGACGGGCACACCGTCCGCGGCAAGCTCCTGGACTACCGGGAACACTATTTTGGGAGCACGTTCTCCCGAGCGAAGTAGGCGGATGCGCGCTTGAGGATCTCAACTTCCATCTCCAGCACCCGCTTCTCACGGCGCAGCTGGACCAGCTCGGCGCGCTCATCGGAGGACAGGCCGTCCGTCTTGCCCTCGTCGATGTCGGCCTGTTTCATCCACCGCCGCAGACCGGACTCGGCGATGCCGAGATCCTTCGCGATCTGGGAGATGGGCTTCTCGCCGAGCCGGGCAAGTTCCACGGCTCGACGACGGAACTCAGGACTCTTCGCTGCCGGCATACGGACTCCTCTCGGGCGACCATCGTCGCCTCACTCAAGGTGTCCGGGCTACCGGGGGCACTTCAGCCTCACTCAAGGTGTCCGGGCTACCGGGGGCACTTCAAGCCTGACCGCCCTCGGCGAGATCGCACCCGACGCTCAAGCACCAAATTGACCGCACTCGCACAGGCAGCCCACGCAGCCGAGAGCGGCTAACGCTTCATCGAGAATTGCGGCTTGGCGACAGTCACCGACGTCGGCCGGCCACTCGACTCCCCCGCTCAGCCGGCGCCGCGCGCAACCGGGCACGGCACTAGAACCGGACCGGACTCCTCAGGACCCTCAGCTTTCCGGCGATGACGACTGGGCCGTGGGCCAAGAACGGTAGCGTCCTCTGATGTCCGAATCCGCTGAAGGTCTGACTCCGGAGAGTCGTCTGCGGCTCACCGGCGGCAGGTATGACGGAGTCGGGTTCCCGATTGATGCGCTGCCGGAGCTTGTCCAGTACGAGCGCTGGCGAATCATGGGCGTTGGCGTTCCCGCACGAAGGCGACATATACAGCTCGCAGCAACTCGGCGTAGGCGAGGTAGGCGCAAGCCGCGTCCAGATCATCGGTGCCCTCGGCGCGCAACTTTTCGACCTGGCGAATGAGCTCGTCGAGGGCGCCGAGGACGTCTGGGACAGCGGGCTCCCATATGCCCCGGTCGACGTATGGCAGGACCGACTCAGCCACCCAAGTGTCGTATAGCACCAAGTCAGCGTGGACTTCATCCAAGACGTCGAGCGCGCTCCCATGCGGGAATGATGCTTCCCGCCATTCCCTAACGGCTTCTTCGAAGTTGGCCATCGTCATCGGTACCAGGACGTGATGATGTTGCCGTCGAGGTCGGTGATACCGCCGGGGCCGCCTCCCGGTGTTCGGTAACGGAGGCCCTCGGTCCCGTCCTTGAGTTGAATCAGTTTCCCAGTCCCGGCCGGGTTACGAGCCCAGTTCAGAGCATCCTGCGCGTATTGCTCCCGCGTTACGCCGGCCTCGACGCCGTGCTTGCCGAAGTGAAATTCGAAGCTAGCCGCCTCGTCCCCGAAACTCGTAGCACGCCAGCCTTGGCCAAGGTGAGCCAGCTCGTCACCAGCCTTTGCGGCAACACGCCAGCGCCGAGAGGACGAGCGATCCATATCTGTCTCGCGCACGTACTCCGGGGCGATACCCCTGACGTTGTTGAACTGCACCGACAGCGCGGTGCCGTCGTAGTCGTAGGCGAACGCGCCTGCCCTGGCATCTACGCGCGCCAGCACGCCGCGCGAACCGAGATCGGCGGCCAGTCGCTGCTGGGCCTGGGAAGTCGGCGGACCACGTTCAAAGAGGTCGGAGGCAGGTGCGGAGCTAGCCAGGTGTGCGGCGTAGATGTACTCATGCGGGGTTGCCGCCGCAAGTGTGGTCGCGCCAGTAGCCGACGCCACCGGCCAGAGCAGCCAGAGGAACGCGACGAACAGGCGGACCACCGATGTCACAACGGCTCTCCCTCTCGGCGGCGGTAGACCCATTCCTCGCCTGCCTCGAGCTCGCGCTGTGCGCTGGGTGGAATGTCGACCGCTGTGAAGCGAACATCGACCGGCGGCAGGAAGTCGGCGACCACGTACGACTCGACCTCAACAGCGAGCTGCCGCTCCTCGTCTCCGACCGCCTCGTACAACAATCTGGCCTCGATGAGCGGATACGAGGGCCGAACGGCAACAGCCCGGAGTTCAGGCGTAACCAAGTCCCAGAGCGCTCTCTGAAGCGACAGAAGTACCTCGGTGCGGAAGGCTGCCGGATCGGTTGTCACTGCGGCCTCCCAGGGATGATGTGAACGCTTCCGTCGGCGCGGTAGTGAAGAATCCCAATCGAGGTCGGACTGCTCGTGCCGTCGCGCGAAACGTAGGTGCCAATGCTGTCTCCGAAGTCGATTCGCTCCTTGAACCCGGCTTGGCCTCTCGGAACACTGCCCACCGGCGTGCCTGTGCCGGCCCTCTGGATCAGAGCCTCGGGATTGGCTGTGAGCGTGCTGCGCCCCGGTATGAAGTTTTGATGTCCTGGGAAGTGCTTCGACTGCTGGCCCCAGTTCACCGTTGGCAGATCATCAACGGTCTTTGCGGCCTCGAGGATCCAGTTGTCGAGGAACGAATCACTCTTTCGCGCGACCTCTCGAGCCGTAGCGGCAGCGAGTCGCTTACCTGCTTGCGTCAGTGCACCCTTCGCCAGTCCAGCAAGTCCGAACATCGACGTAGCAACATCGAGCACAAGTAGGAACTGCTTTAAGGTGTCGCCCCCCGTACCAGTGCTGATCGGAACATACTTGTCGCCGACCAAGATAACGATGGAGGAATACACATAGGGTCCGGCCGAAACGACTGCCTCCACGGCACCAGGCCCGTACTGTGGCGCTCCAAAGATCTGAATTTCGGATGCAGTTGCCTCCGCCCTTGCGATGTCTGCCAGTCTTTGAACAAATGGCGGTATCTCGAATCCACCATGATCCGCTTCTGTTGCGTCACCCGCATCACCAGCTCCGGACTGAGAGGCGGGGGCGGCGCCGCTACAGGGCATCTCAGCGCCGCACCTCGGCGCCAGACCAGACGGATCGGAAAGTGCGATCGGATTGTTGTGTGAATACGCGTAGGGGTTCGCGCTTTGGAGATCTCCTGGCACCAGGATGGGGTCTGGGGTGGTGAAGATGGAGAGGTTGGCTGTGTATTGGCGGTGGTCGAGGTCGACGTTGCCGAGGGTGTCGGTTGGTTTGTTGAGGAAGTTGCGTCCTGTGGCGGCGGGTGTGGGTTGGGTTCCTGTGATGGTGGGGGCGCCGAAGGGGGTGTAGGTGGTGCGGCTGTGGGTGCCGTTGGCGTGGCGTGTGACGCGGTTGCTGCCTTGGTTGTCAGCGAGTTGCCATGCCCAGCCGTATCCGGGGTTGGTGTAGGCGGCTTCGTTGGTGAAGGTCGCGATGGTGCTGCCGGTGACGGGGTCGGTGAGGGGCCGGTTCGCTGTCGCCTTGGATGCGGCGGGGTCGGTGGGGGTCAGGCAGGTCGTGGCGCAGGTGAGTTCGGTGCCGTCACTTCGATAGAGCACGTTGGCGAGGACGGAGGTCACGCCGTTGCTGGTGTTGAGGTCTTGCTTGACGAGCAGGGTGCCATCGGCGCGGTAGGCGCGTCGGATGGTCGTGGCGCCTTCGGTCATAATCGAGGTGCGTCCGTTGAGGCCGTACTCGTAGGCGACACCGACGGTGGGCCCGGCCCCGGGGGGCGCGGATCTGGTGACTCGGCCGAGGGCGTCGTAGGTGAGGCTGGTGGGTGCGGGTACGCCGACACCGGAACCGGTGGCGGTGATGCTGACGGTTTGGTGTGGGCCGGTGGTATCGGTGTTCGAGTTGTACCCGTATTGGGCTGTGCTGCTGCCGATATTCGAGGTGATGCTGGTGAGCCGCGCGTCTGCGTAGTTGTAGGTCAGGTTGTAACGGGCGCCGGTGATCTTGAGCCCGTCGTCGTCTGGAACACCAGCGCAGGTGGGTTTGTCGGGGGTCGGCGCGTCACCGACTTTGGCTGTCTTCAAACGGTTGAGTGCGTCGTAGGAGTAGCAGTAGGCCCCGACGCCGTAGGTCACGCTGGTGTCGGTCGCCAGCGAGGTGGTTTGGGCTCGACCGACGACCTTGGTCGCTGAGATGTTTCCTACGGTGTCGTACCAGTAGGCGGCGTAGTGGAGTACGGGACGGTTGGCCTCGGTGGGTTGGCCGGCGTATCCGACGATGGATCCGAGCCGCCCGGTGTCTTCCCAGTAGGTGTAGCGGCGATCGAGTGCCTTGCCGTTCCACCCGGAGGAGTAGATCCCGGTGACTTGCCCGATCGAGTTGTAGGTGTACGCGGCGGGCGTGGCTTCAGTCGGGACCGTCGTGTTGGGTGACGCCGGCGGGATCGGCGGGGGCCCTGCGGTGGCGCCGATGGTGTCGAGTGCTCCGGTACGGTCGCGGTAGTTGTAGGTCAAGGTCAGCGATGGCAGCCTGGGTTCGGTGGGGAATCGCACCCTGGTGGGTGCGCCAGCACGGTTGTAGTCATAGCTGGTGGTCTTGCTGACTGTGGCGGCGGCGTTGCTGTTCGCGGTGCTGGTGGTGGCGCTGTGGGTGTATTCGCCGGTCAGCCAGGCCGGGTAGGTGTCGGTCACGGTCGCGGGTGATCCGTCGGAGGTGTAGGTGTAGCTGGTTGTGACCTGGCCCGCGGTGCCGGCGGTGCTGACCCCTGGGGGTGCCTGAATGTTCAGCAGAGGTTGGGTGACCGATGCGAGACGGCCCTTCATGAAGGTCGAGGAGGGCCCGTCGTAGCGGTAGGACGCGAGCATCGTCAGTGGGCTTGTTGGGGTGGGCGCCGCGCTGACGATCAGGGGCCGGTTCAGGTCGTCGTAGGTGGTAACGGTGTGCTGCAGCGGATTGCTGATCGAGGCGTTCCATGGGGACGCGGGGGGAACGAACCCGGAGCCGCGGGTGACGGTGACGGGGTTGTTGTTGGTGTCGTAGGTGGTGATGGTGGCCTTGGTGTCGGGGTCGAATGCCCAGACTTGGCGGCCGACGCGGTCGAAACCCCACTGCCAGCGGGCTGTGGCACCGTTGACGTTCTTGGTCATCTCGACCATCTCACCGACGCCGTTGTAGGCGTATGACGCTGCGTCCAGCAGCGTGGTGCCGACCCCTTCGGCGGCAGCGGCGTAGCGCTCGACTCGGGTCATCTGACCGAAGTGGTCGAACTTGGTCAGGGTCTGACCGCCGCGGGGAGGGTCGCTGATCGTCATGTCACCGCGGTAGTAGGTGCGGTGCCTGGCGACGTCGGTGTTGAAGGATCGTTCGGTGACCTCGACCGGCCGTCCCGCAGCGTCGTGGAGGGTCCCTGTGTAGCGCGCGACCGCGGAAGGAGCGGCGTTGAGCAAATCACCGATCGGAGACCCGTTCGGGATCGCAGGCATCGAGTACCTGACCAGGCCCTGCTCGTCGTAGCCCGTAGCGGCCACGATCCGCTTGTCCTGATCGCCAGGCTGCGGGGTCTGGACCTCGATCTGCCGGCCCCAGCCGTCATAGAACGTCTTGGCGGGAACCTTGATGTCGCCACCGTTGCTCGCGGTTCTGGAGATCACCGCGCTGGGAGCGTCATTTCTCAGGTAGTAGTCGTACTCGACGTGAGCTCCCCCTGCCACAGCCTCATCGACCACGGTGGGCTGGCCGAGTTGGTTGTAGGTCACATCGGTCACCACGCCGTTGGCATCGGTGAACTTCGTCGGGAGTCCAGTGGCTGGATGGAGCTCGCTACGCGAAGTCATCGTGGTGGCTGTGCCGCCGGAGTTGATGACGGTCTCGACCTTCACCTCGGTCAGCAGGTCGTTGTCTCGACGCCCAGGGTTGTAGGTGATGTCGGTGCGCGTGTTCTTGCCGTCCCAGGTCGCCCCGACCCGACCGAACTGGTCGTGGTTGGTGCGCGTCACGATCTGGCCGTTGCCGGTCGACGTCACCACTTGCCGCACCAGCCCCCGCGGGATGTCAGGGTGGCCGCCGGCTTGACCCTGGGTCCGCACATTGCTGGCATCCCCGCCATAGGCAGGGCCGTCGTAGACCATCGAGACGTCCCGCAGCAGGTTGCCCGGGACGCCGACACCATTGGGCTTACAGGCGTCGCCATAGGTACGAACCCTCGCCTGGACACGGATCCAGGAGTCAGGGTCGGCGATCCAGTCCGTGTCGACACACCGGTCGTCGTTGTCGTTCGCGGGGCCACCGAGCTGGTGCTCAGCGACGATCACACCGTTGAGCTGGTTCAACGGCTGACCGGGCACGTTGTAGACCCGGTACCGCGTCTCGATGGTTCGGGTGTCGTTCGGTGCCCCGGAGGCGTTGCGCAGCGACACGGTACGCACGCTGGCACGCGGGTATCGGATATGAGCCTGCCGACCGCCGGAGTCGACGGTCTTGATCGCGCCCCAATCAGTCGTGGTCCGTTCAATGAGCGTGCCGTTGACCTCTTGAGTGGCGACCTCGGCGGTCTTGCCAGCCAGGCCACGCTCATCGACCGGGTCCTCGGCTGCGCCGTACTGCATCGTGTCGATCCGCACCGGGTTGGCCTCGGAGCCATATTGGTCACCCGAGGTGTTCTTGCGGGTGCCGTTCATGCCACGGAACCGAGTGACACGGCGCAACGCGACATCACCGGCTGCGATGGCCTGACCCTCCACCGCGCGGGTGTGGATCTTGGTGACCTCGTACCCGCGCCAGTCCGCCCACGTCTCATCCGCGGTATCGGTGTTGCGTGACCCGGTGAACCGCCACGCCGGAGTCCCGACGTACTCATAGTCATAGACACGCAGCGAACCGAGCTTGGTGGCCTGCGACGGCGCCTGCCCTAGCCGGTAACCCAGAGCGTCATCACCCAGACCCAGGCGTGTGACGACGTACTTGTGGAACCACTCCCACCGCGAGTCCCCACCCGACGGGGGCGTCCAGCGCTGCGCCCAGCACTCCTTCTCCGATGCGAACCGAGCCCGCCCATCCACGTACGCCGGAGTGCAGGCCATCCCCGACGCGTGCCCGTAGACCACGTCAATGCGCCCACCGGTCTCATTACGGATCGAGGACACCCGGAACTTCTTGAACTCCCGCCCCGAACCCGGGTCCACACGGTTCGCCAACGCAACGCCATCGAAGGTCACCGCAGGAACCGCGAGCTCACCCTGTCCCGCCAAACCAATGCGCCGGACCCGATCAAGCCACAAATCCGGGGTATCGGGGTTCGCCGCACCGTCGGGGTCCGACAGCGCGTACTCCAGCACGTACCGATTCACCGGCCGCTCCACACGCGCCCCGTCATTGCCAGACACGGTGAACGTCTCAACCGTGGCCACCATCGTGGTGTTGAAGAACGACGGCGACCCCACCAGACACGACCCAGTCGCCCCACACATCAGATCCGTCGGCACATCGGGCCACTTGTTCGGCGCCGACTGCGGCGAGTTGTCACCCGAGCACGAACCCGCAAGTGCCCCACCCATCTGAAGCGTGCACCGACGCCCCGCCGTGACCTTCACGATCTGCCGGGCCTGGCCCGACTCCCGGTCGTGGCCGTACTCCACGCGCTGCAGCAACCCGCCACGCGTGTACTCGGTCCGGAACCCCTCCGAGGCGTTCGCCCACCGCGAGTAGTGGTTGGTCTCAGGGTTGTAGAAGTAGTTCACCTTGTTCTCGGACGCATCAACCGACCGGTCCAGGTTCCACCGCCACGCCTGATGACACCACCCATCCGCAGCGGTCGCGTCGTAACAAGGTTCGCCCGCGTCGTTGCCATACACCGGCACCGTCCACACCGACTCCGACGCCGCGGGTGAGAGCCCGAAGAAGTACTTCGTGCCATCCGGGGTGGTCACCGTGAACCGCTCACCGTTGTTGTCCCGACCCACCGAACCCTTCGACGAACTCGAGGACGCCCCGTCGGTGGTCCGGATGATCTTCCACCCCGCGTCATCACGCAGCCGGAACTCGTTCGCAGAGTCAGGGACCCTCACCAACGGTGACGCCTGACCATTCAAAACAAGGCTGAACTCATCCACCAACCCAACTGAGTCGGTCTTCCAACACTGGTCACCCTTGTTCGGCAAGCCGTCCTTGGAACACGCAGCAAACGACCGCGTGATGTAACCCGGCGACACATCCGACCAACCCAAACCACTGGTCGAAGCCTGACCGTTCTCAACCATCGTCAAGCCATCCACCGCACCCGAGGAATAACTCAACCCCAAGCCAGGAGTGGCGCCACCCGTCGCCTCCGGCAACTCGAAGTCATAACTCCACGAGAACTCCCCCGAACCCTCCCCCACCTGCCACGACGCCGACGGCGCCAACGGCGTCGCACCAAACGACCCCGCCCCACCACTCAACGCATAAACCGTCCCACCACCCGGCTCAGCCACAGCAGCAGGCAACACCACCGCCCGCACACCCTCACCAAACCCAAACCGCGCCACCCCACGCCCAGACACACCAGCCCCAGAGCCCCCCGCCCCAGGACCCCCAGTCTCAACACCCCCAGCCTCAACACCCCCAGCCTCAAGGCCCCCGGACTCGGGTGCCGTCGTCGCCTCCGAAACACCCGGAGCGGCAGGCGCCCCGGGCCCAACGGCAGTCGCTCCCGAACCTGTCCCACCCGAATCAGACCCACCGACAGCCGGGCCAGAAGACGACGACTCCGACTGATCCGGCTCAGCCGGAGTCGGCTCGCCAGGCGTCGGCTCGGCGGGGGTCGGCTCGGTGGGAGCGGGCTCGGTGGGAGTGGGCGCAGCGACGACATCAGCGATCGCGGTGAACACCACCACATCACGCGACACCACATTCACCGCATCCAACGGCTCCCCAGCAGCACACGCTGGAGCAGTCGGCGTCACCTCATAACAAGCCGGCAACGCCCACAACTGCAACCGCTCCGACCAACCCCCACCAAACAACGCATCGAACTCGGAGTAATCCACCCGCACATCAACAGCAACCTGCTCACCCGCTACCGCACCCTCCGAAGCGCCCTCAGCGCCACCCGAACCGGGCGCAGTGCCCGAATCTGCACCCTCCGGCGCCTCAGACGCCGTCACCTCCAAAAGCAAGACTCCCTGACGCAACGAGTCCGGCTGCACCAGATCAACCGACACCTCCACACCAGGATCCGCAGGCTCCACCACCACCAGTTCGCCTGCCTCAGGCTCATCAAACCCGGGGACAGTCGCATCCGGCACGTCCGACTCACCAGGCTGACCGGGAGACGCAGGGTCACTGGGGGCAACTGGATCAGCAGCACGAGCACCACCAGCAGCAGGGTCAGTCGCTGCCGAATCCTCGACCGGGACCGTCGCACCCTCCGCGGTCATCTCAACCGGGACCGCCTCCAACGCCGGACGCACCTCAACCGGCACACCCGCAACACCAACCCACGACCCACCCAACTCCGCCGTGCCAGACGCATCCACCGGCACCTCATCCAGCTGCGGCGCGAGCCCCACCGTCACCGACGCCGGGTCAGCACCAACCACCACATCGTCAAGCGGCTGCGACGGTGTAGACGCCACCTCCGTCGATCCAGGGACCGCGAACAAATCACCATCAGCAGCAACCGCAGGCGCCACCACCGGCGACACCGGAGCCAACAACGACCACGCCAACACACCCGAAACAACAACAGGAAGAACGCGCACCATGACCCCGGAATCCAGGAGAAGGGAGAGAGGACAGGACCCTCCCACCCGGCGCACACCGCTGTCCATAGAAACAAGAAATCAACAACCGAACTTCAGTGAACGGGGACTGCTGCACGGTGATGTGACATTGCTGATCGCTTGACCACTGGTCAGGCTGGAAGGATGTCGCTGTGCCCAAGCCCTATCCCAGGGAGTTCCATGATGACGTGGTCCGGGTTGCCCGTGATCATGGTCCGAACGTGTCGATCGAGCAGATCGCCAAAGGCTTCGGGATCCACCAGACCACGCTAAACACCTAGATGCGTGCCGCTGACCTCGAGGAGCGCCCCGCCTCGACCACGGCCCCGGATGTGCTGGCTGAGAACCGCGACCTGAAGCGTCGCAACAGGCTGCTGGAACAGGAGAACGAGGTCCTGCGCCGTGCAGCCGCCTACCTCCCGCAAGGGTCGCTCCCTGGAAAGTCCTCTACCCGCTCGTGAAGGAGTTGGCCGCGACCGACGCCCCATGGCGGGTGCCGGTCGCGGTCTCGTGCCGCGTCTTGCAGCTTCACCGCCAGCACTACTACGCCTGGCTGGCGTGCCCGGTCACCGACCGTGAGCTCGAGGAGCCCTACATGTGGCACGCGATCTGGCGTGCCCACGTCGACGATCCTGAGTTCGGGTATCGCCTGCTCTTCGACGAGGTCACCGCTGCCGGTTACCGGGTCAGCGAGCGGACGGTGTGGAAGATCGCCTCGCTCAACGAGTGGTGGTGTGTTTTCGGGAAGAAGCGCCGCGGCAAGAAGCACGTGCCCGGCGTCGCGGCCCATGACGATCTGGTCCGTCGCGACTTCGCTGCCCCCGGGCCGAACCAGGTCTGGTTGACCGACATCTCGGAGCACGCGACCGCGGAAGGGAAGCTCTCCATCTGTGCGGTCAAGGACGTGTGGTCCAACCGGATCGTCGGCTACTCCATCGACTCCCGGATGACCTCCCAGCTCGCGGTCGACGCCTTGGAGTCCGCGGTCGCACGCCGCGGCGGATCGGTGGCCGGATGCACGCTGCATTTGGACAGGGGCGGCCAATTTCGGAGCAGGAAACTGCAGCAGTCGCTGTGGCGCCATCAGATGCTGGGATCCATGGGCCAAGTCGGCTCCGCCGGGGACAACGCCGCCATGGAGAGCTTCTTCGCGCTGCTGCAGAAGAACGTCTTGAACCGCAAGAAGTGGGCCACCCGCGACGAGCTTCGCATCGCGATCGTGGCCTGGATCGAGCGGACCTACCACCGCCGTCGACGACAGCCACGGCTAGGCCGATTGACCCCTATCGAGTTCGAAGCAATCATTACCGCGCCAGCCGCTCAGGCCGCGTAACCGACTGTCACAGATCCGTGCAGCAGTCCCGATTTGCTTACATCGGAGTTCGCTTTACGAGTGTGCTGATTTCGGCACAACTGATTCGACTCAGGTAAGTGTGCGGAAATCGGCACACGCGGGTAGGGGTTGAACCGGCCACGGCTGGTCTGGGATCGGTCTCGACGGTCCGCTCGTCGTCACTCGCTTCCTCCGCCGCCGAAGAGGGTGCGTCGCTTCTTCTTCGGCGCAGGGTTCAGCAGGTTCTTCGAGACGAGCGCCTCCTGGACCGCCTGCGGTAGGGCCTTTCGGTGATTCTCGGGGGCCCCGTTGAACTTCTGTCGCAGAGCTTGTGTGTGCCCGTGGCCGGCGCCGCCCGCCCACAGCACGACCTCGGCTGCGGTGCGGAAATCGCGCGCGGTGTTCTTGCCGACGAGGTCCATCGCGAGCTCACTTGCTGCCTTCTTGACGTCCCCGTCGACGTCGGCGGCAGGCTTCGCCATCATCAGTTGTCTGGTGAGAGCCGTGCGGTCGGGTTCGCGGGTGGCGGTTGTGACATCGGTGCGGACGGCTTCGACCGCCGCGGCGCCGATTCCGCTGGCGCCGGCAGCCCGGAGTGAACCGTCGGCTGCGCCGCGGGTTCGCAGGGCGAGCCAGATGGCGGTGCGCGGGTCGGTCTCGAGAGTGTTGCAGTAGTTGCGCAGGGCGTTGGGCGTGAACGGCGCCGTCGGAAGGATGGCGAGGGCGTCGTTCGGAACGGGTTCGAGCGCGAGCCAGGCGTCGATGAGCGCGGTGGTCAGCTCGCCCTGGTCGAGGTCGGCGATCTCGGATGCCGCTGGCGCCGCGCCTCCGAAGACGGCCCGGACGGTAAGGCGCAGACGAAGCGCGGCGGGCGCTTCGCCTGATGTCGCCTCGTACGCGTCGGTCTTGGCCGACAGGTCTTCGGCGGCGCCCTTCGGGAGTTGTTCGGCCAGGTTCCGCCAGCCCGAGGTTGAGAACGCGGTTAGCCCGACCTCGGTGAGCATCTTGGCAAGGTCGTCAACGAACGGGACGAACACGGGTGACGTGTCGTCGCTGGACAGGGTGGTTGCTGTTGCCAGCAACTGCTCCTTGCGGTCCCACAGGAGCTGCCCTGCGGTGTCCTCGGTACCGCCACCGGCCCATCCGAGGTCGACCAGGGCGTCGCGGACGGCCGCGGCGACGTCTTCGTCGGTCGCGGCACCCCAGCCGGCGACCTTTACGGTCAGCGCGGGAAGTGTCCGTAGGGCGGTGTCGTCGGCGCCAACGAACGCGTACAGAAGGTCCGTGAGGAGCTGGTTGGCTAGGTGGGTGGTCTCCGCCTCGACGGGATCACCGCCGCCTGCCTCGGCCGTGTCTGCTGCGTCAGCCGGGTCGGGCAGCAGCCCGGCCCAGGTGTCCCGGTGCAGTCCTCGGTACCGGTTCATGCCCACGAGGGCGTGCTTGGCCTGCAACGTAGGTGAGGACATGGTCCCGACGAGAGAGTCGACGTTCTCGACGACCCACTCACGGATGGGGTCGGCGGCGGCAGCCGACTGCGCGGTCGCGATGACGGCCGACAGGAGCGATTCGTGGTCGCCGCGGCCCCGGATGACGTCGACGATGTCGGCGAGCAAGGACAAGCCCATCCCTGTCGGCTCGGCGGCCGCGGCTGCGGCCGCCGCCCGGGCGGCTGCTGTGCTGGCAGCTGGCGCGGGAGCGATGGCCTCGGGCAGTTCGAGTTTGTTTAGGACCGCAAGGACCTGCTCGCCGACCTGTCCCCACAGCTCGCTGGCCTGCTCCGCGGGCACCGCGCCCAGGGCCGTCAGCAGCGGCTTCGGCAAGGCGGCGAACCGGTCTGCGAGGAGGGCGACCAGACGTCGGCGCCCGTCGTGGTCCAGGAAGGGCAGAACGGTGGTGAGGCCGACAAGGAGCTCTTCCTTAGTGTCTCCAGTCGGACCGACCGGGTCGCTGGCCGCAAGTCGTTCCAGCACCTGGTTGGCGGCGTCGTGCGCCCCGCTCCAGCAGGCGACGAGCAGCGCGCCGGGCAACGACGTGTCCGAGAGACTGCCGGCGGTGGCGGCCGCGATGAGTGACGGCGCGACCTGATGCGCCACGACATCCTGGTCACCTGAATCGAGCTGTTCCAGGAGTCGGCAGGCGGACTCGTAGGCGAACGCACGTCCCGGACCGGTGTCGTTATCGCCCTCGATGACCAGGAGCGGGATGGCAACCGCAAGGGTCTGCGAGGACTCGGCGGCGAACGCTTGGACAACGGTGTCGGGCGCGGTGTCCGCGGCGAAGTCGATGACGTCGCCGAGTTTCGGGTCGGCCAGCGTCTCCCTGCCGCCGGCGACCTGGAGGTACAGCAGATCTGGGCGGGGGTCGCGAATCCCGGCAGCGGCGACCTTCGCCAAGTAGTCCGCAAGGTGACGGCGCAGGGTCGCGTTCGCGACATCAAGGTCACGGGCGCCACCAGCGCTCGTGTCGTCGGACAGGAGCCGACCGGCGGCCGTCCCCGTTCCGGCATCGGCGGACGTGTCGGCGCCCTCCGCCGGCGGGACCGGCCGGCGTGCGGTGGACTGCTGGCGGTACTGGTCGGCGATGGTCTGGGCCTCGCCAACCGCTCTCTCCTCCCCGCGTAGGTAGACCAGCAGCCGTGGGACTCGGCGCAGGTCGTCCGCGACAGCGGGGAACTCCGTCTGCAGGACCGTGAGCACCGCAACCTCGTGCGCCCGATCGAGCCAGTCGATGCCGCGCGACTGCGCGATGCGGGCACTGGTAGCGAAGTTGTTGAGCAGCACCTTTACCCGACGCGGGCTGCGGACATGGACGGGAATGAGCGCGAAAACGGTCCTGTCGAACGTGTCCTTGCCATGGTTGCGCAGCTCCTCCCAGACGCCGCCCTGGTCGTCGACGAGGTCGTGAGCGAACTTCGTGAGCGCCCGCGAACGCAGCGGCGGCAATGCGAGCTGGTGCTGGAAGATCTTGTCGAGGAACGCGCCAGGGGTCGCGTAGTACGGCTCGTCCTCGCGGACCGGCTTCGCCTGCGGGACCTCGCGCAGAGCACGTTCGATAACCTCCCGGTCGGCCGCGACGACGAACGCGCACCGGTCTTGGTCGAGAAAGGTCTTGAGGTCGATGAGGGTCGCAACGACGTCCTTGGGGTCGCATCGGTCGAGCTCATCGATGAAGACCACCAGCCGCTCGTTCTTCCCCGTCAGTGCGGCGTTCACGAGGTCGGTGAACCGTTTCGCGAACTGGTCAGACCCTTCCGGCGCGACGGTCGTGTTGGTGATGACCGCCCCCTCGAAGACCTTGGGTCCGACCAGCGAGGCGACCAGCGCGAGCCCGAACACGGTGCCGGCCTGGGCGATGAGCAGCTTCGAGGTCGCCTTGAAGCCGCTGTCGGTGAAGACCCACGTCGCCGTGGCCTGTACGAGGACCCACAGGACGGCGACGGCGGCCGCCAGAGCGACGCCCACCAGCAGCGATAGCCAGTTCTTGCCGACCCACCCGAGGGTATTCAGCTTGGTGTCGACCTGGTCGTTCTCCAGGCCGTCGGAGAACTCCGGCTTGTTCTCCAGGCCGAGCTCGTGCGCGAGGCTATCGATGAAGTTCCGCTTCAGCTCCCGACCGCCGTACTTCCACGCGTCGTAGCGGGCAATGCGGACGCGTTTCGGGGCGATGCGGTCGAGATGCTTCTCAATCATCCAGTAGACGCTCGACTTGCCGGACCCCCATGCACCGAACAGGGCGATGTTGACCGGCGCCTGCGCCGACCAGGCGATCTCGGCCAAGCCACGAGCAATAGCATCGTGTTCGAGGAGGTCTTGCGCGTCGGGCGCGAGACGGTTGTCGGGGATGAGATCGCCGGTGCGCACGACCTCCATCGCCTGTCCGGACGGCGACTTTCCCAGCACGGTGTACTCCTCTGACGATGTTGGTGTCGGGGCGCACGATAAGGCGCGGGACCGACATCTTGTGAGTGATTCGAGGGGGCCACGCACCTGCGGGTGCTACCTGGCGCCGTCAACGTGGCGGCCGTTGCCTGCGCGTCACTGCCGGGCATGCGGAGGCGGCCCTGCCGCCACAAGCGCGGCGTGCCAGAGGCGCCTCTCAGGAGTTTTCGGTGGCTGTCCGCCACGGCGCGTCGGGGTCTTCGAGGGTCTCGAGCATCAGCTGGCACCAGGCCTGCGCCGCACCGGCGGCCAGGCGGGCGTGGCGAGGGCGGACCCACGTCGGGACGCTCTCACGGCCGTGGCCGGTCCCGACCTGGTTGCGGAGTTCCGTGATGCCCTGGGTGAGCGTGGTCAGGGCGCCGAGGATGCGCCGCAGCGCCTTCGCCTCCTCGCCAGACCCGTCGACTCCGGAGGCGTTCAGCTTCAACGTCTCTTGCGCGCGGGCGACAAGGGCCGGGATACCGTCGCCCTTCGTGTACGCAACGCCGCGGGCGCGCAAGACGAGCTTTGCAGTCGACTCGACCATGTCCTTCGCGACGCTCACGGCGAGCCGCGGGTCCCCTTCAAGGTTCTGGTTCAGTCTCTCGAGGTGGTCGCGGATGGCCGACGGGTCTTCCAGGCTCGCAAGCGCCTCGGGACTCAAGTCGATGCGGGCCGCTGCAGCGATCTGGACGGTCTCTTCGTTGTGGTCGTCGACCTCGCGCTCGAGGGCGAACCCGTCCCGACGCAGCTGGTTGAGGAACCGGTCTCGCGACTGCACGGCGAGTGGCTCGGTGTACTCGCGGCGCATCATCTCGTCCAGCACGTGGTTGACGACCTCGACGAGCTTCGCCAGGTCCCCGGGGACGTCCAGGTCGAGCGTGGCGAGGTACTGCCGGTACAACGACCGGCGCTCACCGGAGACGTTCTCGGCCGCCGACGCCGGACCCAGCGCAACCCTCGCATCGTCGAAGAGCTCAGCGATGGTCGACAGCGTCCACGAGCCGGAGAACTCGTCCCCCAGCATCCGCAGCGTCCGGCTCGAGAAGCGCGCCACGCGCTCTAGCCTCGTACGACTGCAGGCGTCCGGCTCAACATGGCGGACACCCTACGACTTGGCCCTCACGGAACTCTTGCGGATAGGGAGCAGGCATGACGACATCCACTCCTCTGGAGCAGAAGCACCAGAAGTCAGTTGTCACCTACGGCTGCATCACGCCCGCTTGATGACACAACCCGACAAAACAGGGGCTGTAAATGGTCACCCTGGCCCTACCCCCATAGGCATACCCCCTCCTGGCGACCCCCATTTACGGGCATAGATGGGGTCGCAACCCCCGCGCGCCGTCTGTGGTCACCGTTGTGTGCCCATGCGACGGGTGTGGGGGTGGTGTGGTGTCCGTTTCGTTCGCGCCTCGTCGGCACTTCGTGCGCTCCGACGGGCTCTCTTCTCGGACACGGGTGGTGGGCCACCGAGGAGGGGGGGTGGCGCCGCTGCGGGGTGGTCGTCGAGACAGCATGCGCGGTGCTGCGGGAGCAGCACACCGTGAACCCGCACTCCATCCCCCGAGGCGCCGAGGCGCGTCGTGATTGCGATGCGAGGCCGTGTCGTGTGACGCGTTGCGTATCGATGCGATGACGGCTCGTGTTCGCACCGAGACGTTGCCCGTCGTGCCCGCCGCGGTGGGGACATGGAGGATTCGCTGCGCACACGGCGGACCGCTACGGCGACGCAACGATGGAACCCATGACGTCCGGGTCGTAACGCAACGCGACGCTGCGTTGCCGAGCGGAGCGGGGCCTATCGGTACGCGGAGAGGGGGCCGGCAGTGGTCGGCCGGCGGGTGATGTGGGCGTCGGGAACGGGGCGGCGTCGCTGTCGAGACGAGCGATGGATTCAGTAGAGCTAGCTGCCGCTGTGAGGACGTTTCTGTGCGGTTGGCCGTGTGGGCTCATGCGTCGGGTTCGTCGGTCAGTTCGGCGATGAGGGTGGCGCGGTCGAAGCCGAACATCGCGAGGGCGGTGTCGAGGTCGGTGCGCTTGCCGGTGTCGGTGATGAGGCGGGCGAGGAGTTCGGCGATCAACTCGGGGTCGGGGTCGGTCACGTGGGCTTCCTTTCAGCGGCCGGGATGGTCGATCAGCCAGGGCGACCAGTTGAGGCCGCGGGGTCGTGGGATGCGGTGCGCGTCGGCGGGGTCGAAGACGAGGCCGCAGCAGCCGTCGCAGTAGGTGTGGGCCCAGGGCGCGGGTTCGTCAGCGCCGATGACGTATGCGGGTTGCAACTGGCTTTCAACCAGGTGCCGCACAGCGGAACCTGCGCCGAGCGCCAATCGACTCGCGCATGGCACGGCCCCAGGCGCTGCGACGCAGGGCACGTCAGCCAGGACCGAGAACTCGCGGCAAGCGGGTCACGGAAGAATGCAGACTGTTTCGGTTGAATATCGGTTGACTTGGCGCCACCGGGCCACGCAACACGACAGCCCCCGCCCTGCGTTCCCGCAGGTCAGGGGCTGTTCGTCGGAGCCGCCTGTCGGAATCGAACCGACGACCTAATCATTACGAGTGATCGACGATTCACGCTCAACTGCGGGGCTTTCTGGCACGCACGCAGCAATCTACGCAGCAATCTACGGTGGCGCAGCAGAAGCCGCCGGCCTGCGGCCGCGAGCGGCGCGGCGCTGGTCGCGGAGCCGCTGCAGCCGGCGCACGGTCATGGGGTCGTGCTCGACCGCCTCGGGGCGGTCGATGAGCGCGTTCAGCACGGCGTAGTAGCGCGCGGCCGACCAGTCGAAGGTCTCGCGGATCATCGACTCCTTGATCCCGGCGTACTTCCACCAGGTGCGCTCGAAGGCGAGCACGGCGATCTCGGTCTCGGTCAGCGGCATGAGGCGAAGGTACGGCCGGGGTCCGACAGCCCAGCGTGCGTCAGGGCAGCTGGTAGGCGTCCGGGCGCGGGAGCTGGAGGCGGTCGAGGGCGGCCTGCATGAAGGCGGTCATGGCGCGGTGGCCGTCGTCGGTGGGGTGGATGCCGTCGCTGCCGATCTGGTCGGCGGTGAGCGCGTCGAGGACGTCGAGGTAGGGGTCGCCGGCGTCGCTGGCCACGGCTCGGAGCCGGCGGGCCATGTCGCGCTGCAGGTCGGCAGGCGGTCCGCTCGACCAGGGCGACAGCACGAGCACGTCGGCGCCGGGGAACGCGGCCGAGGCGGCCTCGATGGCGGTGCGGGCGGCCTGCTCGATCTGGGCGTTGGGGAACTTGCCGACGTCGTTGTAGCCGCTGGCGAAGATCACCAGGTCGGCCTGCACTCCGGTGGGGTTGGCGACCCGCGAGACGACGTCCGCGTTGGGCTCGCCCAGGATGTAGCCGGTGCCGCCGATCGAGAGGTCGCGGGTGATCCAGCCGTTGGCGTTGCCGATCTGGTCGAGCCACTCGGGGCCGCTGTTCATGGCGCTGCCGCTGGTGAAGGAGTCGCCGATCACGACGACCACGGTCTGCTGGTCGACCTCGGCCTGCAGCTCCTCCGCGCTCGGCTCGATCGCCGGCGTCGGCGGGGCGGCTGCTGCAGCTCGCAGCGAGGGCGGGTCGGCGGCGACGGAGTCGAAAGCCTTGCGCCAGATCAGGACGTTCAGCACGAGCAGGATGACGAGACCGATGGTCGCGGTCGTCACGCCGGGACGGCTCTCCGCTCTCATGCGCGCACGATATCTCGGCAGGAACGCCTCAAGGCCCGGCCCACGCTCCCTGGGGAAACGGCGATCTGGGTTGGCGGGGCCAAGGGAAGAACCCGGTGGAGTTCCGGCGCCGCGGCGTCCGGCGACGCTGCAATGGGACCAGAATGGGGCGGCGAGGCACAGGACACCGAGCTGGCCGGGGCCACGACCCCGGCAGCCCCCGAGGGGGAAGGCTGCCGGGGCCTGGTGCCCCGCACCGGCTCGAGGGGTGACCCGGCCTCGGTGTGCTGTTCGGTGCGGGAGCGGACCCTCGGTGGGGGTGTGGGCCCGCTGACTCGGTGCCTATAAGTGGCCGCCCTCGCTGTCCCAGACCGGGTGCTCGGACCGCGGATGCGTGTTCACGCCGAACGACCGAGGCTGGTGGTCGATGGCTTGCTGCTCGAGCTGTGGGCGCCATGTGGCTTGGTCGACCTCGATGTCCACCAACGCTGAGGAGTCGGCGTGTCCGTGTTCAGCGGCCGCGAGGGCGGCGAGGGCCACCGGTTCAGGGGTGTCGGGTGGGATGATCCCCAGGATCAGCCTGCGTCGGTCCATCATCGTGACGATCAGCTGGCGGGTGTCGTCATTGGGGAAGTTTCCGGTCTTGACGAACCCCCCGGGCACCTGGACCCGTCGGGGTTGGTCGTCCCAGTCCGGTGGGGAGTAGAGGACACGGATGATGCGGCCATGCTGGATCGGCCACATCCGGAACAGGTCGCCGAGCTGGTCGGAGAGTCGACGGCTGGTCGGCCACCAGACCCCGTCCAGTCGGTGTGGATGGACGGGATCGCCGAACGCAAGTCGCCGTTGGTGCAGTTCTGTGGCCATGGGCCACCACCTCTGATTGACACCGTCGGGCCCCGTGGAAGGCGCCCGGCCTGGTGCTCACTTTGAACAGTACGCCCGGTTGTCAACCCCCTACGGGCTGAGCGCGACCGAAACGGCGAACCGCCCCGCCCGACGTCGCTGTCGGGCGGGGCGGTTATTTCGGCGGTTGGTGCTCAGCGGCGGGGTCGTCGAGGGCGCGGAGGAGGCGGTGGTGCTCCGGTGACGCGGGGGTCGGCGACGCTGGTGAGCACGGACACGACGGCGGCGAGGCCGGCGACGGACAGAGCGCCGAGCCAGTCGACGTCGGTCACGCCGACGCCGTCGCCGACGAGCAGCGCGGCGAGGGCCTGGGCGAACGTGCGCACGGCGCGATCCAGGGCCTCGGCCCAGAACCGACGGTCGGTCAGGTTGCTCATGCGCCCTGCTCCTCGTGGAGGCGGACGGCGGCGCGGACGAAGCAGTCCTTGGCCTCGATGAGCTTCCGGACCCCGGCGACGGCCTCGGGGTCGCCGTCGGTCATCGGCAGGACCTGCTTGACCAGGGCGCCGAGGGCGGCGAACACCTCGCGGGCGGGGTGGGCCTCGGGCAGGTGGCCGGGGTCGAGCCAGCGCAGCATCGCGACGATCTCGGTCTTGCCGCTGTAGGTCTGGACGAAGGCGTTCATGGTGGGCTCCTTGGTCAGCGGGGCTCGGTGAGCGCCCAGCTGGCGATCGTGGGCAGGTGGTCGCCGTGCATGGTGTGGATGGTGCGGACGCCGGTGGGGCGCCACACGCGGTCCGGGCGGCCGGGGGTGCGGGTGGTGGGGTGGTGCTCGACGTCGTCGATGCGGCCGCTGGTCTTGGGGTGGGTGATCGCGGGACCGCCGGGGCGGGACTGCTGCGCGGAGACCCAGCCGCCGGCGCGCAGGGGCCGGCGCGCCTTTCCGGTGGGGGTGGTGTTCCAGTCGCCGGGCACGAACAGCGGGATGCGGTCGTGCTCGTCGGCGTACTCGTCGAGCGCACGGTTCTGGGCGGTGGCGAGCTGGCGGCGCGGCGGCCACCAGTGGGACGCGGGGGCGTGGATGGCGCCGAGGCGCCACACGAGGGGCTGCCCGTCGACCAGGACGTCGCCGGTGCTGTGGAGGCGGACGGCGTTGAGGGGCTTGCGCTTCACGCGCTGCGGGCCGGCGGGGTCGCGGCGCCCGGCGGGCTGCGGGAGCCGTGTCGCGGGGATGAGGGGGCGGGTGGTGGCGAGGTCGAGCTCCCACCGGCGGCCGTCCCACAGGATCGGGGTGGAGTTCGCGCCCGGGGATCCGTCGCCGGCGTAGACGTCGAGCCACGGGACCTCGCGGCAGATGTCGACGAGCACGGGGCCGCGCTTGCCGAACTCGCAGAGGGTGCAGCCGTCGAGCCCGTAGCGGGAGACGAACCTGACGACGTCGTCGACGAGCTGGGTGCGGGTGAGGGCGCCGCCGGGGTTGTAGGTCCCGATCTTGAGGCGCGCGACAGCCTTGGTCATCGGGGCTCCCGGGTGGTCGATGGGGTCAGGGGGTCGGTTCGGTGTCGGGTTCGACGTCGTGGGGCTCGCCGGGGGCGAGCCACGCGCCGATCGCGAACAGGGCGAGCGCGATCCGGCCGCCGATCACGACGGGCAGGAGGCCGAGCTCGTCGAGGCGTGGGCGCCGCTTCGGGGCGGTCACGACCAGTCCCCCGCGGCGTCGACCGCAGCCACGCCGGCGCGGTTGATGCGGGCGCGGGCCATGAGCCCCCACAGCAGCGCGGCCGGCTGCTCGCCGGTCTCGACGAACATCTCCTCGAACCGGGCCCCGAGGGTCCGGTACGGGGCCTGCTCGGGGCGCAGCACGACGACGGTGCCGCCGGCGCTGGCCTTGGCCTCCTCGTTCCCGCAGGAGCGGGTGACGCGCAGCAGGATCCCGGCGGCATCGAGCGCGGCGGAGAGGTGGTCGACCACGACCTCGGGGCGGGCGGTCACCACGACCACCACGGGCGGGGTGTGGCCGGCGCGCACGGGCGCGGCCAGGCGCTCGACTACGGCGCGGGTCGCGGTGCCGGGGGTGACCTCAAGTGACACCCCGTGGATCAGCCGCGGGTCTGCGGCCGGCGCGGTGGTCATGCGTCCGTGCCGTCATCGAGGTCCTCGATCGCGGCGAGGATGGCGGCGGCGTTCGCGTTGTCCTGCTTCGCGAGCGCGGCGCGTGCGTCGCGGATGGCCTTCGCCAGCTTCTGGTCGCGCCGGTAGGTGTTGGCGCGCGCCTGGTCGAGCCGGTCGACCTTCTTGGTGAGCTCGGCGACGTCGGCGGCCAGGCCGGTGAGGACGTCGCGGTCCGTGGGCTCGAACATGTCGTCTCCTTCGAGCACGCCCCACGGGGCGCGCGAGTCGTAGCCGGCGGCCGCGGTCGCGACCGAGATGTGCACGTGCTGGGTGTGCGGGTTGGAGCCGCCGTAGGGCTCCCAATCCCACGGGGCGCCGTCGTCGGTCGCGGACGCGATCCGACCGTCGTGGATCACGTACGCCCCGGCCCCGAGCGCGGGGTGCCCCGCCAGGCCGAGCAGGCGCACGTTCTCGGCGAGCACGGTCCCGTCGCAGCCCCCGGCCGGGTCGTCTGTGATGTCGACGGCGCGCACCACCCCGGCGGCGTTGGGGTTGTGGTCGGAGACCCGCGCGGCGTGCGCGGGGTCCCCGATCGTGCCGTCGGAGACCCGCGACCGAGCGGGTGCGACGGCGTTGACCTCCTCGAGGAGGACCGTCAGCGATGCGGCGAGACGCCAGGCCATGGCCGTCCTCCTAGTTCGCGATGTGCTGGATGAGGGTCACGGCGACCGCGACGACCGCGCAGATGGCGGCGACGATCGCGGGCCACGGGATCCGGGACGCAGCGGCGGCCTGCGCCGCCTGCGCGGTCTGCCGCTCCTGGGCGGCCTTCATCTCGGCGAACCCGGTCGTGACCAGGCCCGCGAGCTTGTCGACCGACTCCTTCGACGCGGCGACGTGCTGGTCGAACTCGCGGCGGGTGACGTACTGCTGGGCCTGCTCGTCGACCTTGCGGCGTACCTCGGTGACTTGGGACTCGATCCTGCCGACGGTGCGGGCGACCTCGCCCAGGGTCATGTCGTCTGCCGTCATCAGCTCGCCTTCGCGAGCCGGTAGCCCAGGAGGTTCACATCCGGGGAGTAGGTGTCGCCTGCGTCCGCGCCGAGACGGTCGATGCAGAGCCCGGGACTGAACGACTTCCACCAGCCCACAACCCCGGAGGACAGGGTGAGCGCGACCTGGGCGACCTGAGCGGCGTTCGTGACCACGGTGTGGGTGGCCGTCACCGTGCCCGACGTCCCTCCACCGGTGTCGGGGAAGTACCCCGGCGTCGCCTGAAACACCACGTCCCCGCTGAATCCCGAGGCGTTGGCGATGAAGAACAGGGTGAGCGTCGCGGTCGTCCAGGATGACGGCAGCTGAGGGGGCGACACGCTGACCCCGGACGTAGCGGATCCCGACAGGCCGAACGCGAGCGTCCCGTTGATCCGGCGCACCGCGGGCGTCCCGGCGGAGGGGTACGCGCCTGCCATGCCGAATCGGTAACTGTCCGGCTGTGCGGCAGGCAGGGCTAGGACCGCTGCTCGGGTCGCGGACGCCGTGTCGGCGACGAACCGGGCGATCAGGGCATCGGAGGTGATCATGTTCGTCTGTCTCCTTCTCAGGCCGCAACGACGTCGGGGATGGCCTGGAACACCGCGGTCGCGAGCATCTGGTGCCCCCGCTGGTTGAGGTGCAGGTCGCTGCTGCCGAGCAGGAACAGCGAGGTGTTCCCCGCGAGGACCTGGGGGGCGTTGACGTAGCCCGACCCCGAGATCAGCCCGGCGACCCCATCGACGTACGTCCGTCCGGCGCCGAGCACCGCGGAGCGTACGGACGCGGTCTGGGTCGGGTAGCCGCCGAGCAGCGTCGGGATGACGACGATCTTCTGCAGGCTGCTGAGGGAGCCGAGGACCGAGGACACTGTGCTCCCGATGTTGCTGTTCCCGTCGTTCTGGGAGCCGTAGATCAGGAGCAGGTTGGGGTTGATGCTGTTGATGAGGGTGGTGCGGGTCGAGTAGTTGTTCGGGCTTCCGCCGTCGCTTCCGACCGTCCAGCCGGTGCCGCCGATCCCGAACAGCACGTAGTCCGCTGACGGGTCGATCATCCGCATCAGCAGCGGCGCGAAGCTGTCGACCGAGGACACGCCGGTCGCGCCGTTGACCCACGAGTCGCCGATGACGGCGATCGTGTTCGTGCGGGCGCCGGGCTTCACGATGGTGTTGCTGGCGGGCACGCGGATCTCGGAGAGCCCGTGGCCGCCACCGGCGAAGATCCGGATGCGGCGCCGTGCTCCGCCGGGGCCGGGGGTGTTGAAGGTCAGGTCGATGCGACCGCTGCCGGCCGTGCTCGTCGCCTGCGCCATCCCCTGGGGAGTCACCAGCGCACCGTTGACTTCGACCAGGAACACGTCCTGGGCGAGGTGGAAGGTCCAGATCTCGATCGACTGCGCCGAGGTCTCGAACTCGTAGATCACCGGCCACCGGGCCGCCTGGGCGCCCCCACCGGGCTTGATGTTCCCGTACAGCGCGAGGTCGCCCGAGCCGCCGTTCGCGGTGCTGAAGAAGGTGGCGACACCGGGGGCTCCCCCGTAGCGGATGTTCGTGTCCGATGCTCCGTTCCAGGACGACGTGCTGGATCCGATCCCGACGATCGCGGGCTTGTAGACCACCGGCGAAGCGCCGAGTGAGGTCCCGGAGGACGCGGAGACACTGATGACCGGGGTGTCGAACGACGCCGGGGGCTGGAGCGCACGCGCAGCCCACAGCCGGCGCCAGTTGAACCGGGCGTCGAGCGCGGCCCTGGTGAGGCTGGCGGGGTCGTTGACGTAGCCGGCGGTGGCGGTGTCGTTGGCGACGCCGTTGACGCCGGGGAGCCCTTGCGGCCCGATCGGTCCGACCGGACCCTCAGGGCCCTCGGGCCCCTGGTCGCCCTTCGGGCCGGTCACGTACTGGCGAAGGCTCGCGCGCCCGCCGTTGAGGTTCAGCTCCATCGGTCAGACCCCCGTGGCGTTGTGGATGGTGAGGAA
This sequence comes from Nocardioides sp., assembly GCF_964228225.1. Lineage (GTDB taxonomy): Bacteria > Actinomycetota > Actinomycetes > Propionibacteriales > Nocardioidaceae > Nocardioides. Next base: position 25,375 of record NZ_CAXQZB010000013.1, read on the forward strand.
CGAGTTGTCGGGGCCCCAGATCTGCGCCGAGACCGTGCCCTTCGTGAGCACCAGCCCCCAGGCGCAGCGCCGGCCACCGCGCACACCCGCGGCCAGGCCGACGGTGTCGGCGGCCTCCTTGGTGAGCTCGACCTGGCCGGTGGTGAGGTTCACCGGGATGGTCGTGACGAGAGTCGACCGCTCCCACACCTGACACAGCGCCGTGCATCCGGTGAAGTCGATCGGCAGACCGTCGCCGTCGAGCACCTCGAGGCGAGCCAGCCACTGGCGTCCCTCCGTCGCCATGCTCCGGACACCGTCGTAGGCCACGGCGGGCTGCCCGTTCAGGACCAGGTCGTCGAATCCGGGCATGAGGCAACCTCCGGTCAGCGCGGCACAGCGGCAGGGGTCAGAACGACAGCGCCGCGAACGACTCGCGGCGGATGGGGGTGAGCTGCTCGGCGAGGCTGCGGTCGCGCCCACCGAGCGGGGTGATGGTCAGCGACTGCCCCGCCTCGGCCGACCAGTCGTAGACCGCGCGCCCGATCACGACCGTGTCAGCGGCCGTGCCGGCGATCGTGGCGCGCTGGCTGGCGCGGAGCCCGTCGATCTTCACCAGGTCCCCGGCCGTGATCGAGGCGAGGTTGCGCACCGGGGTGCCGTTGCGGGTCGTGATGCCTGACCCGGGGGTGAGACGGATCGAGCCGTCGAAGACGGGGACAGCCTTGTCCAGCTCCAGCAGCGCGTCGGCGCGGGCCTGCGCCTGCGGTGCGGTCAGGGTGCCGAGGCCGCGGAGGTCGACGGTCGCTGCGCGCCCGTCGAGCACCGCGGCGAGGGTCGGGTCGGTGGCGGTCACGATCGCGACGCCGCCGGAGCTGGTGTAGCGGGCGCGGACGGTGGTGACGACGCGGGTGTCGGTGGCGGCGACCAGGTCGTCGGGGGCGGTCACGCGCCACCGGACCGTGGTCGGGTCGGCGCCGATGATCAGGGACCGGCCGAGCACCTTCCACCGCTTCCCGACCAGCATCAGGTGCGCGGTCAGAATCTCGGCCAGGGTCGGGTTCCCGGCGGGCGCGCCGACGGACACCGATCCGGTCGGGAGGGTGCCGCCGCCGATCTGGGTGATGGGCAGCCCCTGCGTGACGGCGTACTCCCACGCAGCGAACGTTGTGCTGAGGTTGCCGCCTACCAGCTGGGTCGTGGCCGCCAGCGCCCCGGAGGTGGCGAAGAGGGCCGGGAAGTCGTCGAGCTTGCGGCCGTAGCCCTTGAGGTGGAACGCGAGCCTCCCGCCGCCGAGGGGCTGGGCTTCGGACAGCAGGCCGACGAACCCGTTGACGCCGCCGACCGTGACGACAGCGTGGTCGCCCGGACGCGCCCGGCGGGGGAACCAGCGGCCTGCCGCGCGGACCACGACCCGCGCCGTGTCCCATCCGCCGAACCCGGGGCCGTAGCGCGACACGGTGCGCAGCGACTCGATCTCCCCGAAGTCGGAGACCCGGATCGGTCGTGATGCCGCTGCGGCCGCGTCACGGACCGACGTGAGGCCACGCGGGGTGATCGTCAGCTGCATGACGCCTCCCGGCGGTCGAGGTCGCTCAGATCCCAGCGTGGTGGCGCCAGCGCGGGTAGTAGGTCACGGTGCACGGCACCGGGTAGCCGCCCGAGGTGACGACGGCGAACCCTGACCAGGTCGGGTGCAGGTGGTGCGGTTCGTGGGCCTCGAAGGTCCCGCCGCTGGTCAACCCAGAGGGGAAGTCCAGTGAGGGCGAGAGCACCTTTACCTCGGCGGGGTCGAAGACGCCGGTCATGCTGACCGCGGCGCGGTCGTCTTCGGGGTAGCCGAAGAACGGGCCGGTCGGGTGTCCGGGGCGGTACTCGGGCCACACGCCGTCGGGGTTCAGCACGGGAGGCTGCCCGGAGGTCACCCAGATCGCGCCGACCGTGCGGCCGGGCGCGAGGTAGGTGTCCACCCCGTCGTAGGTCAGGACCTCACCGTCGGGGTCGGTGACGGTCTTGATGCCGAACCCGACCTCGGCGGCGCCCTGGTCGCGGAGCGCGGCGCGCGGGTTGGGCGCGGTGTAGAGCACGATGTTGGTGGTGGCGATCCCGTTGCCGGCGTCGAACTCGACGAGCAGTCCGGTGCGGGCGCTGCCCTCGATCGGGATGACGTCGATCCCGAGGGGGACGATCACGCCGCCGCCTGCCTCGCGGAGGTCCTGGGCGCAGGGGTTGGGGTAGTTCGACCAGAGGAGTCGGTCGATTCCCTGCCCCACGGCAGGTGTCCCGCCGGGGTCGGTGAACTCGATCCGGACGGTCTGCTCGGTGCCGTGCCAGGCGCTGACGTCGAAGACCGCCTGCTCGGTGAAGAGCTCGATCCAGTCGTTCTGCACCCAGGTCCGCTCGGGCGCGAGGAGCTCGCCACCGATCCACACCCGCGGCGTGGGTTGCGCGCCGACGGAGTACCGCTTCACGACGTGCAGGAAGAACCCGTCGACCAGCACGGGGGCGGTGGTCTCGATGGTGACCAGCCGGGATGTCCCGGTGCCGGCGCGCAGCCCGATGCTGTCGCCGTAGGCGTAGTTCGTCAGCAGACGGGCGCCGGAGGGGGTGATCTGGTTCCAGCCGGCCTGGGCGAGGGACAGCATGCGGGTCGGGCCCGTCCAGGTGAAGGTGATCGGGTCCTCGGACCGAGCGAAGGGCAGCACCTCGAGGGTGATCCGGAACAGCCGGACGCAGCGGACGTCAGCGAGGTCCTCGACGAGGAAGTCCGACCAGGAGCGCACGATCTCGAACACCGACCGCGGCCCGACCGGCCCACCCCAGGTGAAGGTGTTGACCCGGTCGAGCTCCTCCATCAGCCGAGCCTCGCCGGCGGCGAGGTTAGCGTGGTCGGTGGCGGTGATCTCGACCCAGATCTGCATGACCTTGTTGCCGTAGCGGCTGGTCGAGGTGACCTCCCCGTCGCCGAGCAGGGAGGCCACCTCGTCCGCGATGGGCCGGGCGTCACCGAAGGAGGTGTCGCCGCGGGAGGACTCGAGGAGGTGGATGCTGTAGTACCCGTTCGAGTGGCCCCACAGGTCCAGGTCGTCGCCGAGCACGGCGGTGTAGACGCTGGCCCCGTCGAACGCTCGTCCACGTCCCATGGAGTCCACCTACCTTCGTCCCCTGGGGGCGTCCGCGACGCCCCGCAACTCGTTGGCCGTCGCCCGCTGCTCGCGGGCGATCTTGTCGGCCGCCTTGTCCGCCCGGTCACCGGACCGCTTGACCTCGCGCTCGATGTCGCGCAGGGCCCGGTTCGACTCGGCGAGCAGCCGGTTCGCTGCTTGGAGCTCGGCGACCTGCTGGGCGATGCGGGCGTCGTACACCTGCCCGCCGGCGAACTGCCCGGCCTGCTGTGCGATCCGCTCGCGCTCGTTGAACAGGTCGACGTACTCCCCGACCCCGGCCCGGCCCTCGGCGATGAGTCCCTCGAGCTCGTCGGCCGTGGCGTTCGAGGCCGCGTCAGCGAGGGCGCGGCCGCGCAGGCCGAGCCCGCGGAGCCGGCGCAGCGCCTTGAGGAAACGGCGTGCGTCGTCGAGGGAGGATCGGATCGCGCCACCAGCGGTGGACCGGTCGACGTTGTCCTCGAACTCCCGGGTGAACGACGTCAGCGCCCCCGAGGAGTAGCCGGCCAGGGCCCGCAGGTCCTCGGTGGTCGCCTCACGGCCGAGCTCGCTGAGCAGCCGCAGCGGCATGCCCCGTGAGGCGAGCTGGCTGAGCAGCTTGGACCGCTCGCGGACCTCGGCCTTGGCCATTCCGGCGCCCGTGGAGGCGCGGGTCCCGATGTCGGGGATCAGGGACCCCGTGCTGAGCGTGCCGAACACCGACCCGGTCAGGCCACCAGCGACTGCCGACGCCAAGGACGCCTTCTGCGATCGGATGCTCTGCAGCTGGGCCCGCTGCTCGTCTCGGGCACGCCTCAGCGCCTCGTTCCGCGCCCGGGTCTCCTTGGCGAGCAGGTCGGTGGACGCCCGGAGCGCGTTAGCGAACAGCTCCACGGTGGCGACGGGGTCAGATCCGCCGCGGCCGGTGGTGCCGCCGTTCGCGAGCCTGCCCACGGTTCCGCCGTCGGCCAGCCGGCCGGCGTTGATGGCCTTGAGCAGGGACCGGTAGCGGTCGGCCTGCCCACGACGGTTGGAGATGACCTCCTCGCCGTCGGCCAGCAGGTACAGGTGCCGGTCGGCGTAGGGCTTGCCCGTCTTCGGGACGGTGCCGCCATCAGCCGACTCTGCCGCGTCGACCTGGCGAGGAGTCGCGGTTCCGATCCGGCGGGTCACGATCGTGGCCGTCGCGGTGCGGCCGTCGATCGCGTTGAGGGTGCGCTGCACCAGGCCGAGGAGACCCGAGGCTCGGTCCTGCACCTCCACCGTGGGCTCGGCCCGGGTGCCGGCGATGGCATCCAGGTCGGCCATCAGGTCGCGGTTCTTCTTGTCGGCACGGGAGGTGTCGACGTCGACCTCGGGCTTCACCTTGACGGTCTTCACCAGCCCGAGCTGCCGCAGCAGGTTGTTGATCGCGCCCTGCGGCAGTCCCGCGGCCTCGGCGGTGCGCCGGAAGTCGGAGACCAGGCCGTCCAGGAACCGACCGCGCTGCACCCCGGTCAGGCCCTCAGCGGCCTGCAGGCCACCGCGGGCGATGTCGAGGAGGGAGTCGTACACCTTGCGGCCGTCGGCGCTGAGACGGTCGTAGTTGGTCGTCCCGATCTGGCCGAACTCCTTGATGGAGTCCCGGGCCGCGGCGATCGCGTCCTTGTAGTTCAGCAGCGCCTGCTGCCGGTCGAGGAACCCCAGGGCCGCCTTGGAAGCGTCGGTGAAGTCGTCCCAGGCGTTGGTGGCGAGCACGAGCTCGCCGTAGAGCTGGGTGAAGGACGAGGCCAGTCCGTCGACAGTGGGGTCAGTCGCCGCGGCCTCCCGGCGCAGGCTCCGGATCCCTGCTTCGAGCGCGTCGTACTGCTTGTCGAGCTGCTCGGCCTCACCGATGTCCCCTGAAAGGAACGAGATCCCGCGCCGCAGTCCGCCCATGAAGCCGTCGGCCTCAGCCAGGTCACGCAGGTTCCCGGCGATCTCCTCCCGAGCTGCCTTGATGTCAGCAAGGGACGAGTCCAGGGTGAGCGACTTCCCCCTCTCGAGGGACGCGGCGAGGTCGTCGTTGGCCTTGGCGAGGTCCATGGTCGCGCCGATCGCGGTCCCGATCGCGGCGCCCCACGGCCCGGCGATGGACCCGATCATGGCTCCCATCGCGGTGTTCGCGGCGCCGATGCTGTCGGCCAGCCCGGTCGACAGCGCAGCGAAGCCCGCGATGCCCGCGCCGACGGAGAGCCGCTGCGCGGTGGAGGCGTTCGAGATCCGGGCCGCGGCGCCCGCCACCATGGCCTGGGGCCCCATCGTGGCCCCACGAGCCGCCGCGGCGCCCTGCGGGCCGACCACGGCGACCGCACGCCGCTGCAGCGCAGCCTGGGCGGCCGTGAGCCGCGACAGGGTGCGCATCGCGATGATCGCGGCCAGGATCGGGGTGGCCATGTCGGAGGACGCGATCACACCGACGGCGTCCGACAGGGCCGTGAGGATGGGGAGCACGACGTCCCCGACCGGCTGCGCGGCCCGGACGACGGCGACGAACAGGTCCCCGAGGGACCCGACGAACTCCGCGACCTTGGGACCCTGCTCGGCGGCGTAGGCCAGGAACGCCTCGACGTCGGCGCGGCCCTCAGCCGAGGACGCCCAATCGTCGAAGGAGGTCGCGACGGACTCCACCCACGCCAGGAACGAGTCCGAGCCCGCCTCGGACGACATCAGCAGCTCGGCGAGGCCGTGGGTCAGCGCACCGGTGGAGGTCGCGAGGGTCGTCATCGCGTCCGGGACCTCGGCCCCGAGGAAGTCGATGAACTGCGCCCACCGCGGGCCGGCGAGGGACTCCGCGCCGTCGGCGACGATCGCGCCGCCGGTCTCCCCGATGGTCTGCAGCAGGTCCGCGATCCGCGGAGCCATGGACTCCACCGAACCCAGGGCCTGGGTCAGCCCGGGGAACCAGCCGGCCGCGGCCGCGTCCCGGATCTCCTTGAAGACCGGGCGGGCCTGCTGGAACTCCGCGACGAAGGTCCGGGCGGCCGGGGTGAGGTCGTTGAACGCCTGCTCGGCCTTCGCGAGGTTCGCCGACGTCGGGTCGAGCGCGGCCTCGTTGACCGCCTTGATGGCGTCCCCGACGCCCTGGAACGCGACCAGCATCGACCCGCCGGCCAGAGCAGCGGACGCCGCGGCCATCGCGAGCCCCGACACCGCCGGGGTCAGCTGCGAGGCGATCGGGATCGCGGCCGGGCCGAGCGCGAGCGCGGCGTCGACCGCCAGCCCGAGGCGCCCGGTGAGCTGATTGATGGACTGCGACTGCCGCTGCGCCGCGGTGGTGTTCTGGTTCATGACCCGCGTCAGCGTCGCGACGCGCTGCTGGGTCTGCTGGGACACCGACAGGTTCGACCGCATCATGCCGCCGAGACCGTTGAGCTCGCGGCGCAGCGCAGCAACCGAGATCGCGGCCGCGGTCATCTCCCCGACGAAGTTGCCGTGGACGTCGAGCTGCACGGACTCGCGGCGCACGCCCATCGTTCAGCCTCCGCTCACCGGGGTCCCCGGGGTTTCCGGGGTGGTCTCACCACCCCGGCCGGGGCGGTGAGGAAGTCGTCGTCAGGGTTGAGGTCGAACGGGGTGGCGAAGATCGTGACCCCGTCGTCGGCGTGGAACGGCGTCTTGGCGGTCTGCTCCTCCGACCAGTTCTGGAACCGGCCGTCGTGCCACTGCGCGCCGGTGCCCTCGCCGTGGATGTCGGCGTAGCGGCGCCGTGCGGCCTTCTCCTGCATCGTCTTGTGGCACACCCGCCGCTGCGGATACCAGACCTGCTCGGGGTCCTCGCACAGCTCGCGGGGCATCCCGCACTCGGGGCAGTCCCCGCGGCGCCGCTCGAGCTCCCACAGCAGCAGCCCGCGGTGCCGGTTCGACAGGGTCTCCACCACGGCCAGGTGGAGCCCGAACTCCCGCACCAGGTCGAGGTCATCGCGCACGTCCTGACGGACGGTCAGGTGCGCGACGCTTTTGGGCCCGCGAGCCCCCGGTGCCCCTCGTTCACCGACAGCGCCGCAGCGAACAGCGTCTCCCGGTCACCGAACTGGAACTCCGAGAGCCACTCGACGAGCGCCTCGCGGGATCGGAAGTCCGGCTCCACGATCGTGCGCTCCCCGGTCTCGCCGTCGAAGTAGGTCAGCAGCAGGTCGGTCAGCTTGCGCTCGTTGAACGGCTGCCCGGCCTCCTTGTCTGCCTCGGTCGGCGGGCACTGCGCGAGGAGGTCCTGGTAGGCGGACGCCTTGAGGGCCTGCACGGTCACGCTGAGCACCGCACGGGCGGTCACCTCGGCGTGCACGGCGTCGAACTCCGCCTGGGCCTCGATGATCGTCGGGTCCTCCAGGTCGGCGCCGCCGGCGCGCCGCTCACGCAGCGCCGCCTTGGCCTTCACGACCTCGAGCTTGTGCGCGGCCTCCTCGATCAGCTCGAGGTCGTCGGCGGTGAAGAAGTGGCGGGTGGCGCGGCTGCGCGGGATGGTGGGCGGCTTCTCGGTGCTCATGGCTGGTTCCTTCGGTCGACAGTTCGACAGGGGCGACAGGGCTCACGCAGAGGGGCGTGAGCACCGGCTGGCGCTGGCTGTCGAACCCAGCGCCAGCCGGTGGCTGGTGACCCCGGAGGGATCAGGCGAGGATCTGGACGCGCTCGATGGAGTCGCGCTCGTCGACCACGTAGAAGTTCTGCATGATCACGGCCTGCTGGCCCTGGTCGGTGGACGACGGCATCTCCCACTGCTCGCCGAGCTCGATCTCGAGCACGCGGACCCACTGGTCGGCGGCCAGCGCGACCTCGGTCGGGAGACCGATGCGCTGAACGTCGAACCCACGGCCCGGGGAGAGCAGCTTGTACGCCTTGTTCGCGGCGTCGTCGATGTCGCCCTGGGGGTCGTAGGCGTAGCGCAGCGTGCCGCCCTGGTACTTCACGGTGCCGCGGCCCTGGGTCTGGTTCCGGCGGCCCCAGCGGCGGGCGTACTCGAAGGTCGACTCCTCCATGGTGGGGAGCGCGGAGTCCTCGAGGATGCAGTTGCTGTAGTCCAGCGCGGTGAGCGCGGTCAGCTCGGCGAGGGTGGGCTCGGTGACGTCGGCGATCGTGCGCACCAGGATGCGGTTGATCGCGGCGTAGGTGTCGACCGGGGGCGGGGTGATGGGTGCGGCCATGGGTCAGCTCTCCTTCGTGGGCTCGGCCTTCTGGCCGCTCTTGGGGTTGGGCTCGACAGGGGCCGGCACCTTGGTGGCGTCGGAGACGGTGGGCGAGGTCGCGGCCGGGGCGGTGGCCGCCTTGGGCGGGTCGGCGGGGGCCGTGAAGGGCTCCTGCGGCAGCGGCCGGCCGTAGACGTCGACCGCCGGGACGTCCTCGAGCAGCGTGTGCAGCTGCGGGTCGAAGGCGCGCTTGGGCAGGGAGTAGGCGCGCGAGGGCACGACGTCGTCGGTGACCCGCACGTACTCGATGGGCTTGGGCATGGGTGGTCCTCCAGAGGACAGAGACGGGGTGGGCGGCCGCTCGGTGGTCAGCCGCGGGCGAGGGTCACGGTGAAGGCGCGGGAGGCGAAGATGAACGACTGGTCGTCCTCGTCCACGGTCGGGTCCTGCTGCTGCCCCTCGAACCGTGCGGGCGTGGTGTACCGGCCGTCCGGGAGGGCGGCGCGCTTGCTCTCCACGGCCACGGACGCGCGGTGCAGCAGCACCACGCAGGCGTCGTGGGAGCGCCCCACGGACCGCACGATCAGGTCGTACTGGTCGATGCCGGTGGTCACGCCACCGAAGGTGAACGCGCCCTCGCCGACGGTGCGGTCCACGGTCACCATGACGTAGTCGGCGCCCTCCTGGGGCGCGTCGTCCCACGCGTAGACGGTCGGCTTCGGGGTGCGGACCATCGTGTTCAGCTCGGCCTGGATCAGCGCGAGGTAGGCGTCCTGGATCAGGGCCTCGGGTGGCGCGGTCACCAGAACACCCGCCCGATCAGCTTGTCGATGTCGTCCCAGAACTTCGGGCCGACCTTGTCCGCGGACTTCGACAGGCTCTTGTGCGGCTTGGTCTGTCGGCCGCGGCCCCACTCGAAGTCCATGCCGCCCTGCTTGAACGAGGCGTCTGGGCCGTACACCCAGGTCATCAGCCCGTCGTGCTCGACGGTGAACGACTCAGGGTAGTGGCGGCCGGGCTGCCCGGCCTTCTTCTTCGCGTCGGCCTTGGCGAGGCGGTTGCCCTGCTCGGCGCGCTTCTTCCCGGCGCGCTCGGCGCCCTTCGCGATCTTCCCGGGGATCCGCTCGAGGTCGCGTTGGAGGCGGTCGAGGTCGTGGGACACGGTGAGCCTCACGTCAACCTCACCACCGTCAGCCGTCGGGCCGTCATGAACGACTTCGCGGGCGCCTCGACCACGAGCCACCGGGACCCGACCAGCTCGGCCGGGGTCGTCGGCCCGGCCGCGGTCAGGACGTACTCCCAGCCGGTGCCCCTGGGGCCCGCGGCCGGGGCTGGGGAGTCGACCGGGATGTGGATCGAGGCGTCGACCACCCGCCGCTCGATGTCCCCGACCCGCACACCGCGGCCCTGGGGGTCGCTGTCGCGGGACGCGCCGCCGAGCTTGCCGATGGTCAGTCCCTCGTCGACGCCGGTGCCGACCGCGGGGGTGGGCATGCCGTCGGAGTCCTTCGTGCGCGTGCCGGGCGAGTACGCCCGGAACTGGTCGAGCATCAGCGCCTCGGCGCGCCGGCGGCCGGCGCGGACCGTGGAGGTGCTCACGTGGTCTCCCACTGCGCGGCCCAGCCGGCGAGCGGGTCGACCATGTAGGCCCGACCGTGCTCGCTGGTGCCGGGCAGCAGGTCCTCGAGCTCGTCGTCGCGGAACTCCAGGCGCCCGTCGGCGGCGCCGTCGCCGCGCTCGAGGGTGGCGTCGTCGATCTGCTCGCGCACGAGCCCGTCGGGGTTCTTCAGCACCCTGAGGACGGCGGTGGCGAGCACCCGGACGGCGTCGGCCTCGAGGTCATCGTCGGCTGCGATCTGCGCCTCGATGTCGACACCGAGGCGCGTCATGCGCCGCTTGAGCATGATCCACGCGTCGCCGAGCAGCGTGCTTCCGACGGTGAGCTCGTCCGAGGCCAGAGGGCGCCACCGTGCCGCCAGGTCATCGGTCGTGGCCGGGTTGGGCATGGTGACGCCCTCCTTTCTCAGGTCGTGCTACTTCGCAGCCCGCGAGCGGGTGCCGCGGGGCTTGGTCGTACCGCTGTCGTCGGTGCCGTCGCCGGTGCCGTCGCCCGTGCCGTCGCCCGTGCCGTCGCCGGTGCCGTCGCCGGTGTCGTCGCCGGTCTTGGCCTTCGCCGCGTCCTTGCCGCTGGCGCGCGGCGCGCGGCGACCGACCTCAGCCACGTCGTAGCCGTGGCGGCGGAAGTAGGCGATCAGGGTCGGCTGGTCCTTGACCGTGGCCTCCCCCTCAGCGAACTGCACGCCACCGACCACGCCCGAGAAGCCCTCGACCGGGGCGGTGATCTTGAAGCTCGCCATCACTGCACCTTCACGTTGCGCAGGACGGCGGCACCCGTGGACCGCTTGAGCACCATGCTCACCGGGCCCATCTCGACCTCGCCGGGCTTCACGGCGCCCGCCGTGGTGAAGTCGGGCAGCCAGGTGCGCAGCAGCGGGGACCCCGCCACGGACACGCCGTGGAAGGAGTCCATGCCGAACTTCACCGCGTAGAGGTCGGTGAGGCCGGTGATGTTGCCGCCGGCGCCCGCGCCGTCCGGGTCGCGGGTCTCGATCGGGACCACGTCGGTCTCGGTCGTGGAGGCGTTGGCGACCTTCGTGCCGGCGTCCATCAGCACAGCGTTGCCGTACCGCTCGATCACCCGGCCGAGGGCGTCCTCCTCGCGCGTGTAGTAGCCGGCGCGGCGGGCCAGGGACCGGACGCGGGTGATCGACTTGCGGTTGCCGATGATCGCGTCGGCGCCGCCCACGACCAGGGCGAGGAACTCGTCGAGCACGTCGAGAGCCCCGTGGGCCTTGTCCTGGCTGTCGATGGTGGACGAGGTCCAGTTCACGTAGGCCGTCGAGCCGCCGGGGACCATCTCGGTGGTGGAGCCGGTCAGCGCCTTGTCGAGTCCGTCGAAGCCGTTGGCGTTGACCCCGGTGTCGCCGTTGACGACCTCGTCGATGAACCCGGTCACGGTGCCCTTGATCAGCTCGTCGAGCTGGAAGTTCACCTCGTTGGTGGCCGCGGGGCCGAGGTTCGCCAGGACGCGGTCGACCTCGAAGGAGCCGCCGAGCGGCTTGAGGTCGGTGCTCTGGCGGGTGCGGGTGGCCTGGCTCTTGGTGTACTCCGAGTTGATCGCGCGGAACGCGGCCTGGCGGGCGTTCACGAGCCGCGTGTACCCGTAGGTGAGGGTGGCGCCCCCACCGGCGGGGTTGACGCAGTCGTCGAACATGATCTGGTCCAGCAGCCACGAGTTGCGGCGGTACTGGTCGATGACGAAGAAGTCGACGTCGTCCTGGCAGTTGACCTGGGCCTGGGCGAGAGAGACGGGCATGATGTGCCCCTTCCTGCGCGGCTAGCGCGCGTTGAGACGCTCCTGGATGGCCTGCTGGAGGTTCGCGGCGCGCGGCCGGGTGGCCGAGCTCGCGCCCTGCGCCGGGTTCGGTGCAGGGGTCCTCGTCGCAGGTGCGGCCTTGAGCCGCGGGTTGGCCTCGATGGCCTCGGCGATCGCGGTCTGCACAGCAGCCGTGTCGGCGGGGTCGAGGTTGGCCACCTTCGCCAGGAAGGAAGCACTGTCCAGCAGGGCGGCCGGGTCGGCGCCTGCGGTTCCAGCGTTGCGGTACACGGCGAGCTCGACTCGCGCCTGGTTGGCCTCGCGCTGGGTGGTGGTGAGCTGCTCGGTCAGGGCAGCGGGATCGACCGGGGTGTCATCGGCGACGAGGCCGAGGGCCTTGCCGATGGTCTGAGCCAGGTCCGTGCGCGCCTGCTCGGCGGCCTGGTTCTTGGCGTTGGTGCGCGCGGCGCCGTTCTCGCGGCGCAGCCGCTCGATCTCGGCCTTCGCGGCGACCGGGTCGTCCCACGGGTTGTCCGCCGACGGCGGAGTCGTGGGCGCGGCCGGGGCGGCCGGGGGCGGGGTCGTCGCAGCTGCGGACGACTCGGTCCCAGGCGGCTCCGTGCTGGGTCCGGTGCTGGTGCTGGGGTCCGCCTCCATGGTCCACCCGGCGAACCGGGCGTGGTTGCGGGCCATCGTGCCGGCCAGCCAGGCGGCGTCGGCCGGGTTGAGGATGTTGCGCTTCATCGAGCCCTCCTGGGGCGGTTGGTGTGCCCCCGACGTCGAGCCGGGGAAGATCAGGCGGCGCGGCCCATCGCGGCGTTCAGGCCGGCCAGCAGGTCCGAGATCGCAGCGGCCTGCGCCTCGGCCATCGCGGGCGAGACCACAAACGGGTTCGGTGCCGTCGGCGGGGGCGCGTCCTCGCCGCGGCGCTGGGCGTTCAGGGCCCGGCGGAACGCGTTCAGCGACCCCGTCTGGTCGTAGAGGTCACGGGCAGCGAGCACCCACGGCTCGGGCTGCTGCACCACGGAGAAGATCGGCTCCACCGCGCAGTGGCAGTGATCGTGGAACCGGTTGATCTCGTCCTTGTCGTTGGGCGGGACCTGCCCGGCGGACGCCCGGGACTTGTAGACCCCCCAATGCTCGAGCCCGCCTCCGACGCCGCGAAGGTTGCGGCTGCCCGGCCGGGCGACGTCGCGGGCGAACCCGGCGCGCTGCGTGGTCCGGGTCGCGAGGATCAGGCACCAGGCGCACGCGTCGGGGCGCGGAACGCGCCGGTAGCCGAGCGCCATCTCGTCGCCCTCGACAGCGAGCATCGTGATCTCGCGCATGCTGTCGGCCGCGACCTTGTCAGAGGCGGCCTGGACCCGATTGAGGATCCGGGCGCTGATCTGGTCGGCCTCGGCCTTGGCGTCGATGAGGTCCTGCGCACCACGTTCAGCCCACGCGATCCCGGCGCCGATCTTCGACTCCGGCACCGCGACGAGGCGCGGCTGCTGCAGCACCGTCGTCACCCCGGCCTGCGAGCGTGCGGCGCGGTAGTTGTCCAGCGTGATGACCTGCCCGGCCTGCGCCCACTGCACCGTCAGTGCCCGCGCCGCCGCACGGAACGACGCCAGCGCCTCATCGAGTGGCCGCGCCGACACCGACTCCCACGCCGCCCCGAGAGCTTGGGTGAGAGCCGCGGTGATCGCGAGCTGCGCGACGAACTGGCTCTGGGTCGCGGCGTTCTCAGACACCCGAGGCGCTGCCACTGGCGGCCCCCTGGTTCGGCAGCATCCCCGCGGCCAGTGCCTGGGCGAGGTTGCGGGCGTCGTCGGCAGCGCGGTCCTGCTGCAGCCGCACACGGTCGATCGCGGAGTACCCGAGCCGCTTCAGCACGACGTCGGAGGTCGCAGGCACCACACCGGCGGCGACCTGCTTGCTGATGGCGTCCGACCACAGGGCCGGGGCCTCCATCTCCACCGGCGCCCAATCGGCGGTGAGCCGGCGGTACTCCTCCGGCAGCTCGCCGTCGTTGTCGAACCGCACCAGCATCCGCGCGACCTCGGTGAGCGGGCGGGTGAAGTCCCGCTGGATCCGCTTCGAGCGACGGTTGCGGCGGTCCTCGGCGATGAGCCCGGCCTCAGCCGACGCCGGGTTGCCCTGGTTGTAGAGCCCCAGGTCCTCGGGCGTGGCGGCCACGATCCCCGCAGCCTGGGAGGCGTACCAGTCCAGGACCTTGGTGAAGACGCTCGGGTCGTAGGCGTTGAACTGGTGGATCTCGGGCAGGTCGCCGTTCTCGTCCCGCTCCAGCGCGAGGACCTTGGTGATGTAGGTCTCCAGCGCCGAAGCATCGGAACCGTCGGCACGCTTGAACGAGTTCTCATCCGCGCCCAGGATCGCCTTGCCGGGCGCGGAGTAGATCTCGCGGGCCACCCCGAGACCCAGCAGCGTCCGGCAGGCGTCGTCGATGATCGACTTCAGGGCCGTGGTGATCTGGGAGCGCCCTTCGGGGTTCCGAGTCCGCGGCTGGTTCGCCATCCGCACGAGTGGCACGAACCCGAAGTCGTGCTCGTCGCGGCCGATGACGGTCCAGGCGCCCCCAGCCTCCTGGCCGAGCAGGACGGTCTGGTTCGGCACGAGCAGCGCGGCACGGCGCCGCTCCTCGCCGGGCTCGGTGTACTCCATCTTCGCGGCGCTCGGGGTGCCCCAGCGCAGGTCCCACATGACCTGCACGTTCAGAGGCGATTCGGCGGTCAGCACCGGCCGGCCGCCGGGCTCCCGCGACGAGCCGCCCATCCAGTACGCGGGCCCCATCGACAGTGCGTCGGTGAACGCCATCGACTCCTGAGCGAAGTAGCCGGCGTCCTCCATCAGCTCCATCAGGTAGGCGTCGCCGTCGGTTCCGTCGGCGCGGCGGAAGCAGTCCACTGCCAGCCGCTCGACGTAGGGGTCGACAGCAGACGCCCCCCAGCCCACGACGGTGCGCAGGTGCTGCTCGAGCTCGGCCGGGACCGCGAGGCGCAGGTTCTTGATGATCTGCTCGCCGCGGTAGTAGCAGTCGTCGAGCGCCATGACGCGCGACGTGCGCCGGTACTCGGCGCTGAGCCGCTGCAGCAGCCGCTGCTCGTCGTCGCTCAGCCCAACGCGGCGCAGCGTGGGAATGGTGCTCGTGCTGAACAACATGCCCACGCACCTCCTCAGTCTCGAACGATCACCCGGCCCTTGCCGGGGGTGCCCGACTTGGGCGACAACGTGATGCGGCGCTGCAGCATGCGGGCACCGACGAAGCAGACGGCCAGGTCGATCTTCCGCAGGCTCGAGCGGGACTCCTTGCCGATCACCGTCCCGAACCGCCCCTCGCGCATGCGGGCGTTCTTCAGGTGCCGGCGCAGCACACCCGAGTCACGGAACGGTGCCTCCCCGTTCTTCAGGTCCTCCGCGACCTGATCGACGGCCGGCTGGTGCATCTTCTGCGCCGCCGTCGTCGACATGTCGAAGGCGACCGCGTGCTCGGTCGGCCCGCTCTTCACGGGCCAGAACTCCTTGCGGAGCCGACGGTGGTACCGCCTGTGCCAGTCATCAACGAGTGGCCACCAGAACCGGTCATCCTCAGCGGCGCTGTCGTCCTTCGCGTGCGATGGGTCGAAGTAGAACGCCACGACCGTGTAGGTGTCGAACGCCAACGTCACGGCGGCGTCGAGCTCGCCGCGGTTGACCAGGATCAGCTCGCCCTTGGGGTCCTTCCCCGGGTGCTGGTGGTGCAGGACCTGGGCGAGCCCGTCGCTGATGCGGATCCCAATCAGCCCGGTGTCGTCACCGCTCTTGGAGCCGTCACCGAACAGCGCGATGCGGTCGCCGGGCTGCAGCTCCTCATCGGTCCGCCGGTTGCGCGGGTCGTCGACCCAGGCCGGCTGGGCCCACGCGTCCTCGGTGCCCGACACCTGGTTGAACCACTTCCGCCGCGACTCGCTCGGCGGGTTCTCGGGGTTCATGCAGGACTGCATGATGCGGCCCTTCGGGCGCACGTCGAGCCACGTCGCGTCACCGGCCACAGCCCGGACCACCGACGGGATGGCCTCCCGCGTCAGCGGCGCCTCCGGCGGCGCCTCGAGGGAGTCCCACAGCTTGCCGTAGCCCTCCTGGTCGGCGTTCTCGCCCTGGGTCGATTCCCACGCCTCCCGCTGCCGCTCCGCGACCGAGTCGCGGCCAGGTCGCCAGGCGTTGAAGATGTCGAGGATCCGAGCAGGGGTGGACGCCTCGGCCTTCGCCGCGTTGCCCTCCATCGCGCCGACCATGTCGTGCCCGCCGTTGGTCGGCAGCCAGTTCTGGATCTCGGCGCGGATGATCTGGTGCGGCCGGCCACCCTCGATCGCTTCCGGGTTCGCCGTGACGCCCTCGATCTGCCGACGATCGCCGTCGGACCACACCGAGAACTTCCCGATCTGGATCCCGTACCGGCGGCGGGTCGCCGCGGGGATCAGGCTCGGGAAGATCTTGAAGGTGTTCTTGGTCTGGTCCTGCGCGACCGCCGCGATCTGCGTCCACGCCTCGGGGTCGTCGCGCCCGATGGGCCGGTCGCCGACCCAGCGGTCGAACATCACCGGCGCGTGGAGCGACCCCGCTGCGATGCCGGCGGCCGTCGGGTCCTTCCCCCAGCCCTTCAGCCGTTGGAGCGCGGCCGACGAGTAGATGAAGTCCGCGTCGGAGTCGATCGCGTAGTACCAGAGTAGGAACCGCGTCTGCTCCGCGGTCCACCACCAGGGCTTGCCGCCCTTGCCGGTGAGCCAGCGCGTCGTCCAGGACAGGAACCCCCAGCCGAGCGAGGCATCGGGGAGCAGCCACCCGTCGTCGTACTGCCACGTCGGGCCGATCTTGATCGGCTCCCACTGCAGGTCCGTCGGTGGTGTCGTCCGCTCAAGGAGATCGCGGTACTCCTGCTCGATCGCCGCGTAGTCGGCGTCGAAGTTCTGGATGAAGGCCGGCCCACTCCTACGAGCCATGCTTCCAACGGGCGGCCGCGGCCGCGCGCGCAGGGTTGGCGCCGGTCTCGCCTTCGGCCTCTTCGCCGAGGTCGGGCAGCTTCAACTGCGCGAGCAGCTTCGCCAACTGCGCCTGCTGAGCACGGCGCTCGCCGATCAGCGGGTGCACGACGTCCTGCCCGGTCGAGCCGGTCGTCAGGTACGGCTGCCCGAGCTCGGTCCAGGTCTTGTCGATTCCGGCGATGGTGTCGGTCGTCTGGCACGCGGCCTCGAGGATCCGCAGCTCGTCGACGCGCAGGGTGTAGTCCTTCACCACGCGCTCCCAGAGCCGCGTGCCCGCCTCAGCGAGCACCTCAGGGGCCTTGGCGGGCTTCTTCTTGGGCATGACGGCGCCCTCCTGGGGCATCGACGTGGCGCCGCTCCAGGCGGCCGAAAAAACGAGAATCGCCAGCGCACGCATGCGCGACGGCTACCGCGGTCTGTGGGGTCCGACCCCCCGGGGGGATCCCTCCCCACCCCCTCCCGTGACTCCGGGGTGCGGCTCGGCCGGCCGGCGCACCGGGGCGCTGTAGCCGGTGTCGAGGCGGGTCTTGCGGGCGTGGCACGCGCGGCTGAGGAGCTGCAGGTTCGTGAGCCGGTGGTCGTCACCCTGGATGACGTGGTCAACGTCGCGGCCGACGCCGTCGCACGCCGGATCGTGGTGACTGGCCTCGCAACGACCTCGAGCGCGGCGCTTCACAGCTGCCACGCGCTTCGACCAGTCGGCCGGGAGACGTTCGCTTCGGTCACTGGTGGTCCAGGCCATCAGGCCACCGAACCGCAGAGAGGACAGACCTTCTCCGTCTGCCGATGAGTGTGACACAGCGAAAACCACAGGCGCAACGACACGACGGGGTGGCTATGGGTTCAGTCGCTTGTGGAGAGTGGCG
The DNA here is from genome assembly GCF_964228225.1 of Nocardioides sp. Taxonomy (GTDB): domain Bacteria; phylum Actinomycetota; class Actinomycetes; order Propionibacteriales; family Nocardioidaceae; genus Nocardioides. The sequence continues at coordinate 42,904 of NZ_CAXQZB010000013.1, forward strand.
CTCTCGTAGGCGCTGGTCAGGCTTCCACCCTCGGGCCACGAGCCGCCGGCGCGAAGCCACAGTGCCACCGTCGCTACCTTGGAGGCCGTCCCCTTGGGCTCGGCCTGGCCCGCATCCATGAGCGTCTCGCGGATTCGGCGGGCAATCTGCGCGTGAGAGTCGTTCGTGGCTGCGGCCTTGATGCACGCCTCTCGCAAGGCACGCGAGGCAGCCTTGACGTTCTTGGTTCGGGTCGAGGCGTAGTCGGCAAGGTCGGCGGAGTAGTCGTCGCTCATGCGGCCATTTCTCCTAATCGTGCTGAACGGCATGGGGATGACGTCACAGTAGGCGACGAGCGGGCACCCGTCTCGTGCTGGCGTTCAGTCATCGTCGCCTCGGGGATTGCGCTCGACCTCGAGGGCCACGGTCAGCATGCCGATGCGCTCGAACCAGGAGACCCCGTCGCTGTGGGCGACGCGCATGACGACGTCGCCGTCGGAGTCGATGACCTTGAGGATCACGATCGCGCCGGCGTAGAGGTCGCCGTCGTGGTGGCTGTGCGGGACCTCGAGGCTGTCGATGACGTTGCCGAGGCCGTCGGGCTCGGTGGTCATCGGTCCTCGCTGGGCGTGGTGTCGACCCACTCGCCGGGCAGGCCGTCGTCCAGCACGACGAACTCGGCGGTGTGGCCGCAGCGCGAGCAACGGTGCACTTCGCCGTTGGCGGGGTCGGCTGGTACCTCGTCGTGTCCGGCGGGCTTCGGTGGCGTCCTCATCGGTCCTCGCTGGGTGGGGTGCGGCGCTGGTCGATCAGGTCGAGCACCTCGCCGACGGCGAAGACGCGGGCGCCGCGGGTGAGGGTGACGCGGTAGGTGAGGTGGCCGCGCTGGGCCCACTTGCGGATGCGGGCGTGGATGCGGTCGCGGTGCTCGATGTGCCCACCGGTGGGCACCGTGTAGGTGGCGAGGGTGGCGATCTCGGCGGCGGTCATGGTCCAGTCGCGGACGCGGTCGTAGAGCGCGCGGCGGGTGGCGTCGGCGTCGACCAGCTCGCCGCAGGTGTCGCAGCGGCCGTGCTCGTCGCCGGGGCTGGTGAGGACGACGCCGTCGCAGGCGTGGGTGTCGGCGTTGGGGCAGGCGCAGAGGACCAGGCGGGCGACGTGGGGCATGGTCACGTGGGCGGCGCGGCCGACGGCGGCGCGGAGGACGTCTGCGGCGTCGGCGAAGTGGGGCCAGGTGGCCATCCCGTCGACGCGCCACGCGAGCCAGCCGGCCATCGCGGGCAGGTCGCCGCGGTGCGGGATGCCCGGGTAGGGGCTGGCGTTGGTGACGTCGAGCTGCACGCAGGTGACGACAAGGTGGTGCAGGGTCCGGCGGAGGTGGTCGCGGGCGTTCACAGCGTGCACGGCGATGGGGAGCGGACGCTCCTTCGCGCCGCCCGTGCCGGTGGCGCGGGTGGTGTAGTCGACGCCGCGCTGCCCGAAGCGGATGCCGTTGAGGTCGGTGACGACGTCGGGGACGCGGGCGAGCTCGTTCGCGATGGTGGTGAGGCAGTCGGGGCAGAGGTAGGCGTCGGGGGCGGGTCGGCCGCAGGCGCATGCTCCGGGCGCGGTGTGGCCGGCGGCGACGTCGGCGAACGCGTGGGCGGGGATGGCGGGGCGGATCCCGACGGGTCGGGTGGTCGGGAGTCGTCGGCGGGCGTTCACGCTGCTCCTCGGCGGGTGCGTCGGGTGACCGGGATGTCGTGGCGGGCGAGAATCCGGTAGATCACCTGGCGGCCGAGCCCGGTGGCCGCGGAGGTGTGTGCGATCGGGACTCCGCAGAGGTAGTCGATGATCACGTGCCGCTCGAGGCGGACACTGGTGCGCTTCATGGTTGGGGGTGTCCTTCCGTGGGCGGGGGTGGCTTGCGGCTTCCTCGGGATCCCCGTCTGCGTGCTGGTCGGGGTGGTGAGGCTGGTGGGTGTGGTGGCGGGTGTGGGGGTGCCTCCCGATCCGTCCCTTCCCGACCCGACCCGGTGAGTCCGGACTTTGCCGAGCTGGATTCGGAGACAGTCGGGAGACTCTGGGGAGACTCGGGCGGTGACTCGCGGGCTCCTGGGCCGTCCTGGGCCGCTGCGGGCTCTGGTGGCGGTTCGGTGGCCCAGGAGGGCGGCGGGGTCGCGCCAGGGCCGTGCTGCGCGCCTGTGGCTGCGTCTGCGCGGTCGGCTGCGGTGTCCGCCGGTTCGGCCCTGGTGTCCTCGGGTGGTCGCGCTCCTGGTCGCGCCTGGCCTGGGTGCGCGCCTTCGGCTGCGTCTCCCGGGTTGGCTGCGGTGATCTTGAAGCGGTCGATGAGGGCGTCGGGGTCGAAGTTGGGGACGGTGGGCCGCCCGTTGCGGGTGAGGAACGTGGCGGTGGTCTTGCCGTAGAACGGCTTGTCCGGGGCGGCGCGGATCGGGTGGACTAGGTCCCACTCGGGGTCGTTGCTGCGGGCGCCGTTGCAGGAGCGGCAGGCCACGACGAGGGTGTCGACGGTCGCAGCCTGCCCGAAGTGGCGGTGGTCGTACTCGGCGCGGCGGTTGGTCTTCGGGCCGGACCACTGCACGACGATCCCGCAGTAGCGGCACTGGTCGCCGTCGCGGGCGCGGACGGGGACCGTGATGTGGGTGTTCGAGGTGTCGGCACGCCGCTGCGCTTCCCACTCGAGCTCGACCTTGGTGCGGATGTGGATGAACGCGGGGTCGTTGAGGAGGACCCACGCGGGGATCCCGCTGGCCTTGATGGGAGTGAGGAGCCCGGCGCGGACGCACCATCGGGCCAGGGTGGGGGTGCGGGCGCCGCCGAGCATGTGCGCGGTCCCGCTGTCGATCACGTAGTCGGTGAGCCACGCGGCGGACTGTGTGGCGCAGCGGTAGAGCCAGCCGAACACCTCGTTCACGGCGCGGTCGTCCGCGCCGGGGTAGGCGGCGATCTGGAGGAGCTTGGGGTAGGTGGCGGCGTTGTCACCCACTCGGACCCAGGGCACTAGGACGCCACCTCGCTGTCTCCGAGGATCCGGGTGTGGTGGCGGCGCGCGGTCGCGACGTGCCGGCCGGTCGACGGGTTCGGGGCGAGGAGGACGTGGGGCGCGTCGGGGTCGATGACCAGGCGCTCGACGTCGACGAGCTCAGCGAGCACGACCGCGAGGGCCATGAGGTCGCCTTCCCGGTCGAGGCGGTGGAGGATCGCGGTCACGGCCTGCCGGTCACGGCGGCGCACGGCGCGGGTGAAGTTCCGGGCGGTGGGCAGGACCTGCCGGACCCGGTCGTCCCCGTCGACCTCGAGCAGATCTCCCGGCAAGGCTGGTGGCAGCGGCGCGGTCATGGCTTGGCCTTCCTTCGTGGGGATCCGATGCGGGCGCGGAGGGTCGCGCGGGCGAGAGTGAGCAGCCGGGCGGCGTCGGGGCCGCAGCACGGGTGGTTGTGCTCGTCGGCTAGGGCGGCGGGCATGCGGTTGCGGCACACCGGGCACATGGCTCCGAGACGGTCGGGGGTGTAGTAGCGGCCGGCGTTCGCGTCGGGGTCTGCCCAGCCGCCGACCTTCTGTCCGCCGTGGAGCGGCACGAGGGACGGGTGGTCCTCGGCGGGCGCGCCCAAGACCCCGGCCGCGGTGGTGGTCGGCTTGCTCGGCTTCCGGCGGCGGGTCACGGGTGCACCTGCTCGGGCGGGGGCCAGGGGGTGAGGTCGAGGCGCACGGCGTAGATCCCGGGGGTGCCGGTCTTCGGGCCGCGCACGAAGGACTGGTTCACGACGTGCTTGTCGTCGTCGTCGATCCAGACGCCTACGTCCACGGCGCCGTCGACCAGCGCCTTGATCACAGGCGATGCGTTGGTGGGGTCCGCTCGGGTGTTGGTGGGGTACGAGATCCGGGCGGTCACTGCGGTGGGGCCGAGCAGCGCGCCGCCCAGGCCGGCGGCGCGGGCGTGCCAGCCGCCGAGCTCGCGCAGCGCGCGGGTCCTGCGGTGACGGTCGGCCCAGTAGAGGCGGTCGTTCATCGAGAACCACAGCCGCTTCGGGATCGGAATGGGGCCGATCGTGCGGGAGGGGTCGATCACGTGAAGCACACCCCGGCCTCGCAGTCCATCCCGATGCTGGCGCCGTCGAACAGGTCGCCCTGGCCAGCGTCGGCGGCGCGCTCGACGGCGCTGCGGAGGTCAGCGTCGCGGAGCGGGATCCGGGAGTCGTGGAGGAACATCCGGCCCCCAAAGGCGACGTTGCCGCGGGCGTTGAACCCTCCGCCGTTGCGGATCGTCTCGTCGAGGTGGCAGGCGCGCTCCCACAGGTCGGGGTGGTCGCGCTTGAGGGCTGCCCATCGGGGGTTCCGGCTGTTCGGGCAGAACCAGCACGCGGACCGCGGGGGCGTGGGGTGGCCGTTCTCCCCGAACCAGCGGATCGTGTCCGAGCGACGGAACCCGAGCTCGATCAGCGGCCACCGATTGATCTGCCAGGGCGAGAACCCGGGGCAGGAGCAGCGGGTCGAGTCGCAGGCCGGTCGATGCCCCCGCGGCGGGCCGCCCTTCTCAGCCGGCGGCCGCACCCGCTTGTGGCCGCACCGGCACTCGTCGGCCGGCTTGCAGCGGGCGACCTCGTCGGTGGAGAACCCGAGCCACTGCTCGACGGTCGACCGCTTCCACGCGCCACGGCCCCCAGTGCGGCGCTTCACCTCGCGGAGGATCACGCGCCGCTTGTAGTCGTAGGAGCAGCGGTAGGCGTTGATCCGGCCCGGGGACCCGTCAGGGTTGACGACGTGGGCCGGCGGGGTCGGGTTGTTGGTGGTCGGCGCATCTGCCAACAGGGCGTGCTCGAGGTTGCCGGCAGACACGCGGACGAACGGGATCCCGACGGCGTCGAGGTGGCCCTCGACGTACTCGGCGTACTCGTAGGTCTCGGGAAGCTCACCGTGGGTGTCCGCGAAGATCACGGCGTCGACGCGTGGGAGCAGCCCGGCGGCGGACATCAGGGCAAGGGCAGCGGACTGCGTGCCGCCGCCGTAGGACAGGAACCGGTGCGTCGGGGTCGGCGCTGCGGGGCTCGGAGCGGTCACGAGCACACCTCGCAGCCGTAGCCGGTCGGGTACTCCGGGCTCTCACCGATCCCGGAGAGGTCGCGGGTGCCGGTCTGCTTGTTGAGGGCGACCTCGACCGACCCGCACGCGGTGCACATGCCGTAGACCGGCCGCTCGCTCATCTCGGGCTCCCGGTGATGAGGCGGATCATGGGGCCCGCGCCGGCGGCGGAGGTCCACACGTCGATGTCGACGACAGGGAGCAGCGCGACCGGGGCCTCTGCGTCGCCGAGGGCGATCACGAGCGGGATGTCGGCGGGCACGTCGGCGAGGCGCTCCCAGGCTTCGGTGCTGCGCAGCGTGGGCTCGAGGTTCGACCCGCCCAGCCCGTACACGGTCCGCAGCAGCTGCGCGGCACGCGCGAGCGCGTCGCCGACCTGCCCGCCGAGGAAGCGGTTGCGGTTCTCGGCGTCAGCCATCCGCTGGAGCTCGGCCACCGCGAGCGCGACGTCGTAGCCGTCGATCTCGTCGAGTTCGGTCGGGGAGTCGTAGTCGGTCATGCGAGCCACTCCGCTCCGACGTGCATCAGGTCGCGGGCGGCGGGCGGGGTGACGGCGTTCCCGGCGGCCTTCACGAGGTCGCGGTTACTGACGGGCTTCTCCCGGTCGGGGGGCTGCCAGTTGTAGTCGGCGGGGAACGCCATGCCGGCGGCGACCTCGTGGGGGCGCAGCATCCTGAACAGGCACTCGGGGACGAGCTCTTCGGCGGCTCGGACGTCGGCCGGGGTCACGCGGGGGCGGCCGGTGGGGGTGCTGGCCTGGATGAGGGACTGGTGCCCGGTGGTGGTGAGGGTGCGGAGGTACTCGTGGGCGGGGGTGGTCATCTCGGCGCCGCCGTCGTTGTTGCGGTGCACCAGCGCGTACCGGTCGACCGTGGTGAGCGTGCCGATGGGCCGGTCGGTGGGGCGGGCCTCCTCGGCGCTCCCGTAGTAGGGCGTGACCAGCGCGCTCGTGTCGCGGGTGGTGATCGTGCGCAGGTAGTCGTCGGTGGAGCGGGCGTCCTCGTTCCAGGTGCCGCCGGCCGGGGTCACGAGGCCGCGGTGCTGCACGAGCGCGGTTTCGAGGCGTGTGGTCTGCGTGCGGAACGGCTGCCCGACGGTCTGCGCGGTCTTCCCGTCGCGGGCCTCGACGGGGATCGCGAGGGCCTTGGTCTCGGCGGTGTGGAGGGTGCGGAGGTACTCCGTCACCGACCACGCGCGGTAGTAGGCGTTCGGGTCGCCGTGCTGGGGGTGCTTGGGGTCGGCGGCGTCGTACTGGTTGCCGCCGTGCTCGAAGTGGAACGGGGCACCCCAGTAGCGGGCGATCCCAGCCGCGATCCGGGCGCGGGTCTTGGGCTTGAGGCGGTCCCCGATGCGCTCCCCGGTGATGGACCAGTCGATCGCGGCCGCGGCCGGGAGCCAGCCGGGCTCGACCGTGGTGCCGCACGAGCCGTGGAGGTAGATGTACGCCTGCCGGTAGCGGCCCACGGTGCGGCCGGGCTTGAACGCCTGCTGTGCCTCGACGACCTCGTCGCAGCGCGGGCAGTAGGCGCGCGGGCGCAGGATCCGGTCGAAGTCGGGCGGGGTCTCGCCCTTGGGCCACGCGGCGATGTAGATCCGGTCACGGGACTGCGGCGCCGGGGCGCCGAACGCCTGGGCGTGCATCGAGTTCAGGGAGATCACGCGGAACGCGTAGCCGAGCGCGGCCAGCCGGGTGCGCCACTCCGACCAGGCGAGGCGGTACTTGGCCTGGGTGGCGATGTCGACGACGTTCTCGATGAACACCAGCCGGTAGCGGTGGTGCTCGATGAAGCGGAGGACGTCGAACATCAGCAGCCGGGAGCGGGTCTTGGCGTCGTCGGACAGCGGGTCCTCGAACAAGCCCTCCTCGATGTCGGGGAGCTTGGTGCCGTTGGCCTGGGACCACTTCGTGCACTCGGGTGAGGCCCACAGGACGTCGGTGCGGGGGAAGTAGGCCGGGTTCTCCTCGTGGAGGTCGGCGGTGGAGTGGTCGGTGTCGGGGTGGTTCGCGTTGTGGATCTGGCACGCGATGTCCCAGTGGTTCGCGGCGATGCGAACCTCGACCCCGGGGACGCTGACCATCCCGGTCGAGGAGCCGCCCGCGCCGGCGAACAGGTCGGTGACGGTCAGCATCGGGTCTCCTGGGTCTGGTCGGCTGGGGTCCATCGGGTGGTGTAGGTGACGACGGTCCGCTTGACGACGGAGGTCGAGAACGGGCCATCCGGCCCCCAGTGGGTCTGCTCGGCGCGGTAGCGGGCGTTCTGCTCAGACGCGGCCGGTTCGATCTGCCCGGCGGGACTGGCGTAGGAGTCTTGAGGCCAGCGGTTGCCCCACTCGACGCGCTCGCTGCGGACGCCGTCCTCGCCGAACAGCCCGACGTCGTCGCTGGACGCGGTGCTCACGTCGCCTCCTGGTGGGCTGGCTGGTCGGCGCACTCCCACTCGCCCCCGGGGCGGCGGCGCAGCACGCGGACGGGCGGGAGGTGGGGGCTGCGGGTGTTGACCCAGCGGGCGGCGTCGCGGGCCTGCCGCTCGGTCGCGTAGATCGGGAACGAGGCGTACAGCCGACCGGGGACGCGGACGTCGCCGCGGGACGGGGCGCCCTCGAGGGCCCACCACGTGCGGCCCGAGCGGTCCTGGGCGTGGTCGTGGGTGTCGGGTTTCAGCTCCATGCGAGCGCCTCCCGGAGGTAGGCGCCGAGGAACGTCTCCGGGCGGTGGGCGCCACGGGTCACGCGGCTGGGCTGCTCCCCCGGAGGTCGGGTGAGCTTCGCGACGGCGCGCTCGTAGACGTCGGGGTCGAGGCGCGCGGGGCGGGTGCAGATCCCGTTCATCACGGCCGCCCGCAGTGCTCGCAGCGCGGCTGACGGGCCACGTCGACCATGCACTGGAGGAAGTCGATGGCCTCGATGCTGCTCACGAAGTCGACGAGGGCGGCGGGCCAAGCTGACGCGCGAGCCGTCCACGCGCTCGATCTGGTAAGTCGGGTTCTCGGAGTAGGCGATCACCCGACCGAGGCCGGCGTCGGTGACGCCACCGGCGTAGTTCATCCTCACGATGAGCCGCTCGCCGACGAGGAGTCGCGGGTCGGGGCGCGGGGACGTGTTCTGGTCGGTCGTGGTCTCGTCGGTCATGCGGTGCTCCTGGTGGCGTTGAGCTCGTCGCGCTCCCACGGGGTGAGGTAGAGGCCCTTGCGGTGGCGGGAGGCGAGGTGGTCGATGCGGTCGGCGTTGCGGCGGTCGGCGTCGACCTGGCGGGCGTTCGCGGTCGCGGCGTCGCGGTCGGCGAGGACCTGGGCGCGGGTGTCGGGGTCGAGTTCGCGGATGCGGAGTCGGCTGCGGCGCTTGTCGAGGACGTCGTGGGCGTCCCACAGGTCGGCGAGGTGGGGCAGCTTGTTGAGGCGGCCGCGGGGGGCGTAGGGCTTGGGGCCGTGGACGGTGAGGAGGGTGGTGCCGATCTGGTGGCACTCGTCGGTGGTGCGGGCCCACCGTGCGGCGTGCCCGAGGACCTCGGCAGGCAGGTGGCCGTACACGGCGGACGGGGTGTTCTGCGGGTTGGCGTAGGTGCCGCGGATGTGGGCGTGCACCGGCTCCCCGGTCAGGGCGTGGGTCGCGGCGGGCAGGGCGGCGACGCAGCGGGCGCACAGGCTGCGGGTCACGACCCGAAACCGGGCGCGGTCGTCGTCGTACTCGACCCACTCGAGCGGGAGCGCGTGGAGGTGGCGCAGCCCGGCGCGGCGGCGGCCGCACAGCGGGCGCACGGTCCGGTCGGCGCGCCCGTCGGGGCGGAACGGGCCGGCGTGGAGGTGCGCGTGCCCGGTCGGGGCGGGGCGGGCCACGACCTGGGTGGGGCCGGTGGTGAGGGCGGCGGCGAGACGCAGCCCGGGCGCGATGGTCTGGCAGGAGGCGCACACGTCAGGCGCTCCGGAGTTCGCGGGTGCGGAGCGCGGGCGCGAGGTCGGGGCGGCGCTCGATGAGCGCGCGGGCGGCGCGGGAGGTGTAGTTGTTGTTCGCCTTGAACGTGTCGCCGGTGGTGGCGCCGTACTCCCAGCGCAGCCGCTCCCACAGCTGCTTCATGCCGAGGCGGTCGTGCCCGGCGTCGAGCCACCGGCCAGCGAGACGCTCGAGCGCGGGCAGGACCCACGGGTTGGCCTCGGACCAGGCGTCGAACCGCTCCTGGATGGTGAGCGGGACGGTGCGGGGCTCCTCCCCCGCCGGGCCCGGCGCGGTCCGGGTGGTGGGCCCGTCGACGAGCGGGCTGATCCCGAGGTCGAACAGCACGCCCTGGTCGAGGCTGTCGGCGCTCACGGGGTGGCCTGCCTGACAGTGATGGCGTCGCGCTCCTCGATCCACTCCGCGAGGCGGGCCGCGGTGGTCTCGACGAGGTTCGGGAGGTCCGCGGGCTCGACGTCGGGGTGCATGAAGCGGATGAACTGGCCGACCTCGATCGCGTCGGCGGGGTTGATCCAGGCGACCGGGGTCGCGGTCTCGTGGATCACCTCGGACAGGCCCGCGAGGAGGACCTGGGACCCGGAGCGGATCGCGGTCAGGCCGTAGTCGTTGCCGATGAGGAACGCGCGGCGGCGGTGGCTGGCCTGCTCCGCGGCAGGGAGCTGGTGGAAGTCGTCGGTGGTCAGCACGGGATCTCACCGACCCGTGGGTCGTAGCCGTCGAGGGCGACGACGTCGCCGACGGGCGCGGGCCCCGCGGCGGGCTGGGTGGCGTAGCGGGCGGGCCAGTCGGCCACGCCGAGGTCGGCCATCTTCTGCCAGTCGCCGCTGTCGGGGCCGGCGAACCGCCAGTGCAGGGTGCGGGTCGGGGGGACGCACTCGTTGTCGACGACCAGGAGGTACTCGACGGGCACGGCGAGGTCGGTCCCGATGAAGGTCTGGATCCCGGGTCCGAGGTCGGGGGTGGTCTCGGGCCGGTTGGTCGTGGCGGTCACGCGGCACCTCCGCGGGTGGGGGTGGTGGGCAGGGTGCGGCCGGCGCGCTGGTACTGGTCGGCGAGCCAGGCGTGGGTGGGGGCGGCGGGGTCGGTGGCCGCGGCCATGCGGAGCTGGGTGACGGTGTCGGCGGCCTTGCGCTGCTCGGCGCGGAGCAGGCCGAGCTCGGCCTGGGCGGCGCGGCGCTTGATGTCGGCGAGGTCGGCGCGGCGCTGGGCGTCGCGGCGCAGCGCGCGGCCGTGCCACAGCAGCGCGAGCAGCGCCAGGAGCACGAGGGCGTGGATGGGGTCCATGGGGTGGTGGTCCCTTCGGGTCGGACGGGGTCGGGTGGGTATGCGGCAGCCCGCCCCACCGCGGGGTGGGCGCTGCGCGAGACACGGATCAGGTCGTTGGGCGGGGTGCTGGGGGGTCAGCGGGTGGGGACGGCTGGGGCCGGCGGGCTCGGTGGCTGCGGGTTCCCCCTCTCGCAGCCCACGCCGGACCCCAGCAGCCGGTCTAGGGGCCGTCCTCGTCGGTGACGGCCGGCGCGGGGGCGGTGTCGTCGCGGATCGGCATGACCGCGCCGCCGATCACGGGGCGGTCGCTGTCGAACTCGACGCGGATGTGTCGGTCGGTGGGGAGCAGGGTCACGGCAGACTCACCGAGCGCGGCCGCGGCCTGGTGCAGGGCGTACATGCGGCGGGCGGCGTAGGTCTGGACCTGCTGGGCGGCCTCGGGGTCGGCGTTGTCGTCGCGGGCGCTGGTCGGCTCGAACAGGTCCCAGCGGCGCCAGTCCGGCCACCCGGTGGTGATCGCGTCCGGGATGGTCGGGAGCAGCACGCGCTCGGAGTCGGGGATGGTGAGCGCGACGGCGTCACCGGTCCAGGCGTCCATCCCGTCGAGCGTCGCGTCGGTCAGGGCCGGGTCGGAGGGGATCGCGGCGTCGAGGTCCAGGTCGACGACGACCAGGCCCGGGGTGTGGCGGCGATCCTTGTCGAAGGTCCGCAGCAGCTTGACGGCGTAGGCAAGCAGGCCAGCGGCGCGGAGGTCCTCGTCGCGGACCACGACCACACGTTCGGGCTCGACCTCACGGACCGGGGGCGGCATGTCCTCGGGCACGTAGGTCTCGGCCGCGGGCGAGCCCGGTTCCGGGGTGGCGCCGCCGGTCGCGGTCCACTCGAGCGCGGGCACCCAGGCGCTGAGGATGCTGTGGGTGTCGCACGCGGTCAGCACGACCCCGGAGGCGTGCACCTCGATCTGCACGGCGCGGTACAGCTCGACGTAGTCCTCCGACGTCGCAGCTGCTGGCCAGACGGCGCGCCACGCGCGGGCCAGGGTCGGTCCGTCGAACCTCATCGCGCACCCCCACCGTCGTTCGGCCGCGGCCCGGGGCGGTTGCCCGGGCGGGGGCCGAACACGCGGCGGTCGAGGTCGCGCTGCCACGCGGCGTACACCGCGGTGGCCGCGAGGACCGCGCCGGCGAGGGCGCCGATCATCACGAGCGCGAACGCCTGGTCGAACGGGACCCCGGCGACGGTCACGAGCGCGGTCACCGGAGGTCCCCGAACGTGCGCTCGACCAGGGCGTGCTGCCAGTCGAACAGGCCGATCCCGAGGGTGTCCTCGATGAACTCGATCAGGGACGCCGGGGTGACCTCGGACGCGGCCGTCGGTCGCGGCTGCTCGGCTGCGGACGGCTTGGTCACGAGTCCTCCAGGCTGTCGACCCACGCGTCGAGCGACTCGACGGAGTAGAGGTCCTTGCCGCCGCGGGCCGCGGTGCGCTTGGCCGTGATCTTCCCGGCCCGCTTGAGGCGCAGGATCGTGTCCGGGCTGAGGCCGACGTACTGCGCGGCCTCGATGCGGTTCAGCCACTTCCGGGCGGGGAGCGCGGGCGCCTTGCTCATGCCGCGTTCTTCCCGGTCGTTCCAGGGATCTTGATGGCGATCTGCTCGACGTCGAGGAGGGACGCGGCGCGGGCCAGGAGGTGGTCGGGCAGCGGCTTGCGGCCGGCCTCGATGTTCGACAGATAGGCGTAGGAGATGCCGATCTCGGTGGCGAAGTCACCGAGCTTCCATCCGCGAGTGGACCGGATGGTTCGCAGGGTGGCCCCGACGCGCTGCCTCTCGGCCTGCTCGGCCGGGGTGACGTTCTTCGGAGTCATGCCGAGAACAATAAGGAACAACAGGGAACTACGCAAGAGAGGGAACGGAAATAGTGGGAACAGGTGCCATCTTCGCAGGTCAGTACATCTCACATCTGTGTAACTACTCCCCTGTATTCCCGCCAAAGTTCCACGCTGTACGGGATCGGGTCCGTTGATGTTCCCTGAGATTTCCGAAACGCTCCGAGGCATGGAGAACACCCCGCATGGCCCAGAACGCCTACCAGCGCAAGGCGAGCGATCGCGTCGCGCAGTGGCTCGCCGCCCGTCAGGTCAACAGCTCGTGGCTGGCCGGGAACGCCAAGATCGACCCGGGCACCGTTGCCGACTTCCTCGCCGGCACCCGGTGGCCCAAGCTCTCCACGCAGGGGAAGATCGAGTCCGCGCTTGGCTGGCCGGCCGGAAGCATCCGCCAGATCAGCATGGGCGCCGACCCCGACGACGTCCTGCCGACCGACTCTGTCGGAGGTGACCAGCAGACTCCCGGCTACGTGGCCGCGCCGGGCACGAGGGTCGAGGGTGGTGTGACGAATGAGGACTTGCTGCGGGAAATTCTCCGCGGCCGGGCTGAGTACGACCAGCTCCGCGCCGAGGTCCGCGACGACCGCCAGGACCTGCGAAGCGAGATCCGGGCTCTGTCGGAACGGGTGGCGCGACTCGAGCAGCAGCGTCCCTGACCCCTGGGTCGCCCTCGCCGCTCGTCCCGACCTCATGCTCGTCCGGCACCGCATCTCCGAGCCGGGCCGCTACTACGACGAGATCCGCACCATCGTGGTGCGGTCGGGCCTGCTCCTGGCCGAGGAGCGCCGGGTGCTGTGGCACGAGCTGGTGCACGCCGAGCGGCGCGACCGCGTCGGGCACACCGATGCCCGTGTCGAGGGGCTGGTGGACCGTCAGGCCGCCGAGCTCGCGATGCCTTGGGAGTCCCTGAGGTGGGCGTGGCACGAGTCGACCGACCTCACCGAGATGGCCGGGCTGCTCAAGCTCCCCGAGGAGTGGGTCTGGACACGCCTGCGTCGGCTCCCGGCCGAGCAGCGCGCCGACCTCCGCATCAGGCTCGACCACACCGCCTGATCGGCGCCTGGCGCTACACCAGCGCGAACATCACCAGGACGGTGAAGAACACCGCCAGGATCACAGTCAGCGTGAGCAGCACCCAGGTCGGCAGGGACTGGCCCGGCATCTTCTCGCCCATCCACGGAGTCTCCCCGGGGGCCGACCACCCGGGCAAGGGGCGGCCCGGCAGGGCGCGACCCTCTCCCCAGAGGTCCACGGCCCCACCGGGCCTCCAGCCACCCTAGGACAGCCGCGCGCGGACGGCCGCGGCCTCAGCGTCACGGACGTCCGTGTCGGCGCCGGCCGCGTCGAGGAGATCCGCCTTGTCCTTCGCCGACCAGTAGCGCACCGGGTTGGCCTGCCACGCGCCGAGCTCGCCGCCGGCCGCGATGCCCAGGACACGCGGGTCGGTGGTGATCTTGCGCAACTCGGCGACCGCGACGTCGCACGGGGCCTTGGCGTGCACGGCCCGGCCCGCGACGCCGCACAGCGCCGCGATCAGGAGGTTCTCGGCAGTCGCCATGGGCCGAGGCTACTCAGCAGGGCGGAGCGCGAGACGTTGCGCGACGGCCTCGACAGCGGCGGCGAGGGGGGCAGTGTTGACGTGCAGATAGGCGTTCGTCGACAGCATCGTGGAGTGTCCGACGATGGCCTTGATGACGGCGGGGGCCACGCCGGCCTCCATCAGCAGGGTTGCGGTGGTGTGGCGGGCCTCGTGGATCGTGAACCGCCGGCCCGCCGGGTGCGTCACCCCCGCGGCCTCCTGGAGCGCGTACCAGGCAGCGTCGTCCTTGCGCGGGTCGCGGGGCCCGCCATCGGGGGACGGCCAGACCAGCCCGTGGGGGGAGGTCGGGGCGACCTCGGCCCACGCGGCCAGCGCGGCTGCCATCGGCTCGACGATCGGGATGATCCGGATCCCGGCTCGGGTCTTCGGGCGCACGAGGTGCCACCGACCGCTCAGCTGCCGGGCTTCGTAGCCGTCGGGCACCCGGAAGCCTGACGAGCGGTCCCGCTTCACGCGGTACGGGATGGGCTGCAGCTGCCACGTCACGGACAGGATGCGCCGCTCCAGGTCGACGGCGTCCCACGTGAGCCCTAGGCACTCGGCCTGGCGCATCCCCTGGAGCAGAGCTGCGGCCCAGCGTGAGCCGTCGGCGCCGCCGGCGGCGACCTCGAGCATGGCGATGGCGTCGGCGGCCGGGATGTCGACGCGGTCGGACACGCTCGCGGCCGGCGCGGTGACCTCGACGACGCGCGCCGGCACGGGGTAGCCGTCGGCGCGGGCGGCCTTGAGCATCGACACGAGCACGGAGTGAGCTCGGCGCTGGGTGGAGGTGGTGAGCCCGGCACGGCGCTGAGCGTCGGAGACGGATCGGACATCGCCAGGTGTGAGCTCGCTCAGCCGCCGGTGGCCGATGGTGGGGATGATCCAGCGGTTCACGGCGGACCTGGCCGAGACGAAGGGCTGCGGGCGGAGGCGGCGCTCGGCGATGTCGAGCCACTGCGCAGCCCAGATCTTCACCGTGGTGCGGTCGCTGGCGGTCGCGCCGTCGGCCAGGTCGGCGGCGAGCTTGCGGAGCTTGACCTTGACCTGGGCCTCGGTCGGGGCGGACACGGTGCGGCGGCGGACCGCGCCGCTGGCGGTGAAGCCGGTGACGAGGGCGCCGACCCAGGGCGCGGTGCACTTGTGGGGCGGCCTGGTCCCGTCTACGGCAGGTGGGCAGCCGCGACGGGTATCGCAGCGGCGGTAGATGGATCCGGTGCCGTAGTCCCGGCGGTTCGTGGTGCTCATGGGGGCCTCCTCTACGCGGCAAACTACGCAGCATTTCGCTGCGCGCCAGTTGCCCGTCAGTTGCCCTCAGTTGCCGTTTTCTCGTCTCACCCCAAACGCAGAACACCCGGCCTGACCTGCGCGTTTCGCGTGGTCAGACCGGGTGTTCGGGTGAGCCGCCTGTCGGAATCGAACCGACGACCTAATCATTACGAGTGATTCGCTCTACCGACTGAGCTAAGGCGGCGCGGCGCGCGCGGCGCCGAAGGCGGACGATACCGGACGGCGGGGGGCCGGTGGAAACCCGGACCCCCGCCGGAGCGCGTCAGGCGGCGGACTCGGCCAGGACCCGGGTGGCGGGGGCGGCGGTGCGGCCGGTGACCTGGGTCTGCTCGGCGCCGCACCAGCAGGTGAAGGTCAGCTCGATGCCGGCCGCGGTGTTGGCGAGCGCGTGGATCTGGCTGGGGAAGATGAGCATGCGGCGCTGGCAGGCGGTGCAGTGGTGGGCGAACATCGACGACCTCCTCGGATCGAGCGGGGCGGCCCCGGTCGGGCTGCCGTCCCCTCCATTCTGGATCGGCTCAAGCCACAGGGGTAGCCTCTCTTTCCAGCACGAACTCAAGGTTCAGCCTTGAGTTCAGAGAGACGGGGGTCACATGCTGTCGCTGCACCAGCTCACCTGCTTCCTCGCCACCTACGAGCACGGCTCCCTCACCCGCGCCGCCGAGGAGCTGGGGTACGCCCAGCCGAGCGTCTCGGAGCAGATCCGCGCCCTGGAGAAGAGCCTGGACGTGCAGCTGTTCCGGCGCGTGGGCCGCGGCGTCGTGCCGACCACGGTGGCCGACACCCTGCGCCCCTACGCCGAACGCGTGCTCGCCTCGGTCACCGAGGCCCAGGACGCCGTGCGGCGGGTGCGGTCCTTCGAGACCGGCACGATCCGCTTCGGCATGTTCGGCGTCGCGCGGCTCTACGCCGGCGCCGGCCTGATCGCCGACGTGCTGGCCCGCTATCCCGGGGTGCGGGTCGAGCTCGTGGGCCAGAACTCCACCGAGGTCGCCGAGGACCTGCGCCGCGGCCGGCTGGAGGCGGCCATGCTCGCCGTCTCCGGCGTCGCCAGCGAGGGCATCGACATCACCCCGGTGGCCCGGGAGGAGCTGGTCTACGTCAGCGCCGACCCCGAGCGCGTGCGCACCCCCGTCAACGCCGCCCGCCTGGCGAAGGCCGACCTCGTGATGCCCGAGACCACCTGGCGCGCTGACGACTCCACCCGCATCCTGCTGCGCCAGATGCTGCACGAGATCGGCGCCAACCCGCAGACCCGCATCGAGGTCGAGGACGTCGAGACCGCCGTCGAGCTCGTCGGCCTCGGCCTGGCCGACACCGTGATCCCCCGGGGCGCGGCCGAGCAGCTGATCCCCCGCCTGGCCCCCGGCGCCGGCTGGGTGTCGCTGCGCCCCGCGCAGTACGACACCTTCGGCATCGTGCACCGCACCGGCGCCGTGCTCTCCCCCGCCGCCCGGCTGATGATCGAGCTCGCCACCGCCCGGATCCAGCAGATCGCCGAACCCCTCCCGGCCCGCCGTCGCCGCTGAGGTCGCCGTCTCCCGTACCCCACGACGCCGTCCTCAGCAGATCTTGGGACTCGTCTGGTCAACTAGGTCCATGTCGCAGGAACAGGAGGCCGCGATCGCGGAGGCGGCCGCGCTGCTCGAGCGTGCCCTGATCGAGGTCAAGAAGGTCGTCGTCGGCCAGGACGCGATGGTCGAGCGGATGCTCATCGGCCTGCTCGCGCGGGGCCACCTGCTGCTCGAGGGCGTGCCCGGCGTGGCCAAGACCCTGGCGGTGCGTACCCTCGCCGAGGTCGTGGGCGGAACGTTCTCCCGGCTGCAGTTCACCCCCGACCTCATGCCCGGCGACATCACCGGCACCCGCGTGTGGCGGGCCAGCACCGAGAGCTTCGACGTCGAGCGCGGCCCGATCTTCGCCCACCTCGTGCTCGCCGACGAGATCAACCGCGCGCCCGCCAAGGTGCAGTCCGCGCTGCTGGAGGCGATGGCCGAGCGGCAGATCTCCCTCGGCGGGGTCAGCCACCCGCTGCCGGACCCGTTCCTGGTGCTCGCCACCCAGAACCCGGTGGAGTCCGAGGGCGTCTACCGGCTGCCGGAGGCCCAGCGCGACCGCTTCCTGCTCAAGGTCGACGTGCCCTACCCCACCGGGCAGGAGGAGTTCACGATCCTGGCCCGCATGGGTGCGGCGGCCCCGCACGCCGAACAGGTCCTGAGCCTCGACGACGTCGTGCGTCTGCAGCGGCTCGCCGAGGGCCTCTACGTGCACCACGCCGTGGCCTCCTACCTGGTGAACCTCACCATGGCCACCCGCACGCCGGACCGTTACGGCCTGGGCCACCTCGCCGGGGTCATCGAGCTCGGCGTCAGCCCCCGCGCCAGCCTCGGCATGCAGGCCGCCGCCCGCGCCCTCGCGCTGCTGCGGGGCCGCTCCTACGTGCTGCCCGGCGACGTCGCCGAGGTGGCCCCCGACGTCATGAGCCACCGGCTGCTGCTCAGCTTCGACGCCGTGGCCGACGGCGTGGACCCCCGCGACGTCGTGCGCCAGGTGATCGCCGCCGTTCCGCAGCCCGCGGTGGCCAGCCGCGAGGCCTCGGGCGCGGGCGGAGCCGGCGCCCCGGCGGCCGCCCCGGCGCCGAAGGTCTGACCCGCATGACCCCGGTCCCCCCGACGCACGACGGCCAGCCGCCGCTGGCCGACCCCACCACCTCGCCCGAGGCGGTGTTCGCCGCCCTCGAGCTCGCCCTGCGACGCCGTCTGCCCGGCCGACTGCACGGCGAGCACCGCGGCCTCGGGCTGGGCGCCGGCAGCGACCCCGAGGAGATCGTGCGCTACCGCCCCGGCGAGGACGACGTGCGCCGCATCGACTGGAACGCCACCTCCCGCGCCGCCGGCGAACCCCACGTGTGGCGCACCCAGGCCCAGCACGAGCTCGAGAGCTGGGTGCTGGTCGACCGCAGCCCGAGCATGGCCTTCGGCACCGTCAACCTGCCCAAGAACCGGCTCGCCGACGGCGTCGTCGGCGCCGTCGCGCTGCTCACCCAGGGCCCGGGCAACCGGGTCGGCACCCTCGAGGTCACCGCCACCGGCCTGCGGTGGGCCGCCCCCGTGCCGGCCCGCGCCGCCGCCCACCGCGCGCTGCGCCAGCACCACCACTCGCCCGACGACGGCGTCGCCCCGCCGCTGGCCGACGCCCTCGTGGCGCTGGCCCGCCGCTACCCGCGCCCCGGACTGCGCGTCGTGGTCTCCGACCTGCTCGACGCCGACGGCGGCACGGCGCGGCCCTTCGCCTGGGAGCGGCCGCTGCGCCGGCTGGCCGCGGTGCACGACGTGCTGGTGGTGGAGGTGCTCGACCCGCGCGAGCTGGCGCTGCCCGACGTCGGCGTCGTGACGCTGCTCGACCCCGAGAGCGGCCGCACCGTGGAGGTCGACACCCGCGACCGGCGCCTGCGCGAGACCTACGCCGCCACCGCCGCCGCCCACCGCGACGCCACCCGCGCCGCCGTGCGCGGCGCCCGCGCCGAGCACGTCGTGCTGCGCACCGACCGCGACTGGGTGCGCGACCTGGCCCGCGCGCTCGGCTCCGGGCCCCGCCGCCGCACCCCGGCCGCCGCCGGCACTGCGGGGGTGGGCGCATGAGCCTGGCCTCCCCCGGCTGGCTGTGGCTGCTGGTGCCCGTGCTCGGGCTGGCCGCGGCCTACCTCTGGCAGCAGCGCACCCGCACCACCTACGCCGTCCGATTCGCCGCCCTGCCGATGCTGGAGTCGGTGCTCCCCAAGCGCCCCGCCTGGCGCCGTCATGTGCCCGCCGTCCTGCTGCTGCTCACCTTCGCCGGACTCGCGCTCGGCGCGGCCGGGCCCGCCGTGGACGAGCAGGTGCCGCGCGAGCGGGCCACCGTGATGGTCGTGGTGGACGTGTCGCTGTCGATGCAGGCCACCGACGTCGCCCCCGACCGGCTCACCGCCGCCCGCGAGGCCGCCAAGCAGTTCGTGGACGGCCTGCCCGACGGCTTCAACGTCGGCATCGTCGCCTTCGCCGGGCAGGCCTCGGTGCTGGCCGCCCCCACCCGCGACCACCAGGCCGCCATCGAGGCCCTCGACCGGCTCCAGCTCGACGAGGGCACCGCCATCGGCGACGGCGTGCTCACCTCGATCGCCCAGATCCAGGCCACGGCCGCCACCGACCGCACCGACGAGCAGGGCGAGCCCGTGCCCGCCCAGATCGTGCTGCTCAGCGACGGCACCAACACCGTCGGCTCCAGCATCGAACAGGCGGCCTCGGCGGCCCAGGAGGCCGGGGTGCCGGTCTCGACCATCGCCTACGGCACCCCCACCGGGACCGTGGTCGTGCAGGGCGAGATCGTGCCCGTGCCGGTCGACCAACCCTCCCTCGACGCCCTCGCCGCCGCCACCGGCGGCACCGGCTACGCCGCGGAGACCGCCGACCAGCTCGACCAGGTGTACGAGGACATCCAGTCCGACATCGGCTTCGAGACGGTCCCGAAGGACGTCACGCCGCAGGTGCTCGCCGCGACCCTGCTGCTCGGCCTCCTCGGCGCCGGCCTCTCGCTGCGCTGGTTCTCCCGCCTCCCCTGAGGCTGCTCGTCGGCTGCGGGCGCCTCGTGACGCTCGCTGGCGCTCGCTCCTCGACGACCGCAGACCCCCACGTTCGTCGAGGAGGCGCCCCAGCGCCGTCACGAGACGCAGGGACGCACGCGCCGGCACCGGGCACGGGCCCCGCTCGGGTGCACGCGTCTCGTGACACTCGCTGGCGCTCGCTGCTCGTCGGCTGCGGGCGCCTCGTGACGCTCGCTGGCGCTCGCTCCTCGACGACCGCAGACCCCCCCGTTCGTCGAGGAGGCGCGCCAGCGCCGTCACGAGACGCAGCGAGACGACAGACCACGCCCAGGACGCCAGCCCCTCGGGTGCGCGCGGCGCCTCAGCACTCCAGGCCGTCGTCAGGGACGACGCCGTCGAGGAGGTAGCCCTCGACCGCATCGTCGACGCAGGCGTTGCCCTGGTTGTAGCCGGTGTGGCCGTCGCCGTCGCGGGAGACCAGCACCCCGGACTCCAGCTGCTCCGCGAGCGCCACCGCCTCCTGGTACGGCGTGGCGGGGTCGCGGGTGGTGCCGATGACGACGATCGGGGCCGCACCCTCGGCGCGGATGGTGGGCGCGGGGAACTCCGACTCGACCTGCAGGCCGAGGCAGCCCATGAGCCCCCAGGCGAAGACCTCGCCGAAGGTGCGCGAGGCCTTCTCGAACTCCGGCAGCCGGGCCGGGACCTCCTCCGGCGTGAACGCGGTGGGGTCGTCGAGGCAGTTGATGGAGAGGTTGGCCTCGATGGAGTTGTCGGTGTAGCCCCCGGCGGGGTCGCGCGAGCCGTAGGTGTCGGAGAGGAACAACAGGGTGTCGCCCTGGCCGTCCAGCGCCTCCTGCAGCGCCTGGTCGAGGAAGGGCCAGTTCTCCTGGGCGTAGAGCGGGGTGACGATGCCGTAGAAGGCGTTGCCGATGGTGAGCTCGCGGCCGCTGCTGGTGGGCAGCGGCTCGTCGTCGATGCGGGCGATGAGGTCCTCGATGGTCGTGAGGCCCTCCTCCACGGTGTCGCCGAGGAAGCAGTCGCCGGCGTCGACGCAGGCGCCGACGTAGGACTCCAGCGCGGTCTGGAAGCCGGCCGCCTGGCTCAGGGAGTTCTCGATCGGGCCGAGCGTGGGGTCGGTGGCGCCGTCGAGCACCACCCGGCCGACGTTGGCGGGGAACAGCTCGGCGTAGGTGGAGCCGAGCGTGGTGCCGTAGCTGAAACCGAGGTAGAGCATCTTCTCCTCCCCCAGCACCGAGCGCAGCACGTCCATGTCGCGGGCGACCTCGACGGTGGAGACGTGGCCGACGACGGCGTCGGAGTTGGCCACGCAGCCGGCGAAGAAGTCCTCCTGGCCCGTGGCCAGCTGCTGGGCCGCGGCGGCGTCGTCGGGCGTGGGGTCGGCGGCCACGAACTGGTCGAGCTGCTCGTCGGAGATGCAGTCGACGGGATCGGAGTCGCCGGTGCCGCGGGGGTCGAAGCCGATGATGTCCATGCGCGCGCGCAGGGCCTCGGTGAAGTAGAACTCCGCGTCCTCGGCCATCGAGGTGCCGCCGGCACCCGGCCCGCCGGGGTTGACGATCAGCGAGCCGACCCGCTGGGCGGGATCGGTGGCGCGGGCGCGCTCGAGCGCGATCCCGACGGTCTCGCCCCCGGGTTCGTCGTAGTCCACCGGCACCGTGAGGACGGCGCAGTCGTTGCCGTCGCCCGACGGGCACGGCTGCCAGTCCAGCTGCTGGGTGTAGAAGACCTCGAGCCCGGCCGGGACGACGCCGGCGCCCGGCGCCGGCTCCGCGGGATCGGTGCCCTCGGCGGGGTCGGACCCGTCGCTGCCGGGGCCGGTCGGACCGGCGTCCGGGCCCGACGCACCGGCCGGGGCCGGGTCGTCGTCGCCGACCAGGAGCGCGGCCGAGGCCCCGCCGCCGACGCCCAGCGCCAGCAGCAGCACCACCACGACGGGCACGACCCAGCGCGGCCGGGGGCTCCGCTCGGGCCCCCCGGCGCCCGGGGGCACGGGCGGTGGCGGCGGCGGCAGGTACGTCATCGGGCTCCCCTCCCCGCGCCGGGGCTCGGCGCGATCTGCAGTGCCACCATCATCGACTCACACGCCAAGGCGGGCGGCACGTTGAACTCCAGCATCTGCTCGCGGGCGGTGAAGATCGCCCCGATCCGGCGCAGGTGCTCCTCGGGGGTGGACACCTCGGCCAGCCAGGCGATCTGCTCGCGCAGGTCCTCGTTCACCAGCGCGGTGGTGGCGCCCAGGCCGAGCCCGACGGCGTCGCGGTAGACCGAGGTGAGGTCCATCAGGCCCCGGTCGACGACGTCGAGCACCTGCCGCTTGGCACGCTGCTTCTGGGTGCGCTCCAGCGCCGCGAGCGCCGGGGCGTACTCGCGCGGGCGACGACCCCGCTCGACCACGCCGTAGGCGGCGTCGAGGTCCTCGCGCTCCCGGGCGTCGAGGGCGACGGTGATGCCGGCGGCCTCCTCCTGGGCGACCGAGACGAGGTCGGTGGCGGCCTGCAGGCACGCCCCGAGGGAGGTGAGCCGCGCCGGCATCGAGACCACCCGGTGGCGGCGGGTGCGGGTCTCGGGGTCGCGCGCTAGGGCCCGGGCCCGGCCGATGTGGCCCTGGCTCGCGCGGGCGGCGTGGGCCGCCAGCGCGGGGTCGACGGCGTCCTTGCGCACCAGGAAGGCCGCGACGTCGTCGGCCGCGGGGGTGGTGAGGTTGACGTGCCGGCAGCGGGAGCGGATGGTGGGCAGCACGTCCTCCGAGGTGGGTGCGCACAGCATCCACACCGTGCGGGGTGCGGGCTCCTCGATGGCCTTGAGCAGCGCGTTGGCGGCCTGGTCGGTGAGGCGGTCGGCGTCCTCGACGACGATGATCTGCCAGCGTCGCCCCACCGGCGCCAGACTGGCGCTCAGCACGAGGTCGCGCATGCCCTGCACCCCGATGGAGAGCACCGCGGTGCGCACGACCTTGAGGTCGGGGTGGGTGCCGGCGAGCACCGTGCGGCACGCCTGGCACTCGCCACACCCGGCCTGCTCGCACTGCAGTGCGGCGGCGAAGGCGATGGCGGCGTTGGACCGTCCCGAGCCCGGCGGGCCGGTGACGAGCCAGGCGTGGGTCATGCCGTGACCGGTCGCGGCGGTGCGCAGGGTGTGCACCGCGGCGCGCTGGCCGACCAGCTCGGCCCACACCCCGACGGCGGGGGCGGCGTCCAGGGTGTCCGACGTGCCCGACATGTCCGCCAACCTACGCCGGGGTGCCGACAGCCTGGGCCACCAGCAGCGGCGCGACGGCGTCGCGGATGCGCGCCGCCAGCACCTCGACGTCGTCGCGGGCGTCGAGCACGAGGTAGTGCTCGGGATCGGCGGCGGCCAGGGCCAGGAAGGAGGAGCGCACGCGCTCGTGGAAGGCCAGCGGCTCGCCCTCGATGCGGTCGCGGCCGTCGAAGCGCCCCAGCCCGGCCTCGGGCGGCAGGTCGAGCAGGACGGTGAGGTGGGGGCGCAGGTCGCCGGTGGCCCACCGCGCCACGTGCTCGACCTCCGCGGGCGCCAGGGCGCGCCCGGCCCCCTGGTAGGCCAGCGTGGAGTCCACGTAGCGGTCGGTGATCACGACCTCCCCGCGCGCCATCGCCGGCAGCACCACCTGGTGCACGTGCTCGGCCTTGTCGGCGGCGTAGAGCAGGGCCTCGGTGCGGTCGGCGAGCACCCCGGTCTCGGGGCTCAACACGATCCGGCGGATCTCCTGCCCCACCGCGGTCCCTCCCGGCTCACGGGTGAGCTCCACGGTGTGGCCCAGACCGGTGAGGTGGGCGTGCAGGGCCCGGGACTGGGTGGACTTGCCCGACCCCTCGCCTCCCTCGAAGCACACGAAGAGTCCGGTGTCGGTGTAGCGGCCGGGCCAGGTCACGGGCGTGACGCTACCGGGCGCCGCACCCGGACCCGCTCCCGCCCAGGCCTGGTTCACACCCCCAGTGGCGGCACGTCGTCGGCGCGGATCGAGGGCAGCGAGGCGACGTCGCAGCGCGCCTGGGGCCGGCCGATGCCCTCGGAGAGTCGGTCGGTGGCGGCGTCGGTGTCGCTGACCGACCAGACCAACCCGATCCGGTCGGCGGTCGCGAGGCCGCCGAGCGCGACGTCGACCGGGTCGGTCCAGGTGGCCACGAGCACCGGGGTGCCGGCGACGGCGTCGTCAGCCGCGTCGAAGCCGGCCGCGTACCCCTGGATCGTCTCGTTCAGATCGGCTTGCGACCGCTCGTCGTCGAGGAACCCGACGCGCAGCCGGAGGTCGGTGCAGTGCCGGTCGGTGCGCCACACGAGGTAGAGCAGATCACCGTCGGGGTTGACGTTGAAGCCCTGGATCGAGTGGGGCAACACTTCCCCACCGATGCTCAGCGGGAGGTCCTCGAACGCCGCACTGATCAGCTTCGGCTGCCGGGCGAGGTCGAGCCAGGCGTAGACCACCACCGTGCGCACCTTGCTGGCCCTCCCGGCGACCACGGCCCGCACCTTCGTCGGGCCGGCGGCCGGGAAGCGCACCCGGGTGGACCACGCGCCCTTCGTCGAGGCTCTCGCCTTCCCCAGCGCCACCCAGCGACCGGCCTGCTGCCGCTGCAGCGCGACCGTGCTGCGCGCCGGCGCACGCCCCCGCAGCCGCACCTTCGCACCGGCGTCGGCCGTGGCCGGTGCGGTGAGGGTGGGCGCAGCCGCGCGCGCCCCGGCGCCCGCCGTCGACTCGAGGACCATCGTCGGCGACTGCGTCGACATCACGACGGCGGGTGCGAGGGTGACGACGGCGACCAGGATCCGGGTGACCACCCGGCGCAGCAGCGGAGACACCGTCGTCAGCCGCCGAACGGCGGGAGGTCGGCCGTGGCGATCGGGCCGAGCGCGGCGACCGAGCACCGCACCTGCGGGCTGGCCATGAGGGTCGCGAGGCCGTCGTCGTCGCTGTCGTCGGTGCCGTACAGGATCGCGAGGCGATCGGAGGTCCGCAGCCCGGCCAGCGCCACGCGGGCGGTGGTGTCGAGATCGGTGCTGCGCTCCCCCGAGGTCGCGGCGACGCTGTCGTCGGGCGCGTAGCCGGAGGCGAGGGTCAGCATCCGGTCGGTCGGGTCACCCTTGGCCCGGTCGGCGTCCTCGAACCCGAAGGAGTACCGCAGGTCGGTGCACCGGCGGTCGATCCGCCAGACCGCGGTGAGCGAGCTCGAGTCCAGCGAGATCACCGAGTGCGGGTAGGTCCGCCCTCCCAGCACGAGCGGCAGGTCGCGGTTGCTGGTCGTCATGATCGCCGGCTGGCTCGCCAGGTCGAGCCAGGCGTAGACGACGACGCGGCGCACCTTGCTCGGCGTGCCGGCGGCGACCGCCCGCGTCGTGACGGTGCCCGCGCCAGGGAACCGCACGGTCGTCGACCAGCGGCCGGCCTTCGAGGCCGTCGTCCTGCCGAGCGCCGCCCAGCGGGAGCCCTGCCGGCGCTGCACGAGCACCGTGGACCCCGCCGGAGCCGTGCCCTTGAGCCGCACCTTCTCCCCGGCGTCGACCTCGGCCGGGGCGGTCAGCGTCGGCTTCGCGGCACGGTCGACCACGGCGGAGGACACCGCGCCGGCCGGGGACGTGGCGGCGGGAGCCGCCAGGGCGGTGAGCAGGAGGGCGAGCACGGGCAGACCGGCACGGCGCCGCTGGGGGAGCAGGTTCATGCGGACACCCTCGCGACCCGGGCAGCCGCTGTCCATGATCGTGCGGGATTCAACAAGATCGTGACAAGGCCGCGACGCCCGTCCGACCCCCGACTCACAGCGGCGGGATGTCGCTGAGCCGCATCGCGGGCAGCCGGGCGATCCGGCACCGCAGCTGCGGGGTGCCGACGACGCCGGAGAGGCCGTCCTTGTCGACGTCGTTCGCCCCGACCAGCACCAGGATCCGGTCGGAGGTTCCGAGGCCGCTGAGCGCGAACGGCTGGGGGCGGGTCCACTCGGCGAACATCGCCATCGTGGCGGTGGCCTGGGAGTCGTCGGGTCGGATGCCGTAGGCCTGGGACGTGACGGTCTCGTCGAGGTCGGCGCGGGACTTCTCCGCGGCGTCGAAGCCGAGGGTGTAGCGCAGGTCGGTGCAGGCGCGGTCGGTGCGCCAGAACGCGGTGAAGTTGTCGGTGTCGGGCTCGATGGCGAGGATCGAGTGCGGGAACGCGCGGGTGCCGATGCTGACCGTGAGGTCGCGCGCGGCCGTGCTCATCACCGACGGCTGGGCCGCGAGATCGAGCCAGGCGTAGACGTCGACGCTGCGCACGACGCTCGGCTTACCGGCAGCCAGGGCGCGCGTCTTCACGGTGCCCGCCGTCGGGTACCGCACCTGGACCGACCACGCCCCGCCCTTCGACGCCGTCGCCGCGCCCAGCGCGACCCAGCGCGACCCCTGCCGCCGCTGCACCACGACCTTGGCCCCGGCGGGAGCCGTGCCCTTCAGCGTGACGCGCGTGCCGGCATCGACCTGGGCCGGCGCGGTGAGGGTGGGCTTCGCGGCCCGGGCCTCCACGGCGACGACGGCGTCGCCACGGACGGCGGACAGCGGGGAG
Source organism: Nocardioides sp. (assembly GCF_964228225.1). Classification (GTDB taxonomy): domain Bacteria; phylum Actinomycetota; class Actinomycetes; order Propionibacteriales; family Nocardioidaceae; genus Nocardioides. The sequence continues at coordinate 69,085 of NZ_CAXQZB010000013.1, forward strand.
AGCAGGCTGAGGGCGAGGGTCGCCGCGGCGAGGACGCCGAGGCGGGTGCGGGTGGCGGAGCGGGTCATGGGTGGACCTCCGGTCGGGGGGGGTGGTGGGTCAGGTGCGGGTTCATGCCGAAGGGAAGTCGCTGACCTGCAACGGCGGCAGGGCGGGCACACGGCAGCGCGCCTGGGGCGTGCCGAGGGCTCCGGAGAGGTTGTCGTTGTCGCCGGGGTCGGTGATCCCGAGCACCACCAGGATCCGGTCGAAGGAGCGCAGACCGCTCAACCGCAACCGTCCGGGTGCGTCCCAGGTGGAGTCGACCGGACCGATGAGCGGACCGTTCGTGTCGTCGGCGCGCTGCCCGATCGCCCGCGTCTGGATGGTCTCGTCCTGATCGGAGGTCGACCGCTCCGGATCGAGGAACCCGACGGTGGCGCGCAGGTCGGTGCACGCTCCGTCGAGACGCCAGGCGGCGGGCCAGTAGGTGCCGGGGTCCACCGCCTGGATCGAGTGGGGGTAGCTGCGCCCCCCGATCTGGAGAGGGACGTCGCGGCCCGCCGCCTCGCTCACGAAGGGTTGGGGCGCCAGGTCGATCCAGTCGTAGACGTCGATGGTGCGCACCCTGCTGGCGCGCTTCCCGACGAGTGCGCGCACGGTGGCGGTGCCGGCGGTGCGGAAGAGCACGGTCGTGCTCCAGCGGCCCTTCGCCGACGCGGTCGCCTCACCCAGCGGCGCCCACCGCTTCCCGACCCGCACCTGCACGACGACGCCGGTGCGCGCGGGTGCGGTGCCTCGCAGGCGCACCTTGGTGCGCGCGTCGACCGCGGTCGGGGCCGTCAGGGTGGGGCGGGCGGCCGCGGCGGCCGGGTCGAGAGGCAGCACCGGGACCAGCAGGGCCAGCACGAGCCCCACCACCGTGAGCAGCGGGACCGGGCGGGACGGGCCGCGGCGTGGGACGGCGGACACCGGGATCGGGGAGAGGGCCATGCCGCCACCCTGACGCGGCAGGGACGCCCTGTCCAGGCTCCCGGGGGCTCCCGGCGGACGCTCGGCCGTCACGGGACGTGGGTGTCGGAGCGGCTGACCGGCCCGAGCCGGGCGGCGTTGCAGCGGGCGCGGGGCGTGCCGATGACGATCGAGAGCCCGTCGGCGTCGAGGTCCCGCAGCGTGCCGGTGATGACCAGCCGCTCGGCCTGCGCGAGGCCGCGCAGCGTCACCGGGGACGCGGTGTACCACCCGGCCACGACCTCGCCGGAGGCGCTGCCCACCCCCTCGTCCAGGGCGTACACGCGGCTGACGACCTCCTCGTCGCCGTCGGAGCGCGGGAACTCGGTGTCCTCCAGCCCGAGGGTGTACCGCACCTCGGTGCACTGCCGGTCGACCCGCCACCACACCGAGGCGCTCCCGCCCTGCACGAGCAGCGAGTGCGGGAACGACGCTCCGCCGATGGTGGCCGGCACGTCGACGTACGCCGCGGACCCGACCAGGATCGGCTGGGTGGCGAGGTCGAGCCAGCCGTAGACCGCGAGCCGCTGGGTGTTGCTGGCACGGTCGCCGACGACGGCCCGCACCTGCGCCGGTCCGCCCGCCGTGAAGCGCACGGCGGCGCGGAACGCCCCGGAGCCGGACGCCGTGGCGCGGGCCGCGGTGCGCCACGCACCGCCCTGCCGGGTCTGCACGGCCACGGTCGTCCCCGCCGTCGCCCGTCCCCGCACCGTCAGCGTCTGCCCCACGTCGACGGCGTCGGGCAGGGGCGCCACCAGCGGTGCCGCGGCGGCTGCCGGAGCCGGAGCAGCGTTCGGCCCGGCGAGCAGCGCCGCCGCCAGGACGAGCGCGAGCCCGCCGGACACGCGGGCCCGGGGCAGGCGGCGCGGCCGGCGCGGGCTCGTCGCGGCGCTCACGGGAGGTCCTCCGCACGGAAGGGCGCGAGGCCGGCGGCGCTGCACCGCACGCGGGGGCTGCCGAGCACGGTCGAGAGGCCGTCGTCGTCCGGGTCGCTGAGCACGGTGAGCACCGAGAGCCGGGTCGCGGTGGTGAGCCCGGTGAGCCGCACCTCGCGCGGCTGGTCCCACCCACCGGTGAGGTAGCCGGAGTCGCCGGACTCGCTGCCGTCGGCGCGGTAGCCGATCGCCTTGGTGCCGAAGGTCTCCGTCCCGTCGGCCCGTGCACGCTCCCGCGCGTCGAGACCGACGGTGGAGGTGAGCGTGGTGCAGGCCCCGTCGAGGCGGAACCACACCACGGGCGCCGGGCTGAACCACGCCAGGATGGAGTGGGGGTAGGTGCGGCTGCCGATCGGCACGGGGACGTCGCGCGCCGTCGCGGCGCTGGTGTAGCCGGGCTGGGTGGCGAGGTCGAGCCACTGGTAGACCGCCAGGGACCGGACCGCGCCGGCCCGCCGCCCGACCACGGCGCGCACCTGAGTGGTGCCACCGCCGGTGAAGACGGCCGAGGCGCGCCAGGCACCGGTCTTGCCGCTCCGGGCCTTCGTCAGCGGGGACCAGGCGCCGCCACGACGCTGCTGCACGACGACGACGGCGCGTGCCGGCGCCGTGCCGCGCAGGCGCACGCGGGTGCCGGCGTCCACCTCCGCCGGCAGGGGGGCCAGGGTGGGTCGTGCCGCTCGCGCGGCCGCGTGGGCGGCGATCGGCGCGGGACCGGCGGCGAGGCCGATCCCGTGGGCCTCGGCCGGGCCGGAGGCGGCGGTCACGGTCGGCCCGAGCAGCAGCGCGACCGCCAGCGCCGGGGCGCCGCGCCGGCGTCGGCCACCGGGCGGCGCGTGGTCGGCGCGGATCGGGTGCGTGGGCATGGCGGCTCCCCGGCAGGGCCGCACCCCCCGTGCGGGCCGCGGCGTCCGCACACCGTGGCACGCGCGGCCCGACCTGACCAGCGCTCCGGGCCGCGTGGGCGTGAAGTCCCGTGTGATCCCCAGTGCCGGGGACGGCTGCTACTTCTTGGCCGCGGTCTTCTTCGCCGTGGTCTTCTTGGCCGCAGTCTTCTTCGCCGCCGTCTTCTTCGCCGCGGTCTTCTTGGCCGGCGCCTTCTTCGCACCCTTCTTGGCGCCCTTGGCCGGACCACGCTCGCGCCGCTCGGCGAGCAGCTCGGCCGCACGCTCGGGGGTGAGGGACTCCACCGTGTCGTCCTTGCGCAGGGTGGCGTTGTACTCACCGTCGGTGACGTACTCGCCGAACCGGCCCGACTTCACGACCATCGGCTGGCCCGACACCGGGTCCGGACCGAGCTCCTTCAGCGGCGGGGCAGCGGCCGCGCGGCCACGCTGCGTGGGCTGGGCGTAGATCGCCAGCGCCTCCTCCAGCGTGACCGTGAACAGCTGGTCCTCGCTGGTGAGCGAGCGGGAGTCGGTGCCCTTCTTCAGGTACGGGCCGTACCGGCCGTTCTGGGCGGTGATCTCGTCGCCGGTCTCCGGGTCGGCGCCCACGACGCGCGGCAACGAGAGCAGCTTGACGGCGTCGTCGAGGCTCACGGTGTCGAGCGACATCGACTTGAACAGCGACCCGGTGCGCGGCTTGGCGCTCTTGGGGGCGTCCTCGGGCAGCAGCTCGGTGACGTAGGGGCCGTAGCGGCCGTTCTTCGCCACGACCCGCAGGCCGGTCTCGGGGTGGGGACCGAGGTCGATCTCCTCCCCGGCGGGGTTGGTGAAGAGCTCCTTGGCCTTCTCCAGGGTCAGCTCGTCGGGCGGGAGGTCGTCGGGCACGTTGGCGCGGCGGCCGGTGGGGTTGCCCTCGTCGTCGGGGCCCTCGAGGTAGGGGCCGTAGCGCCCCACCCGCAGCACGATGCCGGACTCGCCGTCGCCGATCGGGAACGTGGCGTTGTCGCGGGCGTCGATGTCGCCGAGCTCGCGCACCAGGGTGTTGAGGCCCTCCACCCGCTCGGAGCCGTAGTAGAACTCCTTCAGCTCCGAGACCCGGTCCTTGCGACCACCGGCGATGTCGTCGAGCACGGTCTCCATCACCGCGGTGAACTCGTAGCTCACCTGGCGGGGGAAGTGCTCCTCCAGCAGCCGGATCACCGAGAACGCCAGCCACGAGGGCACCAGCGCGGTGCCCTTCTTGTAGACGTAGTTGCGGGCCAGGATCGTGGCGATGATCGAGGCGTAGGTGGAGGGGCGGCCGATCTCGCGCTCCTCCAGCTCCTTGATCAGCGTCGCCTCGGTGAACCGGGCCGGCGGCTTGGTCTCGTGTCCCGAGGCCGCCAGGGACGCCGCGCTCACGGCGTCGCCCTCGGCCAGGGCCGGCAGGCGCGTCTCGGAGTCGTCCTTGGCGCCGCCGTCGTCGGTGCCCTCCACGTAGGCCTTGAGGAACCCGTGGAAGGTGATGACGCGACCCGAGGCGCCGAACACGACGTCCTCGCCGGTGGCCGCGGCGCCGCCGAGGCGGATCGAGACGCTCTGCCCGGTGGCGTCCTTCATCTGCGAGGCCACGGTGCGCATCCAGATCAGCTCGTAGAGCCGGAACTGGTCGCCCTTGAGGCCGGTCTGCGCGGGGGTGCGGAAGGACTCCCCCGCCGGCCGGATGGCCTCGTGGGCCTCCTGGGCGTTCTTGACCTTGCTCGTGTAGCTGCGGGGGGCGTCGGGCAGGTACTCCGCGCCGTAGAGCTCGCGCACCTGGCTGCGGGCGGCGGTGATCGCCGAGTCCGACAGCGTGGTGGAGTCGGTACGCATGTAGGTGATGTAGCCGTTCTCGTACAGCCGCTGCGCCACCGACATCGTGACGCTGGCGCTCATGCCGAGCTTGCGGCTGGCCTCCTGCTGCAGCGTGGTGGTGCGGAACGGGGGGTACGGCGAGCGGCGGTAGGGCTTGGACTCCACCGAACGCACGCTGAAGGCGGTGTCGGACAGCGCCCCCACCAGCGCCTCGGCGCGCTGCCGGTCCAGGTGCACGACGTCGGCGCCGGACTTGAGCAGGCCGTCGGGGCCGAAGTTGCCGCCCGAGGCCACCCGGGTGCCGTCGACGGAGTGGAGCTTGGCGGGGAACATCCGGGCGTCGTGGGCGCTGCCGGCGTCGAAGGTGCCCTCGAGGTCCCAGTAGGAGGCGATGCGGAACTTCATCCGCTCCCGCTCGCGGTCGACGACCATCCGGGTGGCCACCGACTGCACGCGGCCCGCGGACAGGCCCGACATGACCTTCTTCCACAGCACCGGGCTGACCTCGTAGCCGTAGAGGCGGTCGAGGATGCGGCGGGTCTCCTGGGCCTCGACGAGGTCCATCGCGAGCTCGCGGGGGTTGGCGGCGGCGTCGAGGATCGCCTGCTTGGTGATCTCGTGGAACACCATCCGCTTGACCGGGATGTTCTTCGGCTTCAGCTCGTCGAGCAGGTGCCACGCGATGGCCTCGCCCTCGCGGTCCTCATCGGTGGCGAGGTAGAGCTCGTCGGCGTCCTTGAGCAGGTTCTTGAGCTTGCGGATGTGGTCCTTCTTGTCGCGCGGCACCACGTAGTAGGGGGTGAACTCGTGATCGACGTCGACCGCCAACCGGCCCCACGGCTTGTCCTTGATCGACGCCGGGGTGTCGGCCGCGCTCGTGGGCAGGTCGCGGATGTGTCCGATGGACGACTCCACGACGTAGTCGCTGCCGAGGTAGTTCCCGATGGTGCGGGCCTTGGCAGGGGACTCGACGATCACCAACTTGTGCGGCACGGCGCGGGTCACTTCCTCCACTACGTGGCCCCGTCCGGGGCCCACGGCCGATCACGGTAGCGCGTGATCCCCGACCACCCACGATCCGACCGGGTGGGGCGGACGGCCCGTCCCGCCCGCTGGGACGGTCGGCCCCCTCCTCCCGACCGCGGCCCGGCCACCCGTGCGGGTGGGGGCTCAGTCGACGCCCAGACCCTCGACGAGGGCCTGCTGGGTGGCCAGCTCGGCGTCCTGCCCCAGGGGCGCGACGCTGAGGAACATCCCCCAGGGCCGGTCCTCGCCGAGGTCCACCACGACGATCCGCATCAGGTCGCCCTCGATGCCCAGCTCGGGCTCGTCCACCCGCACCTCCCCGCTCACCGACCAGGCCGCGACGCCGTCGACGGTCGTGGCCTCGGAGGTCTGGGCACCGATCGACTCGACCGAGGTGTAGAGCGTCGGGGAGTTGATGGCGCAGGCGAAGACCTGCTCGGCCGCGAGCTGGGCGCTCGTGACGCCGGCATCGGGCCCGAACTCGCCGACCCGGCTCAGCCCGCCGAGCGCGACGGTGGCGACCCACCCGGAGGTCTCGCTGGTGGCCACGACCTTCGACGGCGCGGTCACGGCGTCGGCGAACGTGAAGGCCGCCGCCTGGTCCAGCGGCGTCCCGGCGTCGCTGAGGGCGTAGTCGTCCGGCAGCGGGGTGCTCAGACCACCGCCGGTGATGCGCCCGCCGCGGATGCCGGTGCTGCCGAGCGTCGGCGCGCCGGCTACGCAGGTGGCCGGGTCCGGCGCGGTGGGCGGCGGGCCGTCGTCGGGCGTCGGGCTGGGGCGCGGCACGATCGAGGTGTCGGCGGAGGGGGTGGGCGCGGCGCCCGCGCCCTCGGCGTCGTCACCGGTGAGGGCCCGCACCACCAGGAAGCTGCCGACACCGACCGCCAGCACGAGCAGCACCGCCCCCACGACCAGGACGACGGCGTTGCCGCGGCCGCCCGCGGGCGCCCCGCCCGAGGTCGGCAGCAGGGGCGGGCCCGGCGTCCAGGCGGGCGGGGTGGGGGCGGTCTGGGGTGCGGTGGGCCACGGGGGGGTGGGCGGCGGGGCGGGCGGGGCGGCCGGGGCGACGGGCTGGGGCGGGAGCATCGGCGTCCACTGCGGCACGGCGGGGTCCGCCGGGGCCCCCGGGTAACGGGTGGGCTCGTCGAAGGTCGACGTCGCCGGCTTGCCCGGGTCGGGCGGCGGGGGCGCGGTCCCGGGCAGCGGGGTCGCGGGGTCGGCGGTGAGGTCGTGGGTCCAGGCGTCGCCGTCCCAGTACCGGTACAGGCCGGGCTGACCGGCAGGGTCGGGGTACCAGCCACGGATCGCCACGACATCGAAGGCTACCCGCGGCGTCGTCCCGCGCGGGCCCGGTTCCTGCCCGGCCCACCGCGTCTCGTGACGGCGCTGGCGCGCCTCCTCGACGAACGTGAGCCCCCACCGTCGTCGAGGAGCGAACGCCAGCGACACGACGAGCACCCACGGTCGTCGAGGAGCGAGCGCCAACAACACGACGAGCCCCCCACGGTCGTCGAGGAGCGAGCGCCAGCGACACGACGAGCCCCCCACGGTCGTCGAGGAGCGAGCGCCAGCGACACGACGAGCCCCCCACGGTCGTCGAGGAGCGAGCGCCAGCGAGCGTCACGAGACGCCCGCACCAGGAAGACCACGCCTCCACCAGGCCTCGCCCACCTCGTCCCGTGTCAGCCGGCGGCGGGCTCCAGGAAGCCGTCCTCGACCAGCTCGGCCACCTGCGGCAGGTAGTCCTCGCGCACGGCGGCGGCGTCGGCGTCGAGCAGGTCGGCCAGGGCGTCGAGCAGCTGGCCGACGGTGAGGTCGCCGTCGCAGGCACCGACGAACCCGGCCAGCACGGTGTCGACGCTGCGGGCGCGACGGAAGCCGCGCTGCTGGCGCAGCACGATCGTGGCCGGGTCCTCCGCCCCCGCGGGGCCGACGGTCTCCTGCACCACGTCGGCGCGGGTGACCAGACGGGCGCCCGGGCCGGCCGCCACCCCGAGCGCGTCGCCCCAGGCCTCGATGGCCGGGGCGATGGGCTGCTCGACGTCGTAGGGCCAGGCCTCCAGCCGGTGGCGGGCGGGCGCGCCGTCGGCGCGCCGGCGCAGGTTGATCCAGCCGAACCCGATCGCCTCGATGCCCTGGGCGTCGAACCACGAGAGCCAGGTGTCGTAGCGCTCGAGGTAGTCGGGGGCGCCGTGCTGCCCGGCGTCCTTGAGCCACAGCTCGACGTAGGCGGCCGGGTCGAGCACCTCGCGCTGCACGACCAGGGCGTCGCAGCCGGCGTCGAGCCAGCCCGCGAGCCGCTCGTCCCAGGGCCGGTCGCGCTCGATGATCCAGTTGGCCAGGACCTGACCCCAGCCGTCCGCGGCGAGGTGGCCGGGCAGGGCGCGCACGATGTCCTCGACCACGCGGTCCCCGGGCAGGCCGGAGTCGCGGTACACCAGCCGCTCCCCCGTGGCCGGGGAGATCACGAACGGCGGGTTGGTGGCCACGACGTCGAAGCGCTCCCCGCGCACCGGCGCGAAGTAGGAGCCCTCGCGCACGTCGACGTCCAGCTCGTTGAGCGCCGCGTTGAAGGCGGTGAGCCGCAGCGCGCGCGGGTTGACGTCGGTGGCGACGACGCGACCCGCGTGCCGGGCCAGGTGCAGCGCCTGGACGCCGCAGCCGGTGCCGAGGTCCAGCGCGGAGGCGGCGGGCCGCCGCAGGGTCAGCTGGGCCAGGGAGGTCGAGGCCGGGCTGATCCCCAGGACGTGGTCGGCGCCCACGCGCTGCGGGCCGCCGTCCAGGCCCGGGGTGAGGTCGCTGACCACCCAGAGGTGCTCGTCGCTCTCGGGACCGTCGGCACCCGCGCTGGCGTAGGGCCGGCAGTCCAGCCGCGCGGCCACCTCGCCCACGCTCTGCTCCAGCAGCCCGGCCACCGCCAGCGGCTCGACCAGACCGGGCAGGGCACGCTCGGCGTCGGCGAGCTCGACCGTGGTCTGCAGCAGGAACAGCCGCACCAGGGTCTCCAACGGCGATCCGCCGCGGGTGCGCTGCCGGCCCGGCAGGGTCTCGTTGCGGCCCAGCGCGTCGTGGGCGCGCGGGCCGAGCAGGTCGGCGACGGCGTCGTAGGTGAAGTCGGCGGCCACCAGCGCCTCGCGCAGGGACGGGGCGAGACGGGGGTTCATGCGCGGGGCTCCTGGGCGGGCGGGGCGTCCTCACGGCGGCGGAGGAACTGCGGGAGGTTCATCGGAGGGTAGGGGTGGTAGTAGTCGTCGAGCCCGTACTCGCCGCGCTCGTGGGCCGCGACCAGTCCGCGGTAGAGCCCGAGCCGCAGCTCGGCCTCGTAGCCCGCGAGCTCGGGCACCCCCGCAGCGCGGGCCACGGCGAGCTCGGCCTCGACGTCGTAGGGCACGCGCACGAACGTCGTCGCGAAGGGCGCCGGGTCGGGCCGGTCGAGCTCGCCCTCGAGGATCACGTAGCAGGCGGTGGGGTCGCCCATGGCGTTGCCGACCGCGCCGATGTTGATCAGCGTGCGGCTGCGGTGCTGGGTCTCGAAGGCCGGGTCGTGGGTGTCGGCGTACACCACGACGTCGGGCTCGGGGCCGTCGCCGAGCACGGCGCGGGTGGCGTCGGTGTTGCGGAACTGACCGAGGAACTCCTCCTCGGTCTTGATGTAGCGCACCCGGCGGTGCACCGAGGTCGAGCTGGCGTGCATCATCCGGATCCGTCGTCCGCTCATGACGATCTCGTGGCAGAACGGCAGGGCGGCCAGCCAGTCGACCTGGTCGTCGTCGAGCTCGGCGCGCCACCACACCGAGTCGCCCTTGTCGAAGGACCGGTCGCCGATGTGGTCGTCCCAGTTGCCGAGGATGTTCACCTCGCAGACCTCGCGGCAGCGGGCCACGACGGCGTTGCCACGCGGGCCCTTGCCGACGTAGTCGCCGAGGTTGAGGATGCGCGTGATCCCGCGATCCGCGATGTCGGCGAGCACGGCCTCGAGGGCCGTGAGGTTGCCGTGGACGTCCGAGATCAGTGCGAGGCGGTCGCGGGGCACCCCCCGAGTCTCGCACTCCGCTGCGGCGCCCAGCCAGGGGCCCGGGGCCCGGCCGGTCAGGCCGGTCGGACGGTCAGGCTCCGGCGGAGGCCAGCGCCGTCTCGGGGGAGTCGTGGATGACGAACACCTTCGCGAGGCCGGTGATGCGGAAGATCTTCAGCAGCCTGTCCTGGTGGCACACCAGCTCCAGCGAGCCGTCGTGGGCGCGCACGCGCTTGAGGCCGCCCACGAGCACCCCGAGGCCGGTGGAGTCGAGGAACTCCACGCCCTGCAGGTCGATGATCAGCTGGTAGTGGCCGGCGGCCACGAGGTCGCTGATGGTCTCGCGCAGCTTCGGCGCGGTGTAGACGTCGATCTCCCCGCCCACGGACACGATCGTGCGGCCGTCGACGTCGCGCGTCTCAAGGGTCAGGTCCACGTGCATCTCCCGGGGAGCAGGTCGAGGTCGGGGCGCAGACAGCCCCGCGTCCTTATCAAACCACGGGCGACGCACCGCCTGCACACGACCACGGGGATGGCGGCCGGCCCCGCCCCGGCGCCCGCGACCGGCTCCGGGCGCCCGCCACGACGTCAGGTACCTGACGATCGATCGGGCCCGATCGCCGCGAACGCGCATGGACGGCGGCACCGACCGGCACCGGCGTCGGTGGTGGGCGCGATGATGGCGCGGTGGCACTCCCCTCCGACCGGCCCGGTCCCGCCGGTCACCCCGGTCGCCCGTCGGCGCCCCCGGGCGGGGCGGGGGCGGGTGAGCGCCTGCTCGACCGGTTGACGGCGCTGCCGGGCCGCGCCGAGCGGCTCACCCACCGGCACGAGCGGCCCGCCCGCGAGGCGCGGCACGGCGCCTGGCCGACGTGGGCCCACCCCGACGTCGTCGCAGCGCTGGGCGCGCGGGGGGTGCTGCTGCCCTACGTGCACCAGGCCGAGGCCGCCGAGCACGCCTGGGCGGGGCGCGACGTCGTGATCGCCACCGGCACCGCCTCCGGCAAGTCGCTGGCCTACCAGCTGCCCGCGCTCTCGGCCGCCCTGGAGGCGCGCAGCGAGCGCGGCCGACGCGGCGCGGCCACGCTCTACCTGGCGCCCACCAAGGCGCTGGCCCACGACCAGCTCGACGGCCTGCGCGCCTGGGCGCCTCCGGTGCGGGTGGCGACCTGCGACGGCGACTCCAGCCGCGACGAGCGCGAGTGGGCCCGGGCGTTCGGGGAGTACGTGCTCACCAACCCCGACATGCTGCACCGCTCGATCCTGCCCGGCCACGAACGGTGGGTGGGGTTCCTGCGGGCGCTGCGGTTCGTCGTGGTCGACGAGTGCCACCACTACCGCGGCGTGCTCGGCGCCCACGTCGCCCAGGTGCTGCGCCGCCTGCGGCGGGTCTGCGCCCACTACGGCAGCGATCCCGTGGTCGTGCTGGCCTCGGCCACCACCGCCGATCCCGCGGTCACCGCCGGCCGGCTGGTCGGGCGACCCGCCGTGGCCGTCACCGACGACGGCTCGCCACGCGGCCGCATCACCCTGGGCCTGTGGGAGCCGCCGCTCACCACCCTCACCGGCGAGAACGGGGCGCCCGTGCGCCGCTCGGCCACCTCCGAGACCGCCGACCTGCTCACCGACCTCGTCGTCGAGGGGGTCCGCACGCTGGCGTTCGTGCGGTCACGGCGCGGCGTCGAGCAGGTGGCGCTCACCGCCTCCACCGCCCTCGCCGAGGTCGACCCCCGCCTGGCCGGCACCGTGGCGGCCTATCGCGGCGGCTACCTCCCCGAGGAGCGCCGGGCGCTGGAGGGCGAGCTGCGCGCCGGCCGGCTCCTCGGCCTGGCCTCCACCAACGCCCTCGAGCTCGGCATCGACATCGCGGGCCTCGACGCCGTGCTGCTCGCCGGTTTCCCCGGCACCCGCGCCGCCCTGTGGCAGCAGATCGGGCGTGCGGGCCGCGCCGGGCAGGACGCCCTCGCGCTGCTCGTGGCGCGCGACGACCCGCTCGACACCTACCTCGTGCACCATCCCGCCGCGCTGCTCGACGCCCCCGTGGAGGCGCAGGTCTTCGATCCCGACAACCCCCACATCCTCGGCCCCCATCTCGCCGCGGCCGCCGCCGAGCTGCCGCTCACCCGCGAGGACCTGCCGCTGTTCGGGCCGCTCGCCGCCGACGTCGTCGCCGCGCTGGAGGGCGCCGGACTGCTGCGACGCCGTCCGCACGGCTGGTTCTGGACCGATCGACGGCGGGCGGCCGACCTCACCGACCTCCGCTCGGCCGGGGGCGAGCCGGTGACGCTGATCGACGAGACCACGGGTCGCGTGGTCGGCACGGTCGACGCCGGCCGCTCCCACGGCACGGCCCACGACGGCGCGGTGTACCTGCACCGGGGTGAGACCTGGCTGGTCACCGAGCTCGACCTCGAGGCCGGCGTCGCCACGATGCGGCGCGAGGACCCGGGCTACAGCACCTCGGCCCGCGAGATCACCGACATCCGCATCCTCGGCGAGCGCGCCTCCCAGGACTGGGGCGCGTGTCGGCTGGTACTGGGCGAGGTCGAGGTCACCCACCAGGTCGTGTCCTACCTGCGCCGCCGGGTGCCGGGCGGCGACGTCGTCGGTGAGTACCCGCTGGACCTGCCCGCACGCACCCTGGTGACCACCGCGGTATGGTGGACCGTCCCGGACGACCTCGTGGCCGCCGCCGGCCTCGACGCGGCCTCGCTGCCGGGCGCCGCGCACGCCGCCGAGCACTGTTCGATCGGGCTGCTGCCGCTGCTGGCCACCTGCGACCGCTGGGACATCGGCGGCGTGTCGACCGCCCGCCACCCCGACACCGGCCTGGCCACGGTGTTCGTGTACGACGGCCACCCGGGCGGTGCCGGGTTCGCCGAGCGCGGCTACCACCGCGCCGCCACCTGGCTGCGCGCCACGCGCGAGGCGATCGCGGCGTGCGAGTGCCGCGAGGGCTGCCCCAGCTGCGTGCAGTCCCCCAAGTGCGGCAACCAGAACAACCCGCTGGACAAGGACGGGGCCGGGCGCCTGCTCGACGTGCTGCTCGCGGCCGCCCCCGCGGAGGGAGCCGCGTCGGGTCCCGGCCACTAGCCTGGGACCCATGCTGGCGTTCGGACTGCTCCTCATCGCGCTCGGTGTCGTCCTCGCCCTCGGCGGCGCGTTCTTCACCGACTCCGTGACGGTCTCCTTCTACGGGATCGACATCAACGGCAGCGTGGTGTTCCTGCTCGGCGCGATCGCGGCCGCGCTGATCCTGTGGGGCCTGTCGATCAGCAAGTTCGGCGCCAAGCGCGAGTGGCGCCAGCGCCGCGACCAGAAGCGCCTTGAGGAGCTCTCCCGCAAGCTCGGCCGGGTCGAGGCCGAGCGCGAGCTCGACGCCGACCCCGACCTGCGGTCCTGACCCCGGTCACCGGGCCGGGCGCGCGTCCGGGCCGGTGACCCACCGCGCGCGTGAACCGGCGTCCGGGCGGGTAGGCCCGCCTGCATGAGCACCGAGATGCGGGTCCACTGGGCCCACCTCGACGACCTCATCGGATCGATGGCCGAGCTCGGGCGGCAGTCCGCACCCCTGGTGGAGTACTTCGGCGAGCACGTCTGCGATCCCTCGGGGTTCGACTTCGACACCTGCGCGCTGCAACCGATCGGGGCCGTCCTGCCCCCGCTCTCCGATGCGTTCGTGCGCGCCCAGAACGGGTTCGTCAGCCGCTGGACCGAGGTGCAGAACGCGATCCTGTCCTCGGCCCGCGACCTCGCGACCACCGACGCCCAGCAGGAGGAGGTCTTCCGGGCCTACCTCGCCGAGGGCCTGTTCGGCATCATCGGCGCGGCCGGCCCCGACGGACCGAGGCTGGCCTCCTTCGACGACGTCGGTGACGCCCTCGCCGCGCCCTCCCCGGGTCGCTCGCACCTGCGCCACCCCGCCAAGTTCGACGCCATCGCCGACGGCTGGGAGGGCGCGACCGGACTGATCAACGACTTCATCGGCATGATCAACCGGTTCGGCGCCGGGTTGCCGCAGTTGCCCGAGAACCTGCGCGAGCACATCGTCTACCCGCTCTCGGCCGACTACGAGAAGCTCGGGGCCAACGCCGACGCGTGCGCGAAGTTCCACGACGGCATGGCCGTATGGTCCGACAACTTCCTCACTCTCGGCGGCAAGGTCGACGCCGCCATCGAGGGCCGCACCGCACTGGCGCTCGTCGGCCACATCGACGCCTACGCCGCCGTCGCCCGCGGCATCGGCACCGTCGTGGAGTCCGGCGCCCGGATCTGGACCACGATCGCCCGGTTCTCCGAGCGCATCGCGGTGCAGGTCGAGCGGGTGCTGACGATCCTCGGTGAACGGCTGCTCAAGGTCGCCGCCCGGGTCGGCTCGAAGATGGTGCCGCTGCTGGGGTGGGCCAGTCTGGCGGTCGACCTGGCCAAGCACGGGCTGGGCATCGTGGCCGACATCGTCGACGACATCCGCGAGATCTTCACCCTCATCGAGGCCTGTCTCGGCCTCGCCGACGACATCAAGTCCTGGGCCGAGGCGCAGTCGGACCGGTTGCGTGCGCTGCAGCGCGTCATGGACCTGGTCGAGCAGCTGCCCGGGGTGAGCGCCCAGGGCCGGCTCGCCGACGCCAACGACGCCGCCGGTCGGGTGCGCGACCGGGCCGACGGTCTCGCCGAGGACGCCGGCCGCGCGGCCGACACCGACGCCGGGTCGGTGATCGACGAGCTCGAGCGGATCACCGGGGAGGCCGAGGACGACGGCGAATCCGCTGACGCGGACTTCGCTGACGTCGGGCCCGGCGAGACGATCATCGCCCCCGGCCCCCTCGGGGGTCCACACGCCGGCGGCTCGACCTCGGGCGGGGTGTCGGCGTGAGCGATCACGGCTTCGTGCTCGGCACCTCCACCCGGACCGCCCCCGATCTCGCCGACCTGGCCGACGAGGTCGCCACCACCGCCCTGGAACGGCGGCTCGAGGCGGTGGCCGACCTCACCGAGCAGGTGCAGGAGCGGCACGCCGACGACCCCCAGCAGCCGCCGGTCGAGGCGCTGGAGGCCATCTGCCGCGCCCCCGACGCGAGCCTCGTGCTGCGCTCGCTCGGGCGCCGGGTCGAGGAGCACCGCGTGACCTGGGAGCAGGTCTGGCGCGAGCCCCTGCGCCACGACGGCGGCATGGAGGTGCTCGTGGCCTACGTACTGCAGATCAACCGGGCACCCCTCCCGGACTAGGGAGCCGATCCGGTCACGGGACCGGCGCGCGCCCGGGCCCCGAGGTCGGCTCCGAGCCCGTGCCACCGCGGCCCGGGCACCACGACCTCCACCGCGACGTCGGCGCCGGTGACGGTGCACCGGACCATCCGCGCGCCGTGCCGCGCCGCGAGCTCGGTGGCGGCCGCGCACGCGTCGGCGCCGACCAGCAGCTGCTGGGCCCCCGCGAGCGCGGCGAGATCGGCCGCCGCCTGTGCCCGGCGGTGCGCCACCACCGCGGCCCCCAGCACCGCCAGGGCCGTGCCGAGCAGCAGGAGCAGTCCGCACAGGGCGACGACGAGGACCGTCGCCGCGCCCCGGTCGCCCCGGTCGTGCGGACTGCACCGGGGACTCACGGCGCAGACCCGAGGTCCGGCTCGCGCAGGGCGTGCGCCTCGGCCCGGACGGTGATGCCGGCGAGGGCGTCGAAGAGACCTCCGGGCGGATCGATGCGGGCGCTGGCCACGGCCGTCACCTGCTCGCCGTCCTCGCTCAGCTCGACGACGCCCTCCGGCAGCACCCGGCGACCCGCGGCGAGGGCGACCGATCGGTCCTCGCCCCGGGCTGCCGCCCGCGCCGTCTCCCGCGCGGCGTCGACCGCCCGCACCTGGGCGGCCCCCACCGCGAGCAGCCAGACCAGACCGACGACCACCCCGAGCAGCACCGGGATCCCGAGCACGAGCTCGGCGGTGACCGCTCCCCGGTCGTCGCGGCACGCCCTGCGCGACCTCACCCGAGGCCCAGCAGCCCGAGCACGTGGTCGAACAACTTCTTGAGCAGCTGGTCGCCGAAGCCGCCGGTGAGCAGCTTGTAGAGCAGGGCGGCCAGGCCCGCGCCCGCGGCCGTGCCCATCGCGTACTCGGCGGTCGTGATGCCCTCGTCGTCGCGGCGGCGCACGACGGCGTTCGACCGGGGTGCGGGCGCCCGGTCGCCCCGGTCGAGCTGGTCGGGCAGCGGCCGGCCCGGGCGGGCGATGTCGTCGTGATCCGATCGGTGGTCCATGGGTTCCTCCTTGTGCTCGGGGCCGCCCGATGCGGCCCCACCGACCCCCACCCTGGGGCGGCGGGCCGACGACGCACGGGCGAGCCGACCCGGGCTGGGGACCCCGGCCACCGGACGCCCCGCTGTGCAGGAACGGAGGTCAGGACGTCGGCGTACGACCCTCAGACGAGGGTGCGCAGGGTGGCGGCGACCACCGGGACCACCCCGAGCACGAGGAAGGCCGGCAGCAGGCACAGCCCCAGCGGCACCGCGGCCCGTACCCCGACCCGCCGCGCCTCGCTCTCGGCGCGCGCCCGCTCCTGGGCCGCGAGGTCGTCGGCCAGGCGCGCCACGACCTCGGCCACCCCGGCCCCCGAGCGCGCCGCGCGGGCCAGCGCCCGCCCCAGCGGTGCCAGCTCCGGGTCCGCGGCGAGGGAGCGCCAGACCTCCTCCGGCGGTACCCCCAGGCGCAGGCGGTCGACCACCGGCCGCAGCCGCGCGGCCGCGGGCCCGGGCAGCGCGTGGGCGACCAGCGAGGCCGCCGCGCCGGCGTCGAGCCCGGAGCGGAGCGCGGCCGAGAGGAGAGCGACCAGGACCGGCAGGTCACGGCGGACGAGCGCGCACTCGCGCCGCACCGACTCCGGCTCCTGCCGGCGCACCCACCGACCGGCCAGCACCCCGCCGACCCCGCCGGCCAGGAGCCCGACACCGCCACCGAGGAACAGCGCGATCCCGGCACCGGCTCCGAGCCCGGTGAGCGCCGTGCGGAGCGGGCCGGGCCGGTCGCCCGACGGCGCCGGCTCGGCGTCACCCCCACCCACGGGCTCGGCCCGCGTCGGCGCGGGGCTGCGGCACGGCGGGAGCGCCAGGGCGATCGCCAGGGCCGCGCCCGCGGCCGCGAGCAGCTCCAGCATGGCCCTCACCCCACCGCGTCGCGCGCGAGTCGCTCGATCCAGCCCAGGCCGAGCAGCAGCAGACCGCCGCCGATCCCCAGGCAGCCCAGCCCGAGCGGGGTGGTGAGGAGCAGGCCCCAGGGATCGCCACCCAGGCCCTGGCCGAGGAGCAGCGCCAGCGGAGCCAGCGCCGCGACCAGGCGCCCCGTGGCGCGGGCCGAGGCCAGCTCGCCCTCGACCAGGCGTCGGGTGGCATCGTCGGCACGCAGCGAGCGCGCGAGGTCGTCCAGGGTGCTCGCCAGACCGGCACCGCTGTGACCGGCCACCTGCCAGGCCGCCGCGACGACGCCGAGCCGCTCGGCCCCCGGCGTGAGCGCGACGGCGCGCCACGCGTTCGGCACGTCGGCGCCCACCGCGCCGGCCCGCGCGACGGGGGCGATCAGGGGCCACTCACGGGCGGCGTCGTCGAGCGCGAGCACCGGCGGACGACCGGCGGCGAGATCGCCGGCGAGCTGCTCGCACCAGGACCGCACCTCCTCGCGGCGTCGGGCGACCGCGTGCTCCCGGCGGCGACCACGGCGCCAGCGCACGACGACGACGCCCGGCACGGCCGTGAGCACGGCCGGGACGAGCACGATCCGGCCGCCGATCAGCACGACCACACCCGCCACCCCCACGACCGAGGCCACGACCGCGGTCCCGCTCGGGGCCGACCCGCCGGCCGGGCGGTGGGGGTCGGTGGCGCGCAGCCGCCCCGGCGCGAGCAGCAGGCCGGCGGCGATCGCCGCGGCGAGGACCGCGACCACCGCGGCCGCAGGACCGGTGCTCACCTCGCACCGTGAGGGACGGTCGGGGGCGTCGGCTCCAGCAGTTCGGCCAGGGCGGCGGCGCCCGGACCCTCGGCCAGCCGGTGGTCGGCGTCGACCGTGAGGGCCGTCGCCATGGCGACCAGCCCGTCGGGACGGGCCACCGGGACCGCCAGCTCGGCGAGCCGACGGCGGCCGTCGCGCCCGCGCACGAGGTGCACGACCAGCAGGCCGGCGGAGGCGAGCTGGCTGTGCACCGCCGCACGGGAGAGACCCGCGGCCAGGGCGAGGGCCTCGATGCGCGCGGGCACGGCCGCGGCGCGGTTGGCGTGCAGGGTGCCGCAACCGCCCTCGTGGCCGGTGTTGAGGGCGGTGAGGAGGTCGACGACCTCGGCGCCCCGCACCTCCCCCACGACCAGCCGGTCCGGCCGCATGCGCAGCGCCTGGCGCACGAGCACCGCCAGCGGCACCTGACCCGCACCCTCGAGGTTGGCCGGGCGAGCCTCCAGCGCCACGAGGTGCGGATGGCGCGGGCGCAGCTCGGCGGCGTCCTCGACCACCACGAGCCGCTCGGCGGCCGGGACCTGCTCCAGCAGCGCGGCCAGCAGGGTGGTCTTGCCCGTCCCGGTGCCGCCGGTGACCAGCAACGGCGCCCGCGCGGCGACCAGCCGGCGCAGCACGCCGCCCACCGCGCGCGGGAAGGCCCCCGCCGCCTCGAGGTCGGCCAGCGACATCCCTCCCCCGCGCGGGACCCGGAGCGAGATGGCGGTACCGGGCTGGGCCAGGGGCGCGAGCACGGCGTGGAACCGGGTGCCGTCGGCCAGCCGCAGGTCGACGTACGGGCTGGCGTCGTCGAGCCGACGTCCGGCGCCGGCGGCCAGGCGCACCGCGAGACGACGCACCGCGGCCTCGTCGGCGAACCGGACGTCGCTGCGCTCGAGGCCCCGGCCACGGTCGAGGTAGACCTCGCCGGAACCGTTGACCAGCACGTCGGTGACGCCGGGCAGCCGCAGCAGTGGCTCGAGCGGGCCGGCGCCGAGGATGTCGCGCTGCAACCGCTCGTGCACCGCGAGCACGGTCGCGTCGCCCACGGGTCGGCCGGTGGCGCGCAGCAGGGCCGCCACCCGGTGCGGCGTGAGGTCGCCGGGCTCGCGCGCCAACCGGTCGCGGACCTGCTCCACCAGCGGCGTCAGCGGGTCGGCCGCCGCGACCTCACCCGGCGTGCTGCTCATGCGCAGGCGCTCCCCGCCGCGGCGCCGAGCTGGTCGTGGAGGGTGCGGGCGGCCCGGGCCAGCGGGCTGCGCGGGGAGCGGACCGGCCCCAGGCCGAGATCGACCGACTCCGCCAGGCCGCGCTGGGAGGGCATCGACACGACGACGGGGTGGCGGCAGGCCGCGGCGACCTCGCGGTCGCTGAGGACCGGGCCCGTGGCCGGTCGTCGCACCACCAGCACCGGCGCGACCGTCCCCGCCGACCGGGCGCAGACCCGCGCCGCCGCCGCGACCCCGACCAGGGTCGGGGAGACCACGACGACCAGCCGGTCGCAGCGCACCAGGACGTCGCGCGCGGCGGCGTCGAGCACCCGGGGGAGGTCGACCACCACCAGGTCATGGCCCCGGCGGGCGGCCGAGACCGCCTCGCGCACCGTGGATCCCGGCAGCTCGCCGGCCTCGCCCGGGCCCCAGGTGAGCACGCCGAGGCGGCCCTGGCGCGGCACGGCGTCGCGCAGCGCCCGGGCGCTGAGCCGGCCGGTGGTGTGGCACAGCGCCTCCCACCGGGCGCCGTGACGACGCTCGAGGCCGACCAGGCGGTCCAGGCCCGGGCCGAGCGGGTCGGCGTCGACGAGGAGCGCCGGCGCGCGTCGGGCCCCGACCTGGCCCAGGGCGACCGCGAGCGTGGTGGCGCCCGCGCCCCCCGATCCACCGAGCACGCCGACCACCAGACCGGGGGGCCGCGCGTGGTCGCCGAGGTCGGTGAGCTGCTCCATGAGCCAGCCCTCGGCGTGCTCGAGGTCGCTGACGGTCTCGGCGCCCAGCCCCACCGCCAGCCGGAAGACCTCGTCGGCGACCCGGCCCCGCGACACCACGTGGACGCCGTCGCGGCGCCCCGGCACCAGCGCCGTCAGCGCCGCCGCCGCAGCGGCGTCGACCAGCACGAGGGGGGCCGCCGACCACCGCGCCAGCGCCTCGGCCGGGTCGGCGCACGGCTCGAGCCCGACCCCGGCGGCCGCGGCGCAGCGGGCGACGACGTCGTGCAGGGCGGGGTCGGCGGTGAGCAGGAGGGCATCGGGCATGGGGCGAGCCTGACCCCGGGGGACCGGGGCCCGGGCGACCCCTCGAGGCGCCTGGGGAGGAGCGGCCGCGATCGGGCACCTGTGGACGGAGCGCGGACCCGCTCACCCCCACGGTCCCTGGCGCCACCACGACGCCGCCCTACGATGGCGGCACCATGGTCAGCAGCACCGGGCCGAGCCCCTGGGCCGCCCGCACGACAGGCGCCGCACCGAGTGCTGCCTTCTTCGACCTCGACAAGACGATCATCGCCAAGTCCAGCGCGATGGTGTTCTCCCGGCCCTTCCGCGCCGGCGGTCTGATCTCGCGGCGGGGCGTGCTGCGCAGCGCCTACGCCCAGTTCCTGTTCCTGCTCGGCGGGGCCGACCACGACCAGATGGAGAAGCTGCGCCAGTTCATGTCCGACCTCGTGGCGGGCTGGGACGTCGCCACGGTGCGCGAGATCGTGGCCGACACCCTGCACCACATCGTCGACCCGATCGTCTACGACGAGGCCGTCACCCTCATCGCCGAGCACCAGCTGGCCGGGCGCGACGTCGTGATCGTCTCCGCCTCCGGCACCGAGGTGGTCGAGCCGATCGGCGCCATGCTCGGCGCCGACCACGTCATCGCCTCCGAGCTGGAGGAGGAGGACGGTCGCTACACCGGCGCCATCCGTCGCTACGTCTACGCCGAGGAGAAGGCGGTCGCGATCCGGGCCATCGCCGCCGAGCGCGGCTACGACCTCGACGCCTGCTTCGCCTACTCCGACTCGATCACCGACGTCCCGATGCTCGCGGCCGTGGGCCACCCCCACGCCGTCAACCCCGACCGCGAGCTGCGGCGCGAGGCGGCCGCGCGGGGCTGGCCGGTCCTGCAGTTCACCCGGCCCGTCGCGCTGCGCAGCCGGGTCCCGTCGCGACCCACGCTCGCCGCGCTCGCGGTGGGGGGCGTCGTCGCGGTGGGCGGCGTGATCTGGGCCGGACGACGTCGACGCACCGGCCAGATCTGAACCGTTCCGGAACTACCGACCGGTCACGCGAACGCGCGTTCCGGTGTGACCTGAGACACACCCGACCGCCGCAAAAGTCAAGCCTTGAAGGTGCTCCGGGGCGGGCGTAGAACTGGACTCACAACTCCAGACAGCACGTGAGCCGGGTACCCACGCGGCGATCCACCCTTCCGACCAGGGCGCACGGTCCCGGAAGACTTCCGGGCCGGCAAGAAGAGATGCACGCTTGGTAGCCAGCGGCCTCACGTGTCAGCGGTGGCGCTCCGGTCGATCGAGGACCGGGGCGCCACCTGCATGTCCGGGCTATGGTGTCGGCTCCTCGCGTCGTCACCAGAAGAATGCACCGATTCCGGGCCCACAGCGGTGCATTCCGCTGGTGACAACGGACGACAGCACCCCGGCGCGCGGCGGGTCAGGAGCGGCGCAGCGGGCTGGCCTCGGTGGCGACGCCGATCGCCTCGGCGGCGTAGAGGAGCCAGGCGTGCACCCCGGCCGCCCCGTCGGCGGCGTAGCCGCGCAGCCGGCCCTCGTAGGCCGGGCGGAGCTCGAGGTGGGCGGCCTCGGGGACGACCAGCGACTTCTCGTCGACGCCGCGCGCGACGATCACCAGCCGCTCCAGGGCCCGCGCCACGACACCGTTGTGGGAGGGGAACGGGGCGGCGGTGGCGAGCTCGGCGTGCACCAGCGCCGCCACCAGCAGCGCGGGGGCGTCGGTGGGGGCGCTGAGCACCTGGGCGATGTCGCGCAGCCGGGCGGCCGACTCGGCGTCGCGCGGCCGACCGCGCGAGGACTCCGGCAGGCCCCCGGCCACCACGGCGTGCATGCGCGCCAGCGCCTGCAGCGGCGCGCGGGCGAGCAGGGGCGCGAGGCCGAGCAGCTCGGTGGACAGCCGCACGGCGTCCATGGCGACCTCGTCGCCCGCGCCGTCGCGGACGTCGTCGAAGGTCGAGCCCGAGCCCTCGAGCACCGCACTGGCGTGGGCGCCACGCAGCAGCGACTCGGCCGTCAGCTCGGGGCTGGTGCGCCGCAGACCGCGGTCGCGCAGCAGCACGTCGACGCCGTCGCGGGCCGAGGCGAACGCCGACGGCACCCCCTCGAGCGACACCAACCACGACAACGGGTCCGACTTCACAGAAGGCACGCTACCGAGGTCCTACGATCGGGTCCGTGAGCGAGGACCACCAGCGACGCGCCCGCTCCTTCGGAGTGGCGGCGAAGGCCTATCATCGCGGCCGCCCCGACTACCCCGACGCCGCCGTGCGGTGGCTGGTGGAGCCCGCGGACTCCGCCGCCCCCGACGAACAACTGCTCGTGCTCGAGCTCGGCGCCGGCACCGGGAAGATGACCACCACGCTCGTGGCCCACGGCCACGCCGTGCACGCCACCGACCCCGACGCCGCGATGCTGGCGGTCCTGCGCGCCGAGCTGCCCGACGTGCCGACCTCGGCCAGCGGCGCGGAGGAGATCCCGCTGCCCGACCGCAGCGTCGACGTCGTGGTGGCCGCCCAGTGCTTCCACTGGTTCGACCCCGAGACCGCGCTGGCCGAGATCGCCCGCGTGCTCAAGCCCGAGGGCCACCTCGCGGTGGTGTGGAACGAGCGCGACGAGCGGATCCCGTGGGTGCGCAAGCTCGGCCGCATCATCGGCACCCAGGACCACCTGCGCGACCCCGCCGCCGCGCTCGCGGCCTCCGCGCTGTTCGAGGAGGTCGCCGCCGAGACCTTCCCGCACTGGCAGGTGATCAACCGGACCTCGGTGGTGGACCTCGCGACGTCGCGCTCGAACGTGCTGACCCTCGACGACGACGCCCGCCACGCCCTGCTGGCCGACCTGCTCGCGCTCTACGACGACTACGGCCGCGGCATGGACGGCATGCAGCTGCCCTACCTCACGCGGTGCTTCCGCGCCCGGGTCGCCCCCCGCCCCGAGCCGGCGGCCGAGCCAGTGCCCGAGCCGGTGGCCGAGCAGGTGCCGGCCGACGACGCACCGGCGGAGGTCGGGGCCACAGCCGAGTCGGCGTCCGGGAGCGCGCCGGAGCCGGCGGCACCGGTGGAGGACCCCGACTCCACGATGCAGATCAAGCTCGACCTCGCCCCGCCGGACCGGATGACCGACAGCGCCGCCACGCTGCCGCGCATCCTCGACGACTCCACGCTCGGGGCGGGCACCGTGCTGATCGACCTGCGCTGACCCGTCGGGACGGACGACGCGCGGATGGCACGACGACGGATCCGGTGGCCCGGGCGCACCCGGCCCGGCCACCTCGGCACCGAGGCCGACCGGGCGACCTACCGCACCCTGCACGAAGCCTCGCTGGCCTCCCCGGCGCTGCAGGAGGGGCTGACGCCCGACAGCGCCGAGCGGGCCATCGCCCACCTGCGGGCGATGCTCGGCACCCCGGCGCTCGCGCTCGCCGACACCGCCGGCGTGCTGGCGTGGCACGGCGTGGGCCACCACCACGCCGCCCAGGTGCCGCGGCTGGTGGGCGCCACCCTCGACCGTGGTCGCACGCGTGTCTTCGAGCGCGAGGACCTGTCCTGCACCGACTCCGGCTGCGCGGTGCGCTCGGCGGTGGTCAGCCCCCTGGTGGTGGAGGAGCGGCTCGTGGGCGCCCTCGTGGCGCTGACGCCGTCGCCCACCGCGGGGCTGGCGCGCGCAGTGGAGGAGACCGCGTCGTGGGCCTCGGGTCAGCTGGCGCTGGCCGAGCTCGCCGGCAGCCGCGCCCGGCTGGCCGAGGCCGAGGTGCGGGCGCTGCGGGCCCAGATCAGCCCCCACTTCATCTACAACTCCCTGGGCGCCATCGCCAGCTTCGTGCGCACCGACCCCGACCGGGCCCGCGAGCTGCTGCTGGAGTTCGCCGACTTCACCCGCTACTCCTTCCGCCGCCACGGCGAGTTCACGACCCTGGCCGAGGAGCTGCGCTCGATCGAGCGCTACCTGCTGCTCGAGCAGGCCCGCTTCGGCGACCGGCTGCAGGTGCGGCTGCAGATCGCCCCCGAGGTGCTCGGCGTCGCGGTGCCGTTCCTGTGCCTGCAGCCGCTGGTGGAGAACGCCGTGCGCCACGGACTGGAGGGCGCCGAGGGCGTCGGCCACCTCTCGATCGTGGCGCGCGACCGCGGCGTCGACTGCCTCATCGAGGTGGAGGACGACGGCGCCGGGGAGGACCCCGAGCGCGTGCGCCGGGCGCTGGCCGGCGACGCCGCGCTCGACTCGGTGGGGCTGGGCAACGTCGACGCACGGCTGCGCAGCACCTACGGCGACGACTACGGTCTGGTGGTCGAGACCGCACCCGGCGCGGGCACCAAGGTGATCGTGCGGGTGCCCAAGTTCGCCGCGGGGGTGAGTGCATGACCACGGCCGGGACGCCCGGGGCCGGGCTGCGGGTGCTGGTGGTCGACGACGAGCGCCCGGCGCTGGACGAGCTGGACTACCTGCTGCGCCGCGACCCGCGCATCGCCTCGGTGCGCACCTGCGACTCCGCCACCGACGGGTTGCGCGTGCTGCGCGAGGACGACGTCGACGCGGTGTTCCTCGACATCCAGATGCCGGGGCTCTCGGGGCTGGAGCTGGCCGAGGTGCTGGGCCGCTTCCGCACCCCGCCGCCGATCGTGTTCGTGACCGCGCACGAGGCCCACGCCGTGGAGGCCTTCGACCTGCAGGCGGTGGACTACGTGCTCAAGCCGGTGCGCGCCGAGCGGCTCGCCGAGGCGGTGCGCCGCGTGATCGCGGGCGGTGAGCGGGCGACGTCGTCGGCCCCGGACCTGCAGATCCCCGTGGAGCTGGGCGGGGTCACACGCTTCGTGGACCGCGCGAGCGTGACCCACGTGGAGGCCCAGGGCGACTACGCCCGGCTGCACACCCCGACCGGCAGCCACCTGCTGCGGGTGCCGCTCTCGACGCTGGAGGAGGAGTGGCGCGAGGCCGGGTTCGTGCGCGTGCACCGCTCGCTGCTGGTGGCGATCGCGCACGTCACCCAGGTGCGCATGGACGCCGGGCGCTGCACGGTGCTGGTGGGGCCGCACGACGTCGAGCTCGGGGTGAGCCGCCGCAACACCCGCGAGCTGCGCGACCTGCTCGTGCGGCGCGCGACCCGGTGAGCCTGGTGGATCTCACGTGAGCGAGTCCGAGGGCGCGCGGCCGGCGCGGGTGCGGGTGACCGGCCCCGACCGACGTCATCGTCCACGACCGGCGGTGCGCGACCTCGACGACGACACCCCGCTGGGCGGGCTCTACCTCGGCTCGCTGCTGCGCGAGCAGCGGCGTCTGGCGCTGCGGGTGCTCGTGGCGCTGGCGCTGAGCGTGGGGGTGTGGCCGCTGGTGTTCTGGCTGGCGCCCGGACTGGCGCAGGTGCGGGTGCTGGGGGCGCCGCTGGCGTGGCTGCTGCTCGGCGGGCTGGTCTACCCCTGGCTGGTGTTCCTGGGCTGGCGCTACGTCCGGGCCGCCGAGCGCACCGAGCGCGACTTCGCCGAGCTCGTGGGCGAGGTGGAGCAGTGAGCGCCGAGGCGGCCTGGCCGGGCGTCGTCGCGGTGGTGCTAGTGAGCCTGGCGACCCTGGCGATCGGCACCTGGGGGCTGCGGGTCTCGCGCACCACCTCCGACTTCTACGTCGCCTCGCGCAGCGTGCGCCCGGGCCTCAACGCCAGCGCGATCGGCGGGGAGTACCTCTCGGCCGCCTCGTTCCTGGGCGTGGCGGGACTGGTGCTCACCTTCGGCGCCGACATGCTCTGGTACCCCATCGGCTGGACCGCCGGCTACCTCGTGCTGCTGGTGCTCGTGGCCGCCCCGCTGCGCCGCAGCGGGGCCTACACCCTGCCGGACTTCGCGGAGGCTCGGCTGGACTCCAAGCGGGCGCGGGGCGTGTGCTCGCTGCTGGTGGTCACCATCGGCTGGCTCTACCTCGTGCCGCAGTTCGAGGGCGCCGGCCTCACCCTGGGCGCGGCGCTCGGCGCACCGGCGTGGGTCGGGCCGCTGGTGGTGGGCGCGGTCGTGGTGGTCAACGTCAGCGCCGGCGGCATGCGCAGCATCACGTTCGTGCAGGCCTTCCAGTACTGGCTCAAGCTCACCGCCCTGCTCGTGCCGCTGCTGGTGCTGCTCGTCGTGTGGGTCGGCGACCGCGGCCGGCTGCCCGCACCCGCCACCGGCGACGACGCGTGGTCGCTGCCGCTGGGCGGCACCGGCGTCGGCGACCTCTACACCACCTACTCCCTGGTGATCGCGACCTTCCTCGGCACGATGGGCCTGCCGCACGTGGTGGTGCGCTTCTACACCAACCCCGACGGTCGCGCGGCCCGGCGCACGACGCTGGTCGTGCTCGGGCTGCTGGGGCTGTTCTACGTGCTGCCGCCGCTCTACGGCGCCCTCGGCCGGGCCTACGGGGTGTCCGACGACGCCGACACCCTCGTGCTCGACCTGCCCCGGCTCATGGTCGACGGCCTCGGCGGCGACCTGCTCACCGCGCTGGTCACGGCCGGGGCGTTCGCGGCGTTCCTGTCCACGTCCTCGGGGCTGGCGATCGCGGTCTCGGGCGTGCTCGCGCAGGGCGCCACCCGGCGTCGTCCCGGCACCGGGGAGGTGCGGGCGTTCCGGCTGGCCGCGGTGGTGGCCGTCGTGGTGCCGCTGGCGGCGGCGCTGGCGCTCCCGGACGTCAACGTCGCCCGGGCGGTGGGGCTGGCGTTCGCGGTGGCGGCCTCCACCTTCTGCCCCCTGCTCGTGCTCGGCATCTGGTGGCGCGGCCTCACCGCCCCCGGGGCTGTGGCCGGCCTGGTCGTGGGCGGGGCCGGGGCACTGGCCGGTGTCGCCTGGACCGTCGCCCACCCGCAGGCCCGCACCTGGGTCGACGTCGCCCTGGGCCAGCCCGCCGCCTGGACGGTGCCGCTGGCGGTGGTCACGATGGTCGCCGTCTCCCGCGCCACCCGCGACCGCATCCCCCGCCACGCCCGCCGGTTCCTCGTGCGCCTCCACACCCCCGAGGGCCTCGGGCTGGAGGCCCGCACCGGCCGGTGACCGGCCTCGCGGCTCGCCGGGGGTCGTCGTACCAACCGTCGGTGCTGTTTCTCGGCGGAAAGACAGCAGGATCGGTTGGTACGACGCAACCTCGGCGCCCGCCAGACGTCCTCTCACCATGACCCCCACGATCGGAAGGACCCCGGTGGCTGCTCCCCCGCCCGCCGTGACCTCCCTCGCCGAGCTGTACGCCGCGCACCGGATGGCGCTGGTGCGGCTCGCGGTGCTGCTGGTCGACGACGTCGCCTCCGCCGAGGACGTCGTGCAGGACGCCTTCGCCGCCCTCTCGGCACGCCCCACCGCACTGCGCGACCCCCGGGCCGCGCTCGCCTACCTGCGCACCTCGGTGGTGAACGGTGCCCGCTCGGCGCTGCGACGTCGTCGGACCGCCCGCGGCTACCGGCCGCCGCACGACACCGGGCCACGGCCACCCGACGACCACCTGCTGCTGGCCGAGGAGCACCGCGAGGTGCTGGCCGCGCTCGACCGGCTGGCCCCGCGCCAGCGCGAGGTGCTGGTGCTGCGCTACTGGAGCGACCTCAGCGAGGCCGAGATCGCGGCGGCGTGTGGCATCTCCCGCGGCGCGGTGAAGTCCACCGCCAGCCGCGCGCTCGACGCCCTCGAGCGGATCCTGACCACCCCCGAGGAGGAGCGATGACCAGCCCCACCGAGGACCGGCTGCGCCGCGCGCTGGCCGCCCGCGCCGATCTCGTGACCCCCGCGGACCTCCGCGACGCCGCGCCTCCGCACCCCGCCGACGCGCGGTCCGGGCGACGCCGGCTCCTGCCGGCCGCGGGACTGGTCGCGGCCGCGACCGTGCTCGCCGTCGTGATCGTGCGCCCGGGCGACGACGGCGGGTCGGCGGCCACCGACCCGAACCGGGACGGGAACCACACCGACGACACCGGGCCGGGAGCGGACTTCGGCACCGACCTCTCGGTCACCGACGCCGAGGGCACCGAGCACGCGCTCGACGTCGCGACGGCCCGGTGCCTGCCGGCGGGAGCGGCCACCATGGACCCGCGTCCGGGACAGCGGCTGCTCGAGGTCGAGGCCCGCACCGCCGACGGCAGCGTCGGCTTCACCTTCCGCACCCTGATCGAGGCGACCGGCACGGCCCGGCAGCTGCGCTTCCCGGCGGCGAGCGACACCAGCCGGGTCACCGCGACGGTGGACGGCCGGGCGGCCGACGCCTCGGGTCCGGGGGCCACCGGCGTGATCGACCTGCTCTCGGCGGGCTGCTCGCCCGCGGGCGCCGCGGCGGTCGTCGACCTCCGGCTCCCCGGCACCGCCGGGCCGCAGGACGACCTGAGCGTGACCGGCACCATCGACACCGACGGCGCCGAGCTCACCACCGAGTACGACGGCTCCTACGATCCGGTGCCGGACTCACTCGTCGACGTCACCGTGCGGGACCGGGACCGCACGGAGCGGCCCGCGCAGGTGTTCGCGGCGTGCACCGATTCGTTCCTCGACCCCGGCACCCGGCTGCTGAACATCGTCCTGGAGGGCGACGGTGGGCGCGACGTGGTGACGGTGAGCCTGCCGGTGCCCGAGGGTCAGCCGCTGCCGTGGGTCGTCGAGCTGCCGTGGACACCGGCGTCGGAGGAGGCGGCGATCCAGGCCGACCTCGATGCCGGAGCCACCGGCGACCAGCCGCGCTCGCGCGGCACCGTGGCGGTGCGCGAGGCCGGCTGCGCGATCGGGGACCAGGTCGTGGTGGAGTTCGACGGGGTGGTGCTGGGCTCCGAGCGCGGGCCGGCCTCGGACGTGCGGGTCGACGGCGTCATCGCGACCGGGGTCATCCGGTTCGCCGAGACGCCGGCGGGCTGAGGGGGCGTCGTCGAGCCTCAGGTCAGCTGCTTGTTGTAGTTGGGCAGCCGGTAGGCCTTCTCGAAGCCGCCGCCGGTGAAGTCGGTGACGTTGTTGCCGACGTTGGCCACGAGCGTGTAGCCCTGCTCGCGGAAGCTCGCGCGGCACTCGGTCTTGCTCTTGACCTTGCCCTCGCCGAGGTCGCGCATGCACAGGCCGTCGACGCGGTAGCCGGCGGCGTCGAACTCCGCGAGGGTGGAGGCGCGCTTCTCCTCCAGCCGGGCGGTGTTGACGAACACCTTCATGCCCAGCGAGCGGGCCTTGCGGGCGAACTGCAGCACCGGGAACACCGGGCGGCCGGGGGCGTAGCGGGTGGCGAGCATCGTGTTGTCGATGTCGAGGTTGATCGCGAGCATCTCGCCCTTGGTGGCGCGGGCGGCGCGCTGCTCGAGGTAGTCCAGCGAGCCCGCCATGGCCTTGCGGACGTCGGCCTTCCAGACCCGCTCCGAGGGCACGGCAGCCCGGGCGGGGCTGGGCGCGAGGAGCAGGGCGCTGAGCAGGGCGGCCAGCAGCGCGGGGACGAGGAGGACGGCGAGGGGGGTGCGGCGCATACCCCGGAGCGTACGTCAGCCGCCGGGCTCGACCCGAGGACGCAGCGCCGGCACGAGCGCGGCCAGCGGCGCCCCCACGACGTCGCGCGGCTCGCCCTCCCAGTGCGCGTCGCGCACGAGGCCGTCGTCGTCGAGATCCACGACGACGTCGACGCACGCACCCGGCTCGGTGGGGTGGGCGGCGCACCAGATCAGCTGACCCGCCGAGGCGGGGTCGCCCTGGGCGGGGGCGAAGCCGGCCGGGGCGAGCAGGGCGTCGATCGCCACGACCGCCGCGGCGACCTCGGGCCGCGCCGGCATCAGCCCACCGGCGTGGCCAGCAGTGCCTGCGCCCGCTGCACGAGCAGGTCGACCACCAGCGGGTGATCGCCGAGCACGTCGGCCACCACGACCCCCTCCGGCGCCTCCTTGGCCACGCGGTCGGAGAAGAAGCCGGGCGAGAGCAGGTAGGGGGCCACGGCGTCGCCGGGGCGCACGACGTCGCGGAACCGGGTGCCGAGGCCGGAGAGGACGGCCAGCTCGACCGGGCCGTCCCAGGCCCGGGCGAGGTGGGCGACGGCGGCCAGCTGGTCGGCGGTGGCGTCGGGGTCGCTGCTGCCGGCGGCCACCAGCACCACCCGCTGGCCGGGCTGCGCACCGGCCTCCAGCAGGCGGGCCACCTGGGCCTGCGCGAGCAGCGGGTCGGGCCCGAAGGAGGGACCCATCCGCACCGGCGCCCCGGCCTCGGCGAGCGCCTCGGGCAGGTCGGTGCGCAGGTGGAAGCCGGTCGAGAGCAGCAGCGGCACCACGACCGCCGGCTCGGTCAGTCCCGCGACGACGTCGGCGAACAACGGCTCGCTCAGCTCGACGTAGGTCGTGACCGCCGGACCGCCCAGCCGCTCCCCGGCGGCGGCGGTGAGCAGTCGCGCGACCTCGTTGCCGCCGTCGCGTCGGGTGCCGTGGGCCACGGTGACCAGCGTCGTCGTCATTGCTCCATCCTCTCCCGGATCCGTTCCCACCCCCAGGGGGGAACGCGTCACATCTGTCGGCCGTCGTCACCAGCGGAATGCACCGGTTCCGGCCGACAACCGGTGCATTCCGCTGGTGACAACGAAGAAGCAGTACCCCGGCGGACCGTCAGGAGGTGGGGACGGCGAGCCGGTAGCCGCGCTTGACGACGGTCTGCACCGAGCGGGTGCCGATGCCGGCGCGCAGGCGCGCCACGGCCATCTCGACGGCGTGCTCGCTGCCGGCGGTGCCCGAGGGCAGGGCCGCCAGCAGGTGGGCGCGGGACACGACGTGGCCGGGGTTCTCGGCGAGCAGGTGCAGCACCGCCAGCGGGGCCGGGGACAGCTTCACCTCCACGCCGTCGAGCAGCACCTCGTCGCCGTGCAGCAGCAGCTGGTGGCCGGCGAGCTCGAGCGTCAGGCCGCGGGCGCGGGAGGGCAGCTCGATCTCGAGCTGGCGCACCATCGCGGCGAGCCGGGAGCGGTCGGGGTAGATCGACGGCACCCCCCACAGCTCGAAGGCGGCGGCGGTGACCGGGCCGACGCAGGAGGCGACGACGTCGGCCTGGAAGGCGGTGATCACCTCCTCGCGGCGCCCGGTGGAGCCGGCGGCGTCCATGAGCGCGGCGACGGCGGGCGCGGCGGTGAAGGTGACGGCGTGCACGGTGCGCTCGGCGATCTCGTCGATCAGGTGGAACATCGCGGTGGGGTCCTCGGCGCTGACCGTGCGGTACACCGTGACCGTGGTGACGTCGGCGCCGCGCCGCCGCAGCGCGTGCGCGGCCATCGACAGCGACTGCCCGTGCTCCTGCACCACGATCCGCTTGCCGTGCAGGTCGCGTCCGCGCAGGTGGGCCAGGACGTCGTCGAAGGCCTCGGAGTCGGGCGCCCACAGCTCGCGCAGCCCCCGACGGCGCAGCGCCCCCACCGACTTCGGGCCGCGCGCCAGGATCTCGGAGGTCGCGAGATGGGCACGCAGCTGCTCGAGCAGCCCCCACCCCTCGGCGGCCGCGAACCACGCCTTGACCCCGATGCCGGTGGTGGCCAGGAAGAGGTCCACCGGCCGGGCGAGCACCTCCTCGGTGGCGGCGCGCAGGTCGGCGTCGTCCACGGTGTGCGGCTCCTGCGAGAGCGCCGGCGCCCACACGACCTCCGCGCCGCGACGCTCGAACAGCCCGATCTGCTCCTCCACCTTGCGGGCGGCGGTGACGCCGATCCGGAAGCCCTCCAGCGGCCGGTCGGAGCCGGAGGTCGGGGGCGCGTTCACGGCTGGCGCGGGGCCACGTGCACGACACCGTCCACGAGGCGCACCGGGTAGGTCGGCACGGTCACGGTCTCCCCCTCGGGGCTGTCGAGGCACACCCCCGTGCGGAGGTCGAAGCCCTGCTTGTAGACGGGCGAGGCGACGTACGGGACGTCGCCGCGGGTGCCCACGATCCCACGGGCGAGCACGCACGCGCCGCTGAACGGGTCGTAGGCGCCGAGGGCGTAGATCACGTCGTCGTGGGTGCGGAACACCGCCACGGCCTCGCCGTCCACGAGGGCGAGCACGCCGGTCTCGCGGTCGATGGCCTCCAGCGCGCACACCCGGGTGCCGGTCTGAGGCAGCTCGGTGGCGGTCATCGCTCGACCCCCGCGCTCGGGGCGCCGACCGGGATCGCGGACCCCAGCGACACCGGGCCCGTGGCCTCGCCCGGCACCTGCTGCCCCCGCTCCTCGCGGAAGGAGATGTGGGGATCGGGCACGTCGGGGGCGTTGACGAAGGAGACGAAGCGGCGCAGCTTGTCGGGGTCCTCCAGCGTCGCGCGCCACTCGTCCTGGTAGGTGTCCACGTGCGCGGCCATCGCGGCCTCCAGCTCGCTGCCCAGGCCGAGCGCGTCGTCGACGACGACCTCGCGCACGCGCTCCAGACCGCCCTCGAGGGAGTCGATCCAGGTCGAGGTGCGCTGCAGCCGGTCGGCGGTGCGGATGTAGTACATGAGGAACCGGTCGAGGTAGCGCACGAGCGTGGCGGAGTCGAGGTCGCCGGCCAGCAGGCGGGCGTGGGCCGGCACCGCGCCACCGTTGCCGCCGACGTAGAGGTTCCAGCCCTTCTCGGTGGCGATGACGCCGAAGTCCTTGCCGCGCGCCTCCGCGCACTCCCGGGCGCAGCCCGACACCCCGCCCTTGAGCTTGTGCGGCGAGCGCAGCCCGCGGTAGCGCAGCTCCAGGTCGATGGCCATGGTGACCGAGTCCTGCACGCCGTAGCGGCACCACGTGGAGCCGACGCAGGACTTCACCGTGCGCAGCGACTTGCCGTAGGCGTGGCCGGACTCGAACCCGGCGTCCACGAGTCGGCGCCAGATGGCCGGCAGCTGCTCCATCCGGGCGCCGAAGTGGTCGATGCGCTGGCCGCCGGTGATCTTGGTGTAGAGCCCGAAGTCGCGCGCGACCTCCCCGATCACGATCAGCTTCTCGGGCGCGATCTCCCCGCCGGGGATGCGCGGCACCACCGAGTAGGTGCCGTTGCGCTGGATGTTGGCGAGGTAGGCGTCGTTGGTGTCCTGTAGGGCGCGGTTCTCCGGCGCCAGCACGTGCTGGTTCAGCTGGCTGGCCAGGATCGAGGCCACCGCCGGCTTGCAGACGTCGCAGCCCCGGCCGCCGCGCCCGTGGGCGGCGAGCACGGCCTCGAAGGTGGTGTGACCCTGCACGAGCACGACGTCGAACAGCTCGGCCCGGGTGAGCCCGAAGTGCTCGCACAACGACCGGTCGACCTCTTGGCCGGTGCTGGCGAAGTAGTCCTCGATGATGCCCTTCACCAGGGTCTTGCAGGAGCCGCAGGTGGCGCCGGCGCGGGTGGTGCCGCCCGCGGCGGCGGCGGCGGTGATCTCGGCCTTCGTGACGTCGTTGCACGAGCAGATCTGGGCCTGCTCGCCCAGCTCGACCGCCGCGCCGCCGCGGCCCGCGGGCAGGATGAGGTCCTCGGGGTTCTCCGGCAGCGGCGTGCCGGCGGCCACCATCGGGCGCAGCAGGCCGTAGGCGGAGGCGTCGCCCACCAGCACCCCGCCGAGCAGCCGGGTCCCGTCGGCGGAGACGACCAGCTTCTTGTAGAGCCCGGCCACGGCGTCGGAGTACACCAGCTCCAGCGCACCGGGGGTGGCGGCGAAGGCGTCGCCGAAGCTGGCCACGTCCACCCCGAGCAGCTTGAGCTTGGTGGAGGTGTCGGCGCCGAGGAAGCCCTCCCCCGCCCGGCCCACCAGGGCGTCGACGGCGGCCTCGGCCATCGCGTAGCCGGGGGCCACCAGTCCGTAGGTGAGGCCGTGGGGGGCCGCGCACTCCCCGATCGCCCAGGTGTGGGCCACGCTCGCCCGGCCGTGGGCGTCGGTGCGCACCCCGCCGCGCTCGCCGACCTCCAGGCCGGCGTCGCGGGCCAGGGCGTCGCGGGGCCGGATGCCGGCGGAGAACACCACGACGTCGGCGGCGATCCGCGAGCCGTCGGCCAGCTCGACACCGGCCACCCGACCCTCGGCCTCCAGCACGGCGGTGGTGCGGGCGTCGGTGTGCACCTGCAGGCCCAGGCCCTCGATGTGGCGCCGCAGCACCGCGCCGCCGGCATCGTCGATCTGCACGGCCATCGGCCGCGGCGCCATCTCGACGACGTGGGTCTGCAGGCCGAGCAGCCGCAGGGCGTTGGCGGCCTCCAGGCCGAGCAGGCCGCCGCCGATGACCACCCCGGTACGGGCACCGGTCGCCGGGGCGGCGGCGTCGCGGATGGCCTCGAGGTCCTCGATCGTGCGGTAGACGAACGCGCCCGGCAGGTCGTGCCCGGGCACCGGCGGCACGAACGGCGCCGCACCCGTGGCGAGCACGAGCTCGTCGTAGGCCAGCGCCTCGCCGCTGGCGAGCTCGAGGGTGCGGGCGCCGAGGTCGAGAGAGGTCACCTGTGCCTGCAGCCGCACGCGCACCCGCGGGTCGGCGTAGCCGTCGGGAGCCAGCGCGAGGGCGTCGGCGCCGCGCTCGAAGAACGACGTCAGCCCCACCCGGTCGTAGGCCGCCCGCGGCTCCTCGCCGAGCACGAGCACGTCGTGGGTCTCGGTGAGACCGCGCTCGATCGCGCACTCGACGAACCGGTGGGCCACCATGCCGTGGCCGACGACCACGAGCTGCGGGCGGTAGCGAGGAGAGGGGGGGGCCGTCATGCGCTGGCTCCTTCCAGGGTGGGTCGGGCCGCCACGAGCTGGCGGACGGTGGGGGCGCAGCCGCCGCAGCCGGTGGTCGCGCGGGTGCGCTCCACGGCGTCGGTGAGGGTGCGGCAGGCGCGGATCGCGCCGGCGGTGACGCCGGCGCAGGCGCAGACCTCGGCGTCGTCGCCGAGCACGACGGGGGCGGGCGGCCGGTCGCCGAGCAGCAGCTCGCCCGGCTCGTGGGGGGCCATCACGGTGCCGCGGTCGAAGAGCTGGGTGAGCAGGCCGACCCGGGAGAGGTCGCCCACGAGCGAGGCCGCGACGAGGCGGCCCTCGCGCACCACCAGCTTGCGGTGGGTGCCGCGCACGGGGTTGGCGATCTCGATGACCTCGCCGGGCTCGCGCTCGGGATCGCCGAGCACGGCCACCTCGAGGTCGCTGGCGCGCAGGCGCGCCACGAGGCGGCTGCCGTCGTAGTCGATCGGCTCGCCCGTCAGCCGGGCGGCGAGCAGCTCGGCCTGCTCCCAGGCCGGCGCCACGAAGCCGGTGGTGCGCAGGCCGCGCTGGGCGCAGTCGCCGAGGGCGCTCACGGCGGGGTCGCTGGTGCGCAGCGCGGCGTCCACGACGACGCCGCGGCGCACCTCCAGCCCGGCCCGGCGGGCGAGGGCGGTCGAGGGCCTCCCGCCGGCGGTGAGCACGACGAGGTCGGTGTCCAGGACGTGGCCGTGGTCCAGCTGCAGGCCGCGGCCGGTGAGTCGCACGGCGCGGGCGCCGGTGTAGACCTCGGTGCCGAGCAGGCGCAGGTCGCGGGCGAGGGCGGCGCCGGCGGCGGGCCCGACCTGGCTGCGCAGCAGGTGCTCGCCACCCTCCACCAGCTCGGTGCGCACCTCGCGCACCGCGAGGGCGCGGGCCACCTGCAGACCGAGCAGTCCGCCGCCCACGACGACGGCGCGGGCAGTGCCGTCGCCGCCCTGCAGCGCGGCGAGCAGGCGGGTGCAGTCGTCGAGGCTGCGGAAGGCGTGCACGCCGTCGTGCAGCCGGCCGTCCATGCGCACCAGGCCGCGGATCGGCGGCAGGGTGGGGATGGCGCCGGTGGCCAGCACGAGGTGGTCGTAGGGCACGCGCTCGCCGTCCACGAGCATCACCTCGCGTGCCTCGCGGTCGATCTCCAGCACGCGCGCGCCGGTGCGCAGCACGACGCCGTGGGCGGTGAACCAGTCGGCGTCGCGCAGCGTGAGCGCCCGGGAGGGGTGGCTGCCCTCGAGCACCGCCGAGAGCAGGATCCGGTTGTAGGGCAGGTGGTGCTCGTCGCCGAGCAGGGTCACGTCGCGGTGGCCGCGGGCCACGAGGCACTCGGCGAGGCGCTGGGCGGCCATGCCGGCGCCGACCACGACCACCCGGCCCGGCTGGCCGGGCTGGCCGGGCTGGGTGCTCATGCGCTCACCGCCGCGGCACAGACCTTGAACTCCGGCATCCGGCTGGTGGGGTCCAGCGCGTCGTGGGTGAGCCGGTTGGCGCCCACCCAGTGGAAGGGCACGAACACGGTGTCGGGCCGGATGGTGGGGACCACCCGGGCGGGGGCGCGCAGCCGCCCGCGCCGGGTGGCGACCGTGACGGCGTCGCCGTCGCGCACGCCGAGGCGCCCCGCCAGCTGCGGGTGCAGCTCCACGAACGGGCCGGTGTCGGGGAGGTCGCGGATGCGACGGGTCTGCGCCCCGGACTGGTACTGGGCGAGCACCCGGCCGGTGGTGAGGTGCAACGGGTAGGCGTCGTCCACGATCTCGGCGGGGCCGGTGTGCTCGACGACGACCGCCCGGGCCCGGCCGTCGGGTGTCGGGAAGGACTCGGCGAACAGCCGCGGGGTGCCGGGGTGCTCGGGGGTGGGGCAGGGCCAGAAGACGCCGTGCTCGGCGCGGATGCGGTCGTAGGTGATCCCGGCGTAGTCGGCGCGGCCGCCGGCCGAGGCGCGGCCGAGCTCGGCGAAGACCTCCTCGGGGTCGGTCGGGAAGCCGGTGGGGTGGCCGAGCCGGGCGGCGAGGCCGGCCAGGATGTCCAGCTCGTCGCGCACCCCGGCGGGCGGGGTGAGCGCGCGCTGGCGCAGCACGACCCGGCCCTCGAGGTTGGTCATGGTGCCGGTCTCCTCGGCCCACTGCGCCACGGGCAGCACGACGTCGGCGCGGGCGGCGGTCTCGCTCATCACCAGGTCGCAGACCACGAGCAGGTCGAGCGCGTCGAGCCGCCCGGCGACGTGCGTGGCGTTCGGGGCGGAGACCACGGGGTTGCTGCCGTGCAGCAGCAGCGCCTTCGGACCGTCGTCGGCGCCGAGGGACTCCAGCAGCTCGTAGGCCGAGGGGCCGGCGCCGGGCAGGGTGTCGGGGTCGACGCCCCAGACGGCGGCGACGTGGGCGCGGGCGGCGGGGTCGGTGATCATCCGGTAGCCGGGCAGCTGGTCGGCCTTCTGGCCGTGCTCGCGGCCGCCCTGGCCGTTGCCCTGGCCGGTGAGGCAGCCGTAGCCGGCGAAGGGCCGGCCCACCAGGCCGAGGCCGAGGGCGAGGTTGATCCAGGCGAGCACGGTGGCGGTGCCCTGGGCGTGCTGCTCCGCGCCGCGGGCGGTGAGGATCATGACGCGGCGGTGGGCGGCGAGCAGGTCGGCCAGCGCGCGCAGCTCGTGGACCGCGACGCCGGAGACGCGCTCCACCCGCTCGGGCCACCAGCCGGCGGCGGAGCGGCGCACGTCGTCGAAGCCGGCCACGCGGGCGGCGAGGTAGGCCTCGTCGAGGGCGCCGGCGGCGTCGAGCAGGTGCAGCAGCCCCAGGGCGACGGCGAGGTCGGTGCCGGGCACGGGCTGCAGCACGACGTCGGCGCGCTCGGCGGTGGCGGTGCGCCGCGGGTCGATCACGACGACGCGCCCGCCGCGGGCCCGCACGGCGTCGAGGTGGCGGGCCGCGGGCGGCATCGTCTCGGCCAGGTTGGAGCCGACGAGCACGACGACGTCGGCCTGCTCCACGTCGGCGAGCGGGAACGGCAGACCTCGGTCGAGTCCGAACGCCTGATTGGAGGCGGCGGCGGCCGAGGACATGCACCAGCGGCCGTTGTAGTCGATCCGGCTGGTGCCGAGCACGACCCGGGCGAACTTGCCGAGGGCGTAGGCCTTCTCGTTGGTGAGCCCGCCCCCGCCGAACACGGCCACGGCGTCGGGGCCGTGTTCGGCGCGGAGCGTGCGGAGTCGCTCGGCGACGAGGTCGAGCGCGTCGTCCCACTCCACGGCCCGCCAGGTGTCGGTCGCGCGGTCACGCACGAGCGGCGTGGTGAGCCGCTCGCGGTGACCGCGCAGACCGCCGGCCGACCAGCCCTTGCGGCACAGCGCCCCCTGGTTGACGGGGAACTCCGGCCACGCCTGCACCTCGAGGGTGCGTCGACCGGTGAGGGTCATGCCGCACTGGAGGCTGCAGTAGGGGCAGTGGGTGGGGGTCACGGGGGTTCCTCAGATCCCGGCCGTGGCGAGGCTGTCGGCCGTGGCGTTGCGGCGCAGGTAGACCGCGTAGGTCACCACCGCGCAGGCGACGTAGTAGCCCAGGAAGATCCGGAAGGCGCCGGTGGCCGCCGACAGCGGGTCGTCCACGAACGGGGTGGCGAAGGCCAGCGGGATCAGGAAGCCGCCGAGGGCACCCACCGCGCCGATCACGCCGATCGCCGCGGAGGACTGCGAGTTGGCCTCGATGACGGCGACCTCGCGCTCGACGGTGTCGGCCTCGGTGGCGCGCTCGGCCTGGGTGCGGAAGATCGCGGGGATCATCTTGTAGGTCGAGCCGTTGCCGATACCGGTGCAGGCGAAGATGAACAGGAACACCGCGAGGAACACCGGGAACAGGTCGGCGTTGCTCTCCACCGCGGCCCGCACCGGGGCGGGGAACTCGAAGGCGGCGGGGTCGGCGGCGATCGCGGCCAGCGCGTCCTTGTCCGGCGGCGGGGGCAGGGTCTGGAGGTTGCCGAGCACGACCAGGATGCCGAGCGTGCCGGCGATGATGCCGCCGAACGCCGCCAGGGTGACCTTCGCGCCGCCGAAGCGGTCGGCGAGCCAGCCGCCGAAGGGGCGGGAGATGGAGCCGACGAGGGCGCCGAGGAAGGCGTAGAACACGAAGTTGATGCCGATGCCCTCCACGGCCGGCACGGGCTGGCGCCAGAAGTTGAGCTTGATGAGCAGCGGCATCGCGGCGGAGTAGCCGATGAAGGAGCCGAAGGTGCCGATGTAGAGGAACGACATCACCCAGGTCTGGCGCTCCTTCACGACCTGCAGCTGCTTGCGGGGCTCGGCCACCGCGGTCGAGAGGTTGTCCATGCGCGTGGCGGCGGCGACGATCGCGACGATCGCCAGGGCGGCGTACACGAAGGCCGCGTACTCGAGGTGGATCCCGGCCTCACGGGCCTTGACCAGCCCGAAGATGCCGGCACCGCCGACGATCACGGGCAGCAGCAGCTGGATGAGCGCGACGCCGAGGTTGCCGCCGGCGGCGTTGAGGCCGAGCGCGGCGCCCTTCTTGGCGGCGGGGTAGAAGTAGTTGATGTTGGCCATCGAGGAGGCGAAGTTGCCGCCACCGACACCGGCCGTGGCCGCGATCAGGCAGAACGCCCAGTACGGCGTGCCCGGGTTCGTCACCGCCACCGCGAAGAGCAGGGTGGGCACCAGCAGCAGCGCCGCGGACACGATCGTCCAGTTGCGCCCGCCGAACAGGCCGACGGCGAAGGTGTAGGGCAGGCGCAGCAGCGAGCCCACCAGGTTGGGCAGCGCCACCAGGAGGAACAGCTGCTGCGGGGTGAAGGTGAAGCCCTGGGCCACGAGGAACGCCGAGCTGACGCTCCAGATCAGCCAGACCGAGAAGCCCAGGTGCTCGGCGAAGATCGACCAGACCAGGTTGCGGCGGGCGACGTCCTGGCCGCCGCCCTCCCAGAACGCGGCGTCCTCCGGACGCCAGTCGTCGATCCAACGGGAGCCGCGTCGTGCGCGGCGGGAGGCCACGGGCGTCGCCGAGGCCGGAGGAGTCGTGAGGGTCATGGTGGTAGTCCAGACCCCGGCTGTTTCAGGGCCCGGTCGCCGGCATGAAACATGCCGTCACGGTTCCCTCACGACCTCACGGGCCTCACCACCTCACGAGAACGACGACCCCACGGGCGATCGGGCGCCACGGCCTCCACGCGCTGCCGCGGTACCCGAGGGGGAGGCGGTCGGTACCTGCGCACGAGGCGATGGGCACCCTGGTTGCCTACCGTCGCAGGGTGATCTCCACCTTCCTCGTCGCCCACCCCTGGCTCACCACCGTCGCCCTGGTGGCATGCCTGGTCGGCGGTCCGCTCGTCGCCGTCGCACTGCTGCACCGGCGCCGGGCCGCGCTCCTGCTCGGGGTCGCCGCGGTCGTGCCGGTGGTGGTCCTGACGCTGACGCCGGCGAGCGCCGGGCCCACCGGGATCGCCTGTGCGGCCGAGTGGTCCCTCCCCACGCTGGGCCGGGTCGAACTCGTCGCGAACGTCGTGCTGTTCATCCCACCGACGCTGCTGCTGGCCGCCGCGGTCCGACGTCCGTGGCTGGTCGTGCTGATCGCGAGTGCGGGCTCGGCCCTCGTCGAGACCGCGCAGGCCCTCCTGACCGTCCTGCACCGCGCGTGCTCGACGAACGACTGGGCGACCAACACGCTCGGCGCGCTCGTCGGCGCCACGATCGCCGCCGCGGTGCTGTACGCGACCCGGGGACAGGCGCCGGCGACGCCCTCGGGCGACGCCGCCGAGGCCCGGAGCCCGGCGAGGGCGGACCAGGGCTGAGGCGATCCGTCCCCAGGGCCGGTGCCGCTCGTCCCGCCCATCCGACCGTTCGTCGCAGGCCGCGTCCCATCGGGCGCAGGGGGACACCTGACGGGTGCCGACGTGACCCACGCCACTCCTAGCGTGACCGGCGTCACGTTCCACCCCCACTCCCTCCCAGCGGAAAGGCGGAGCCACCCATGGCACACGACCTCCACAAGACCCCGGAGGCGCCCGCGGGCGCACCCGAGGGCGGGCGGCGGGCGAGCACGCGGAGCGAGGAGCTGTTCGACGAGCTCCACGCCTCCCCTGAGTTCGCCGAGCTGCGCCGTCGCTACCGCGGGTTCGCGATCCCCGCCTCGATCGCGTTCCTCGCCTGGTTCCTGCTCTACGTCGTGATGTCCAACTGGGCCACCGGCTTCATGAGCACCAAGGTGTTCGGCAACGTCAACATCGCCCTGCTCTTCGGGCTGCTGCAGTTCGCGACGACGTTCGCGATCGCCTGGGCCTACGCCCGGTTCAGCAGCGCCCGCCTCGACCCGCTCGCCGGCGAGCTGTACGACCGCTTCGAGGCCGGCCAGCCCGGCACGCAGGACGGGGGTCGGGCATGAACGACCAGGTGCTCACCGCGAGCCTGTTCCTCGCCGTCGTCGGCCTGACCGTCGGCATCACGATCCGCGCCAGCCGCTCCACCAGCGGCACCAGCGACTACTTCGCCGGCGGCCGGTCGTTCTCCGGCTTCCAGAACGGCCTGGCCATCGGCGGCGACTACATGTCGGCGGCCTC
Organism: Nocardioides sp.; assembly: GCF_964228225.1. Lineage (GTDB taxonomy): Bacteria > Actinomycetota > Actinomycetes > Propionibacteriales > Nocardioidaceae > Nocardioides. The sequence goes on from NZ_CAXQZB010000013.1 coordinate 110,130, forward strand.
GTTCCTCGGCATCTCCGGCGCCATCGCGCTCGCCGGCTACGACGGCTTCCTCTACAGCATCGGCTTCCTCGTGGCCTGGCTCGTGGCGCTGCTGCTGGTGGCGGAGATGCTGCGCAACTCCGGCAAGTTCACGATGGCCGACCAGCTGGCCTACCGGATGAAGCAGCGGCCGGTGCGCACCGCGGCGGCGACGTCGACCGTGGTGGTCTCGATCTTCTACCTGCTCGCCCAGATGGTCGGCGCCGGCTCGCTCGTGGCGCTGCTGCTCGACATCGACACCGACAACACCCTCGCGATCAGCGCGGTCATCGCCGGCGTCGGCGCCCTGATGGTCTTCTACGTGACCGTCGGCGGCATGAAGGGCACCACCTGGGTGCAGATCGTGAAGGCCGTGCTGCTCATGGCCGGCTCGGCGCTCATCGTGGTGCTGGTGCTCGCCAAGTTCGACTTCAACCTCTCCGAGCTGCTCGGGGCGGCGGCGTCGAACTCCGGCAAGGAGGGCTTCCTGGAGCCGGGCCTGAAGTACGGCATCGACACGACCTCGCGCATCGACTTCCTGTCCCTGGGCATCGCGCTGGTGCTCGGCACCGCGGGCCTGCCCCACATCCTGGTGCGCTTCTACACCGTGCCCACCAGCCGCGACGCGCGGAAGTCGGTGCTCTGGGCGATCGGCATCATCGGCGTGTTCTACCTCTTCACCCTGGCCCTGGGCTTCGGTGCCGCCGCGCTGCTCGACACCGGCGCCACCTCCGAGGTGGCGACCAGCAAGGGCAACCTCGCCTCCCCGCTGCTGGCCGAGGAGGTCGGCGGAGGCGCCGGATCGGTGGGCGGCTCGGTGCTGCTCGCGGTGATCTCGGCGGTCGCGTTCGCCACGATCCTGGCGGTGGTCGCGGGCCTGGTGCTCACCTCCTCCACCTCCGTGGCTCACGACATCTACAACTCCGTGATCCGCAAGGGCCAGGCCACCGAGCGCGAGGAGATCCGGATGACGCGGTACGCCGCCGCCGGCATCGGCGTCGTCGCGATCGCCCTGGCGATCCCGGCCCGCCACCTCAACATCGCCTTCCTGGTGGCGCTCGCCTTCGCGGTCGCGGCCTCGGCCAACCTGCCGGCGCTGGTCTACAACCTGTTCTGGCGACGCTTCAACACCCGCGGCGCGCTGTGGAGCATCTACGGCGGCCTGGGCTCCTGCATCGCCCTGGTGATCTTCAGCCCCGTGGTGTCCGGCAAGGGCCTCGACGCCGCCGGCAAGAACCTGTCCCTGCTGCCCACCAGCATCGACATCTCCTGGTTCCCCCTGGAGAACCCCGGCATCGTCTCGATCCCGCTGGGCTTCTTCCTCGGCTGGCTCGGCACCGTCACCAGCAAGGAGCCGACCTCGGCGGAGAAGTACACCGAGCTCGAGGTGCGCGCCCTCACCGGCGCGGGCGCCGAGAAGGCCGTCGCCCACTGAGGTCGCCGAGCTCGCTCAGCGACACCCCCTGACGGGGGACCGGACGCCGGGTCGGCACCTCGCCGGCCCGGCGTCCGGCACGCCTCACCGCTCCGCCACCAGCCCCAACCCGCCGCAACCAGGCGGCAACCCCGCCTGACTACTGTGATGGCGGGCACGTCCCACACCCCCCGAACACCCGCCCCACCCCACGCCCGAGGAGACATTCGTGAGCGACCAGACCCTGTCGAACCTGCTCAAGGAGGACCGTCGGTTCGCCCCGCCGGCCGAGCTCGCCGCGAACGCCAACCTGACCGAGGAGGCCTACGCCCGCGCCGAGGCCGACCGCGAGGGCTTCTGGGCCGAGCAGGCGCAGCGGCTGACCTGGGAGACGCCGTTCACCCAGGTGCTGGACTGGACCAACCCGCCCTTCGCGCAGTGGTTCGTCGGCGGGAAGCTGAACGCCGCCTACAACTGCGTCGACCGCCACGTCGAGGCCGGGCGCGGCGACAAGGTCGCCCTGCACTTCGTGGGCGAGCCCGGCGACACCCGCACGATCACCTACGCCGACCTCCAGGACGAGGTCAGCCAGGCCGCCAACGCCCTCACCGACCTGGGCGTGCAGGCAGGCGACCGGGTCGCGATCTACATGCCGATGATCCCCGAGGCCGTGGTGGCGATGCTCGCCTGCGCCCGCATCGGCGCCCCCCACAGCGTCGTGTTCGGCGGCTTCTCCTCCGACGCCCTCGCCTCCCGGCTGGAGGACTGCCAGGCCAAGGTCGTGGTCACCGCCGACGGCGGGTACCGCCGCGGCGCGCCGTCGGCCCTCAAGCCGGCCGTCGACGAGGCCCGCACCAAGGCCGAGGCGCTGGGCCACACGGTCGAGAAGGTGCTGGTCGTGCGTCGCACCGAGCAGGACGTCGACTGGCACGACGGCGTCGACGTGTGGTGGCACGACGCCGTGGGCGGCGCGAGCACCAGCCACACCCCGCAGGCCTTCGACGCCGAGCACCCGCTCTACGTCATGTACACCTCCGGCACCACCGGCAAGCCCAAGGGCATCCTGCACACCACCGGCGGCTACCTCGTGGGCGCCAGCTACACCCACTGGGCCGTGTTCGACCTCAAGCCCGAGACCGACGTGTACTGGTGCACCGCCGACATCGGCTGGGTGACCGGCCACTCCTACATCGTCTACGGCCCGCTGGCCAACGGCGTCACCCAGGTGCTCTACGAAGGCACCCCCGACGCCCCGGAGCGCGGCCGCTGGTGGCGGATCATCGAGGAGTACAAGGTCTCGCTGTTCTACACCGCGCCCACCGCCATCCGCTCGTTCATGAAGCAGGGCCGCGAGATCCCCGACCAGCGCGACCTCTCCAGCCTGCGCATCCTCGGCTCGGTGGGCGAGCCCATCAACCCCGAGGCCTACGTCTGGTACCGCGAGGTCATCGGCGGCGGCCGCACGCCGGTGGTCGACACCTGGTGGCAGACCGAGACCGGCGCGGTGATGATCTCCCCGCTGCCCGGCGTCACCCACGGCAAGCCCGGCTCGGCGATGATCCCGCTGCCCGGCGTCAGCGCCGACGTCGTGACCGAGGAGGGCGAGTCGGTGCCCAACGGCTCCGGCGGCTACCTCGTGCTCACCGCCCCCTGGCCCTCGATGCTGCGCACCATCTGGGGCGACGACGAGCGGTTCAAGGAGACCTACTGGAGCAAGTACGCCCAGCAGGGCTGGTACTTCGCCGGCGACGGCGCCAAGAAGGACTCCGACGGCGACCTGTGGGTGCTCGGCCGCGTCGACGACGTCATGAACGTCTCGGGCCACCGGCTCTCCACCACCGAGATCGAGTCGGCGCTGGTCTCCCACCCCAAGGTCGCCGAGGCGGCCGTGGTGGGCGCCAAGGACGAGGACACCGGCCAGGCCGTGGTCGCCTTCGTGATCCTGCGCGAGGAGGCCGGCGACGGCGGCGCCGACATCGTGGCCGAGCTGCGCCAGCACGTGCGCAAGGAGATCGGCCCGATCGCGACCCCGCGGCAGGTGATGGTCGTGCCCGAGCTGCCCAAGACCCGCTCGGGCAAGATCATGCGCCGGCTGCTGCGCGACGTCGCCGAGAACCGCCAGGTCGGCGACGTCACCACCCTGGCCGACTCCTCGGTGATGGACCTGATCTCGGCCGGGCTGAGCACCGGGAAGTCCGAGGACTGACCGGCACGTCCTCCCACGACGACGGGGGCGCGGGGCCGACGGCTCCGCGCCCCCGTGTCGTCAGGAACCCGTGTCGTCAGGAGCCCGTGTCGTCAGGGACCGGCGGGAGCGGGGGCGCCGGCGGCACCGGCGGCACCGGCGGTGAGGGGTAGGCCGGCGCGACCGCCGGCACCCACGGGTACGGCGCAGGATCGTCGGGCACGGCAGGACCTCCTGGGGACGTCGGTGCACCGGCCCGGGCGGGCCGACGCACCGACGCTAGGGACGCCGTCGTCGCCGCGGATCGGTCCCGAACAACCCCGAACGCCGAACGCCCCGAGGGGGCTCAGGTGTCCTCAGCGGTCGGGACCCCGGTAGATGTCGATGCCGCCGGTGGTGCCCTGCCAGACGTCGCCGTCGGGGCCGACCTCGGTGGCGGCGTAGAAGGAGTTGCCGGTGGGCAGGGCGGTGGAGCGCACCCACAGCCGCGTGCGGCCGGTGCGCAGGTCGACGCCCTCCAGGCCCCAGACGCCGTTGCGCTGGCCCTGGCCGTAGATCAGGCCGGAGTCGGTGCTCAGGGTCGGGATGGCGTTGGGGATCGAGACCGTGCGGTTCACCCAGCGCACCGCACAGGTGCGGGTGCGGGGGTTCCAGTCGATGCGCTGCATGCCGTAGGGCGCGAAGAGCGGGTTGCCGCCCATCTCGGCCGCCACGAGCGGGCGCAGCTGCGCGGGCACGGCGTCGAGCAGCTCCTCGTTCTTGAGGCTGTTGTTCACGATGATGCTGGAGTAACCGGTGGTGAGCACCGACTGCTCGGAGATCGTGCGGGTGGCCTCGGGGTCGCCGAAGGTCACCGGCACCTGGCAGGCGATCCGGCGGTCCAGGCCGGGGGCGAGCGGACGCCAGTCGGCGGGGATGCGGTCACGCCAGAACAGCACGAGGTTCATCAGCGGGCCGCCGTCGGTGATGACGACGAACCGGTCGCGGTCGGCCTCGGTACCCATGACGTCGGGGGTCGAGCCGGAGCCGTCGCCCAGCCGCACCCCGGACGCCGGCGGGCCGACGTTGTAGTCGGCCGTCCAGCCCAGCCGCAGCCTCCGGCCGTTCCACTGCACCCGGTTCATCGCCTGGGAGGTCACGACGTAGATGCCGCCGCCCTCGTCGGCGGAGATCGAGTTCGACACGATCTCCAGCTGCGCGTCCGGCCGGGCGCAGCGCCCGGCGTTGAGGTTGACGGTCTGCAGGTTCGCGGGCGTGAACCGCGTCAGGTCGCGCGGGACCACGCCCACCACTCCGCGCTCGGTGGCGAAGGCGATGTGGCCGTCGTAGGTCATCGTGATGCCGACCAGCTTGTCGTCGCCGCAGCGGGCGCGCGCGGGCAGCACGAGCTCGCCGAGTCGCTTGATGCCCGAGGTGCGCACGCCGGGGCGGGCGTCGCCGAAGACCTCGATCGACTCGCCGCGGCCGACGAAGAAGTGGCCGTCGCGGTCGAGCAGGTTGTAGGCGCCGGAGATGCCCACCGTGCTCGGGCTCGGCGGCGGGGTGAAGCTGTCGATGACCTCGCCGGTGTCGACGTCGATCTTGTGCACCGCCGACTGCAGCACCACCGAGGCCCAGGCCGCGCGGCGACCGTCGCGGTAGGGCTCGGTGAAGGTCACCGTGATCGGGGTGCTGAACGGGCTGCGGGTCAACGTGGTGCGGTCGCGCACGACGTCGTCGCCGGGGCGGGGCGCGGGGAACGGCGAGGAGCCGCTGGCGTAGGAGTTGCGGTGGCTGGCGCCCCAGCCGGACGTCGCGAGGTGGGGGTTGCACGGGGGCTCGTGCGGGCCGCGCGGGGTGCGGCAGCTCGGCTCGGCCGGGCGCGCGGACGGCGCGGGGGCATCGGGTGCCGGCGCGGCCGGGGCGGGCGCGAGGGGGGCGGCGAGCCCGGCCAGCGCGGCGGCGGTGGCGAGGCCGAGCAGGGGGAGGCGACGTCGTGCGGGGAGCATGCCGGGATACTAGACCGCACGGGTCGACATTGATCCGTTTCGCGAGGATGCGATCCAGCGGGCACGGTTCGGCCCCCACACGGGCCCCGACGGGTCCATACTTCCCGCGTGATCCCCCGCGTCCTCCCCCAGTACCCGAGCACCGCCGTCCGCGTGCGCACGCTCGCCGTCACCGTGCTGGTGACGATCACGCTCTACTACGCCCTCTACGTCAAGGGCTCGGTCGCGCCGCTGATCATCGCCGACTTCGACATGACCCTGACCTTCTACGTCTCGATCTCGATCGCCGGCAGCCTGGTGGGCGCGTTCGCCGCCCTCGCCGCGAGCCGCACCGACCGGGTGGGACGCACCGGCATCGTGCTGGGCGGCACGGCGGTGGTCACGCTGCTGACGCTCGTGGTGATCCCGACGGCGGGCTCGAAGACCGTGTTCCTCATCGCCGACGTCACCCAGGCCGGCGTGCTCGGCGCGATCCTGGTGGCCACCACCGCCCTCGTGCGCGACTTCGCCCCCCAACTGAACCGCGCGACCGGCATGTGCGTGTGGAACCTCGGCCCGATCCTGGGCAGCCTGATGGTGAGCCAGGTGGCCAGCCGCACCCTCGAGGACCACCCCGACTGGCCTTACCAGTACCGCGTCTGCGGGCTGGTCGTGCTCGGGGCGCTGGTGCTGGCCTGGGTCGGGCTGCGCGAGCTGAGCCCCGAGCTGCGCGCCCAGGTGGTGCGCGGCACCGAGTCGCCCGACGACGTCGACGCCGCCGCCGGAGCCGCCGTCCTCACGCCCCTGGCCCCCGGCGCCTGGCGCCTGCTGCTGACCCCGACACTGCTGCTCCCGCTGGTGGGGATCGGGCTGTTCCTCGTCTTCTACTTCACGCGCCTGGCGTACTGGACGATCTTCTTCACCACCTCCTTCCTGCTCACCCCCGCGCCGTTCTCGCTGGCCGACGCCAACGCGCTGAGCAACTGGTGGTGGGGCACCAGCGCGCTGACCCTGCTGCTGATCGGCGTCGTCTCCGACCGGCTGGGGGTGCGCAAGCCGCTGCTGCTGGGCGGGGGGCTGATCTCGATCGTGGCCCTCACCCTGTTCGGCAGCCGCGCCACCGAGGCCACCTCCTACGACGGGTTCATCGCGGTGATCATCCCCGCGGCGTTCGGCGGCGTCATCGCCTCCAGCATGTGGCTGACCGCCTACAGCGAGGCCGTGGAGGCCGTCGAGCCGCGCCTGGTCGCGACCGGCATGGCGATCTACGGCTGGGTCGTGCGGATCTCGGCGGCGCTGAGCCTCAGCGCGGTGCTCGTGCTGGTGCCCGCGGCCAGCACCCTGGTGGACCACGTGGCGGAGGTCGGCCGGATCTACGCCACCTACCCCGCCGCCGACCGCCTCACCGACCCCGACCCGGCGGTGCGGCAGGCCGCCGAGGCCACCATGCCGCCCGAGGACGTCGCCTACCTCGCCGCCCACCGCGAGGACGTGCGCGACGGCCTGCTCGAGGGCCAAGACGAGTGGGGCACCTGGTGGCGGGTCTGCCTCGGTGCCCAGGTGGTGGCGCTGCCGCTGATGCTGCTGCTGCCCGGCGCCTGGCGCCGACGTCGTCAGGCCGAGCCCGAGGCACCGCGCGAGGAGGCGCTCGCCGCCGGCTGAGCCCCTCCCCTCACGGTGGGCGGCGGGTCGCCGTTCTCCGTCGTCACCAGCGAACGGCACCCGATCCGGCCCGGATCACCTGCCAGGTGCTGGTGACGACGGGGAACGAGGACCCCGCACGGCGCGATAGGATCGCAGGGTTCATGGGTGTGCCGGGAAGTCTGGTCGGCGACGACGCCGACGACCCCGCAGGAGCCCCCGTGACCGACCCGTCCCCGCTGCGCCGCCGCCTCTTCGACCGGGGCACCTGGCCGGAGGCCTCGCACGTGGCCCAGGTGCTGCGTGCCGAGACCACCGGCGGTGTGCTGCTGATCGTGGCCGCCGTCGTCGCGCTGGTGTGGGCCAACAGCGGCTGGTCGGACGCCTACGCCGACCTGCGCGACCTCACCGTCGGCCCCTCCGCGCTGCACCTGGACCTGAGCCTCGGCACCTGGGCGGCCGACGGACTGCTGGCGATCTTCTTCTTCGTGGCGGGGCTGGAGCTCAAGCGCGAGTTCGTGGCCGGCGACCTGCGCGACCCGCGGCGCGCCGCCCTGCCGGTGGCCGCGGCGGTGGGCGGCATGACCGTGCCCGCCCTCATCTACCTCCTGGTGAACCTCGGCGGCGACGGCCTCGTGGGCTGGGCGATCCCCACCGCCACCGACATCGCCTTCGCCGTGGCCATCCTGGCCGTCATCAGCACCCACCTGCCGGCGGGGTTGCGGACCTTCCTGCTCACCCTCGCCGTCGTCGACGACCTGCTGGCGATCACCGTGATCGCGGTGTTCTACACCGACACGCTCGCACCGCTGTGGCTGCTGGCCGCGCTCGTGCCGCTCGGCCTGTTCGCCGTGCTGGTGCAGCGTCGGATCTCCAGCGGCTGGCTGCTGGTCCCGTTGGCGGCCCTCACCTGGTTCTGCGTGCACGAGTCCGGGGTGCACGCCACCGTCGCCGGCGTCCTGCTCGGCTTCACCGTGCCGGTGCTGCGCAGCCGTCAGGGGGTGAAGGAGGACCGCGAGCCCGACTCCGGCCTCGGCCTCGCCGAGCACCTCGAGCACCTGGTGCGCCCGCTGTCCGCCGGCGTCGCCGTGCCCGTGTTCGCGTTCTTCGCCGCCGGCGTGACCGTCGGCGGCTGGGACGGCCTCACCGCCGCCCTCGGCGACCGGGTGACGCTGGGCATCATGCTCGGCCTCGTGCTCGGCAAGCCGATCGGCATCCTGCTCGCGACCTGGCTGCTGGCCCGCTTCACCCGCGCCGACCTCGACGACGAGCTGTCCTGGCTCGACGTGCTGGGACTCTCCATGCTCGCCGGCGTCGGGTTCACCGTCTCGCTGCTCATCGGCGAGCTCGCCTTCGGCGTCGGCACCGACGCCGAGGAGCACGTGAAGGTCGGCGTCCTGCTGGGGTCGCTGATCGCCGCCGGGGGCGCCGCGGTCGTGCTGCGGCTGCGCAACCGCACCTACCGACGGCTGTGCGAGCTGGAGCTGGTGGACCTCGACGCCGACGGCATCCCCGACGTGTACCAGGAGGGCGAGCGCCGCCCGAGCGCGTAGTCGGTAAGGTCAGGCCCGTCACACCGCTCCCGACCCCCGAGGACCCACCATGGCGACCGAGCCCACCCCGGACCTCCCCACCGCTGCCAAGGCAGGCACGACGCCCGTCGCGCCCGTGGAGGAGCCCACGATCGGCGCTCTGGTCACCGACGCGATCCGCGACGTCGGCACCCTGGTCCAGAAGGAGATCCAGCTCGCCAAGTCCGAGCTGAAGGTGTCGGTGAAGTTCGGCATGACCGGCGCGCTGTACTTCGCCGTCGCCGGGTTCCTCGCGATCCTCGCGGTGATCATGTTCTCGGTCGCCCTGGCCTACCTCATCCACTGGAACGGCGACGGCCTCGACCTGCACTGGGCCTACCTCATCGTCACCGGCCTCTACCTGCTGCTCACCGGCCTGCTGGTGGCGCTCGGCGTGAAGAAGGTCAAGAAGGTCAAGGCCCCCGAGCGCGCCATCGAGCAGGGCCGCGAGATCCCCAAGGCGCTGCGCGGCCAGCGCTGACGCCTCCCGCTCCCCCTCCGCCCCGGTGCCCTCGGCGCCGGGGCGGACGTCGTCCGGGGCCGGCTCCGCGGCCCGGGGCCCGGGCCGCGGCGGCGACGATCAGCCGGGGCAGCCGCCGGAGCTCACCCGGTCGCTGGCGGAGGCGCCGGCGGCGGCGGCGTCCTGCACCTGCTGCCAGGTGAGGGCGTAGCCGGTCTCGTCGTCGGTGACCGAGGCGGCGAACACCACGCCGGCGACGTGGCCCTGGGTGGTGATGATCGGACCGCCGGAGTTGCCGGGGCGGATGTTGCCGCGCAGCGAGTAGACCTCGCGCACGACCCGGCCCTCGCCGTAGATGTCGGGCGACTGCAGCTGCTGCTCGGCGCGCACGCGGCCCCGCTCGACGTCGTACGGACCGTCCTGGGGGTAGCCGACGATGGCGACGCCGTCGTCGGACTCGGTGACGAACTGCTGCTCCTCCTCGTCGCTGTCGACGAACCGCAGCGGCGGACGGCCCTGGTCGTCGAGGGAGAGCACGGCGATGTCGAGGCCGGGGTTGTAGTAGACGACGGTGGCGGGCACGTCGATGCTGCCGACCTCGACCTCGGGGTCGGAGACGCCGGCCACGACGTGGGCGTTGGTCATCAGCCGGTTCTGGGCGTAGAGGAAGCCGGAGCCCTCCACCCCGCTGCCGCAGCTGTTGGTGCCGCGCACCTTGAGCACGCTCTGCTCGGCGTCGGCGATGTCGGGATCGGCCAGCAGGCGCTGCGCTCCCGGGGCGACCTCGCGGATCTGCTCGGTGGCGAACGGCTCGAGGTAGCGGGGGAAGAAGGAGGTGCCGACGACGCTGTTGAAGCGGTCGAGCACGCTGGTGGCGGCCGTGGGCAGGGCGGAGTTGACGGTGCGCAGCACCGAGGACTCCCGCACCAACGGCGTCAGCCCGCCGATGCGGGTGCCGGACACCGCCACCCCCAGCGCCCAGGCGACCAGCAGCACCGCCAGCGCGCTGAGCGCGGCCCCGCCGACGGCGTCGACGGCCCGCGCGGGCTGCCAGGTGATGCGGTCGCGCAGCCGCGCGCCGGTGTACTGCAGCAGCGCCTGCCCGAGGGAGGCCGCCACGATGACGATGAACAGCGCGCCGAGCGAGACGGTGAGGGAGGGCATGGCGTCGCCGAGCACGAGCGGGGCGAGCCAGATGCCCGCCAGACCACCCAGCAGCAGACCGGCCGTGGCGAACGCACCCGTCACGAATCCCTGCCAGTAGCCCGAGAGGGCGTAGGCGAGGACGAGCACGATCAGCAGCCAGTCGAGCAGGTTCATGGACCCTGGGGCTCCTCGGACTCGTCCGGACCAGTGGGGGAGGGGGGCCGCACCCGGGAGGCGGAACGCGGTTGGCCCGCGAGCATATAGGCAGGCAGCTCGTGTTCGGGCGCATCCGGCGCATCCTCGAGCCAGCCGAGGAAGGTGAACATCCGGCTGATGACCCCGCCGGTGAAGCCCCACAGGATCACGTCGCGGCGATCGCCGATCAGGAACCCCGGGGAGCGGTAGCCGCCCGGCCCCCGCACGGTGATGCGGCGCTCGGGGTCGCGCAGCTCCGCGACCGGCACCCGGTAGATGGCGTGCACCTCGTCCGGCGACTGCACCGAGATCGGGCTCGGTGCGTGCCACCAGCCCAGGACCGGGGTCACCGCGAAGTTGCTCGGCGGCAGCCACAGGTCGGGCAGGCGCCCGAAGACGTGGACGCCGGCCGGGTCCAGGCCGGTCTCCTCCCACGCCTCCCGCAGGGCGGCGTCGACCGGGGTCTCCCCCGGGTCGAGCGACCCGCCCGGGAGGGACACCTGGCCGGGGTGGGAGCGCATGTGGTGGGCCCGCTCGGTGAGCAGGACGTCGGGACCGTCGGGGCCCTCGCCGAAGAGCATCAGCACCGCCGAGCGACGCGGGTCGGCCCCCTCGGGCACCAGGAACCGGGTGAGGTCGTGCACGGTGATGCGCTCGGCGGCCTCGCGCACCGGGTGCAGCCAGTCCGGGAGCACCGGGGCGGGACGCGTCGGTTCGGTCATCAGGAGGGCTCCTTCGCGACGTCGGCGTCCGCGCCGGGTCGCTTGTCGGGCAGGACGCCGGGCAGGTGCTGGGCGACCATGTCCTCGACCTCGGCGAGGGTGTCGAAGCCACCCAGCTGCTGGTGGGCCACCGCGCCGTCGGCGTCGAGGAGGATGAACTGGGGCAGCGCTGGGGGGATGCGGAACTCCGAGATCCCGAACAGCTCGCCGTCGGGGTCGGCCAGGCTCGGGTAGGTGGCGCCGGTGAGCTGGGCCAGCCCGATCGCGGCCTCGGGGTAGGTGTCCTGCATGTCGATGCCCAGCACCGGCACGCGGTCGCCGTAGGTGGTGTGGAACTCCTGCAGCACCGGCATCTCCGAGCGGCACGGACCGCAGTTGGAGGCCCACAGGTTGATGACCAGGGGTCCGCGCAGCCCGGCGAGGTCCACCGACTCCCCGCCGCCCAGGCAGGGCAGGGTCAGCGACGGCAGCCCGCCGCTCGCGGGCTCGGTGGCGGTCCCGGGGGCGCAGGGCTCGATCCCGGCCGCGGCGCGCAGGTCGCGCAGCTCCGGGGTGTCGACGTCGACCGAGGTGCCGCCCGCGGTGCCGGCGCCGTCGCCGCAGGCCGCCAGCGGCAGCACGACGGCGAGCGCCAGCGCCGCGACGACGGCCCGGCGGGAGCGACCGGGACGGCGCGACGACGCCGGGGTCATGCCGGGCCCTGGGTGGTGACGAGCGCGGCGGCGACCTCCGGATCGGTCGGGCCCTCGCCGAACGAGGGGCACAGCCGGGCCAGCGGGCAGGCTCCACAGGCGGGCTTCTTGGCGTGGCAGCGACGGCGACCGTGCCAGATCAGGCGGTGGGACAGCATCGTCCAGTCGGACTTCGGGAACATCGCGGCGATGGCGTGCTCGACCTTCACCGGGTCGGTCTCGGTGGTCCACCCGAAGCGGCGCACGAGCCGTCCGAAGTGGGTGTCGACGGTGATGCCGGGCACGTCGAAGGCGTTGCCGAGCACGACGTTGGCCGTCTTGCGCCCCACCCCGGGCAGGGTGACGAGGTCCTCCAGCCGACCCGGCACCTGGGCGTCGTAGCGCTCCACCAGCGCCGCGCTGAGCTTGAGCAGCGCATCGGTCTTGGCGCGGAAGAACCCCAGCGGCCCCACGATGCGCTCGAGGTCCTCGCGCGGCGCGGCGGCCATCGCGGCGGGGTCGGGGTAGGCCGCGAACAGCGTGGGCCGGACGGCGTTGACCCGCCGGTCGGTGGTCTGGGCGCTCAGCACGGTGACGACGAGCAGCTGGAAGGCGTCGTCGAAGTCGAGCTCGCAGCCGGCCTCGGGGTAGGTCTCGGCCAGCACGCGGTGCATCCGGCGGGCACGGCGCACCCGCGCGAGCGCCGTCTCCTCGCCGCGGGCGCGGGATGCGGGGCCGGAGGTGCTCACGTGGGCAGCGTACGGCGCACCGCCGACGCCGGGTTCGCCCGCCCGCAGGGGGGAGCGCGCCGGTCGCGCGCGAGCAATCCTGCGGCGAGTCGGCGGGTGCGGGCGACTGTGAGTTCCACCACGCACTAGGATCGCACCGGGCCGACGGCCGCGAGCGGTCGCCTGCCTGCCCCACCCCTACCCTCGACGATGCCAGGAGGTCCGACGTGGACACCGACGTGCTCCGCCAGGCCCCGCTCTTCAGCGCCCTCGACGACGAGGCCGCCTCGGCCCTGCGCGCCTCCATGTCGCAGGCCCGGCTGCGCCGCGGCGACGTGCTTTTCCACGAGGGCGACACCGGCGACAAGCTCTACATCGTGCTCGAGGGCAAGGTGAAGCTGGGGCGCACCTCCGCCGACGGCCGCGAGAACCTGCTGGCCATCCTCGGCCCGGGCTCGATGTTCGGCGAGCTCTCGCTCTTCGACCCCGGCCCGCGCTCGGCCACCGTCACCGCCGTCACCGACGCCGAGTTCGCCTCGCTGTCCCACGAGGACCTCCTGCGCTGGCTCGAGGGCCGTCCCGTCGTGGCCCGCAACCTGCTGGCGCAGCTGGCCGGCCGGCTGCGCAAGGCCAACGACGTCGTTGCCGACCTGGTGTTCTCCGACGTCCCCGGTCGCGTGGCCAAGGCCCTCATCGACCTCGCCGACCGCTTCGGCCGCACCGCCGACGACGGCGTGCACGTGCACCACGACCTCACCCAGGAGGAGCTCGCCCAGCTGGTCGGCGCCTCGCGCGAGACCGTGAACAAGGCGCTGGCCGACTTCGCCTCCCGCGGCTGGCTGCGCCTGGAGCCCCGCTCGGTCGTGATCATGGACGTCGAACGGCTCTCCCGCCGGGCCCGCTGACACCGCTGCTCCACGACGCCCCCACCGCTCGCCGGTGGGGGCGTCGTCGTGTTCCGGGACGGGCCTGCCGAGCGGCTCAGCGGGTGGGGTCGATGATCGTGATCCCGCCCAGCCGCGCGGAGTCGAAGGTGGGCAGCACTACTGCCGCCTCCGCCAGCCCGATGGTGCGCTCCACGAGGTCCTGCGGCCGCACCCGGCCGGCGGCGACGAGCGCCATCAGCTCGGGGTAGTCCGCGGCCGCCATGCCGTGGCTGCCGAGCAGGTCCAGCTCCCAGCCGATGACCCGGTCCATGGGGATCCGCGGGTGTCCGTCGACGGGTGGCAGGAGGCCCACCTGCACGTGCCGACCGCGACGACGCAGCGCGAGGATCGAGGCGGCGGCCGTGGCCTCGTCGCCCACGGCGTCGACGGCGACGTGGGCACCGCCGTCGGTGAGCTCGTGGAGTCGCTCGGCGAGGTCGCTCGGCGTCAGGTCGGGGGTGGCCAGCACGGCGTGGCGGGCACCGTGGGCCAGGGCCGCGTCGAGCGCCTCCTGGTGACGGTCGACCACGACCGTGCGGGCGCCGAGGGCGCGGCCGATCATCACCGCGCTCAACCCCACCCCACCGGCGCCGACGACGGCCAGCCACTCGCCCTCCTGCAGCCCCGCGCGGGCCACGAGGCCCCGGTAGGCGGTGGCGAAGCGGCAGCCCAACGACGCGGCGGCCGGCATCGAGACCCCGACGGGGACCCGGACGAGGTTGAGGGCGGCGGCATGGATCACGACGTACTCGGCGAACGAGCCGGGGTAGGTGAAGCCGGGCTGCTGCTGGTCGGGACAGACCTGCGCCTCGCCGCGGCGGCACCACGCGCAGCGCCCGCAGCCGGACACGAACGGCGCGGTCACGCGGTCGCCCACCGCCCACCCGCCGACGCCGTCACCGACCTCGGCGACCTCCCCGGCCAGCTCGTGCCCGGGCACGTGCGGGAACGTCACGTCGGTGTCGTGACCGGCCCAGGCGTGCCAGTCGGAGCGGCACAGCCCGGTGGCGAGCACCCTGACCACGACCCCGCCCGGCGGTGCGGCCGGGACCGGCCGCTCCTCCACCCCGACGCGCCCGCCCGCCGACTCGATGACCACCGCTCGCATGCGCCGATCGTGTCACCCCATGCGATCGGTGGGCAGTTTGCTCGGTCAGCCGAGCAAACTGCCCGACACGCCGCACCGTCGTCGGCGTGTCGGGCAGTTTCCTCGGTCAGCCGAGGAAACCGTCCCTCCCGCAGCGCCCCCACCTCGCCGCGTCTCGTGACGGCGCCGGGGCGCCTCCTCGACGAACCCGGGAAGCACGGTCGTCGAGGAGCGAGCGCAGCGGGCGGAGACGCCCGCACCCGACCTACGGCCGGGACCGGCCTCAGGCCCGGTCGGCGTCGGCGAGGTAGACCAGCTGGGCACGCACCGAGAGCTCGGCGGCGTCCCACAGCGCGGTGTCGACGTCGGCGTAGACGACCTCGACCACCCGACGCGGCAGACCCTGGCCGTGCTCCTCGGCGGCGAGGTCGACGTCGCCGGCCCGCACGCCGAGGTGGTCGAGTGCGGCCTGCACCTGGGCGAGGCGGTCGCGGCGGTGGGCGAGGTAGAAGTCGAGCGCGGCGCCGGCGTCGTCGAGCACCGGCCCGTGCGCCGGCCAGCAGTGGGCGATCTCGCCGGCCTCGACCAGCGCGCGCATCCGCTCCAGCGAGGCCAGGTAGTCGCCGAGCCCGCCGTCGGGGTGGGCGACGACGGTCGTGCCGCGCCCCAGCACCATGTCGCCGGTGAGGATGACCTGCTCCTCGGGCAGCACGAAGGAGGTGGAGTCGGCGGTGTGGCCCGGGGTGTGGAGGGCGCGCACCCGCAGGCCGTCGACGGTGAGCAGCTCGCCGTCGGTGAGCGCGGGTGCCTCCACGCACCAGGCGGGGTCCAGCGCCCGCGCCGGGGCGCCGGTGCGCTCGCAGAACTCCGCGAGCGCCTCGGTGTGGTCGTGGTGGTGGTGGGTGACCAGCACCAGCCCGACGCGGCCCGCGACGGCCTGCACGGCGTCGAGGTGCTCGGCGACGAGCGGGCCGGGGTCGATGACGATCGACCGGTCGGCGTCGGAGCCGCGCAGCACCCAGGTGTTGGTGCCGTCCAGCGTCATCGGACCCGGGTTGGGGGCCAGCACGCAGGTGCCGGTGCGGCCGAACCGGCCGCCCCGCCAGCCCTGGGGCGCCTCGCTCACGACGCGCTCCCGGTGGCGCCCCGGCGGGCGGCGCGCTCGGCCACCATCGGCCGCAGCGCGTCGGGCATCGAGAGGGTCCAGCCCTCGCCGAGCGGCTCGACCTCGGGCATGAACATCGCGACGCTGCGGTGTCGGGCGGCGTCGAGGACGTCCTCGATGCTCGCGTGCCCGCCGACCTCGAGGCAGGTGAGGTAGGTGGGCGGCAGCATCGCGAGCTCGCCGGCGTCGACGGCGTCGGCGGCCTGCATCGCCCCCGTCCACATGACCGCGGAGGACTCGGTGGACACGTCGCGGGTGCGCTGCCCCTCGGGCAGCGCGGCGACGAAGAACCAGGTGCGGTAGCGCCGCGACTCGAAGACCGGCGTCAGCCAGCCCGACCAGGTGCCGAGCAGGTCGGTGCGCAGCACGAGCCCACGGCGGACGAGCAGGTCGGTGAGGGAGAGCTCGCGGGCCTCCAGCGCCTGCCGGTCGGCCTCCCAGTCCTCGCCCGTGGTGTCGGCGACGACGGTGTCGGCGTCGGGCCCCGCGAGGAGCACCCCGCACTCCTCGAACGTCTCGCGCACCGCGGCGCACACCAGCGCGCGCGCCTGCTCGGGGGTGCAGGCCAGCCGCTGCGCCCACTCGTGCGGCGTGGGGCCCACCCAGGCGGCGTGGTCCTCCAGCACGTCGTCGAAGTCGCGGGGGTCGACGCCGCCGCCGGGGAAGACCGCCATCCCGCCGGCGAACTCCATCGAGACCTGCCGGCGCAGCAGGTAGACCTCCGGGCCCGCGGCGCCCTGGCGCATGACGACGACCGTGGCGGCGTCCTTGGGTTCGACGGCGACGCGGGTGCCGTCGGCGTACTCACGTGCGACGTCGGCCAGGTGCGGCGGCAGCGGCACCGGCGGGATCGGGATCCTCACGCCCCGGCGATCCCGGGAACGACCTCGGCGATGACCTCCACCTCGACCGGCGCGTCCAGCGGCAGCGAGGGCACGCCGACCGCCGAGCGGGCGTGCACCCCGGCGTCACCGAAGACGGTGCCGAACAGCTCGGAGGCGCCGTTGGCGACCTGCGGCTGGCCGGTGAAGTCGGGGGTGGAGGCCACGAAGACGACGACCTTGACGATGCGCGCGATGCCGCTCAGGCCGGCGTCGCCGAGCTGGGCGTTGATGGCGGCCAGGGCGTTGAGGGCGCACTGTTGCGCGCACTCCACCGCCTCCTCGACCGTGACCTCGCCGCCGACCTTGCCGGTGACGATCAGCTCGCCGCCGCGCATCGGCAGCTGGCCGGAGGTGTAGACGAGGGAGCCGGTGCGCACGGCCGGCACGTAGGCCGCGACCGGCTTCGCGACCTCCGGCACGGCGAGTCCGAGCTCGGCGAGGCGCTGCTCCGGCGTGGGCGTGCTCATCGCGGCCGCCCGCCTCAGCCCTGCGCGGGCCGCTTGAGGAAGGCGATCAGGCCGCCCTGGGCGTTGGTCTGGATGGTCACCAGCTCCCAGCCGTCCTGGCCGAAGTTGTTCAGCATCAGCGCCTCGTTGTGCAACGGGATCGGCGCCACCTGGTACTCCCACTTGGTCATGGCCGCACCCTACTCGTCGCCTCGGTGGCGGCCCGGGCGCGGGACGCGTGGGGAAGCCCCCAACGCCGCGCGAGTCCCCTGAGCCCGCTCCCGTCAGCCCGCCCGCACGCGCGTCAGCTTGTCGGGGGCGCGGACGAGGTCCACCCGCTGCACCCGGCCGTGGGCCACGGTGAGGGAGACGACGGCGTCGGGGGCGCGGTCGCGCAGCAGGAGCAGGCCGAGCCGGCCGTTGACCTGCACGAGGGCGAGGTCGGCACCGGGGTGGCCGAGCGCCCGGGCGGTGACGCCGAGCAGGAACCGCGCCACCCGGTCGGCGCCCTCCACCGGGCGCCGCGCGGCCGAGACGACGCCGCCGCCGTCGCTGGTGGCGACCACGGCCGGGTCGAGCACCGCCACCAGCGCCGCGAGGTCGCCGGTGCCGGCCGCGGCGAGGAAGGCCTGCACGACCTCGTCGTGCTCGTCGCGGCTGACCTCCAGCCGGGGCGCCTCGGCCCGCACGTGTCGCCGGGCCCGCGAGGCCAGCTGCCGCACCGCCTCCGGCGAGCGTCCTACTGCGGCCGCCACCTCGTCGAAGGGCACGGCGAACAGGTCGTGCAGCACCCACGAGGTGCGTTCCGCGGGGCTGAGCCGCTCCAGCGCCACGAGCAGGGCGTAGCGGACGTCGTCGTCGAGGGTGACCCGGTCCGCCGGATCCCCTGGCGGATCCCCGACCGGACTCCCCGCCGTGCCCGCGACCGACGGCTCCGGCAGCCACGGACCGACGTAGGCCTCGCGCCGCACGCGCGCCGAGCCCAGCACGTCCAGCGCGCCGCGGGAGACCGCGACCGTGGCCCAGCCGCCCACGTCGCGCACCGGTTCGCG
This sequence comes from Nocardioides sp., assembly GCF_964228225.1. Lineage (GTDB taxonomy): Bacteria > Actinomycetota > Actinomycetes > Propionibacteriales > Nocardioidaceae > Nocardioides. The sequence continues at coordinate 128,408 of NZ_CAXQZB010000013.1, forward strand.
GGCGTCGGCCGCCACGAGCCGCAACCAGGTCTCGGCGACGACGTCCTCGGCCTCCGCGAGGCTGCCCAGGATGGCGTAGGCGACCCGTTCCAGCCGCGGGCGCACCCGGGCGTAGGCCTCCGCCAGCTCGACGTCCCGCGCACCCGCGCCGGTGCGGCTCACCCGGCGTCCCCGCACAGCGCCCCGGACCGCATGGCCCGGCCCGCCCGACCGGGCATCCGCACGCCGATCACCCGCAGCCGCGGGTCGTGCACCGCGGCCTCGGCACGCGCCAGCCGCACCAGGTCGTGCCGCGCGGGACCCACCAGGTCGGGAAGCCTCCCGCCGGGCCCCGCCTCGACGGCGTCCACCAGCGCGGCGGCCACGGTGCGCGCCGGCACCGGGGCGATCCGCATGCGCGGCACCAGCGCGGTGCGCCCGACCCGCACGAAGCCCAGGGCCTGCTCGGCGAACTCGGTGAACTGCGCGCTGCGCAGCAGCGACCACGGCACCGGTCCGCGCGTCACGGCCTCCTCCTGGGCGAGCTTGGCGCGGTAGTAGCCGGTGGGCACCTGCTCGATGCCCACGATCGAGAGCAGCACGTGGTGCCCGACGCCGGCGGCCCGCTCGGCCTCGTGCAGCGCGGCGGTGGTGCCGGTGAAGAAGGCGGTGGCGGCCGCGCGGTTCTGCGCCGGCGTGCCGAGCACGTCGATCACGGCGTCCACCCCCGCGAGCCGGGTCGCGAGCCCGCGGCCGCGGTCTCCGCCGTCGGTGAGGTCCACCCCGGAGGCGCGGGACAGCCCCACCACCTCGTGCCCCCGCTCCCGGGCCACCGCCGTCACGTGCCGTCCCACCGTGCCGGTGCTCCCGGCGATCGCGATCCTCATCGTGCTCCACTCCCGTCCTCGGGTCCGGCGGACCCGCTCCCCCTCACGACGACGCAGCCCCACCGTGTGTGACATCCACCGCGCCCGCGGCACACTCCCCCGCGGCCGGTGTGACGCGCGTCGCCCCCGATCCTCAGCCGGGTGAGTCCCCGGGCGCTAGCCTTCCGGTTTGTGAGCGACTGGCCGAAGGTGCGACTGCACGTCGTCACCGGCAAGGGCGGCACCGGCAAGTCCACCGTCGCCGCCGCCCTGGCGCTCGCGCTGGCCACCCAGGGCAAGCACGTGCTGCTGTGCGAGGTCGAGGGCCGTCAGGGCATCGCCCGGATGTTCGACGTCGACCCGCTGCCGTTCGAGGAGCGCCGCCTCGCCACCGGACTGCCCGGCGAGGACGGCCGCCCCGGCGGCGTCGTGAACGCCCTGCACGTCGACGCCGAGTCGGCACTGCTGGAGTACCTCGCGCTCTACTACAAGCTCGGCCGCGCCGGCCGGGCCCTGGACCGCTTCGGCGTCATCGAGTTCGCCACCACGATCGCGCCCGGCGTGCGCGACGTCCTGCTCACCGGCAAGATCTTCGAGGCCGTGCAGCGCAACTCCCGCAACAAGGGCGCCCAGGAGTACGACCACGTCGTGCTCGACGCCCCGCCCACCGGCCGGATCGTGCAGTTCCTCAACGTCAGCAACGAGCTCGCCGGCCTGGCCAAGGTCGGGCCGGTGAAGTCGCAGGCCGACACGATGATGACGCTGTTCCGCAGCCCCCGCACCGCCGTGCACCTGGTCACCGTGCTGGAGGAGATGCCGGTGCAGGAGACCGCCGACGGCATCGCCGAGCTGCGCTCGGTGGCGCTGCCGGTGGGCGGCGTCGTCGTCAACCAGGTGCGCCCGCAGGACCTCACCCTCGACCAGCTCGACGGCGCACAGGCCCCGGCCGTGGCGGCCGACCTCGTGTCCGCGGGGGTCAAGACCGACCGCAGCACCACCCTGGACGACCTCGCCGGCGCGCTGGTCGCCGAGGGCCACCAGCACGCCGAGCGGCGTCGGCTCGAGGAGTCCCAGCGGGCCCTGGTGGCGGACCTGGGCGTGCCGGCCTACGAGCTGCCGCGACTGCCCGGCGGCGTCGACCTCGGCGCCCTCTACGACCTCGCGGCCCGGCTGCGACAGCAGGGGATGGCATGAGCAAGCAGACCTCGCGCGTCGGCCCCGGCCTGCCCCCGGGCAGCAGTGCGACCCCTCTCGACGTCGACGCGCTGCTCGCCGACCGCAGCGTCGGGATCATCGTGTGCTGCGGCTCCGGCGGCGTCGGCAAGACCACCACCTCGGCCGCCCTCGCGCTGCGCGCGGCGGAGCAGGGCCGCAAGGTCGTGGTGCTCACCATCGACCCGGCGCGGCGCCTCGCGCAGTCGATGGGGATCGAGGCCCTGGACAACACCCCGCGCCCGGTGACCGGCATCGACACCGCGGCCGGCGGTCGGCTCGACGCGATGATGCTGGACATGAAGCGCACCTTCGACGAGCTGGTGGAGAGCCAGGCCAGCCCGGAGAAGGCCCGCCAGATCCTCGACAACCCCTTCTACATCGTGCTGTCGTCGTCCTTCGCGGGCACGCAGGAGTACATGGCGATGGAGAAGCTCGGCCAGATCCACGCCGAGGCCCGCGAGCAGGGCACCTACGACCTGATCGTGGTCGACACCCCGCCCTCGCGCTCGGCGCTGGACTTCCTCGACGCCCCCGAACGGCTCTCGAGCTTCCTCGACGGCCGCTTCATCAAGCTGATGCTGGCCCCGGCCAAGGGACCGGCGAAGCTGATGACCGCCGGGCTCGGCCTGATCACCGGTGCGCTCACCAAGATCCTGGGCGCCCAGGTGCTGCGCGACCTGCAGACCTTCGTGGCCGCGATCGACACCGTGTTCGGCGGGTTCCGGCAGCGCGCCACCGCCACGTACGCCCTGCTGCAGGACCGCGGCACGGCGTTCGTCGTCGTCGCCGCACCCGAGCCGGACGCGCTGCGCGAGGCCGCCTACTTCGTGGAGCGGCTCAGCGCCGATGACATGCCGCTGGCCGGCCTGGTGATCAACCGCGCGGGCCCCGCGCCGCTGGGCTCGGTGTCGGCCGACGAGGCCCTCACCGCCGCCGCGCGACTGCGCGAGGACGACCCGACGTCGCTGACGGCCGGACTGCTGCGCCTGCACGCCGACCAGACCCGGCTGGTCGAGCGGGAGGCCGCACTGCGCGAGCGGTTTGCGGCGTCGCACCCGCAGGTGGCGACAGCGGTCGTGCCGGCACTGGCGGCCGACGTGCACGACCTCGACGGCCTGCGCGCGGTCGGCGACCTGCTCGGTCGCGCGACCGGCTGAGACCTCTCAGGCCCACCCCTCCGGCCGAACCCCTCCGGTCCGGCCGACAGGCCCGAGTGAGCCTCAGACGGCGATGTTGCCGTGCTCGGCGCGGGTCCGCGCCGACTCGAGCACCTCGCGCCACGACGACGACGGCCGGCGCTTGAGCAGCGCACGCCGCTCACGCTCGGTCATCCCGCCCCAGACGCCCCACTCGATCTGGTTGTCCAGGGCCTCGGCGAGGCACTCGGTGCGCACGGGGCACCCCTGGCACAGCTGCTTGGCCTTGTTCTGCTCGGCCCCTCGAACGAACAGGCTGTCCGGCTGCTCGGTCCGGCACGCGGCGCTCGGCGCCCAGTCTTCAACCCACATAGCGATGTCCCCACATCATCTCGAGAGGTCCGGCGCCACGGTGGCGCCCCACCCGAATCCATCTCTTGACCCTTAACGTAAAGAGACGCGGCCCACAGGGGTAAGGCTCTATCGACCCAAGTTGGATGGCCCGAAATGACTAGTCCGTCCTGGCTACTCAGGGGTGGGGCCCGCGCTCGGGCGGGTCCCGGCGAGGCGGTCCGATGCGGCGTCGTCACGTACCCTGGGCGGCGTGTCTCGACCTCGTTCGGAGCGACCCACCGTTGCCACCGTGACCAGCCACCTCGGCGTGATGGTGGCCGTCGCCGCCATCATGGGCGTCGTCGTGGCCGGCCTCGCCATCCCGTTCGCGGGCGTGCTGGGCTTCGCGGCGCGCACCACCGCCGAGAGCATGGACGAGCTGCCCCAGGACCTCGAGATCGGTCAGCTGCCGCAGCGCACCACGATCCTCGACGCCAACGGCAAGCCGTTCGCCACGGTCTTCGACCAGAACCGGATCAACGTCACCCTCGACCAGGTCTCGCGCCAGATGGTCACCGCGATCCTGGCGATCGAGGACTACCGCTACTACGAGCACGGGGCGCTGGACGTGAAGGGCACCCTGCGCGCGTTCCTCACCAACGCCGGGGCCGGCGGCGTCGTGCAGGGCGGTTCCTCGATCACCCAGCAGCTGGTGAAGCTCACCCTCCAGGCCCAGGCCGAGACCGACGAGGAGCGGCGCGAGGTCAGCGCCGACACCTACGCCCGCAAGTTCAACGAGCTGCGCTACGCCATCGCCCTGGAGAAGCGCTACACCAAGAACCAGATCCTCGAGCAGTACCTCAACACCGCCTACTTCGGCGACGGCGCCTACGGCATCCAGGCCGCGGCGCGGCACTACTTCGACGTCAACGCCCGCAACCTCGACCTCACGCAGTCGGCGATGCTCGCGGGCCTGGTCAAGAGCCCCGACGCCTACGACCCCACGAACTACCCCGACGAGGCGCTCGCGCGGCGCAACGTTGTGCTCGACCGGATGGCCGAGCTCAACGCGATCCCGGCCGACCGGGCGGAGAAGGCCAAGAAGCGCCCGCTCGGGCTGGACGTGCAGGACGTGCCCAACGGCTGCGTCAACACCGCGGCGCCGTTCTTCTGCTCCTACGTGATCGAGTACCTCAAGTCCGACCCCGCGCTGGGCAAGACCCGCGAGGACCGTGAGCGGCTGGTGTTCTCCGGCGGCCTGACGATCCGCACCTCGGTGGACCTGGACTACCAGCGCGCGGCCGACGCCTCGGTCACCTCCAAGGTGCTGCCCACCGACCAGGCCATCGGGGCCCTGGCGATCGTCGAGCCCGGCACCGGCCTGGTGCGCGCGATCTCGCAGTCGCGCCCGATGGGCAACGACGCCAAGGCCGGGGAGACCTACCTCAACTACGTGGTGCCGTCCGAGTACGGCGACTCCAACGGCTTCCAGGCCGGCTCGACGTTCAAGGCCTTCACCCTCGCCGCGGCGATCCAGAAGGGCGTCCCGCTCAACACGGTCTACAACTCCCCCGACGCCACGACCTTCAGCTACGCCGACTACAAGAACTGCCCCGGGGCGCCGAGCTACGGCGCCGGCACGTTCCCGATGACCAACTCGACCGCGGGCGGCCTGGAGAACCTCTACAGCGGCACCCGCGACTCCGTGAACACCTTCTACCTGCGCCTGGAGCAGGACACCGGCGTGTGCGCGCCCTACAAGCTGGCCAAGGCCATGGGCGTGCGGCTCACCTGCCCCGAGGCCGACTCCTGCCCCGGCGTCGAGCCCGAGCGGGTGCCGAACCTCACCCTCGGCGTCGCCGACGTCAGCCCGCTGGAGATGGCCGAGGCCTACGCCACCTTCGCCGCGCGCGGCCTGCACTGCGACTCCCGGCCGGTCACCAGCATCGAGGACTCCGACGGCAACGTGCTCAAGGACTACTCACCGCGATGCACCCAGGTGATGGACCAGTCCACCGCCGACGCCGTCAACGACATCCTGCGCGGCGTCATCGACTTCGGATTCGCGGTGGCGCAGAAGCTCGCCGTGCCGGCGGCCGGCAAGACCGGCACGACCCAGAGCGGCCGGTCGGTGTGGTTCGTGGGCTACACCCCCACCGTGGCCGCGGCCGCCATGCTCGCCGGTGCCAACCAGTTCGGCACCCCGATCCCGCTCTCGACGGTCACGGTGAACGGCTCGTTCCTCGGCTCGGTGTCCGGCTCCGGTGTCGCGGCCCCCATCTGGGGCGACGCCATGAAGGTGATCGACGACGGCCTGCCCTTCGAGGACTTCGTCTACCCCTCCACCGTGGAGGGCGCCGGCGCCATCAACCCGCCCGCGCCCCAGCCCGACCGCGGTGGCCGCGGCGGACGCGGGGGCGACGGGGGACGCGGCGGCCGGGGCGACTGATCTCAGGCCGCCGGGCCCGGGGGCCCGATCAGCCGGCGGCGAGCTGGCGCTTGACCTCCGCGGCGACGACGCCGCCGTCGGCGCGGCCCTTCACCTGGGGCGTCACCACGCCCATGACCTTGCCCATGGCGCGCATGCCCTCGGCCGCGGCGCCGGTGCTCTCGACGGCGGCGGCCACGATCGCCTCGATCTCCGCCGCGCTGAGCGCCTCGGGGAGGTAGCGGCCGATCACGGCGGCCTCGGCCTCCTCCTTCGCAGCACTCTCGGGGCGGCCGCCGTCGGCGAAGGCGGTGGCGGCCTCGCGGCGCTTCTTGGCCTCCTTGCCGAGCACCTCCAGGACCTCCTCGTCGCTGAGGGTGCGGGCGACCTTGCCGGCGACCTCGGCCGTGCTCACGGCCGCCAGCACCATGCGCAGCGTCGAGGACGTGACGTCGTCGCGCGCCTTCATGGCGGTGGTGAGGTCGGTGCGCAACTGGTCCTTGAGGCTCGGCGTGCTGGTCATGGTGGCCATTGTGGCAGCCTGGAGGGGTGCCCCCCACCCGGTTTGTCGCGCGTGCCGGCGCCGCGGCGACCCTGCTCGGCGGCGCGCTCACGGCCTACGGCCTGAGCGAGGCGCGCCGTTTCGTCGTGCGCACGGTGGACCTGCCGGTGCTGCCGCCCGACGCCGACCCGGTGCGGGTGCTGCACCTCAGCGACCTCCACGTCGTGCCGACCCAGCGCCGCAAGCTGGACTGGGTGCGGTCGCTGGCGCGACTGCGGCCCGACCTGGTGGTCGACACCGGCGACAACCTCGCGCACCGCCACGCCGTGCCCGCCCTCCTGGACGCCCTCGGACCGCTGCTGGAGCGGCCCGGCCTGTTCGTGCACGGCTCCAACGACTACTTCGAGCCGCGGCTGCGCAACCCGTTCGCCTACCTGCTGCCCGACGACGGCCGCCGCCGCACCGACGTGCCCGAGCTGCCGTGGCGCGACCTGTCCACCGCGTTCACCGGCGCCGGCTGGCGCGACCTCACCAACCGGCGCGACGGGATCGACGTCGCCGGCGTGCGGATCGCACTGGCGGGCGTGGACGACCCCCACCTCTCCTACGACGACCTGTCCGCCGTGGCCGGGCCCGCCGACACCGGGGCCGACGTGCGCCTCGCGCTCACCCACGCCCCCTACCTGCGCGTGCTCGACCAGTTCGCCCACGACGGCTACGACGCGATCCTGGCCGGCCACACCCACGGCGGCCAGGTGTGCCTGCCCGGTGGCCGGGCGCTGGCCACGAACTGTGACCTCGAACCCGCCCGGGCGCGCGGTCTGCACCGCCATCCGGCCGCCTCGCGGCCCGGCGACGCCGCGTCGTCCTGGCTGCACGTGAGCGCCGGCGCGGGCACCAACCCCTACCTGCGGGTGCGGGTGGCGTGCCGCCCCGAGGCCACCCTGCTCACGCTCACCCCCCGATTGCAGGGGTGAGCGGTCTCGGCGGTAGGATCGCGACGTTGTGCTCGCGAGAGTGCACGGGCTGTGGCGCAGCTTGGTAGCGCGCCTCGTTCGGGACGAGGAGGCCGCAGGTTCAAATCCTGTCAGCCCGACATCGGAACGGACCCACGGAGAACCGTGGGTCCGTTCGCATTTTCCGACCCCGTCGCTCGGGGTGGGTCCGGACCGGGACCCGTGTCGGGCGATACTCGGGGGGTGGCTGCCGAGACCCCCGCCGCCGAGGCGGCCCCGCTCAGCCTGCGCGCCGCGACCCGGGTCTGGGCGCTGATCTCGCTGCAGACCTTCGGCGGGCCGGCCGGCCAGATCGCGATCATGGAGCGCTACCTGGTCACCGAGAAGCGGTGGATCGGGCGGCAGCGGTTCCTCTTCGCGCTCTCCTTCTGCACCCTGCTCCCGGGCCCGGAGGCGCAGCAGCTGGCCACCTACCTCGGCTGGTTGCTGCACGGGGTGAAGGGCGCGCTGGTGGCCGGCACGCTGTTCGTGCTGCCGGGCGTGGTCACCCTGCTCGCCCTCTCGGCGGTCTACGTCGCCTTCGGCGACGTCGCGGGCGTGGACGGCGCGTTCCTCGGCATCGGGGCCGCGGTGGTGGTGATCGTGGTCCAGGCACTGCTGCGGGTGGCGCGCAGCAGCCTCACGCGACTCAGCAACCGGCTGCTGGCACTGGCCTCGTTCGTGGTGCTGGCGCTGAACCTGGTGCCCTTCCCGGTGGTCATCGCGGTGGCCGCCGCGCTGGGCTGGTGGTGGGGACGACGCCGTCCGGCCGCTCCCGTGCCGGTGGCGGTCGACGACGGCCCGGCGCCGCTGATCGCCGACGACGCCCTGCACCACGAGGCGCCGTCCACGGGCCACGCCGTGCGGGTGCTCGTCGTCGGCCTGCTGCTGTGGGTCACCCCCGTCGTGGCCGCCGGGCTGCTGCTGGGCGGCGACTCCACACTGGTCGACCTCGGCACGTTCTTCTCCGGCACCGCGCTCATCACCTTCGGCGGCGCCTACGCCGTGCTGGCCTTCGTGTCCCAGCAGGCCGTCACGACCTTCGGCTGGCTCAGCAGTGCCGAGATGACCCGCGGCCTGGGCCTGGCGGAGTCGACCCCCGGCCCGCTCATCATGGTCGTGCAGTTCGTGGGCTTCCTCGCCGCGTACCGCGACCCCGGCGGCCTCGACCCGTGGGTGGCGGCCGTCCTCGGTGCGCTGCTGACGACGTGGGTGACCTTCGTGCCCTGCTTCGTGTTCATCCTGCTTGGGGCGCCCTACGTCGAGCGGCTGCGCGGGGTGAAGGGGCTGCGCGACGCGCTGGCCGGGATCACGGCCGCCGTCGTCGGGGTGATCGGCAGCCTGGCGCTCTACTTCACCGTGCACGTGGTCACCAGCCGCCAGCGTCAGGTCGACGTCGGCCCGGCCGAGATCGCGCTGCCCGACCTCGACACGCTCGTGCTGCCGGCCCTGGCCATCATCGCGCTCGCCGCGCTCCTGCTGCTCGTGCGCCGCTGGTCGACCCTGAGCGCGCTCGGCGTCTGCGCGGGCCTCGGCGTCGCGCTGGGACTGGCCGGCGCGTGGCCCACGTGACACCCGGGTCCTGCCGGTACCGCCCCACGGCTCGGCTCCGGATGGAACACTGTGACCATGGCACTCCCGCGTCGTGAGCAGCGCGACCTGGCGCCCCCGCGGCTGCGGGCGCGGCGCCGGCGACGCGACCACCACGACGTGACGCCGCCTCCGGAGGAGCTGCGGATCCGCGCGGAGGTGTCCGAGCCGGCGTCCCACCACGTGCCCGACGACGACGCGGCCACCGGTGGCGGCGACCACGACTGGCTCTTCGCTGATCTCTCGACCGACCCAACGGCGGCGGGACCCACGGGCGCCGAGACCGCCCCGGCACCGCCGGCCGCGCCCCGCGGACGCCGTCGCGGCGCCGCCCGGACCGCCCGCAGCCATGCCGCCCCCGAGGGCCCGCGGGTCATCCGGCGTCGCAGCACCGTGCGACGACCGGCACCGCGCATCGCCGCGGCCGCCACGGGCCTGCTCGTCGGGATCGTGCTCGTCGGCCTCACCCGCAGTGGCATCACGGTGTGCGAGGCCGCGCGCGACGTGCCGTCGTGCGGCAACGGCCCCGGCCTGCTGGCCCAGACCGTGATCGTGATGCTGGCCTACGTCGCCGGCCGCGCGCTCCTGCGGATGTGGCAGGTGGCCGACCCCGACACCATCGGGTTCCTGGGCCTGGGCGGCGCCTGTGCCGTCGTGCTGATCTTCCTGACCCCACTGGTGGGGAGCTGGGTGATGGCGCCGATCCTGCCGCTGCTGTGCGCCCTGACCTACCTCGGCGGCTGGTGGCTCACCACCGCCGTCCCGGACACGCCGTCGCGCGGCCGCTGACCCGCCCCTGACGCCGACGCCGGGTGCGGGCGTCTCGTGACGCTCGCACCGCTCGCTCCTCGACGACCGTAGCTTCCCTACGGTGGTCGGCGCGACGACCGTGATCACCCACGTTCGTCGAGGAGGCGCCCCAGCGCCGTCACGAGACGCAGCGAGCCGACCAGCGACGACGGGCACGGCACCCCGTCCCCTCCACGCGTCTCGAGACGCGGTGGGACGGTCTGCGACCTCAGCGCTGGAGCAGCAGCTCCGCGATCTGCACGGTGTTGAGGGCCGCGCCCTTGCGCAGGTTGTCGTTGGAGATGAACAGCGCGAGCCCGCGGTCGCCGTCCACGCCCGGGTCCTGACGGATCCGGCCGACGTAGGACGGGTCCTGGCCGGCGGCCTGCAGCGGGGTCGGGATGTCGCTCAGCTCGACGCCGGGAGCACCGGCGAGCAGCTCGCGGGCCCGGGCCGGGGTGAGCGGGCGCTCGAACTCGGCGTTGATCGCCAGGGAGTGACCGGTGAACACCGGCACCCGCACGCAGATCCCGGAGACCCGCAGGTCGGGCAGGCCGAGGATCTTGCGCGACTCGTTGCGCAGCTTCTGCTCCTCGTCGGTCTCCTGCGAGCCGTCGTCGACGATGCTGCCGGCCAGCGGCACCACGTTGTAGGCGATCGTGCGCTGGTAGACCCCGGGGGCGGGGAACTCGACCGCGGCGCCGTCGTAGGCCAGGGCGCTGGCGTCGCCCGCGGCCGCGACCTGGCCCGAGAGCTCGGCCACGCCGGCCACGCCGGAGCCGGAGACGGCCTGGTAGGTGGAGGCGATCAGCCGCACCAGCCCGGCCTCGTCGTGCAGCGGCTTGAGCACCGGCATCGCGGCCATGGTCGTGCAGTTGGGGTTGGCGATGATGCCGCGACCGGCCTCGATGACCTCGGCAGCAGCCTCGGGGTTGACCTCGGAGACCACGAGCGGGATCGAGGGGTCCTTGCGGAACGCCGAGGAGTTGTCGACGACGATCACGCCCGCCTCGACGAAGCGGGGCACCAGCGCGCGGGAGGCGGTGGCGCCCGCAGAGAACAGCGCGACGTCGAGACCGGTCGGGTCGGCGGACTCGGCGTCCTCGACGACGACCTCGGTGCCGCGGTAGTCCAGCACCTTGCCGGCGGAGCGGGGGGAGGAGAAGAAGCGGATCTCCTCGACCGGGAAGTCGCGCTCGGCGAGGATCTGCCGCATCGCGACGCCCACCTGGCCGGTGGCGCCGAGGACGCCGATTCGCAGGCCGCGGCTCATCGGCCGGTCCCTCCGTAGACGACGGCCTCGACCTCGTCGGCGTCGAGGTCGAAGGCGGTGTGCGTGGCGCGCACGGCGGTGTCGATCTGGCCCTCGTCGACGATGACGGAGATGCGGATCTCCGAGGTCGAGATCATCTCGATGTTGACCCCGGCCGCGGCGAGCGAGGCGAAGAACTTCGCGGTGATGCCGGGGTGGCTGCGCATGCCCGCGCCGATGAGCGAGACCTTGCCGACGCGGTCGTCGAAGAGCAGCTTGTCGTAGCCGACCTCGTCCTGGATCTTCGCCAGCGCCGCCATGGCGTTCTGGCCGTCCTCGCGCGGCAGGGTGAAGGAGATGTCGGTGCGCGCCGTGGCCGCGGCCGAGACGTTCTGCACGACCATGTCGATGTTGACCTCGGAGCCGGCCAGCACCTCGAAGATGCGGGCGGCCTCGCCGACCTTGTCGGGCACGCCGACCACGGTGATCTTGGCCTCGGACCGGTCGTGGGCCACGCCCGCGATGATCGCCTGCTCCACGGTGTCTCCTTCAGTGTCTGCGGTGTCGGGGAGGATCCAGGTGCCTTCGATGGTGTCGAAGGAGGTGCGCACGTGGATCGGGACGTCGTAGCGGCGCGCGTACTCGACGCAGCGCAGGTGGAGGATCTTGGCGCCGGAGGCGGCCATCTCCAGCATCTCCTCGTGGGAGACGCGGTCGAGCTTCTGGGCGGCCGGCACGATGCGCGGGTCGGCGGTGAAGACGCCGGCCACGTCGGTGTAGATCTCGCAGACCTCGGCGCCCAGCGCCGCGGCCAGCGCGACGGCGGTGGTGTCGGAGGCGCCGCGGCCCAGCGTGGTGACGTCCTTGGTGTCCTGGGAGACGCCCTGGAAGCCGGCGACGATGGCGACGTGGCCCTCGTCGATGGCGCTCTTGATGCGCCCCGGCGTGATGTCGATGATCTTGGCCTTGCCGTGCACCGAGTCGGTGATCACGCCGGCCTGGGAGCCGGTGAACGACTGCGCCTCGTGGCCCAGCGAGGAGACCGCCATGGCCAGCAGCGCCATCGAGATGCGCTCGCCGGCGGTCAGCAGCATGTCGAGCTCGCGCGGCGGCGGCAGCGGCGTCACCTGCTCGGCGAGGTCGCGCAGGTCGTCGGTGGTGTCGCCCATCGCCGAGACGACCACGACGACCTCGTGGCCCTGCTTCTTGGTGTTGACGATGCGCTGGGCCACCCGCTTGATGCCGTCGGCGTCCGCCACCGACGACCCGCCGTACTTCTGCACGACAATGCCCACTGCTCTGTCCCCTCGACTGCTCCACGTGCTGCGGCGCGACCTCCCGTCACGGGTGCGCCCGGCCGGTGGCCGAGTCTACCGGCGCGCCCGGGTGCCGCCCCGCGCCAGGCTCAGCCGTGGACGAGGTGGGGCGAGGAGGGCCTCAGGACGGGTCGGAGAGCATCTGCTCGGCGACGACGACCTGGTCGGAGTCGAGGTCGACCTCGACGTCGAGGCGGTCGTGGCTGACCACCGAGAGCAGCGCGTTGAGCGCAGCGCCGGCGAGGTTGCCCCAGTTGGAGACGTAGGAGAACTGCCACCACCACAGGGCCTCGGTGACGTGGCCGTTGCGGTAGTGCCGCAGACCGGTGTCGAGGTCGGTGGCGATCGAGGCGAGGTCGTCGGAGAGCTGGCTCTCGACGACCTCGGGCACGTAGGGCTCGAAGCCGAAGCGGGAGGTGTCGACGTTGTCGAGCCTCCCCGCCAGCCGCATCCGCATCTCGTCGAGGTCAGGCTCGGGGCCGACGTCGGGCTGGTACTCCTCGCGCGGGGTGAAGTCGCGCTGCGCGCCGAGCCGGGCGCCGGCCAGCAGCACCTGGCTGATCTCGAGCAGCAGCAGCGAGACCGCACGACCGGCGTCGTTCTCCTGGGCGATCGCGCGCAGCGCGAGCAGGAAGCTGGCGACCTGGTCGGAGATCTGCTCGGCGAAGGCGAGCGTCTCGGCGTCCAGGACCGGGGCGCTGCTGCTCCCGGCGGGGGTGTTCTGGGTGCTGGTCATTCTGCTGCTCGCCTCCCTGCGAACGCGCGGCCAAGGGTGACCTCGTCGGCGTACTCGAGGTCGCCGCCCACCGGCAGTCCACTCGCCAACCGCGTCACGCGCAAGTCAAGAACCTTCAGCATGCGCGTGAGGTAGGTCGCCGTCGCCTCACCCTCGAGGTTCGGATCCGTGGCCAGGATGACCTCGGTGACGGCTCCGTCGGCGAGCCTGGTCATCAGCTCACGGACCCGCAGCTGGTCGGGCCCGATGCCGTCGATGGGGCTGATCGCGCCGCCGAGGACGTGGTAGCGGCCGCGGTACTCACGGGTGCGCTCGATCGCCACGACGTCCTTGTACTCCTCGACGACGCACAGCACGCCGGGGTCGCGCCGCGGGTCGCGGCAGATCCGGCACTGCTCGTCCTCGCTGACGTTGAAGCAGGTGGAGCAGAACTGCACCTTGGCCTTGACCTCGATGAGCACGTCGGCGAGGCGGCGTACGTCGACGGGGTCGGCCTGCAGCAGGTGGAACGCGATGCGCTGGGCGCTCTTGGGCCCCACACCCGGCAGCCGGCCGAGCTCGTCGATGAGGTCCTGGACGACGCCTTCGTACACCGACCGCCCCTAGAAGCCGAGCTGACCCGGGGTGCCCCCGGGCAGCCCGCCACCCATGCCGCCCAGCCCGCCGGCCAGCGGGCCGAGGGCCTCGCCGGCGGCGGCGTCGGCCTGGGACTTCGCGTCGCGGTACGCCGCCACGATCATGTCGCCGAGGTCGGACAGGTCGTCGGCGTCGGACCCGTCGAAGCCGCCCGCCCGGATGTCGACCCCGACCAGCTCGCCCACGCCGTTGACCTTGACCGTCACCGCACCGCCGGCCACGGTGCCCTCGACGACGGGGTCGGCGAGGCGGGCCTGGGCCTGGGTGAGCTGCTCCTGCATCTGCTGGGCCTGCTGGAGCAGGGCGTTCATGTCGAGACCTCCGCCGCCGAGGGCGTCGAACGGGTTCTGGCTCATGGGGTTCACCTCGGGTGGATGGTGGTCGGCTGGTGCTGCTGGTCCGTGCTGCTGGTGGGCGCTGGGGTCGAGTGTGCCGGGACGGCGGTGAGGCGAGGGCTCGCCGCGCCCGCCGGGGCTCAGGTGTGGTTGATCTCCTCGATCACCCGGGCCCCGAGCTCGCGGGCGAGCAGCTCGGCGTCGGCGACCGAGTCGTGCTCGACGACCTCGTCGTCGGGGTGGGCGTCGGCGTCGGCTGCCGAGAGGTCGGGGCCCTCCTCGACCACCGGCGCTCCGGCGGCACGCGTCTGGAGGATCGCACCGCGCGCCGCGTCGATGGAGGCGCGACCGGCCGGGGCGACCTGCACCTGCGCGGGGGCCGGAGCGGCGGCGGGGGCGCCCGGCTCGGGCTCGTCGCCGAGGCCGGCGGGCGGCTCGACGGCCCACGGGGGCGGGGGCTCGTCGGCGGCCACCGGGGTGGCGGGCGCTGCCGGGGTGGGCGGCGGCTCGACGGGCGCTGCCGGGGCGGGGGCGGCGGGTTGCGCCGGGGCCGCCGGGGCCGAGTCACCGGGTGAGGGTCGGGGCGCGGCCGGCGGGCCGGCGTCGGGGGAGGCACCGGGGTCGACGATGGTCTCGATGCGCCAGTCGGCGCCGACCACGTCGATCGCGGCCTGACGCACGATCTCGGCGCTGCCGTTGCCGTCGAAGGAGTCACGGGCCCCTGAGTTGGCGAACCCCAGGGTGAGGGTGCGCTCGTCGACCGCCACGACCTGGGCGTTCTGGGTGAGGTGGATCCAGGTGACCCGGCGGCGCAGTTTGGTGGCGTCGACGATGTCGGGCCACAGGCGCCGGACCTCGACCAGCGACAGGCCGCCACCCGGCGCCGCCGACTCCGCCGGCTCCACTGGCCCTGCACCGGAGGTCGCAGCCGGCGCCTGGTCCCGAGCCGGACCTCCCGTCGCCGGGGCCTGCTGCCCCATCGGCTCGGCCGGCGGGTTCGGGTCGGGCTCGGGGGTCGTCGGCCAGCCCTGGGCCGGCGCCGGGGTGGGCGCGGGTGTCGGCACCGGCTCGGGCGCGGCCGCTGCGGGGGCGGGCCGGTCCTGGGCGGGTATCTCGGCAGGCGCCTGGTGGGTCGCGGCCGGGGCGGCGGCCGCAGGAGCCGGCCGGGCAGGGGCGGGCTGGTGTGCGGGCCGGTGTGCAGGCTGGTGTGCGGGCTGGACGGCGGCCGGGGCCGGCGTACCGGTGACCGACATCCGGCGCTCGAGTCGGTCCAGGCGGGCGGCGAGGCCGTCGGTGCCGTGGTCGGCGGCGGGCAGGAGGACACGGGCGCAGATCAGCTCGAGCAGCAGGCGCGGGGCCGTGGCACCGCGCATCTCGGTGAGCCCGGCGGCGACCAGGTCCGCGGCACGGGTCAGGTCGGCGGCACCGAAACGGGCCGCCTGGGCGACCAGCCGCTCGCCGGCGTCCTCGGAGACGTCGATGAGCCCCGTGGCGGGCGCGTCGGGGACCGCGGCGACGATGACCAGGTCGCGCAGGCGACGCAGGAGGTCCTCGGTGAACCGTCGTGGGTCCTGGCCGGTCTCGATGACCTTGTCGACCACGCCGAAGACCGACGCACCGTCACCGGCCGCGAAGGCGTCGACGACCTCGTCGAGCAGGCTGTCGGGGGTGTAGCCGAGCAGGCCGGTGGCCAGCGCGTGGGTCACGCCCTCCGGGCCGGCGCCGCCGAGCAGCTGGTCGAGCACCGAGAGCGTGTCGCGCGCGCTGCCGCCCCCGGCGCGGACGACCAGCGGGATCGCGGCCGGCTCGATGGCCACGCCCTCCTTCTCGCACAGCTCGGAGAGGTAGGCCGAGAGCAGCCGGGGCGGGATCAGCCGGAACGGGTAGTGGTGGGTGCGGGAGCGGATCGTCCCGATCACCTTGTCGGGCTCGGTCGTGGCGAAGATGAACCGCAGGTGCGGCGGCGGCTCCTCGACCAGCTTGTGCAGGGCGTTGAAGCCCTGCGGGGAGACCCGGTGGGCCTCGTCGAGGAGGTCGATCTTGTAGCGGCTGCGCACCGGCGCGAAGAACGCCTTCTCGCGCAGGTCGCGGGCGTCGTCGACGCCACCGTGGGAGGCCGCGTCGATCTCGATCACGTCGATCGAGCCCGGGCCGCCACGCGCCAGGTCGCGGCAGGAGTCGCACTCGCCGCAGGGGTCGGCGATCGGGCCCTGCTCGCAGTTGAGCGCGCGCGCGAGGATGCGCGCCGAGGTGGTCTTGCCGCAGCCGCGCGGGCCCGAGAAGAGGTAGGCGTGGTTGACCCGGTTGTTGGCCAGGGCCGCGCGCAGGGGCGCCGTCACGTGGTCCTGCCCGATGACCTCGCTGAAGGTCTCGGGCCGGTAGCGGCGGTACAGGGCGAGCGGCGACTCCACGCCCTGACCCTAACCAGCCCCGTCGACATCGGCCACGGCGCGGCCACCGGCCTGGGGAGAGCGCCCGCCGTGAGGTCCTCCGCCGCCGGGTGCGGGCATGAAAAGGCCCCCCGCGCACCCGACAGAGCTCACTTACCCTTGCTGCCTCTCGGCCCTGGGGGAGTTGGGCGAGATGCCGCCACGCGGGGGGTTGCCGAGGAGTCTAGGTGAGGCCCTGAGGGGCGGCCAACCCGACCCGAGCGCCCCCGGGTGCCTCCGGCCGCCACCGCGAGCCGGCGTCCCGGGCGATTTCGTCCGCCCCCGGACCCACCGGTACCCTCCTCGGCGGAGGTATCGCCTAGTGGCCTATGGCGCTCGCTTGGAAAGCGGGTTGGGTTAATAGCCCTCGGGGGTTCGAATCCCCCTACCTCCGCCATGTGATGTCTCAGGACATCGGAATAGGCCGAACCCACATTCGTGGGTTCGGCCTTTACTTTTTCTTTGGTGTGGGGCCGGGTGGTTTGCCGGTGCCCTGGTAGTCGCGGGTGGGGTCGATGACCAGG
>NZ_CAXQZB010000014.1:0-12034 GCF_964228225.1 Nocardioides sp.
ACCGCCCGCCGCGGGCGTGGCGCGTGCCCCGCGGCCTGCTCCCGCGCCCGGAGCCGCCCCTCGACGACGCGCGGGTCGCCGGCGTCGTCGTCGACGAGGGGCTGGCGGTGCGCTGGGCCGGCGGTGCGGTCCTGCGCGGCATCGCCACCGGTGGGATCGGCGAGGAGGGCGGCCTGCCGCTGCTCGTGCCGGCCGCACCGGCCCGCGAGGCCGAGGCCGTCGCCGCCCGGGTGCTGGGCGTCGACGCCGTGCGCGCGCCCCTGCGCGACCACGGTCCCGCGGCGCGGGCCCGGCGCTGGTCGCGCGCGATGGCGCCGGCGGGCCTGCTCGCCGCGGCGGTGATCGCCGGGGCGCTCGCGGTGCGCCCGGCCCCGCCGGTCGCGCTCGCCACCTGGGCCGTGGCGGCCCTGGTCCCGCTCGGCGTCGCCGCCGGTCTGGCCGCCGACCGCTGCCGCGCCCTCGGGCACGCCCGCCTGCCCCGCCACCTGGTCACGAGCGCGGGCAGCTGGCGGCGGCGTCGGGAGGTGCTGGACCTCGACCACGTGCTGGGGTGGCAGGTGCGGGCCAGCCCCTGGCAGCGGCGGCGCGGACTCGCCACCGTGCGGGTCACCACCGCGGGCGGGACCGGAGCGGTCACGCTGCTCGACCTGCCGCAGGTGGACCTCGCCGGGCTCGCCGCCGACGTGACGCCCGGCCTGCTCGACCCGTTCCTGACCCCGCTCGCCGCCGCGGCCCCGCGGGGTCGCTGAGACCCCGGGTGCGGGCTCTGGGCGCGCACTAGGTTGGCGGTCATGCCCGAGCAGTCACCCGCCGCGTCGCCCGAGGTACTCGAGGAGTCGCGCAGCGTGCCCGTGGTCGCGGGGGTCGTGGCCGCGGTGGTCGGGTTCTCCAGCTCCTTCGTCGTCGTGCTGGCCGGACTCGGGGCCGTCGGCGCCTCGCCGCAGCAGGCGGCCTCCGGCCTGCTGGCGCTGTGCCTCACCCAGGCGGCGGGCATGGCCTGGCTGGCGTGGCGCCACCGCACCCCGATCGCGCTGGCGTGGTCCACCCCGGGGGCCGCGCTGCTGCTCACCACGGGCGCGGTCGACGGCGGCTGGCCGGCCGCCGTCGGGGCCTTCCTGCTGGTGGGCGTCCTCATCCTGCTCACCGGTCTGCTCCCCTGGCTGGGCGCCCTGATCGCCCGCATCCCCGCCGCCCTCGCCCGGGCGATGCTGGCCGGGGTGCTGCTCCCGATCTGCCTCACCCCGGTGACCGGGCTGGCGGCCGACCCGTGGCTCGTCGCGCCCGTCGTGCTGACGTGGCTCGTGCTCGCCCGACCCGCTCCGCGATGGGCGGTCCCGGCCTCGCTGGTGGCCGCGCTGGTCGTGGTGGTGGTCGAGGCGGGCGGCACGGTGCGGGCCGCCGACCTCGCCCCCACTCTCACCTGGACCACCCCGACCCTCACCGCGGCCGCCGCGGTGAGCATCGCGCTGCCGGTGTGGATCGTCACCATGGCCTCCCAGAACGTGCCGGGCGTGGCGGTGATGACCACGCAGGAGTGGTCGGTGCCGTGGCGCTCGACCAGGGGGGTCACCGGCACCGCCACGCTGCTCGGCGCCCCGCTCGGCGGGCACGCCGTCAACCTCGCCGCCATCACGGCCGCGATGGTGGCGGGCCCGCTCGCGGGCGCGGACCGCGCGCGCCGCTGGTGGGCCGCCCTCAGCGCGGCCGCGGCGTACGTCGTGCTCGGGCTCGCGGCGGCCGCCCTGGCGACCCTGGTGGCGGCCGCGCCGGGATCGGTCATCCCGGCGGCCGCCGGCCTGGCCCTGCTCGGGACGTTCGCCACCTCGCTCACCGGTGCGCTCGCAGAGGACGACGAGCGCGAGGCCGCCGCGATCTGCTTCCTGGTGGCCGCCTCCGGCATCAGCGTCGCGGGCATCGGGGCGGCGTTCTGGGCGCTGGTCGCGGGACTGCTCGCCCGGGCACTGCTCCATCCGCGGTTTGGCACGGCGACGGCGGGGCAGCGTCCACGCAGTCGGCTCGGGAGGCACGACTCCGGGGCCCCGTCCTGAGGAGAGGCGCGTGCCCGACCCCACCGAGGAACTGGCCCGGGTGCGCGACGACGCCGACGTGCTGCTCCAGCAGAGCACCGCGGCCGAACAGGCCGTCGGCCCGGTCACCGCGCACGACCCCACCGGCGAGATCACGGTCCGGCTGGACCCCCGCGGGAGGCTGCGCGACGTGACGGTCGGCTTCGCCTGGGACCGCCGCCTCGAGCCCTCGGAGCTGTCCGGCGCCGTCATCGGGGCGTTCGCCGCGGCGGCCACCGTGCGCATGGAGCGCTACGCCGACGGCCTGTCCGCCGTCGCGGACGCACCCGCGCCGCCGCCGCGGCCCGACCACGTGGGTCCCGAGGTGATCGCCGACCTGCGACGTCGTTTCGAGGAGGGCCCCGGCCAGTCCGACGCCGCCGCGGCGGCAGCCCTGGAGCAGGTGCTGCGCGAGGCCCGTGAGGGCCTCGAGGAGGCCGACCGCATCCTCGAGCAGCACGCCACGGCCGAGCACAGCGGCCGGAGCCGATCGGGGCGGGTGCGGGCCCGGGTGTCTGCGGGCGGCGAGCTGCTCGACCTCGAGTTCGACCAGCGCTGGCTCCCCCAGGCCCACCCCGCCAACCTCGGTCGCGAGATCACCGAGGCGGTCCGGATCGCCACCCACCGCGCCCAGCAGGAGGGCGTCACCGCCCTGCTGCGGGCCAGCACCCTGGCCCGGCTGGCCCGGGAGGCGCTGCCCCCCGGTGGCTTCGAGGACCTCCAGCACACCGTTCCCTACGACCCTGAGGAGCAGGCATGACCATGCAGGCCGGATTCGAGGCCCTCACCCAGGAGGCCGCGGAGTGGGACGACACGTCCGACACCCTGCGCGCCGCCGCGCTGATCGCCGCCGGGCTGAGGTTGGAGACCTCCCAGTTCTCCTTCGTCGCCTTCATGACCGGGGTCGACACCGATTACGAGGCGGCCCGCCAGCACGTCGTGGACGTCACGACCGCCGGCATGGTCGAGACCCGCAAGATCGCCGACGCGCTGCGTGAGGTCCGCCAGGACTTCGCCAGCACCGACGCCGGGGTGGTCGATCGCGTCCGCGCGCTGTGGGTGCCCGAGTGAGCGCCGCCGCCCGACCCCGCACCGCAGCCCGAACCCCCCGGCTCGCCGTGAGCCGCCGTCTGGAGGATCCTCGTGGGACCTGAGGCCATCGACCGCATCCACGACCTCTTCGACGAGGTCGATCAGAAGATCGAGTCCCTGCGCTCGAAGATCAACGGCATCCTGGACTGGGTGCTGTGGGGGCTGGGCTGGGCCGTCGACAAGTTCCGCGACCTGTGGGACAAGGCGATGGCCAAGCTCGGTGAGTTCTGGGACAAGATCCGCGAGATCGTCTCGTACCTGGGCCAACCCTGGGACCTGAACAGCACGGCCGACTCCTGGACCGAGGTCGGTGCGCCGGTGGCGGCCCGCGGTGCCGAGGCCGACCGCTCGCAGAGCCAGGTCGACTACGAGTGGAAGGGCCGCGCGGCCGACCGGTACGCCGCCTCGCTGGCCGCCCAGCAGAAGGCGCTCACGGGCGTGCAGTCCAAGCTGACCGCGCCGATCGCGCCCGCCCTGCGCAGCGTCGCCACCGCCCTCTACATCTTCTACGGCGCGGTCGCGGCGGCCATCGTCATCCTCGTCGCGGCGATCCTCACCGCCACCGGCGAGGCGGTGAGCATCCTCGGTCTGCCCGCGGTGCCGCCGACGGTCATCACCGGCATCGTCGCCGCCCTCGCTGCCATCGCGGGCGCCACGCTCAACCTGCGCAGTGCCGCGAGCGGCGCGCAGAGCGTCTTCGCCCAGGTGGCCGCCGAGACCGCCGACTTCGGGGAGCGCGACTGGCCGGCCGCCGTGGTCTCGTGAGCGCCGACGTCGTCGCCCGACGGGCGGCCACGGGTGCCGGGATCGCCCTGGTCGGCCTGCTCGCCACCGGGGTGGCGCTGGCGGGCGCCGCCACGACCACGGGCGAGGTCGTGCTGGCCTGGTGCGCGGCGGGGGCGTTGCTCGGCGCCGTCGTCGCCACCACGGCCCTGCCCTGCCTGCGGGCTGCGAGCGGCGCGGGTCGGCTGAGCGGCCTGCGGCTCGCGACGGCGGCCCACGGGCTGCTGCTGGCAGCCGCGGTCGTGGCGGGTCAGGGGCAGGCGCTGATCGTGATCGCCCCGTGCGTGGTCGTGTCGGTCCTGCTGCTCCAGGCGGCCACGGCCAGGCACCGCCCCCGGCCCTGACCCCGCGTCACAGCACGCGGAACAGGGTGGAGCGCAGCCCGAAGATCGAGCGGAAGTCGTCGCCGTCCACCGTCACCGCACCGTCGACGAAGGTCAGCCGCAGGGTGACGACGCGCCCACCGAACGCCCCGTCGCCGTCGCGCTCGGTGACCTCCGCACCGACGAACGCGCCGAGGCCGGGGTAGGCGCGGGCGAGGTCGCCGCCCGGGATCGTCACCGACCAGCCACGGTAGGCAGTGTCGAAGGGGTCCTCCTGGGACACCAGGTAGTCCACGGAGCCGGCCGACTGCCAGCCGCCGTTGCTGGCCGAGAACTGGGCGAAGGCGGGCCGGCCACCGGCGAGCAGGACGCGGCGTGCGGTGGCCTGCACGGCGCGGTCGCTGGCAGGGTGCTCGTCGGTCGCACCGCCGTAGACCTGGCACAGCGCGGTGTCGCAGATCTCGTAGTGCGGGGCCAGCGGCTGGCGCCGCTCGAAGGCGGCGTAGGTGCGTGCCGCGACCGACTGCGCCCGCACCGCGGCGCCCGGCCACAGCGCCGGCACCTCGCGCGGCACCACTCCGCGCAGGTACTGCTCGAGCGGCAGGACGTTCACGGTGTCGCGTGCGGCGCCGACCCGGGGCGCCGCCGAGCGCAGCACGCCGCGGTAGGCGCGGTCACCGGCCGGGGTGCGCAGGGTGATCGGCGCGCCGCCGGCGTCGAACTCGGCCTCGCCCGGCACCGTGCGCAGGGTGCGCCACCCGGCACCGCGGGCCTTCCACTCGATGGCCGTGCGCCGCCCGCCGTCGGCGGCGACCAGGCGCCACTGGAGGGCCCGGGGCTGCCCGAGCCGGTAGCGGCGGTCGTTGCTCAGCGCGCGCACGACCAGCCCGTCGCGGTCGCGCACCGCGACGTCGGCGCTGGTGTCGGCGCTGATCAGCACCGACACCGAGCCGCCGGCGCGGCCCTGGCGCAGCGTGGGGTAGTAGAAGCGCAGGATCTGCTGGTCGCTCTGCCCGGCCTTCGCGCGGAAGTAGGCACCCCACTGGGAGAGCCCGTGACCGTGGCCGAACCCGTTGCCGCGGACCTGGAGTCCCTCCGCGCGCCGGGGCTCGGGCCGCTCCGCCGCCCGGGCCGGCGCGAGCGCGCCGGCCAGCAGGGCGATCACTGCGAGCAGCACCCCCACGGGCAGCAGGACGCTGCTCCCGTGGTGCCGGTGGTGGCGGTGGTGGGACGGTCGTGGGTGCGGCATCGCAGCCTCCGGTCGGCTCCAGGGCACCCCGGCCGAGTCCGGCGCACCTCGAACCGTCATCGTGCCACGGCGGGGTGCCGCCCCCGAGGCGCGGGTGGACCCCCCGGGGTCAGGCGCGCACGTGGTGACGGCGGGCCGCCTCGGCGATCGAGCCCGAGATGGAGGGGTAGACGGTGAACGCCTGGGCGAGCTGGTCGGCGGTGAGCGACTCGGCGACGGCGAGCGAGACCGGGTGGATGAGCTCGCTGGCCCGCGGCCCGACGACGACGCCGCCCACCACGATGCCCGTGCCCGGACGGCAGAACAGCTTCACGAACCCGTCGTGGACGCCCTGCATCTTGGCCCGCGGGTTGCCGGCCAGCGGCAGCATCACCGACTCGGCGAGGATCTCGCCGGCGTCGACCGCCTGCTGGGTCCAGCCCACCGTGGCGATCTCGGGGGCGGTGAAGACGTTGCTGCTCACCTTGCGCAGGTCCAGCGGGTGCACGGTGTCGCCGAGGAAGTGCCACATCGCGATGCGGCCCTGCATGGCCGCCACGCTGGCGAGCATCAGCACGCCGGTGCAGTCACCGGCGGCGTAGACCCCGCGCGCGGAGGTGCGCGAGACGCGGTCGACGTTGACGAAGCCGCCGTCCTTGAGGATCACCCCGGCCTCCTCGAGCCCGAGGTCGGCGGTATTGGGCACCGAGCCCAGCGCGAGGATGCAGTGCGAGCCCTCCACCGAGCGGCCGTCGGTGAGGCGCACGGTGACGCGGTCGCCCTCGCGGGTGACCGACTCCATGCGCGAGCGGCCCAGCACCGTCATGCCGCGCCGCGTGGAGACCTCCTCGAGCACTCGGGAGGCGTCGGCGTCCTCGCCGGGCAGGACCCGGTCGCGGCTGGAGACGAGCGTGACCGGGATGCCCAGGGCGAGGTAGGCGCTGGCGAACTCCGCGCCCGTGACGCCCGAGCCCACCACGATCAGCTCGGTGGGCATCTCGGTGAGGTCGTAGACCTGCTCCCAGGTCAGGATGCGCTCGCCGTCGGGCTGCGCGGCGGGCAGGGTGCGCGGCGAGGCGCCGGTGGCCACCAGGATCGCGTCGGCCTCGAGGGTCTCCTCCCCCACGACCACCCGCGAGGGACCGTCGAGCCGTCCCCGTCCGGTGATGACACGCACCCCGACCTCGGAGAGCCGTCGGGCGATGTCCTCGGACTGGGCCAGGGCCAGCAACTTGACGCGGTCGTTGACCCGGGCGAGGTCGACCTGCAGCACCGTGGCGGCGTCGCCCTCGTGGTCCTTGAAGTTCACCCCGAGCTCGGCGGCGCCGGCGACCTCGGTCATGACCTCGGCGGTCGCGATCAGGGTCTTGCTGGGCACGCAGTCGGTGAGCACCGCCGAGCCGCCGAGGCCGTCGGCGTCGACGACGGTGACGTCCGCGCCGAGCTGCGCGGCCACCAGGGCGGCCTCGTAGCCGCCGGGACCGCCGCCGAGGATGACGACGCGGTTGCTCTCGGGTCCTCCGGACATCTGCGACTCCGTCACGTGGCTCGGCAGGGGGTCAGAAGTTGATCATGTGGCCGGCGATGCCGTGGACGGCCTCCTTGACCGCCTCCGACAGCGTCGGGTGCGCGAAGACGTTGCGCGCCACCTCGTCGGCGGTGAGGTCCCACTGCTGGGCCAGGGTCAGCACCGGCAGCTGCTCGGTGACGTCGGGGCCGATCATGTGGGCGCCGAGGAACTCCTTGTGCTCGCGGTCGGCCACCACCTTCACGAAGCCGACGGCGTCGCCCAGGCCCTGCGCCTTGCCGTTGGCCGAGAACGGGAAGGTCGCGGTGACGACGTCGTAGCCCTTCTCCTTGGCCTGGGCCTCGGTGTAGCCGAAGGAGCCGATCTGCGGCTGGCAGTAGGTCGCGCGCGGGATCATGTCGAAGTCGATCTCCATGGTCTCGGCGTCGGCGATGGTCTCGGCGGCGACGATGCCCATGGCCTCGGCGACGTGGGCCAGCATCATCTTCCCGGTGACGTCGCCGATGGCGTAGACGTGCGGCACGTTGGTGCGGCCGCGGCCGTCGACGGCGATGGCGCCGCGGTCGGTGAGCGCGACGCCGGTGGCCTCCAGGCCGTAGCCGGCGGTGCGGGCCGCGAACCCGAAGGCCGCGAGGAACTTGTCGGCCTCGAGCACCTGCTCCTCACCGCCCGCCGCCGGGGCGACGGTGACGCGCACGCCCGAGCCGGTGTCGGTGACCTGCTTGACCGCAGTGGAGGTGAGCACCTTCACGCCGAGCTTCTTGTAGTGCTTGGCGAGCTCCTTGGACACGTCGGCGTCCTCGGTGGGGACCATCCGGTCGAGGAACTCCACGATGGTCACGTCGACGCCGAAGTTCTTCATCACGTAGGCGAACTCGACGCCGATCGCGCCCGAGCCGCCGATGATGATCGAGCCGGGCAGCCGCTCGTCGAGGATCTGCTCCTCGTAGGTGACGACGTTCTCGCTGAGCTCGACGCCGGGCACCAGGCGCACCGTGGCGCCCGCGGCGATGATGAGGTCGGTGCAGGTGTGGGAGGTCACCGAGCCGTCGGGGCCCTTCACGTCGATCGACTGCGGGCCGGTGAGCGTGCCCCAGCCGTCGATCTCGGTGATCTTGTTCTTCTTCATCAGGAAGTGGACGCCCTTGACGATGCCGGCGCTGACCTGGCGCGAGCGGGCGTGCGTGGGCCCGAAGGACATCGTGGCGTCGCCCTCGATGCCGTACTTGGCCTTCTCGTGGGTGAGCACGTGGGCCAGCTCGGCGTTCTTGAGCAGCGCCTTGGAGGGGATGCAGCCGACGTTGAGGCACACCCCGCCCCAGTACTTCTCCTCCACCACGGCGACGGACTTGCCGAGCTGGGCGGCACGGATGGCGGCGACGTACCCACCGGGGCCGGCACCGAGGACGAGGACATCGAAGTGGCTCACGGGTCCAGCCTAGGGCGTCGGGGCTCCCCCGGGCCGCCCGGGGGCGCGCGGGCACTACCCTGCTGGACGTGACGCTCTACGCCGCCTACGGGAGCAACCTCGACCCCGGCCGGATGAGCGAGCGGTGCCCGCACTCGCCGCTGCGGTCCACCGGCTGGCTCACCGGGTGGCGGCTCACCTTCGGCGGCGAGGAGCTGGGCTGGGACGGCGCCCTGCCCACGCTGGTGCAGGACCCCTTCGACCAGGTCTTCGTGGCGGTCTACGACGTCAACCGCGCCGACGAGCACCACCTCGACACCTTCGAGCAGGCCGACACCGGGCTCTACCGCAAGACCAAGGTGCGCATCAACGCGCTCACCGGCGAGCTCGTGGCCTGGACCTACGTCCTGGACGCCTACGAGGGCGGGCTGCCCTCGGCCGTGACCCTCGGCGTCCTCGCCGACGCCGCGGAGGCCGCCGACGCCCCGGCCGACTACGTCGCCGCGCTGCGTCGTCGTCCCTGCCGCTCCACCGGCCTGTGACGCCCGACCCGGGTCCGGCACCCGTGTCCTGAGTAGGGTCGGCGGCGTGAGCGAGGACACCAGCACCACGACCGTCTGGAGCACCGACCCGATCGCCGCCGCGGCGCAGGCCCCCGGCCTGGCGCAGGCGGCCGCCGACCGGCTGGCCGAGCTGACCGGCGTCGAGCGCCACGACGCCGCCCTCGTGCTGGGGTCGGGCTGGTTGCCGGCCGTGGAGGCGCTCGGGACGCCGACCGCCGAGATCGCCACGACCGACCTGCCGGGCTTCGGCGCCGCGGCCGTCGCCGGTCACGCCGGCCGGATCCGGTCGGTGCGGGTCGGGGAGAAGCAGCTGCTGGTCTTCCTCTCGCGCACCCACTACTACGAGGGCAAGGGCGTCGCCGCGGTCGTGCACCCGGTGCGCACCGCCGCCGCCGCGGGATGCCGCACGATCGTGCTCACCAACGGCTGCGGCGGCCTGCGGCCGCACTGGCAGCCCGGCACCCCGGTGCTGATCTCCGACCACATCAACCTCACCGCCACCTCGCCGCTGGTGGGCGCGACGTTCGTCGACCTCACCGACCTCTACTCCCCGCGCCTGCGCGCGGTGTGCCGGGAGGCCGACGCCTCGCTGGAGGAGGGCGTCTACGTCCAGTTCCCGGGCCCGCACTACGAGACCCCTGCCGAGATCGGGATGGCCCGCGCCATCGGCGGCGACCTCGTCGGGATGAGCACCACCCTGGAGGCCATCGCGGCGCGCGCCGCCGGGCTGGAGGTGCTCGGGATCAGCCTGGTCACCAACCTCGCCGCCGGCATGTCCGGGGAGCCGTTGGACCACGCCGAGGTGCTGGAGGCCGGACGCGCCGCGGCGTCGCGGATGGGGGGCCTGCTCAGTCGGATCGCCCCGAGCCTGTGAGCACCGGCCCCTCCCCCGCCGACGACACACGGCAGCGGTTGGTGGCGGCCGCCACCGCGGAGTTCGCCCAGCACGGCGTGCACGGTGCCTCGCTGCTGGAGATCTCCCGGCGCGCCGGGCAGCGCAACCGGGGCGCGGTGCACTACCACTTCGGCTCCCGGGCGGGGATGCTCGTCGCGGTGCTGCGCCAGCACGGCACCCTGATCAGCGCCGCGGAGGCCGATCTGCTCGCCGTGGCCCGCGCGCGCCCCGACGACGTCGACGCCGCCGTGCGGGCGTTCGTGCTGCCCGCGGTGTCGCTGGCCGAGCAGGGCGGCGAGGGCCGGCTCTACCTGATGATCATGGCCGACCTCATCCTGGGCGATCCGATGCGCCTGGAGCCCGACGTGCAGGAGACCCTGCTCGGGCTCGGCGGCTACGAGGCCTACGCCCTGCTCGACCGCCTCGTGGCGGGCTGGATCCCCGAGGACGACGTGCGGCTGGAGCGGATGACCCTGGCCACGCTGTTCGTGCTGCAGGCGGTGGCCGACCGCGCCCGCGACGACCGGCCCGCCCGGCCGTGGCTCCCGGTGGAGCGGTTCCGCGAGAACCTGGTGGCGATGGTCGCCGGGATGCTGCAGGCCCCCCTCCCCCGCTGAGCCCCGCGCTCCCCCCGGGGGCGGGTGCACGACCACCGGCACCGGGGCAGAGTGGAGCCATGAGCAGCCCCGTCCCTCCCGTCCCCACCACCACCCTGGGCACCGGCGCCCACGCCCTGGAGGTCTCGGCCCTCGGCCTGGGCTGCATGGGGATGTCGGAGTTCTACGGCGCCGCCGACGAGGCGGGCGGGATCGCCACGATCCACCGCGCCCTCGACCTCGGCGTGACCTTCCTCGACACCGCCGACATGTACGGCCCCTTCACCAACGAGCAGCTGGTCGGCCGCGCGATCGCCGACCGACGCGACGAGGTGCAGCTGGCCACGAAGTTCGGCAACGAGCGGCTGCCCGACGGCACGCGGGTGGGCATCAACGGCCGTCCCGACTACGTCCGGCGCGCCTGCGACGCCTCCCTGCGGCGCCTCGGGGTCGACCACCTCGACCTCTACTACCAGCACCGGGTCGACCGGTCGGTGCCCATCGAGGAAACCGTGGGCGCGATGGCCGAGCTCGTGGCCGCCGGCAAGGTGCGACACCTGGGACTCTCCGAGGCCGGGCCGGACACGATCCGCCGCGCCCACGCCGTGCACCCGATCACCGCGCTCCAGACCGAGTACTCCCTGTTCACCCGCGACCTCGAGGACGACGTCGCCCCGGTCCTGCGCGAGCTCGGGATCGGCCTGGTGCCGTACTCCCCGCTGGGCCGCGGCCTGCTCACCGGCACCGTCACCGAGGCCGGGTTCGGCGAGGACGACAGCCGCAGCAGCGTCTACTTCCCCCGGTCCCAGGGCGAGAACCTGCGGGCCAACCTGCGCCTGGTCGACCGGGTCGCCGCCCACGCCGCCGAGCTCGGCTGCACCCCCGGCCAGCTGGCGCTCGCCTGGGTGCTGGCCCGCACCGACGCCGGCGCCGGCGTCGCCCCGATCCCCGGCACCCGGCGGGTGCGGTACCTGGAGGAGAACATCGGGGCGCTCGGGGTGCACCTGACGCCGCAGGACGTCGCCGCCCTCGCCGCCGCCGTGCCGCCCGAGGAGGTGCGGGGCGACCGCTACGGCGACATGAGCCACATCGACGCCTGAGGGGACGCCTGAGGGGACGCGCCGGTCGCGGGCCGTTACCGTGCCCTGCATGGCCACCGCCCCCACCAGCCCCGCCGCGCTCGCCGACCTCACCACCGCCGCCCGCGCCTGGCTCGCGCAGGACCCCGACGCCACCACGCGCGCCGAGCTGGAGGCGCTGCTCGCCGCGGCGACGTCGTCGGACCCCGCGACGGCGGACCCGGCGCTGGCCGACCTCGCCGACCGGTTCGACGGCACCCTGGAGTTCGGGACCGCGGGGCTGCGCGGCGCGCTCGGGGCGGGCCCGAACCGGATGAACCGGGTCGTGGTGGGGCGCGCGGCGGCCGGACTGGCCCGCTACCTGCTCGACCACGCCGGCACCCACGCCCCGGGGCCGGTGGTGATCGGCTACGACGCCCGCCACCGCTCCGCCGACTTCGCCCGCGACACCGCCGAGATCGTGACGGGCGCGG
>NZ_CAXQZB010000015.1:0-28908 GCF_964228225.1 Nocardioides sp.
CAGCGCGCGGAGCCCGGCGGTGACGAGCACGGCGACGAGCACGCTCAGCACGAGCGGGCACCTGCGCCACAGCATCAGCGCCGCCACGGCGACCCCCACGGTGTGCGCCCCCACCGACCACGACCGGCCGGCGGCCAGCACCGAGGTGACCACGAGCGCGCTGAGGAGGGTCGGCGCCATGAGGACGATCACCCGCGTCACCGGTGCCGGCAGCGCCCGGCCACCCAGGAGCACCGGGCCGGCCGCCTTGATGAGCGCGGTCAGGGCGGCGAGGCCGAGGATGAGCCACCAGACCTGCGCGTAGGTCAACGTCACCCGTGCCTCACCCGGCCCTCCGCACCACACCGACGAGCGCGACGGCGCTGGCGGCCAGGATCGGGATGCCCGGTGGCGCGAGCGGTACGAGGGCCAGCGCGACCAGAGCGCCGGTGAGGGCGACCAGGCGCGACGTGCGGTCCCGCAGCTCCGCGATCAGCAACGACAGGAAGAAGACCGGGTAGATCGCGTCCAGCCCGAGTCGGTCGGTGTCACCGAGCAGGTCGCCCGAGACCGCGCCGACGACGGACCCGAGCGTCCACGCGACGTACTGCGGGAGCGTCGTGCCGAACAGCAACCACCGGTCGAAGGTGCCGTCACCACGATGGGCGAGCGCCCACGAGGAGTCCACGACGGTCTGCCCCTGCGCCGCGCGTCGCCACGGGCCACCGGGCAGCGACGGCGCCAGGGCGATGCCCATGGCCAGGAACCGGGCGTTCATCAGGCTCCCCGCGGTCAGGGCCGCGGGGATGCCGCCACCAGCGGTGACGACGGACAGCGCGGCGAACTGTGCGGAGCCGGCGAACACGATCATCGCGGTGACGCTGGCCTGGGCGACGCTGAACCCCGCCTGTCGAGCCAGCACCCCGAAGGAGACGCTGAGGAAGAACCCGACCGCCGCGAAGGGGAGCCCCAGCCGCAGGCCCCGGCGGAAGGAGGCGCGGTGCTCCACTCCGTCAGGAGGGCTTGACGTCGAGCACGACCTCGAACTCCAGCAGGTCCGCGCCGCTGGAGACCGGCTTGCGCTGCTCGCCCTCGGCACCCGCCGGGCCCGCGTGGGCCGCGCGGGCGTCGCCGTCGCGCCAGGCGGCGAACGACTCCTCGTCGCGCCAGTGCGTGACGACGAAGTAGCGGTCGTCGCCGGCGACGGGCCGCAGCAGCTGGAAGCCGAGGAAGCCGTCGGCGCCGTCGACGGTGTGGGCACGGGCGGCGAACCGCTTCTCCAGCTCGGGGCCCGCCTGCGGCGGCACGGTGATGGCGTTGATCTTCACGACTGAGTTCTGGGCGGACATGCGGCGAGCCTAGGCCGCTACCCTCGCCGCCATGGCCGAGCCCACGCTGCGATCCGTCGTCGACCTGGTGCACGGGTGGTACCCGCCCGGCACCGCTGAGGGCTGGGACCGGGTCGGTCTCGTGCACGGCGACCTCGACCAGCCCGTACGCCGGATCCTGCTCGCCGTGGATCCCGCACCGGTCGTGGCGCAGGAGGCCGCGGACTGGGACGCCGACCTGCTGCTGACCCACCACCCGCTCTACCTCAAGGGCGTGCACGGCTTCACGAGCCAGACCCCCAAGGGCCGCACGTCCATGACGCTCGCGGGGGCGGGCTGCGCGCTGCTGGCCGCCCACACCAACGCCGACCAGGCCGAGGGCGGCGTGTCCGAGGCGATGGCCCTGGCCCTGGGGCTGCGTGACGCGCGGCCGATCCTCCCGGCACCGCTGCCGGCCGTCGACAAGCTGGGCGTGATGGTGCCGGCCGCCGACGCCGACGGGATGCGCGCGGCGCTGGCCGGTGCCGGCGCGGGTGAGATCGGCGACTACGACCACGCCTCGTTCACGGTCGCCGGGGAGGGGCGCTTCCGTCCGCTGCCCGGCGCCGACCCGACGATCGGCTCCGTGGGCGAGGCCGAGCGCGTCGACGAGGTGCGGATCGAGGTGGTCTTCCCGCGCGGTCGGCGGGCCCACGTCGTGCGGGCGATGCTGGCCGCGCACCCCTACGAGGAGCCCGCCTACGACGTGCTCGAGCTGGCCGACCCGCGGATCGGGACCACCGGCACCGGTCGCATCGGCGACGTGGAGCCGACCACCCTCCGCGCCTTCGCCGAGCGGGTCGTGGAGGCGCTGCCGGGCACCGCCCACGGCGTGCGGGTCGCCGGCGACCTCGACCGTCCCGTACGCCGCGTGGCGCTGTGCGGGGGAGCGGGCGACTTCCTGCTCGACACCGTGCGCGGCACCGACGCCGATGTCTACGTCACGAGCGACCTGCGCCACCACCCGGCGACGGAGTTCCTCGAGCACGAGGGTCCCGCCCTGGTCGACGTCGCCCACTGGGCCGCGGAGTGGACCTGGCTGCCGGTGCTGGCGAGGCGGCTGGAGGGGGCGCTGGGCGATACGGTGGAGGTGCGGGTCAGCACGCGCTCCACCGACGCGTGGACGCACCGCCTCTGACCCGCCCCTGAACCCGCCTCTGATCCACCACGACACCCAGGAGTCACGCTGAAAGCCGACCCCGCCGCCCAGCTCCGGCTGCTCGACGTCCAGGAGCTCGACTCCCGGGCCCAGCAGCTGCACCACCAGCGCCGCACGCTGCCCGAGCTGGCCGAGATCGCCGAGCTCGAGCGCAGCCGCGCCGCCCTGGTCGACGAGGCCCGCGACGCCAAGATCGTCGTCGACGACCTGACCGTCGAGCAGGAGAAGGTCGACGCCGACGTCGAGACCGTCAAGGCACGCCGCACCCGCGACCGGGAGCGGATGGACGCCGGCCTCATCACCAACCCCAAGGACCTCGAGCGGATGACCGGCGAGCTCGAGTCGCTCGAGCGCCGCATCTCCACGCTGGAGGACGAGGAGCTCGAGGTCATGGAGCGGCTCGAGGCCGCCCAGGGGATGCTCTCCTCGGTCAACGACCGCATCGGCGCCGCCGACACCCGGCTCGCCGAGCTCGCGGCCGCGCGTGATGCCCGGTTCGCCGAGATCGACGCCGAGCTCGCCGAGCTGGCCACCCGCCGGGGTCCCGCGGTCGAGGGACTGCCCGCCGACCTGCTCGCGCTCTACGAGAAGCTGCGCGAGTCCAAGGGCGGCCTGGCCGTCTCGCACCTGACCCAGCGCCGCTGCGGCGGATGCCAGCTCGGCATCGACGCCGCCGAGCTCGCCGCCATCAAGGCCGCCCCGGCCGACGAGGTCGTGCGCTGCGAGGAGTGCTCGCGGATCCTCGTCCGCACCTCCGAGTCCGGCCTGTGACCCCAACTTCCGAGGCAGCCCCGGACACCGTCGTCGTCGAGGCCGACGGCGGCTCGCGCGGCAACCCGGGTCCGGCCGGCTACGGCGCGCTGGTGCGCGACGCCGCCACCGGGGAGGTCCTCGCCGAGGCGGCGGTGGCGATCGGGGAGGCGACCAACAACGTCGCCGAGTACGCCGGTCTCATCGCCGGTCTGCGGCTCGCGCTCGACCACGCGCCGGGTGCGCGGATCGAGGTCCGGATGGACTCCAAGCTGGTCGTGGAGCAGATGAAGGGCGCCTGGAAGGTCAAGCACCCCGGCCTGCAGCCGCTGCACGCCGAGGCCAGCGACCTCGCTCCCGCGGGCACCACCTTCACCTGGATCCCACGCGCCGAGAACGCCGATGCCGATGCCCTGGCCAACCGGGCGATGGACGGCGACGAGGTCGCTCCGGGTCCGGTGGGGAGCGCCGCCGGCGGGGCAGCCGACGGGGCAGCCGACGGGGGAGTCGGTGCTCACCGAGGCCGAGCTCGCCGGCCTCGCGACCGCGCTGGCCGCCGCCGGGGTGCCGGTGGCCGGTCCGCTGCACGCCTCGCTCATCTCCGGGGGTCGCTCCAACCTCACCCTGCGCCTGGGCGACGGCGTGCACGACTGGGTGCTGCGGATGCCACCCCGGGTGGGCCGCACCCCCTCGGCCCACGACGTCGCCCGCGAGGCGCGGGTGGCCGGGGCCCTCGCCGCCACCGACGTGCCGGTCGCCGCCGTCCGCCTGGTCGGCACGGGCGAGGCCGCCGACGCGCTGCTCGGCGGGCCCTACACCGTCGTCGACCACGTCGCCGGGGCCACGATCCGCACCGAGGCCGACCTCGCCGCGCGGATCCCCGTCGACGCCCACCTGCGCGACGTCGTCGCCGCGCTGGCCGCCACCCTCGCGCAGCTGCACCGGGTGGACCCGCTGGCGATCGGGCTGGAGGGCTTCGGGCGCCCCGACGGGTACGCCGCCCGCCAGCTGCGCCGCTGGTCGGGGCAGTGGGAGCACGTCGGCACCTCGGACCACGACGACCTCCACGCCCGCGCCGTCGCCCGGCTCGGAGCCGCGCTGCCGCGCCAGGCGGCCACCGGCATCGTGCACGGCGACTACCGCATCGACAACACCCTGCTCGCCGTCGCCCCCCATGCACCCGGTGCCGGTGCCGGTGCGGAGCAGGAGCCGGCCGTGCTGCCGCGCGTGGCCGCCGTCGTGGACTGGGAGCTCTCGACGCTCGGCGACCCGGTGGCCGACGTCGCGATGATGGTGACCTACCGCGACCCGGCGTTCGCGCTGCTGATCGCCGACGCCGCCTGGACCTCGCCGCGGATGCCGTCGTCGGCGGACCTGGCGGCCGCCTACGGCGAGGCGGGCGGCGTCGAGCTGGTCGACTGGGACCAGCACCTGGCGCTCGCGGCGTACAAGATCGCGATCATCGCCGCCGGCATCGCCCACCGGCACCGTGCGCGCGGGGGCCAGGGGCACGAGGCCGCCGCCGACGCGGTGCCGGTGTTCCTCGAGCGCACCGTCGAGCTGCTCGGCTGAGCCCGGCCGTGATGCGGGGCGCTCAGCGGGGCGCGAGCAGCGCCGCGAGCGTCTCCACCACGGTGTCGAGGTCGCGCCGCGCGGCGGGGCTGGTGGTGGAGGTGCTGTTGAGGGCGCCCACCAGCAGGTCGCGCAGCGTGCGGGCGTCGACGTCGCTGCGCACGACGCCGTCGCGACGACCGCGCTCGAGCTCGCGGGACCACACCAGGCCGAACCGCCGTTCGGCGGTGACGTGGGCAGCGCGGAGCTCGGGCGGTAGCGTCTCGACCATGCGGACCACGGCGGCCGCCCGCACGTCGGAGGCGTGCAGCGCGTCGAGGTGACCGCGCAGGGCCGCGCGCAGCCGCGTGGCGGCGTCGGCGTCGGGCGGCACCCGCTCCAGTGCCGCCTCCAGGGCGGCGCGGGCGGAGTCGACGCCGTCGGCGAGCACGCTGGCCACCAGCTCGTCTTTGGTGCGGAAGTGGAAGTAGAGGCTGCCGACCTGCAGGCCCGCCGCGGCGGCGATCCGCCGCAGGCTCGCGCCGCCGTAGCCGTGGGCGGCGAACTCGACCGCCGCGACCTCCAGGATCCGACGCCGCGTGCGGGCGGCCTTCGTGCCGGTTCCGGCGTCGGCGGTGGCGGGCTCGGGGGAGATCACGGCCTCAGCCTATGGCGTCTCGGACGTCCGTTCGATTATCGTGATTCGGACGATCGTTCGAAAAGGAGCCGCGATGACCACCGCGACCACCGTGACCGCCGTGCCGCGCACGCAGGACCGGATGACCCACGACCTGCTGCTGCCGAAGGAGACCGTGGCGCTGCGCGCCCGCGCCCGCGACTCCGTGGCCCGCCACCTCGCGCCGGTGGCGCGCGAGATCGGCACCCGCGAGGAGTCGGCCGACACCTTCCCGTGGGAGGCCTTCCGCGGGCTCGCCTCCGACGGGCTGTTCGCGGTGCCGTTCGGCCCCGAGTACGGGGGCGGCTACGAGTACCCGATGCTCGCGGCCTGCACGGTGACCGAGGAGATCGCCTACGAGTCCTCCTCGATCGCCGGCGTCTACGACGGCCAGTGCATCCTCGTGCCCGCCACACTGCGCCACGCGCGCCCCGAGCTGCGCGAGCGGCTGATCCCCGAGCTCGTGAGCGGGGCGACCGCGTTCTCCTTCGCCACCACCGAGCCCGACACCTCCTCCGACCTCACCGCCGCCCGGCTGAGCACCTGGGCCGAGGAGACCCCCGACGGCTACGTCGTCAACGGCCGCAAGCGGTGGATCACCAACAGCGTCGTGGCCGGCTGGGTCTCGATCCTGGTGCGGGCGGGACGGGAGGGGAACCGTGCCCACATGCTGCTGATCGACCTCCGCTCACCGGGCGTGCGCATCGGCACCCCCGACCTGAAGATGGGGCACCGCGGCCAGATCACCGCCGACATCGAGCTCGTCGACGTGCATGTGCCCCGCGCCCACGTGCTCGGGGAGCCCGGGCGCGGGATGGCGGTCGCGCTGTCCTCGCTGGTGCGCGGGCGGATCGGCATCGGCGCGGCCGGCGTCGGGGTGGCCCAGGCCGCGCTCGACCTCGCCGTGCACCGGCTGCAGACCCGGGAGGTCTTCGGGCGTCCGCTGGGCGCGATGCAGCACTGGCAGTTCGTGATGGCCCAGCGCGCCACCGAGATCGAGTGCGCCCGCTCGCTCTACCAGAAGGCCGCGATGCTCCTCGACGCCGGCGACGACACCGCCGAGCCCGAGGCCGCCATGGCCAAGGCCTACGGCACCCGGCTGGCCAACGACCTCGTGCGCGAGGCCATCCAGATCCACGGCGCCCTCGGCTTCGCCCGCCAGGTCGGGGAGACCGGGGAGTCGGTGCGACTGGAGGAGATGTACCGCGACGCCAAGATCCTGGAGATCTTCGAGGGCGCCAACGAGCTGCAGCACTGGATCGTCGCCCGCCGCCTGCTCGGCCGCGACCTCACCGGCTGACCCCTCCCTCCCCCTGCCGTCGACCGGGGTCGCCGGTGGGACGTCGTCCCAAGCATTCCGCAGGCGTTCGGCCCGGGAACGCCTGCCGGATGCTTGGTGCGACGTCCCACGGCGAGCGCCGTGAGCGTCGCGATCCGGCCGGGGGTATCGCGCCGCGGGCGCTCGCCTGCGCATGATGCGCCCTTGTGACCGCTGTGACCTCCGACACTCCCGGCGTGCGCCGGCCGCTCCGACGCGGCCCGCTCGCCCTCCTCGCGCTGGTGGTGGCGCTGCCGCTGCTGCCCCTGCTGCTCACGCCGGGCGGGGCGGGGCTCCTGCCCGGAGCCGGCGCCGCGCCGGCAGAGGGCCTGCGGATCCTCGCGGTCTCCACCCGGCCCGACCTCGTGACCGACGGCGACGTGCGGGTCGAGATCGTGCTGCCCGACGGCGTCCGGCCGCGCGAGGTGCGGGTGACCGCCGGGAACCGCGACGTCACCGACGCCTTCGCGGTGCGGCGCGGCGGCGCCTTCGAGGGCCTGGTGTCCGGGCTGCGGCCGGGGGCCACCACCATCACCGCGACGGCCCCCGGGCGCAGCGGGACCCTCGCGGTGGTGAACCACGACACGAGCGGGCCGGTGTTCTCGGGGCCGCAGTCGACCTACTACCGCTGCCAGCCGACGGCGCGCGACCGCGGGTGCAGCGAGCCGGCGCGCTATCGCCTGCTCTACGCCTCCTCCAACCCGCTGCGCCCGGGCCTGCTGCCCTACGACGAGAAGAACCCGCCCTCCGACGTCGCCACGACCACGACCGACGAGGGCGTGCGGGTGCCGTTCATCGTGCGCAAGGAGACCGGCTACGCCCTGCGCGACCGGTACACGATCTTCGTGCTGTGGCGCCCGGGGCGCGCGTGGGACCCGTTCGCGCCGCCGTCGCAGTTCAACCGCAAGCTGCTGATCACTCACGGCGGCGGGTGCGGGGCGTCCTACACCCCCGCCGATCCGCCCACCGGCGACTTCTCCGGCACGATCCCCGTGGCGATCCCAGGACTTCAGGAGTCCTATGTCGCCGCCCTGAGCAAGGGCTTCGGCGTCATGGCCACGGCGCTGGCGAACACCGGTCACCACTGCAACCCGGTGGTCAACGCCGAGTCGCTGGTGCTGGCCAAGGAGCGGTTCGTCGAGCAGTACGGCCGGCTGCGCTACACCATCGGCACCGGCTGCTCGGGCGGCTCGATCGCGCAGTACACCGTGGCCAACGCCTACCCCGGCGTCTACCAGGGGCTGGTGACCACCTGCTCCTACCCCGACACCTTCACCGCCGGCGCGCAGTTCGCCGACTACCACCTGCTGCGCGGGTACTTCGAGCGCCCGCAGCGCTGGGGCACCGGGGTGGTGTGGACCCAGGAGCAGATGGCCGCCGTCGAGGGCCACCTCAGCATCGTCAACGGCATCGTCGCCGACGAGGGCCTGTTCAAGGCCGCCTTGGACCCCGAGCACCCCTGCCCCGGCACCACCGCGCCGAAGCGGGGCGACACGCGCACCCGCTACGACTCCCGGATCAACCCCGGCGGCGTGCGCTGCTCGGTGCTCGACCTGCTGATCAACCCCCTCGCGCCGCGGCCCCGCTCGGCGTGGGGGCCCGAGGAGAAGCAGGTCGGGCGCGGCTTCGGCGGCATCCCGTTCGGCAACGCCGGGCTGCAGTACGGCCTCAAGCAGCTGCGCTCCGGCCTCATCACGCCCGCGCAGTTCGTGGACCTCAACGCCGCGATCGGCGGGCTCGACGTCGACGAGCGCCGCACCCGCGCCCGCACCGTCGGCGACGTCGCCTCGGTGCGCAACGCCTACCGCACCGGGCTGATCAACGAGGCCGGCGGACTCTCCGAGGTCGCGATCATCGACCACGGCGGCCCCGACCCGGGCGCGGCCCACGACACCGCCCACACCTTCTGGACCCAGGAGCGGCTGCGCCGCGCGCAGGGCCACACCGACAACCGCGTGATGTGGTTCGGGCTGGTGCCGCTGATCGGCGACCCGCGCTGGGCCGTCGAGGCGCTGTTCGAGATGGACCGCTGGCTGAGCCGGATCGAGGTCGACCGGCGCGACGTCCCGCTGGCGCGCAAGGTGGTGCAGGACCGCCCCGCGAACCTCACCGACCGCTGCTCCAACATCCCCGGCATCCTCGAGGTCGAGCGCGACGGCCGGACGCGGTGCGTGCAGCCCGAGCGGCTCCGCCTGCGGCTCTCGACCCCGCGCGAGCAGGCCGGCGGCCCGACCACCAACGACGTCCTCGCCTGTCGCCTCAAGCCCCTGCGCCGCGCCGACTACGACCAGTTGATCCCCTTCACCGACGACCAGTGGCGCACCCTGCAGCGGATCTTCCCCGACGGCGTGTGCGACTTCTCCCGCCGGGGCATCGGCCAGTCCCAGGCCCGCACCTGGCTGGGCTACAGCGACGCCGACGGCGACGTCGTCTACGGCGGCCGCGAGCTGCCCGGCGTCGCTCGGGGCCAGGCCTCGGGCTGGGCCGGAGGTGTCTGGGCCGACCTCGTCCGCCGCTGATCCGTGGTCGCCGTTCTCCGTCGCAACTAGCGAAATTGGCAGGCACTGCGTCCCGAGGGACCCGGTCGTCTGCCAGTTTCGCTCGTTGCGACGCACCCCCGGCGACCACCGCGGGCCGGTGGAGGCGGGGCTTCCGGCGGTGGTTACCCGCGGGTAGGATCGGGTGGCATGAGCCACGTGACGTGCACGATCGAGGACGGCATCGCCCAGGTGCGGCTGGACCGGCCGGAGAAGCTGAACGCGCTGACGCTGCAGATCCTCGACGACCTCGCGGCCACCGCCCGCACGCTGCGGCGCGACAAGCACCTGCGCGCCGTCGTGCTGGCCGGGGAGGGTGACGCGTTCTGCGCCGGCCTCGACTTCGGCTCCGTGCTCAAGCAGCCCCGCCGGATCGTGACGTCGTTCGTGCCGAACCCCCTGCGCGGCACCAACCGGTTCCAGGAGGCCTGCTGGGCCTGGCGGCGGCTGCCGGTGCCGGTGATCGCGGCGGTGCACGGGCACTGCCTCGGGGGCGGGCTGCAGATCGCGATGGCCGCCGACTTCCGGATCGCCACCCCCGACTCCCAGTGGTCGGTGCTGGAGGCCAAGTGGGGCATCATCCCCGACATGACCGGCATCCGGTCGCTGGCCCAGCAGGTCGGTCTCGACACCGCCAAGCGGCTCACGATGACCGCCGAGGTCCTCTCGGGCAAGGAGGCCCGCGACCTCGGGCTGGTCACCGAGCTCGACGCCGACCCGGTGGCCGCCGCCCTCCGCTTCGCCGAGCAGCTCAAGGGTCGCTCGCCCGACCAGCTCGCGGCCGCCAAGCGGCTCTTCGAGGACACCTGGACGGCGTCGGCGCGTCGCACCTTCGCCCGCGAGCGCATCGAGCAGGCCTGGTTGCTCTTCGGCGCCAACACCAAGGCCGCCCGCGCCGCCGCCTTCAGCAAGCAGACCCCCGAGTACGGCCCGCGTCAGCGCTGAGCGGACGACCCCCGGCGGTGACCCGGCGGGGTGTCAGGGGTAGCGGAGGCCGGTGGTCCGCTCGCTGATCTCCCACAGCCGGCGGGCGGCGTCGGGGTCGCGGGCGATCCGGTTGCCCGTGGTGACCTGGGGGACGCCGGAGAACTCCGCGAGTCCGGACGGGCCCACGTAGGTGCCGCCGGGCAGGTCGTCGGTGGCGGCCATGAGGGTGGGCCAGGCGCCGGCCGCCGCGGGCTGGGCGATGGCGCGGATGCCGGCGTCGAGCACCGAGGCGATGCCGCCGCTGGCGCGCCCGTACTGGCCGTTGGCGGCCAGGTGGGTGCCGGCGAAGCCGGGGTGGGCGGCGAGGGCCCGCACCGGCACGTCGGCGGCGGCGCAGCGGCGCTCGAGCTCGGCGGTGAACAGCAGGTTGGCCAGCTTGGACTGCCCGTAGGTGTTCCACTTGCGGTACAGCCGCGGTCGTCGGGTGGGGTCGCCCAGCGGGGCGCTGCTCGCGATGCGGTGCATCTGCGAGGCCACGGCGACGACGCGTGCGGGCGCGCCGTCGGTGGCGGCGGCGATCAGCTGGGGCAGCAGCAGGCCGGTGAGCAGGAAGGGCCCGAAGTGGTTGGTCGCCAGCTGCAGGTCCAGACCGTCGGCGGTGACCGTGCGCTTGGTGGCCATCACCCCGGCGTTGTTGATCAGCACGTGGATCGGCCCGAGGTCGGCGGCCTGTGCCGCGGCCTCGCGCACCGCGGCGAGCGAGGCGAGGTCGAGTCGCAGGGTGGTCAGGTCGGCGTCGGGCACCTCCCCGCGCACGGCCGCGACGGTCTCCTCCAGCTTGGCGGGCGTGCGTCCTGCGAGCACGACGCGCGCCCCGCGCCGGGCCAGCTCGAGTGCGGTGTAGTGGCCCAGGCCGCCCACGCTGGGGCCGGTGACGACGATCGTGCGCCCGGTCTGGTCCGGGAGGGCGGCCAGGCTCCACGCGGGAGCGGTGCGCGCGCCGCTCACGGCGTCGTCGCCATCGCCGCGACGATCCGCTGTCCGAGCTCGTGGTCGCCCTCGAGCCGCACGAGCTCGTGCGCGGTCGAGCCACGCCCGCCCGCGAGCCGGATGAAGGTCTCGCGGTCCATCTCCAGCACGACCGTCGGCCGACCGGGCAGGGCGTCGAGGCGTCGTCCCTTGCCGTCCTCGGTGACCGTGACCCCCACCGGGTCCTCCCCGACGACGACGAGCACGGCGGTGGTGCCGGCCGGTGCGCCGGCCTTCTTGGCCACGACATAGCCGAAGGACTCCGCGAGGTAGCTCACGGTGTGGTCGGCGCCCGGCGTGTGCAGACCGCCGGGGCGCCCGACCGCGCGGCGGACGTCCTGCTCGTGCATCCACACGTCCAGCGGCCGGTTGCGCAGCAGCGTGTTCCACGTCCACGGCACCCCGCCGGGCACGATCGCGGGCGCGCCCGCGGGGTCGGTGGGCGGGTCGGCGAGCAGCTGGGCGCGGCGGCGCGCGGTGGCGTCGCGGATCTCGGCCACGACGGCGCCGGGGGCGTGCGTGCGCCGGTTGACCACCCCGATCTCGGTGTAGTGGGCGAACAGGCTGGTGACGTGGGCCGGCGGCGGGTCGCCGATCTCGGCGTGCTCCTCGCCGTCGCCGGCCAGCACCTTCTCCAGGTGCGCGATGTGCGCGGCGACGTCGTGCACGGTCCAGCCGGCCAGGTCGGTGGGGCGGGTCCAGTCCTGCTCGTCGAGCTCGTCGAGCAGCGCGGTGAGGTCGGTGACCGAGCTCCACCAGGTCTCGATGTACCCGGCCAGCCGGGCGGCGTCGTCCACGTCGTGCGCGTCGTCCATGAGCGGCAACCTAATCGGATCACCGCCTGGCCGCACCGACCGTCCGGATGGCCGGCGTCAGTCCATCAGCGCCAGGCTGAGGGCGATCGCCAGCATGGTGAGGCCGATGAGCACATCGAGCACCTGCCAGGCCCGGGGGCGGGCGAGCAGGCGGTGCGCGGAGCGGGCGCCGAACCCCAGGCCGGTGAACCACAGCACGCTCGCGGTGCCGGCGCCCACGGCGAACGCCACCCGGGAGTCCTGGCTCGAGGCGATGGAGCCCAGCAGGAGCACGGTGTCGAGGTAGACGTGGGGGTTGAGCCAGGTGAGCAGCACGGCCGTGCGCACCGCGCGCCCGCGGGTGGCGTCGGTGCCCGTGGCGGCCTCGAGCGAGGAGCCCTCGCGGGCCCGCCGCAGCGCGCCCAGGCCGTACCAGGTGAGGAACGCGACGCCGGCCCAGCGCACGACGTCCACGAGCCAGCCGGCGTTCTCGACGATGACGCCGATGCCGGCCACGCCCGCGGCGATCAGCACCACGTCGGACAGCGCGCAGACCGCGACGACGGGGCCGACGTGGCGGCGCGCCAGGCCCTGGCGCAGCACGAAGGCGTTCTGCGCGCCGATGGCGACGATCAGGCTCAGGCCGGTGAGGAGACCGGCGCTCGCGGAGGACCACACGTCCTCGACGCTAGGGGTCGGGCACCGTTACGTCCAACGAAGGAATCTGTGCATTGTTTAGCATCGCTTCATGACGCCGCACCCCGATCAGCTGGCCGCCCTCGCCGCGATCGTCGAGCACGGCAGCTTCGAGGCCGCCGCCCGACAGCTGCACGTGACCACCAGCGCGGTCAGCCAGCGCATCCGGGCCCTGGAGTCCGGCACCGGCCGCGTGCTGGTGGAGCGCGCCAGCCCGTGCCGCGCCACCCCGGCCGGCGAGGCGCTCGTACGGCTGGCGCGGCAGGTCGCCCTGGTCTATGACGAGGCCCGCGAGCACCTGGGCGATCCCGGTCCCGGAGCGGTGGTCGACCTCCCGGTCGCGGTGAACGCCGACTCCCTGGCCACCTGGTTCCGGCCGGTGCTCGCCGAGGTGGCCGGGTGGGACGGCGTCCGGCTGCGGCTGCGGGTCGAGGACCAGGGGTGGTCGGCCGACCACCTGCGCCGCGGCGACGTGCTCGCCGCCGTGACCTCCGACCCGACGCCGGTGCAGGGCTGCCGGGTCGAGCCGCTCGGCACGCTGCGCTACCGCCCCGCCGTCGCGCCCGCCCTGGCGCGCGACCGTGATGGTGCGGGGGCGGGGGCGGGGGCGCTGGCGGACCTGCCGATGGTCGTGTTCAACGCCAAGGACCGGCTGCAGCACGACCTGCTGCGTCGCTGGGACCTCCCGGAGCCTGCCGTCGTGCACGAGGTGCCCACCTCGGCCGATTTCGTGGCCGCGATCGGTGCCGGCCTCGGGTGGGGACTGGTGCCCGACCCGCAGCTGGCGCCGGAGATCGCCGCGGGCCGGTTGGTCGCTCTCGACACCGCCGGGGCCGTGGAGGTGCCGTTGCACTGGCAGTGCTGGCGGCTGCGCACCCCCACCCTCGAGCGCCTCAGCGACGCCGTGCGCGCGGCGGCCGGCGCTCGGCTGGCCCCGCCGGCCCGGGTGGACTCCTCCACCCCGGACGCGACCAGGGGCCGCCCGGAGTGATCCGGACGGCCCCTGGCCGGTGTTCGGGTGGAACGACGGCGGTTCGGCCTCAGAAGGCGTCCTCGTCGAGGTCCATGAGGTCCAGGGTGGTGGCCTCGAGGATCGCGCGCTCGGCGGTGAGCTTCGGCAGGTGGTACTGCGCGAAGAACTGGGCGGCGGCGACCTTGCCCTCGTAGAAGGCCTTGTCCGCACCCGGGTCGCCCCCGAGCTTGTTCAGGGCGACCTCGGCCTGGCGCAGCAGCAGCCAGGAGCACACGACGTCGCCCAGCGCCATCAGCAGGCGGGAGGTGTTCAGGCCCACCTTGTAGATGTTGCGGATCTCGTCCTGGGCCGACATCAGGTCGTTGATCATGTGGCCGACCATGGCGTTGGCGTCGTCGAGGGCCGTGGCGAGCAGGGCGCGCTCGTTCTTCAGGCGACCGTTGCCGGCCTCGGTCTCGATGAACTTGGTGATCTCGCCGGCGATGTGGCCCAGCGCGGCACCCTGGTTCTTCACGATCTTGCGGAAGAAGAAGTCCTGGCCCTGGATCGCGGTGGTGCCCTCGTAGAGGGTGTCGATCTTGGCGTCGCGGACGTACTGCTCGATCGGGTAGTCCTGGAGGAAGCCGGAGCCGCCGAAGGTCTGCAGCGACTCGGTGCCCAGCAGCACCCACGAGCGCTCCGAGCCGTAGCCCTTCACGATCGGCAGCAGCAGGTCGTTGACGGCGTGGGCCAGCTTGTAGGCGTCGTCGTGGTTGCCCTCGAACTCCGCGATCTGGATCTGGTCCTGGTAGGTCGCGGTGTACATGACCAGCGCGCGCATGGCCTCGGCGGCCGACTTCTGCAGCATCAGCGAGCGGCGCACGTCGGGGTGGTGGGTGATGGTGACGCGCGGGGCGGTCTTGTCGCCGGACTGGGTCAGGTCGGCGCCCTGGA
This sequence comes from Nocardioides sp., assembly GCF_964228225.1. Classification (GTDB taxonomy): domain Bacteria; phylum Actinomycetota; class Actinomycetes; order Propionibacteriales; family Nocardioidaceae; genus Nocardioides. Next base: position 14,690 of record NZ_CAXQZB010000015.1, read on the forward strand.
AGCGCTGCTTGGCGTAGTCGAGGGCGTTGAGGTAGCCGGTCGAGAGGGTGGCGATCGCCTTGGTGCCGACCATCATGCGGGCGTTCTCGATGACCTGGAACATCTGCGCGATGCCGTCGTGCACCTCGCCGAGCAGCCAGCCCTGCGCGGGCTCGCCGCCGCCGACCTGCGGGTCGCCGAAGGTGACCTCGCAGGTGTTGGAGATCTTCAGACCCATCTTGTGCTCGACGTTGGTCACGTAGGCGCCGTTGCGCTCACCGGTGAGCTCGCCGGTCTCGTGGTCGAAGTGGTACTTGGGCACCAGGAACAGCGAGAGGCCCTTGGTGCCGGGGCCGCCGACGCCCTCGACGCCCGCGGGGCGCGCGAGGACCAGGTGCATGATGTTCTCCTGCAGGTCCGACTCCGCCGAGGTGATGAACCGCTTGACCCCGGTGATGTTCCAGGAGCCGTCCTCGTTCGGGGTGGCCTTGGTGCGGCCGGCGCCGACGTCGGAGCCCGCGTCGGGCTCGGTCAGCACCATGGTGGCGCCCCACTGGCGCTCGACCATGATCTGGGCGATGCGCTTGTCGCGCTCGGTGCCGTTGCGCTCCACCACGCCGGCGAAGGACGGGCCGGCGGCGTACATCCAGATGGCGGGGTTCGCGCCGAGCACGAACTCGCCCATGGCCCAGTTGAGGCTGGAGGGGGCCATCTGGCCGCCGATGGACTCCGGGATCTGCAGGCGCCAGAACTCCGAGGCCATGTAGGCCTCGTAGGACTTCTTGAACGCCTCGCCCACGGGGGCGGTGTTGGTGGCGGCGTCGAAGGCCGGCGGGGTGCGGTCGCTGTCCACGAAGGAGGCGGCGAGGTCCTCGCGCGAGAGGCGCTCCATCTCGGTCAGGATCTCGCGGGCCGTGTCGGCGTCGACCTCGGCGAAGGGGCCCTGGCCCAGGATCTCGTCGCGACCGAAGACCTCGAACAGGTTGAAGTAGATGTCGCGCAGGTTGCTGCGGTAGTGGCTCATCGAACCGTTCCTCACATGTGCTCGGGAAGGGGCGCGGCGTCCGTGCGGGCTACCGGCCAGTAACTTAATGATAGGTAACTTGCGGGACCCCCGCAAGGAATCCGAAGGGTGATCCCCGCCGCGCGGCGTCGCGGAATGCGACCCCACCTGCGGGTGGGGATCGGGCCCGCGATGGCCCCCGCCGTCCCTCTCCGATCGGCCGCCGGCGCCGGATCCGGAGGGTTCCGCGGGTCGTGACGAGCCCGAAACGCCGCCCAAAGTGGCCTCACAGCAGCGACTCGACCGAAACATCTGAAACACTGGCCTTATGCGCGTCTCCGCCAAGTCCGACTACGCACTGCGGGCCCTCATCGAGATGGCCGCGCGCGCCGACGGCAAGGCGATCAGCGCCGAGGAGCTCGGTCGGCTCCAGGAGATCCCCCACGGCTTCCTCCAGGCGATCCTCGCCGACCTGCGCCGCGCCGGCGTCGTGATGTCCCAGCGGGGTCAGTCCGGCGGTTGGCGTCTGGCGCGCAAGGCCACCGACGTCTCGGTCGCCGACGTCATCCGCGCCGTGGACGGTCCGCTGGTCTCGGTCTACGGCCTGCGGCCCGAGGCGGTCACCTACAACGACTCCGCCGACGTGCTCCAGCACGTGTGGATCGCCGCGCGCCGCTCGCTGCGCGAGGTGTTCGAGCAGGTCTCGATCCAGCAGCTCGCCGACGGCAAGCTGCCCAAGGCCGTCACCTCCCGCACCGCCGACGAGGACGCCTGGCAGCCCCACTGAGCAGGCCACTGAGCAGCCCACCGAGCAGCCCACCGAGCCGGAGCCGGGGGTCCTGCCCGGTCGGCGTGCCGCCCTGTCGGTGCCGCCTGCTTGACTGATCCGACATCACCACCGTCCGGGAGGTCCCACGATGTCGGTCATCCACACCCCGCTCGCCAGCCGTTGGGCCGTCGCCGACGACGCCCGCGCCGAGGGCCGCGCGCGCCGCGACGCGGTGCCCCACGCCGCCCAGGCCGGCTGGCGCGCCGGGCAGCGCGGCTTCACGCTCCAGGAGTTCCTCACCGCCCGCGCCGAGGGCCGGCTGGAGTCGCTGGTGCCGCTGGGCCACGGCCGGATGGCGGCCAGCCCGTTCGCGTTCTACCGCGGCACCGCGGGGCTGATGGCCGCCGACCTCGCCACGGCGCCGTCCACCGGCCTGCTCACCCAGCTGTGCGGCGACGCCCATGCCGCCAACTTCGGCCTCTACGGCGGCCACGACGGCCGCATCGTGATGGACCTCAACGACTTCGACGAGACCGTGGCCGGGCCGTGGGAGTGGGATCTCAAGCGCCTCGCGGCCAGCCTGGTGCTCGCCGCCGGCGTGGGGCAGCAGGTCTCGGCGAAGTCGGCCCGCAAGGCCGCGCGCGACGCCGCCCGCAGCTACCGCCGCACCATCGCCCACCTCGCGGGGCTGCCCTTCCTGGAGTCGTGGGCCGCGCTGAGCGACGAGTCGGTGTTCGACCACGCCGACGCCGACGCCCTCGACGACGACTTCGCCGCCGCGGCCGCCAAGGCCGCGGGCAACACCAGCGAGAAGGTCGCGGCCAAGATCACCAGCCGCGACACCGCCGACTGGTTCTTCCACCACCGCCCGCCGGTGCTCAGCTCGGTCGAGCCCGAGGTCGAGGCTGCCGTGCTCGCGGGCCTGGAGGGGTACGTCGACACCCTGCCGGCGTCGTCGCGGGTGCTGCTCTCCCGCTACCGCCCCCACGACGTCGCGATGCGGGTGGTCGGCACCGGCAGCGTCGGCATGCGCGCCTACGTCGTGCTGCTCCAGGGCAACGGCGACGAGGCCCTGATCCTGCAGGTCAAGCAGGCCGGGCCCTCCGCGCTCGCCCCCTTCCTCCCGCCCGTGCCGGTGGCCCACGAGGGCGAGCGCATCGTGCTCGGCGCCCGCGTGGTGCAGTCGGTCTCCGACCACCTGCTCGGCTGGGCCACGGTCGGCGACACCCCCTACCTCGTGCGCCAGTTCCGCAACCGCAAGGGCTCCATCGACGCCACCCTGCTGGGCAAGAGCGACCTCGACGACTACGGCCGTCTCGCCGGCGCCCTGCTCGCCCGGGCCCACGCCCGCACCCTCGACCCGCGCCAGCTGGAGGGCTACCTCTCGGTGGGGCTGGACAAGGAGGAGGCCAAGGGATTCGACGACGCCGTCGCGACGTTCGCGGTCGACTACGCCGCCCAGGTCGAGGCCGACTTCGCGGAGTTCCGCGGGCTCCTCGACGACGGGGTGCTCCCGGTGGAGTACGAGGAGGACTGACCCGGCGCCCCGCCTGTCGGCGGGTCGGGTCTCAGCCGGTGCGGACCGGCAGCGCCAGCGAGCGCGTGCCGAAGCCGACGGCGGCACCGAACGCGCGCCACAGCGCCGCCGGGTCGTCGTCCACCACCACGTCGCAGAGGGTCTCGCCCCAGAGCCGGCGCCAGGGGTCCACGACCCCGGCGGCCGGTGGGGCGGTGGCGGTCAGCACGAGTCGCGCCCGCAGCGAGGGGCGCGTGGCCAGCCGGCTGCGCACGGCGGCCGGGGAGGCGCCGCGCAGCTGACCCGACCGCACGAGCACCCGCATCCGGGGCGGGGGGCTGACCGCGGTCCAGTCGGGGCCGGGGGCCAGGGTCACGCCGAGCTCGAGGAGGGCGAAGGCGTGGCGGGTGACGGCGTCGTCGAGCAGGTCGCGGCTGGCGGCGTCGAGGGCGACGTGCAGCACGAGGGAGGGGCGGGGCGGCCGCATGCCGCCCAGCGTGGGCGGCCCGGTCGGCGCCGCGGTGTGCGGGCGGGGTGGACGGGGTGAGGCATCGGTGAACGAGCGGCAAAGACTAGAACGTGTTCTACCTCCGGGCCTACGATGCGGCCATGATCAGCTCCGACGCCATCATCTGGAACGCCCCGAACGACCCCCACCCTGCGCGCGCGGCCTCGCAGCGCTCCTACTCCGCGGTGGCCAAGGGCGATCTGGCCGAGTGGCTCACGGTCTACGCCGAGGACGCGGTGCTCGAGGACCCGGTCGGTCCCTCGATGTTCGATCCCGAGGGCAAGGGCCACCGCGGGCACGCCGGCATCGCGGCGTTCTGGGAGGCGGCGATCGCCCCCATCGCCTCGTTCCGCTTCGAGATCGAGGACTCCTTCGCCAACCCGGGCAGCAACACCTGCGCCAACATCGGCCGGATCACCACCACGTTCCCCGACGGCTCCTCCTCGGTGACCGACCTGATCATGGTCTACGTCGTCGACGACGACGGCCGGGTGCTCTCCATGCGCGCCTTCTGGGAGCCCGAGCGCACCATGGCCACCTTCCGCGGCCCGAGCTGACGCCTGCGGCGACGGTTTCCTCGGGTGGCCGAGCAAACCGTCGCCGGCGGGCCTTCCGGGGCGCTTGGAGCGACGGTTTCCTCGGTTGGCCGAGCAAACTGTCGCCGGCGGGCCTTCCGGGGCGCTTGGAGCGACGGTTTCCTCGGTTGGCCGAGCAAACCGTCGCTGATCAACTGGTCCAACCAGTTGACAGGTTGACCAGTGACGCCGCATGCTCCTGCCATGCCCCTCGCCCCCGTGACCCGTGCGTCGGTGAGCGACGCCGTCTTCGCCGCGCTCACCGAGGAGATCCTGAGCGGTCGGCTGGCGCCGGGGGAGCCGCTGCCGGCGGAGCGCGACCTGGCCACGACCTTCGAGGTCAACCGCCACGCCGTCCGTGAGGCGCTCAAGCGGCTCCAGCAGGCGGGGCTGGTGGTGATCAGCCAGGGCGGTCGCACCCGGGTGCAGGACTGGCGTGCCCACGCCGGTCTGGAGGCGCTCGTGGGGCTGGTGCACTCCGGTGCCGTGCCCTCGGGCCAGGTGCTGGACGACCTGCTCGAGATGCGGGCCGCCCTCGGTGCCGACGCCGCCCGGTGGTGCGCCCAGCGGGCCAGCGCGGACGAGGTCGCCACCGTGATCGCCGCCGCCCAGGCCTACCCGGAGCGCCCGGGGCCCGACCTCACCGCCATCGACCTGGTGTTCTGGACCGCCGTGGTCGACGGCGCCCACAACCTCGCCTACCGCCTGGGCCTGAACACCCTGGCGTCCGGCATCGCCGCGGTCGGTCACGAGCACCTCGACGGCCTGCTCGAGGAGTACGCCGACCGCGCCGCCCACCTCGCCCTCGCCCACGCCATCGCCGATCGCGACGCCGATCGCGCGCTGGCCCTCGCCCAGGCCCTGCTCGCGCGCCGCTGAGCGCGCCCGGCTCCCCGGAGGAACCCGATGTTCGATCTGATCCAGGCCGCGATCCCGGTCTTCGCCGTCCTGCTGCTGCTCGAGGCGGCGTCGTACTACCTGCTCCCCGACGACGACGAGCTCGGCTACCGCGCGCGCGACACGGCGACCAGCCTGTCGATGGGCCTGGGCAACGTGGCGATCAACCTGGGCTGGAAGCTGGTGGTGCTCGCCGTCTACGCGGCGCTGTTCCTGCTCAGCCCCTGGGAGCTGCCGGCCGACAACCCGCTCACCTGGATCGCGCTGTTCTTCCTCGACGACCTGGCCTTCTACTGGTACCACCGCACCCACCACACGATCCGGGTGCTGTGGGCCAGCCACGTGGTGCACCACTCGAGCGAGTACTTCAACCTCTCCACCGCGCTGCGCCAGCCGTGGGTGCCGATGACCGCCCTGCCCTACTGGCTGCCGCTCGCGCTGCTGGGCTTCGCGCCGTGGATGATCCTGCTGCAGCAGTCGATCAGCCTCGTCTACCAGTTCTTCCTGCACACCGAGCGGGTCGGCAAGCTGTGGGCGCCGATCGAGCTCGTGTTCAACACCCCGTCCCACCACCGGGTGCACCACGGCTCGAACGCCGAGTACCTCGACAAGAACTACGCCGGCGTGCTCATCGTGTGGGACCGCCTGTTCGGCACCTTCGAGGCCGAGGGGGAGCGGGTGCGCTACGGGCTGACCAAGAACATCGACACCTTCCACCCGGTCAAGGTGGCCGCGCACGAGTGGGTCGCGATCGCCCGCGACGTGGCCGGCGCCCGGCGGTGGCGCGACCGCTGGGGCTACGTCGTCGGCCACCCGGGCTGGACGCCGAAGCAGCCCGTGACCCCGGAGGCGTGACCCCCGTCACCGTCCGCGCTGAGCGATCGTTCACCCCGATCGCCCGTCCGGAGCGGGGACGGTGGCATCCGGTCGTGGGAGATCGCCCCATCGTCGGTCCGGGGGTTCCGCGGCGCCGCCGGGCGACGCACGCTGGAGGCACTCGGAACCCGTGACCCCCAGCCCGGAGGACCTCCGATGCTCCCACCGCTCCGCCGGATCTACGGCCCTGCCGTCCGGCCCCGCCCCCTGCGCCCCACCGACGCCGGGTCGACACCGACCGGCGCCCCGTCCGCAGGGCGGGGTCGGCTCCGCGTCCGCCGCCCGGTCGATCTCGGCTGATCCGGGCTGACCCGCCGACCCGCCGACCGGGTGAGCGGCTAGCGCCGGATCCGCACGTCGTCGGGCACGCCGGCGGTGGCGTCGGCCAGCCACTCCAGCAGCGGACGGCACGCGCGCCAGTCCTCCCGGATCAGGTCCAGGGCGGCCGGGGTGTGGATCACCGGCTCGAAGCCGTGGCTGCGACCGATCGTCAGCGACCGGTGCTTGAGCAGCTCCAGGCGCGGGTGGTCGGGGTCGTAGCCGCGGGGCCGGGTCTTGAGCCGGTCGCCACCGACGGTCATCCCCGTCCCGGTGAGGACCTCCAGGATCGCCTCCAGCGCGGGGCCGGTGCGCTCGTCGGCCACGGCGTCGCGGAACGCCGCCAGTCGCGGACCGGAGGCCTCGTAGAACCCGGCGCCGGTGCGCAGGCCGTGCGAGGACAGCTCGACGTACCACCCGGTGGCGGGCCCGGTGCCGACGAACGCGCCCTGGTGGGCCTTGTAGGGCGTCTTGTCCTTGGCGAAGCGGACGTCGCGGTAGGGCCGGAAGATCTTCAGCGGCCCGAACTCCTCGGCCACCGCCGCGGCGACCGCGTCGAAGGGTGCCTTCACGGCGTCGCGGTAGATGTGCTTGTGGGCCTCCCAGAAGGACTTGGTGTTGTCGACCTCGAGGTCGTCGTAGAAGTCCAGCGCGGCGACGGGGAAGCCTTCGAAGGTCACCTCGCCATTGTGCCGGGCGGCGATCCCGTCCTCCTGGGGTCGGGTGCGGGGGTCGGGTGCGGGCCTCAGTCGGTGGCGCCGGCCGGCAGGAGCGCGCACACGACGTAGGGGGTCAGGTTGAACGAGCCGGCCGTGCCGGTGTTGCGCGCGCTCACCTCCCAGCCGGTGAACATGCCCAGCGCCGCGTCGTAGCTCGCCGACTCGAACCCGGACTTGAAGATCGTGGCCTGGGTCTGGGCCCCCGCCTGGTCGAGGGTGTGGCCGCCCGCGAGCGCGACGTAGCCGGTGGCGCAGCGAGCCGTGGTCGTCTTGCGTTCGCCGGGGCCGACGGCGGTGACCGAGGCGGCCGGCTTCGCGGTGTAGATGTCCAGGACGGCGTCGGCGCCGGCGGGTCCCGCAGGTCCGGCCGGTCCCTCCGGTCCCCGAGCCCCCTCCGGGCCCGCAGCACCTTCCGGGCCTGATGGGCCCTCCCCGCCTCGCGGCCCCACGGGGCCGACCGGGCCGCCCGGGCCGACCGGTCCCTCGGGCCCGCCGGGGCCCGGCATGCCGGTGGCCCCCGTGCCGCCGTCGCGCCCCGGCGCTCCGGGACGTCCCTGGGGACCGGTCGGTCCGAGGGGCCCCGCCGGGCCGGGGGGACCCGGACGGCGCGCCTGGCGCAGTCGCTGCTGGATGCCGGGGGTGAACTTGTTCCAGCCCACGCTCTGAGGCTTGAGGTCGATCCGTCCGATGGAGCGGTCGACGATGTCGTGTCCGGTGAGGGTCGCGACGGCGACGGCGCCCGAGGCCCCCAGCATCAGGCCGGCGACACACCCCACGACACAGCCGACAAGGCAGCCGACGAGTGCGGTCACGGAGGTGGGCCCGGTGGTGCGGAGGAACGGCATGGGAGACCCCTTCGAGGTTCGGGAGGGCTTCCTTCTAGCGCCCATGCCCGGCGACGGCGTGCCCGATCGGCCCGGGCGGGCTCGGATCACCCCTGATCGGGGGGAGGCCCCGCGATCCGTGTCCTCGGATCCGGGGGCCTCGGATCCGTGGAAAACCCCGCGGTGACCGGCGTCGCGGTCCTACCGTCAGCAGCGTGAGACCCCCCGCTCACGGCTCTCGGCACGATGATCCTCCGCGCGTCCCCGAGGCCGTTCCCGTGCTGCCCGGATCCCGCTCGAGGATCCGGCGAGGCCCCCTGTCCGCCTCCGCGTCGGCCGGCCGGGCCGCCCTGCCGGCGCTCGCACTCCTGACGCTGCTCGGGCCACTGTCGGCCGCCGGGGTCGTCGGGTCCGCCTCCGCCTCGCCGGCCCCGCGCGGCGCGGCCGACAGGGCCGCCCCGGTCATGCCGCTGGGGGAGCGGGTCCGCTTCGGCGCCGACGTCGCCGGTGCCGACCTCGACCTCACCCGCGTCAGCGCCTTCGAGCAGCTGGTCGGGCACCGGGTGGAGCTGCTGCCGGTCTCCTGGCGCTACGGCGACGACGTGCCCGAGGCCGCCGACCTGCTGCTCGCCGCCAGCGGCGGTCAGACCCTCGTGGTGGCGTGGGACCTGAGCGCGGCCCGCTTCGCCGACTGGGCCTCGGGCGATCTCGACCGCTACCTCGAGCTCGTCGGTGCGGCGCTGCGCAGCCAGCCGGGTCCGGTGTACCTGCGGCCCTGGCCGGAGATGAACGGCGACTGGCAGACCTACCAGCCCACCCCCGACGGCGAGCGCCCTCGCGGCGGCACCTACGCCGAGTTCCGCGCCGCCTGGCGCCACGTCGTCGAGCGCGTCGACGCCGCCTCGGCGGGTCGGGCCCGCTGGGTGTTCAGCCCCAGCGCGGCGACCCGCCCCGGCACCACGCCGGTGGGCCGGATCTGGCCCGGGGACGACGTCGTCGACGTGCTGGGCATCGACGCCTTCAACTGGGGCGAGAGCGTGGGCTCGGGCCGGTGGCGCAGCTTCGCGCGGATCGTCGACGGCCAGTACCGACGCCTCACGGCGCTCGATGCCACCGCGCCGGTGTGGATCACGGCCGTGGGCTCCAAGGAGCCGCGCACCGACGACGGCGCCCCGGTCGACGCCGGGCACAGCAAGGCCGACTGGGTGCGCGACCTGCTCGCCGACCGCGCGCTGCCCCGCATCGAGGGGCTGATCTGGGCCCAGCGCCGGGCCGAGCGCGACTGGCGGATCGACTCCTCGCCGGGGTCGCTGCGCGCGTTCCGCCGCGGGATCGGCTGAGACGGATGGGCGCGCCCCCACGGTGGGTCGTCGCGCTGGCGCTCGTCGCCGGTGCGGTGGCCGTCCCGCCCGGGGCGGCCGAGGTCCCCGAGCGCGCGCACGTCGTCGCCCCACTGGCGGGGCCCGCGCGCCCGGCCGCCGCTGCCGCCCCGCCGCCCCTGGCGCGGCGCGTCCGGTTCGGCGCCTACGTCGACGGCGCCACCGACGATCCGGCACGGCTCGCCGCGTTCGAGCGGATGGTCGGTCGGCCGGTGGCGGTCGTGTCGCAGTACCGCGGCTTCGGCGACCTGTTCCCGGTCCCGAGCGATCTCGCACTGGCCGACGCGCCCGGCGGCGGCCCGCGCACCCTGCTGTTCTCCTGGGACATGGGCCCGACGCGGTTCCGCGACTGGGCCGGGGGGCGCTTCGACGACTACCTCGACCGGGTGGCCGAGACCCTCCGCTCGACGTCGGCGCCGGTGTACGTGCGGCCCTGGCCGGAGATGAACGGCGACTGGCAGACCTTCCAGCCCACCCTCCACGGCGACCGTGCCCACGGCGGCACCTACGCCGAGTTCCGGGCGGCGTGGCGGCACGTCGTCGACCGGATCCGCGGGGCCGGTGTCACCAACGTGCGGTGGGTGTTCAACCCGACCGTCGACACCTACGCCGGCACGACGCCGGTGCGCCGCATCTGGCCGGGGCGGCGCTACGTCGACGTCCTGGGCCTGGACGGCTTCAACTGGGGTCAGGACGACGGCTGGGGGCGCTGGCGGTCCTTCCGGGCCACCTTCGCCGAGCAGTACCGGCGTCTGACCCGGCTCGACCCGCACGACCCGGTGTGGATCTGCGAGGTCGCCTCCAAGGAGCCCCGCTCCGACGACGGCGCCCCCCGCGACCCCCGGCACAGCAAGGCCGCGTGGGTGCGGTCGATGCTCGCCGAGCGGGGGTTCGCGCGGGTCGAGGCGCTGGTGTGGTTCCAGGAGCGCAAGGAGCGCGACTGGCGCATCAACTCCTCGCGGGGCTCGCTCCTCGCGCTGCGGCGGGCGCTGGCGGGTCCGGCCGGGGCGCCGTCCCCGCGGCCACGGGGCTGACCGTCACCCCGGCCTCGCCGCCGACGGGGGCGGTGGGGTCCCAGCGGTCGGCCTGGGGCTCGCGCGGGTTGGCGCGGGCGTCGGCGGGCTCGCCGATGACGCGGGCGAGCGTGGCGTGGACGAACATCCGCTTCGAGGAGCCGTACGTGGGCCAGCAGGTGGTGAGCGTCAGCTCGCGGCCGCCGTCGGTGCGCGGGCGCAGCACCCAGGTGGCGGTCACGGGGATGATCCGGGGCGCGGTGTCGAGGCGGTAGACCCAGGTGACGCCGTCCTGACTGAGCCGCACCTCGTCGCCCACGCGCAGGCGGTCGAAGTCGAGGAAGGGGTCGCCGTGGCCGGCGCGGTGCGCGGCGATCCCGACGTTGCCGACCGCGCCGGGCAGCGCGGTGTCGAGGTAGTGACCGGGGCCGTCGGCGATGACGTCGTCGGCGACGCCCTGCAGCATCACCCAGCGCCAGTCCTCGCCGAAGCGCGGGATCTCGATCGTGCCGAGGGGGTCTCCCTCGGCCACCGGGCGCGCCACCGGGTGGGGGACGCGCGCGGCCGGTCGGTCGGCGGCAGGCCGGGCGGCGAGCTCGTCGCGCAGGGCGTCCTGCGCGGTCAGGGTGGCCCGCGTGCCGTCGTCGATGCGCCGGCCGGCCACCTCGGAGAACACCAGGAACCCCGAGGTGACCAGGCTGGCGCCGAGGACCGAGACGATGACGATCCGGGCGAGGGTCCTCATCGGCGCGGCAGGATCCGGGCCACGGCCAGCAGCGCCGCGAGGATCGCGAAGCTGGCGAGGAACACCCACACCGAGTCGAGCAGGATGCTCGTCGCGGCGGCGCCGGCTCCGGTGCTTGCGAGGGTTCCGTTGTTGTACATGGGTCTCACCACTTCCGTCGGGAGTTGAGGGTCGCCTGCCAGAAGGCACGCGCCTGCACCAGCTGCAGGTACATGTCGAAGACCATCTCGATCACCAGGGGGGCGGCCAGCAGCATCTGCCGCCAGCCCCGGGCACGCACGGTGACCACGCGCTCCAGGACGAAGACGAGCGAGAGGGCCAGCCAGAACGGTTGGAGCTCCAGGCCCACGAGCAGCCCCACCACGATGCTGGTGAGGTAGACGATCGTGACCGCCACCGCGAGCAGGCTGAGGAGCTGGCGGCCCCAGTAGCGCGCGGTCGTGCGGGTCCAGCCGTAGTCGAAGAGGTTCTCCAAGGCGCCGCGCTTCCAGCGCAGCCGCTGCTGGGCGAGCATCCGCCACGTGGGCATGACCTCGGTCTCGAGGGTGCAGGCGGCGGGGGCGAGGATGCGGTAGCCGAGGTGCTGCAGGGCCAGGGACAGCTCGTTGTCCTCGGTGAGCACCTGGGTGTCGTAGACCTGGTGGTGGCCGGAGGCGTCAGGCAGCGTGCCGGCCTCGCGCGCCGCCACGACCTCGCGCAGCACCCGCACCGGGAACATCGAGCTGGTGCCGGTGAGCACCAGCGCCTTGCCCTTCAGGCGTCGCACGTCGCGGGCGTAGCGGGCGTACTCGTTGCGCTGGAAGGTGCCGACCAGCCCGCCGCCGGGGCCGCCGCGGAACACCCCGCCACAGCCGCCTAGCCCGGGGTCCTTGCTCAGGTGAGCCAGCGCGGTCTCGAGGAAGGGCGGGTCCAGCAGGCAATCGGCGTCCATGACGAACACCTGGTCGCTGCCCTCGAGCGTGGGCACCAGGTCGGCCAGCACCTGGTTGAGCGCCCCGGCCTTCTTGAACCGGTTGCCGACGGTCTCGACCACCTCGACGCCACGCTCGCGCGCGATCTCGACGGTGCGGTCGGTGCAGTTGTCGGCGATCACGACGACCCGGTCCGGGGGCCGGGTCTGCGCGGCCAGGGAGTCCAGGGCGGCGGGGAGCCCGACCTCCTCGTTGTGGGCCGGCAGCAGAGCGACGACCGTCGGGGCGCCGGGGGACCTCGAGGTGCGCCGGGCCTGCGTCGCGTCGGCGGTCTCAGCGGCGTCGGTGGTGGGGCGGATCAGGAAGGACATACCTCTGAGGGCCTGCCCGGTCCCCGCCTCGGATATGCGTGATACACACCACTCGATCGCGCGCGATCGGACGGCAGCGCTCGGCGCCGAGGTGCGCCCACCAGGGTGGACGTCGCGAAGAGGAGGGAGGCCGTGAGGGCGTGGAGCGGATGACGAGACTCGAACTCGCGACATCGACCTTGGGAAGGTCGCGCTCTACCAACTGAGCTACATCCGCATGCGGCCCGGAGGACGCGTGGTTATGCTAGCCGAGGTGGGTGAGCACCGGGTAGCGGGGGGAGAGGCCGTCGCCCGAGGAGCGGCCGATGAGCCGCCGGTGCACCCACGGGACGGCGTCGTCGCGCACCCAGGCGAGGTTGGTGCGCAGCGCCTGGCCGCGGGAGACCGGTGGGCGGTCGACCAGGGTCGGGGCGGGTAGGGGGTGGGGGACGCCGAGCCGGTCGAGCACCTCGATGGCCATCCGGGCGTGGCCGGCGCTGGACATGTGCATGCGGTCGGTGTCCCAGTAGCGCCAGTCGCGGTACTCGCGCAGCCGCCAGAAGTCCACGAGCGTGGCGTCGTGGCGGTCGGCCAGCTCGCGCACCCCCTCGCTGTAGATCGCGAAGCGGCCCCGCAGCGCGCCGAAGGTGGCCGAGCCGCCGGGGTCGAAGGCCGTCCACACCACCAGGTGGGCGCCGGCCCCGCGCAGCCGGGCCAGGGCGTCCTCGTAGGTGGCGAGCAGGTCGTCGAGGTCGACGCGCGGGCGCAGGATGTCGTTGGCGCCGGCGTAGATCGTGACCAGGTCGGGCCGCAGGGCCAGCGCCGGGTCCAGCTGCTCGGCCAGGATCGGGCGCAGCAACCGGCCGCGGATCGCGAGGTTGGCGTACCCGAAGTCCGGCGACGCCGCGCCCAGCACCTCCGCCACCCGGTCGGCCCACCCGCGCACGCCGTGGGGGCGGGTGTCGTCGTGGTCGCCGACGCCCTCGGTGAAGGAGTCGCCGAGGGCGACGTAGCGCTGATAGCTCACCGCCCGATTCTCGCGCCACGGTCGCGGGGCGCGCGCACGGCCCCCGGCGGTAGATTGCGCGGGTGCTGCTCTCCGACCGCGACATCGTCGCCGAACTCGACCGGGGTCGCATCGGCCTGGAGCCCTACGACCCCGCGATGCTGCAGCCGTCGTCGATCGACGTGCGCCTGGACCGCTACTTCCGGGTCTTCGAGAACCACCGGTACCCGCACATCGACCCCGCCGCCGACCAGTCCGACCTCACCCGGATGATCGAGCCCGAGGGCGACGAGCCCTTCATCCTCCACCCCGGCGAGTTCGTGCTCGGCTCCACCTACGAGATCGTCACCCTGCCCGACGACGTCGCCGCGCGCGTCGAGGGCAAGTCCAGCCTGGGCCGGCTCGGGCTGCTCACCCACGCCACCGCCGGCTTCGTCGACCCCGGCTTCTCCGGGCACGTGACGCTGGAGCTGGCCAACGTCGCCACCCTGCCGATCAAGCTCTACCCCGGCATGAAGATCGGCCAGTTCTGCTTCTTCCGGCTCTCCTCGCCCTCCGAGCACCCCTACGGCTCGGAGAAGTACGGCTCGCGCTACCAGGGGCAGCGCGGCCCCACGCCGTCGCGCTCGTTCCAGAACTTCCACCGCACCCCGATCTGAGGCGCGCCGGCGCCGCCCATCAGCGCTCGTCCCGCCTGCGCCCGGGCGCAGGCGCATCCTGGCCGAGCAAACTGTCGCGACACGGCGTGCGATAGGCCGCTGGGCGTCGGTTTGCTCGGCCGACCGAGCACACCGTCGGTCGCCGGGCCGGCGCCCCCGCCCGGCAGCGGCG
>NZ_CAXQZB010000016.1:0-196140 GCF_964228225.1 Nocardioides sp.
GTGTTAAGCACGCCGCCAGCGTTCGTCCTGAGCCAGGATCAAACTCTCCATAGAAAATTCAATACCCAGACAAACAAACCCTGACACAATTGCCAGAATCATTGCCGAAAAAACTCAACCCAAACCAAACCAGAACAACCCGTACCACAAAGGGCACGAACCATCCCAGCCGACAAGGGCATACTGATTAATCCGTCGACTATGACACACTGTTGAGTTCTCAAACATCAGACGCACTGCGCGCTTGCGATCTCTCGCCGCCCTCGCAGGCTGTGGATCCTGGTGCTTCCCGCGCCTCTTGCGAGACATCGGCGTGGACCGGAGATCCGAGTCGGTCGCTCTAGGGGCCGGGAGCCCGGCTTCTGCCTTGCTCCCCGCCGCTCCCTGGCGACATCGAGAACATTAGACCCTTCCCCGCACGCGCACAAATCGGGGTCACGTGTCCGGCGTCACACCGGGCCCGTGAACACTGTTTCCGCAGGTCAGAGGTGCTTTCGCGGCTCCGCTGGCCGTCCCGGCCCGCCGAGGACCGGCGCGGCGAGGCCGGCCAGGGCGTCGGGCGACGGGGCCCCGGCGAGCGCCATCGCCTCCCGGAACTCGCTCCCGACCACGCTCATCAACTCCTGCACGCCCGGGCTGCCACCGGCCGCGAGCGCGTAGAGGGCGGGACGGCCGAGGAACGCCGCCCGGGCACCGAGCGCCAGGGCGGCGGCGACGTCGTAACCCGAGCGCAAGCCGCCGTCGACGTAGACCTCGATCTCCTCCCCCACGGCCGGGGCCACCGCCGACAACGCCGCGACGGTGTCGATCGCGCCGTCGTACTGGCGCCCCCCGTGGTTGGACACCCACACCGCGGCAGCGCCGGCGTCGCGACACCGGCGGGCGTCGTCGGCGCGCAGCACTCCCTTGACCACGACCGGCAGCCCGGTGAGGTCGCGCAGCCAGGCGACGTCGGCCGGGCCGAGGTCGCGGGCGTGCTCGGCGCCCGGTGTCTCGCCCCTCACCGCGGCGGGGTGGTTCACGCCGTACACCCCCGACAGGTCGCCGAAGTCGGCGTCGACGACACCGGGCTTCGGGCCGGGGAACGGGGTGTCGGCCGTCAGCACCACCGCAGCGGCGCCGGCGTCGCGGGCGGCGAGGAGCGTGGGGACGATCAGCGACCGGTCCGCGGTGAGGTAGGCCTGCAGCCACCACCGCTCCCCCGCCTGCGCCAGGGCCGCGAAGGGCGTGCCGCTGTTGCTCGAGACCACCACGGGCACCCCGCAACGGTGCGCCGCCCGCACCATGCCGGGCTCGCCGTCGGGATGGGCCAGCAGCTGCAGCGACGTGGGGGCGATGCCCACGGGGAGGTCGTAGCCCTGCCCGAGCAGCGTGACGCCGGTGTCGGGGCGACGCACGTCGCTGAACACCCGCGGCGCGAGCCGGACCCCCGCCCAGGCGGCCTCGGCCTCCTCGCGCGTGCGCTGACGGCGGGCGCCCGAGGCGATGTAGGCGGCGACGTGGGCGGGCAGCGCCTGCGTGGCGGCGGCGACCAGCGCGGGGTACCAGTCGGCGCCGAGGGACCACGCGGTGGCCCCGGGGGCACCGGGCGCACCGGACCCGGCCGGGGCGTTCGTCCCCCGGTCCGGCAGCTGGTGCCCCGTCATCGCGTCCTACCCCTCGACGACCTCGACGCCGGCGAAGCGCTTCTTGCCCCGGCGCAGCACCAGCCACGACCCACCGAGCAGGTCGGACTCCGCGGGCGGGGCGTCGACGTCGGAGACCCGCACGTTGTTGACGTACGCCCCGCCCTCGCCCACGGTCCGGCGCGCCTCGCTGCGGCTGGTCACCAGACCACTGGCCAGCAGGAGGTCGCCGACGCTCGGGATGGCGCCGTCGGTGCGCGCGACCGTCGTGGTGCCGGCCTCGCGCAGCGCGGCCGCGAGGGTGGCGACGTCGAGGTCGGCCAGCCCGGTGCCGCCGTCGCCCCCGAACAGCGCCGCGGCGGCCGCCCTGGCCTGCTCGGTCTCGCGGGCGCCGTGCACGAACGTCGTGACGGCGTCGGCGAGCACCTGCTGCGCCTCGCGGCGGAACGGGGCCTCGGCATGACGCGCCTCGAGCGCCTCGATCTCGGCGTGCGGGAGGAAGGTGAAGATGCGCAGCAGCTCACCGACCTTCTCGTCCTCGACGTTGAGCCAGAACTGGTGGAAGGCGTAGGGGGAGAGCATCGAGGGGTCGAGCCAGAGCGCGCCCCCCTCGCTCTTGCCGTACTTGGTGCCGTCGGCCTTGGTGATCAGCGGCGTCGCGAAGGCATGGGCCTGCCCGCCGACCGATCGCCGGATCAGCTCCGCGCCGCCGGTGATGTTGCCCCACTGGTCGGAGCCGCCGAACTGCAGCGCGACGCCGTGGCGGCGGTACAGCTCGAGGAAGTCCATCGACTGCAGCAGGACGTAGCTGAACTCGGTGAAGCTGATCCCCGACTCCAGGCGCCGCTTCACCGTGTCGCGGGCCAGCATCCGATTGACCGGGAAGTGCTTGCCGACGTCGCGCAGGAACTCCAGCACCCCCAGCCCGGCGGTCCAGTCGTGGTTGTTCACCATGGTCGCGGCGTTCTCACCCTCGAAGGAGAGGAACGGCTCGATCTGGGCCCGCAGCGACGCGGTCCACGCCTGCACGGTCTCGGCGGTGTTGAGCGTGCGCTCCCCGGAGTCGCGCGGGTCGCCGATCATCCCGGTGGCGCCGCCGACGAGCAGGAACGGCACGTGGCCGGCGTCCTGGAGCCGTCGCGCGGTGACCAGCTGCACCAGGTTGCCCAGGTGCAGGCTGGGCGCGGTGGGGTCGAACCCGACGTAGAAGCGCACCGGCCCCGCGGCGAGCGCCTCGCGCAGCTGGTCACGATCGGTGGTGTGCGCGAGCAGTCCGCGCCACTCCAGATCGTCGAGCAGGGTCGGGTCGACGGGCACGGTGCTCCTCTTTCGCAGTCGCCGGGGCGGGGGCGGTCCGGACGACGGCGTCGGACGCAGGTCCCAGCCTGCCAGCAGGCCGCCCGGGGCCGCGACTCGGACACCACCCGGACGACGCACGCCTCCACCTCGCGCCGGGAGACCCTAGGGTGACCCCGTGGTATCCGGCAGGTACAGCCGCGAGCGCGAGATCGGTCGCGGCGGCATGGGGGCGGTCTGGCTCGGCCGCGACGAGGTGTTGGGCCGTCGCGTCGCGATCAAGCGCGTCGGCCTCATGCCGGGTGCCGCCGGCCCCGACCTCCAGCGCGCCGAGCGGGAGGCGCGGATCGCGGCCAGCCTGAACCACCCCCACATCATCGGCGTGCTCGACCTGGTCGAGGACGCCGAGGGTCAGTGGCTGGTGATGGAGTACGTCGACGGCAGCACGCTCGCCGACCTCATCCGCACCCGCGGTCCGCTGCCGGCCGACTTCGTGACGCCGATCCTGGCCCAGGTGGCCTCCGCCCTCGCGGCCGCGCACGCCCACCAGATCGTGCACCGCGACGTGAAGCCCTCCAACATCCTCGTGCGCGAGGACGGGCACGTGAAGCTCACCGACTTCGGGATCGCGCGCGGTCTCACCGATCCCTCACTCACCCAGACCGGTCTCGTGACGGGGTCACCGGCCTACCTCGCCCCCGAGGTCGCCACCGGCTCCGGCGCCACGCCGGCCAGCGACGTCTGGTCGCTGGGGGCCACGCTGTTCCACGCCCTCGCGGGGCGCGCGCCCTACGAGGCGGGCGACACCGTGCTCGGCGCGCTGTACCGGATCGTCAACGAGCCGCCGCCGCGGCTGCCCGACGCGGGAGCCCTCGCACCGGTGCTGGAGGCGACGCTGACCCACGACCCGCAGGCGCGCTGGTCGATGGCCGAGGTCGCGCGCGTGCTGGCCGAGGTCGACCCGTCCGCACCGTCGCCCCTCCCGTCCCCCGGGCCCGCCGCCGACCCCGCCACCCGCACCCGGGTGCTGCCGGCCCCGCCCGCTCCCGCCGGTGCCGCCGTGCCGTCGCCGCCGATCGGTCGGGCCGCGACCGTGGCGGCCGGGACCCCCGCCCCGCCGTCGACGGCGTCGCGGCCGGGCGCCCGTCGCGCCGTCCCCGCACCCCCCGCGCCCGGCCGACGGCGCTCGCGCACCGGCGTGGTGCTCGGCTCGGTCGTGCTCGGGCTGGTGCTGCTGATCGCCGTCCTCCTGGCCCTCGACGATCCCCAGCGCACCACCGGGGGGCAGCCGGACGCGGCCGCGCCCTCGGCGTCGTCATCGGCCGGCGAGGAGCCCACCGGGAGCCCCACCGACACCGGCAGCCCCGACCCCGACGCCCCCGCGGTGGCGCAGCTCGAGGCCTTCATCGGGGCCTACCTCGCCACCGCCAGCAGCGACCCCGCCGCCGGCTTCGCCCTGCTGACCCCGCAGTTCCAGGCCCAGAGCCCCCGGTACGGCGAGTTCTGGAGCCGGGTCACCAACCCGCGCGTGGTGTCCTTCGACGCCGATGTCGACCGGCTGGTCGTCACCTACCGCTACCGCTACAACCTGCGCGGCGAGGGCGTGCAGACCGAGACGGTGACCCTCCAGCTGGTGCGCGAGGGCGACACCTTCCTGATCGCCGGAGAGGCCTGATCCCCGTGACCCAGCAGCCCCCCGACCCCTACGCCGACCTGACGGGGCCGGCCACGCCCCCGATCGAGGGCCTCGACACCGCCCGGCTGGACGTGCTGCGCGACCTCGACCCCGGTGACACGACCTACCTCGATCGCGCCATCGACAACTTCGAGGCCAACTCCAGCGCCGCGATGGCCGCGCTGCACGAGCACGTCGCCGCCGACGACGCCGCCGCGTTCCGGGCCGTGGTGCACAAGATCGCCGGCAGCGCCCTCAACCTCGGGGCCCAGGACGCCGGCGCGCTGGCGCGCGAGACCGAGGTCGTGGTGGAGCGCGACGGCCTGGCCGCGGCCGCCGCGCTGCTGCCGCGCCTGGAACCGGAGATGGCGCGGGCCCGCGAGCTGCTGCGGCGCTACCAGGCCACCTACCGCGCGTGACCTGAGTCACTCCGCCTCGTTGCAGGGGGCGTGAGCGCTCCCCCGCCGCCGGTGGACCTGCCGGACCCCTCGTTCCCCTCGCGCCGCGGCCTGCTCGGCGGCGGCGTCGCCGTGCTGGCGCTGGCCGGGCTGCCACCCGCCGCACTCGCCCTGCCCAGCGAGCCGGCCGACGACGGCGCGGACCGGCAGCGTCCGTCCTTCCTCTCCCCCGGCGAGCTCGGCACGCTGCGGGGCGTCGTGGACCGCATCGTGCCGGCCGACGACGGCACCCCGGGCGCGCTGGCGACCCGGTGCGCGGAGGCGATCGACACCCTGCTCGCCGCCTTCGACACCGACCCGCCGCGCATCTACGCGGGCGGGCCGTTCTCCGACCGCGGCGGCGCCCGCCGCAACGACTTCGCCCGCTTCCTGCCGCTGGACCGCTACGAGTCGCGGGCCTGGCGTCGTCGGATCGAGGGCCCGGGCGGGTTCCGCGAGGTCTACCGCCGCGGCCTGCGCGCGCTGGCCGCGACGACGCCGGGCTTCGCCGCCCTGCCCGGGCCGGTGCGCGACCTCGCACTGCGCGGCACGCAGGACGCCGCGGTGCGGCGCCTCCTCGACCTCGCGGTGACGCACACCCTCGAGCTGCACTTCGGGGCGCCCGAGTACGGCGGCAACCGCGCCACCGCGGGCTGGCGGGGCATCGGGTTCGACGGCGACCGGCAGCCGCGCGGCTACACCCGGCGCGAGGTGGAGCGGCCCCGCACCCGCCCGCTGCCGCTGCTGGCGCTGCCCTCCACGCCCGCCATGCTCGGGGCGGCCGCCGCCCTGACCTGGGCCGGCTCCGACGACGCGCTCGGCCACCTCGCGGGCGGTGCCGACCACGGCGCGCTCACCGCACTCGTGGGCGAGCGGCTGGCGGCCCTGCCGCAGCTCACCGACCTCCACGCCCGCGCCGACGCGATCGTGGCCCGGGTGCGCGGCGAGGAGGAGGCGCGATGAGCCGCGAGGCCGTGGTGGTCGGCAGCGGCGCGGCGGGGAGTGCCGTCGCCTGGGAGCTGGCCCGCCAGGGGTGGGACGTCACGATCCTGGAGCGCGGCACCCATCTGCGTCCCGGCCTCGGGCAGCGCCCCGCCGGGCGGCTCGGCACGACCTACGGCAGCGACGAGATCAAGGGCCTGCGGGGCTACGGCTTCCCCGACGGGCTGCTCGAGCCCGTCACGACCCGTACCCAGGCGCAGGCCCGAGCCGGGGTGGCGCGCTCGGCCCAGGGCGCGCTGGGCCAGCTGGGCGCCGCCGTCGGCGGGACGACCCTGCACTACAACGCCAAGACCCCGCGGTTCTGGGGCCAGGACTTCACCCAGCGCTCGGACCTCGGTCCGGTTCCGGAGGCCGCGGTGGCCGACTGGCCGATCGACTACGACGACCTCGCGCCGTTCTACGACCTGGTGGAGGACCGGATCGGCGTGCAGGGCGACCGGGCCGCGACGCCGGCCCGCACCCGTGCCCAGACGCCGCGCACGCGCGACTTCCCCATGCCGCCCAACCCGACCGGGTACGCCGCCGGCCTGCTGGCCCAGGGCGCGCGGGCCCTGGGCTGGGAGCCCTACCCCTACCCCGCGGCGGTGAACTCCCGGCCCCGCGACGGCCGCCCCGCCTGCAACGCCTGCGGGCTGTGCTCGGGCTTCGGCTGCCCCATCGACGCCCGCGGCGACGCGATCGCGGGCTTCCTGCACCCCGCACTCCGCTCGGGGCGGGTGCGGGTGATCGACCGGGCCTGGGTGCACCGCATCGAGACCACGCGCGACGGCCGTCGGGCGCGCGCCGTGCACTGGCACGACGTCGACGGCGGATCGCACCGCCTCGCGGCGACCACGGTGGTGCTCGCGGGCAGCCCGATCAACACCGCCCGGCTGCTGCTGCTCTCCCGCAGCACGGCCCATCCCGACGGCCTGGGCAACGGCTCGGACCTGGTGGGCCGCCACATGATGTTCCACAACTTCACCCTGGCCGGCTCGGTGTTCGCCGAGCACGTGGAGCCGTTGCGCGCCCAGTCCACGACCCTCGTGCTCGACGACCTCGTGGGGCCCTTCCGCGGGGCGCCCGTGCGCGAGCTCGGCGTGCCCTACGTCGTGGGCGGGCTGCTGCAGGTGGGCAGCGGGGCGCCCCCGATCCAGGGGGCCAGCATGCTCGCGGCCTACACCGGCTGGGGCCTGGCGCTGAAGGAGGTCATGAAGGCGGGCCTGCACGCCGGCATCGCCGGCTCGCAGCTGGTGCACCAGGACCTGCCGCAGGCCGCCAACCGGGTGGACCTGGACCCGCGGGTGCGCGACCTGCACGGACTGCCCGCACCGCGGGTGACCTACTCACCGCACCGGCACGAGCAGGCGGCCGCGACCCTGCTGGGCGCGCAGCTGGCGATGCACCGGCTGGCGCCGGGCGCGGTGGGCGCCCTCGTGCTGCCTTTCCCGCTGCTCAGCGACGGGATCACGAACACCGCCCACCTTGCGGGGACCGCGCGGATGGGCACCGACCCCCGGCACTCGGTCTGCGCGCCCTCGGGCCGGCTGCACGAGGTGGAGAACGTGTACGTCGCCGACGCCTCCACCTGGCCGACGTTCCCCGGCTTCAACCCGACCCTGACGATCATGGCCAACGCCGTGCGCATCGCGCGCGGCCTGGCGGAGCGGAGCGCCACGTGACCCGATCCCGGACGCAGGCACCGGGCCTGGACCGACGACGACTGCTGGCCGGGGGGCTGGTCGGCGGCGCGGCCGGCGCGGTGGGACCGCTCCTGCTGCCCGGCGCGGCGCGTGCCGCGGGCGCACGGCCGCGGCTGCTGGTGTTCACCCGCACCACCGGGTTCCGCCACTCCTCGATCCCGGTGGCGATCGCCACGATCTCCCGGCTCGGGGACGCGCACGGCTTCGACGTCGTCGCCACCGAGGACCCCGAGCGGTTCAGCACCACCGGACTCGCGCGCCACGACGCCGTCGCCTTCGTCAACACCACCGGCGACGTGCTGGACGCCCGGCAGCGTCGGGCCCTGGAGGCGTTCGTGACCGGGGGCGGCGGCTGGGCGGGCGTGCACTCGGCGGCCGACAGCGAGTACACCTCCGCCTTCCACACCCGGCTGCTGGCCGGCGGCCGCTTCCTGTGCCATCCGCTGGAGCAGCCCGGGGTGGTGGTGCGGGAGGCGGCCTCGCACCGCTCGACGTCGCACCTGCCGGCGCGGTGGCTGATCCCGGTGGAGGAGTTCTACTCCTTCACCTCCAGCGTGCGCGGGCGCTCACGGGTGCTGCTGTCGATCGACGAGTCCACCTACCTCCAGGACCCCAACACCAGCGACCTGCCGAGCGGCCCGGCCCTGCCCGAGGGCCGCGTGAGCGGGGTCATGGGCGACCACCCGATGAGCTGGCAGCACCGCGTGGGTCGCGGGCTGTCCTGGTACACCGCGCTCGGGCACGAGGTGACGATGTACCTGGACCCGCTGTTCCGCCGGCACCTGCTGGGCGGGCTGCGGACGGTGCTGGCGCACGGTCGGGTGCACCGGCGCTGATCCCCGGCCCCTCCCACCGGGGGGCGCGGGCCCCGACGGGGCCGTGGACGCGCCGCGGCCCACGACGACCGGAGTCGTCGTGGGCCGCGGTGAGGCACTGCGGTGCGGTGGCTACCCGCTCACTCCCCCATGAACGCCGCGGCGTCCGCGGAGGTGTAGGGACCGTCGCCGACCGTGACGGCCCCACCCGGGCCCTTGGCGGGCTGATAGAGGAAGATCGAGTCGCTGGAGGACGTGTCCTTCTGGAAGGTCACCGGGACGGCGATGCCGCCGGTGTCGATGGTGCCGATCGACAGCTTCGCCGCCGTGACACCCTCGGGCGTCAGGTCGCCGTCCTCGCAGGCCTTCTCCAGGATCTGCCGCATGACGTCGGCGGCCGCGAAGCCGAACATGACGCCCAGCGTCGGGTCGCCGTCGTAGGCCTCGGAGTAGGACTCGAAGTAGGCCGGGAACTTGTCGAAGCCCGCCACGGGCGAGGCGACGGTCAGGTTCTTCTCCAGCGCGGGGCCGGCCGGGGTGTCGAGCAGACCCGGGAAGTAGACCGGGTTGTTGCCGACGAGGGGCACGTCGAGGCCGGAGGCGGCGGCGACGCCGGCGATCGACGCGGTCTGCGTCGGGCCGGTGGTGATGGCGATGGCGTCGACGTTCTCGGCGGCCAGCTTGGTGACGGCCGCGGTCATGTCGGTGTCGGTCGGGGCGATCTGCACCTTGACCAGCTTCATGTCGTGCTGCTCGGCGAAGTACTCCGAGCCGCCGAGGCCGCCCTCGCCGTACTCGCCCTCGAAGTAGATGTGGCCGAGGGTGCCGCCCTCCTCGATCTTGCCCTCGTCGAGGAGGTAGTTGAGCACGTTGATCATCTCGACCTCGTAGGTCGCACCGACGACGGCGTTCTGCTCGTCGGCGGTGAGGGCCTGGGCCCACGCACCGGGGATGTTGACCATCTTGTCGCGGTCGAGCTGCTCGAAGAGGCCGGCGTTGATCGGGGAGCCGATCGTCTGCTCGATGGCCAGGACGTCCTCGGAGATGGAGGAGTACAGCTGGATCCCCTTCTGGGTGTCGTAGCCGTGGTCCTTCACCTCCTCCTCGACGGTGTAGGTGCCGCAGATCTTGTCGCCCTCGTTGAGGGTCTTCCAGTACAGCGCCTGGGCGTTGGTGAAGTCCTTGCCCAGGGCGGCGAACGGACCGGTGAGGTCGGTGAGCGAGCCGAGGGTGATGGTGGTGCCGTCGATGCCGCGGCCGACCTTCACGCCGTCCTGGGTCGAGGAGGAACCCTCGTCATCGCTGGCGCGGGTGGAACAGCCGGTGGCGGCGATCAGCAGAGCCGTCGTGGCCAGGGCGGCCAGACGACGCGTGTGGATGGTGTTCAACTGAGGGTTCCTCCTGTGGACGAGTCGGCGGACGCCGACGTGGGGATCTCGGCACGTGCGGACCGACGCCCGGGGCCCGAACCTCGGGACGGCCGGGACGGGGTGAGGCGCCGGAGCTTTCGGGCGAGCCCGGCGAGGCCGCCGGGCTCGAAGATGACGACGAGGATGATCGCGATTCCGAACAGGAACGACGCGGCCTGCGGCGCGATGATGCCGCCGCTCTGTCCGGGCTCGACGATGAACGGAAGTGCGGCCGCGTACTCCTGGAAGACCAGCGGGAGCGCGGTGACGAACGTGGCGCCGAGCACCGCACCCCAGACGCTGCCGAGGCCGCCGAGCACGACCATCGCCAGGTAGAACACCGAGAGCGGCAGCCGGAAGGACTCCGGGGCGATCGAGCCGATCGAGAGGGCGTACAGGACGCCCGCGAGGCCCGCGTACATCGAGGAGACGAGGAAGACCTTGGCCTTGTACTCCTGCACGTTGATGCCGAGCACCGAGCCGGCGGTCTCGCTGTCGCGCACCATCTGCAGCGCCCGACCGGGCCGGGAGCGCAGCAGGTTCACGGCGAACCAGCAGGCCAGCACGCACAGCACGAGGCCGAGGTACCAGAGACGTTCGTTGCGCCCGAACGGGACGCCCGCGACCTCGAGGTAGGGCCCCTCGTTGGCCCCGAAGTTGAAGCCGAACAGCTCGAAGTCGGGCACGAGGCGACCGTTGAAGCCGCCGGTCACGTACGACACGGTGTTGAGCAGGTAGACCCCGATGAACACCAGGCCCAGGGTCGCGATGCCGAGGTAGATGCCGTGCAGCCGCGCGGTGATCGGGCTGACGAGCAGACCGGCGAGACCGGCGGCCAGCACGCCCGCGATCAGCCCGACCAGGGGCGGCAGCTCGAGCCCGCCGTACTCGGTGGAGACACCACCCGGGGAGCCCGACACGTAGACGTAGGTGACGGCGCCGACCGCGAGGAAGAACGCGTGGGCCAGCGAGAGCTGCCCGGTGGTGCCGACCAGCAGGTTCAGGCCGACCGCGCCGATGACGGCGGCGAAGACCGAGAACCCGATGGTGAGCCAGAATCCCCCGACGAAGATCGGGAAGACGGCCAGGACCGCGATGAGCGCGACCGCGGGGAGCAGCCTCAGGAGCGTGCTCCGACCTCGCGAGGGCCCGGGCGGTGCCACGCGGGCACCGCCGGCGGGCGGTGCGGCGGAGGGCGCAGTGGTGGTGGTGAGGTCAGACACGGGTCACATCCCTGGTTCCGAAGAGGCCCGAGGGCCGGAAGAGCAGCACGAGCAACATGACGAGGTACGGCACGACCGGACCGAAGCCGCGGCCGAGGAACTCCAGGTTGTCCTGGTAGCCGCTGGCCATCGAGACCGCGATGCCGATGACCAGGCCGCCGACCAGGGCGCCTCCGGTGGAGTCGAGACCGCCGAGGATGGCGGCCGGGATGGCGGCGAGGGCGACCAGCGCGACCGAGGGCGTCACGCCGGGCGTCGGCGAGCCGGTGGCGAAGAGTCCCGCGGTGGCGGCCAGGACGCCGGCGACACCCCAGGCGCCCATCGACACGCGGCCCAGGCGGATGCCCATGAGGGCCGCGGCCTCGCCGTCCTCCGCCGCCGCCCGCATCGCGATGCCCCAGCTGGAGTACTTGAAGGCCACGAAGAAGGCACCGATGAGCACGCCCGCCACGACGATGGCGAGAAGGCGGTTGGTCGCGATCCCGACGTCGCCGAAGGAGACGGTGTCACCACCCCACGGCTGGCCGACGGAGAGGATGTCGGAGCCGATGCGCCGGGTGAGCTCGGTGAGCAGGATCAGGTCGGCACCGATGGTGACGATCGCCAGGCTGATCACCGGGGCGCCCCGCAGCCGGCTGATCACCAGCCGCTCCATGAGCACCGCGCCGATCACGGTGACGAGCAGGCCCAGCACGACCGCGAGCGCGAAACCGAGGTCCTCGTTGGTGGCGGCGATGACGTAGGCGCCGAGCAGGAGCAGCGAGCCCTGCATGAAGGTCACGACCTCGCTGGCCTTGTAGATGATCACGAAGCCCAGGGCGATCAGCGCGTAGATCGCGCCGAGCGAGAGCCCGTTGAGCAGCAGGGACAGGAACTGGGTCACAGCGCACCTTCCTTGAGTGCCGCCGCAGCGGGATCGGTCTCGTCGCCGGAGCCGAGGTAGGCCCGGATCACCTCGGGGTCGACCTGCACCTCCGCCGGGGTGCCGTCGGCGATGCGACGGCCGAAGTCGAGCACGGTGACGCGGTCGGCGAGACCCATCACCATGCCCATGTCGTGCTCGACCAGCACGATGCTGATACCGAGGGCGTCGCGGATCTCGCGGATCGACTCGCCCATCCGGCGGGTCTCCTCGGCGTTCATGCCGGCCACCGGCTCGTCGAGCAGCAGGATGGAGGGCTCGCTGGCCAGGGCCCGGGCGACCTCGACGCGCTTCTGGTCGCCGTAGGACAGCACGCCCACGGGGATGTCGAGCTTGTCGCCGAGCTCGAGGAAGTCGCAGATCTCGTGCACCCGGGCGCGGTGGCGCTTCTCCTCCGCCCGCACCGAGGGCAGCTGCAGGCCCGAGGTGAGGAAGCCCGCCTTGGTGAGCCGGTGACGCCCGATCATCACGTTGTCCTGCACCGACTGGGCACCGGAGAGCGCGATGTTCTGGAACGCCCGGGCCAGGCCGAGCCCGGCGATGGCGTGCGGCACCATGGTGGTGAGCTCGGTGCGCCCCATGCGCACCGACCCCTCGGCCACCTTGTAGACGCCGCACAGGACGTTGAACATCGTCGACTTGCCGGCGCCGTTGGGCCCGATGACGGCGTGGATCGTGCCGGGCTGCACCGTGAAGGACACCGCGTCCAGGGCCGTGAGGGCACCGAAGCGCACGGTGGCGCCCTTGACCTCCAGGACCGGGACGTCGGAGCGGACGGGCGGGGTACTCATGCGGTCCACCTCGAGAGGGTCTTGCGGGGCCGCGCGGGGTCGGCCTTCGCGAGCGGGTCGGCGTGCGCGGGGGCCTCGGCGCCGTGGCCGAGGTAGAGCCGCTGCACGGCGTCGGTCTGGGCGAGCTCGGCGGCGGGTCCCGACAGCGAGACCTTGCCGACGTCGAGCACGAAGGCGGTGTCGGCGACGCCGAGCGCCATCGTGGCGTTCTGCTCGACGAGGAGCACCGAGACGCCCTGGTTGTTGATCTCGCGCACCACCTCGCCGATCTGGCCGATGATGCGCGGCGCGAGGCCGAGGGAGGGCTCGTCGAGCAGCAGCAGCTCGGGGCCGGCCATCAGCCCGCGGCCGATGGCGAGCATCTGCTGCTCACCACCGGAGAGCAGGCCGGCCCGCTGGCCGCGGCGCTGGGCGAGCACCGGGAACATCTCGAACACCCGGGCCTGGGCCTGCTCGCGGCCGGACTTGTCGCGGGCGCCGAGCCCACCGGCGCGGAGGTTCTCCTCCACGGTGAGGCGGGTGAAGATCCGGCGGCCCTCGGGCACCTGCACCAGGCCCGACGCCACGCCGGCGGCGGTGTCGCGCTTGGTGATGTCGGTGCCCTGGTAGTGGATGGAGCCGGACTCCACCTTCCCGCGGTGCAGCCGCAGGGTGCCGGAGAGCGCACGCAGCAGCGTGGTCTTGCCGGCGCCGTTGCTGCCCAGCAGGGCCACGACGCTGCCGCGTTCGACCGTGAGGTCGATGCCGCGCAGCGCCTCGACGACACCGCCGTAGGTCACCGCCAGCCCGCGGACTTCGAGGAGGGACGAGGTCATGAGTGCACCGCCATTCGCAAGGAGCGCTTGAGGATCTTGCCGGTCGAGGTCTTCGGGAGGTCGGCGACGACCTCCACGTGCGTGGGCCGGGCGTGGGCCGGCAGCTGCTGCAGGTGCCGCACCAGGGGCGCGGGGTCGCTCGGGGCGCCGGGGCGCAGGGTCACGAACGCGACGAGCTCGGCACCCTCGGCGACCTCCACCACCGCGGCCTCCGCGACGGCGGGGTGGTCGTAGAGGACCTCCTCGATCTCGCGGGGGTACACCGGCTCGCCGGCGCGGACGAGCACCTCGCCGGCGCGGTCGACCAGGTGCACGAAGCCGTCGGCGTCGCGCCGGCCGAGGTCGCCGGTGTGCAGCCACCCGCCGTCGAGCGCGAGCCGGCTGCCCTCCGGGCGGCGCCAGTAGCCGGCCATCACGTTGTGGCCGCGCACGAGGATCTCCCCGGTCTCGCCGACGCCGGCCTCGCGGCCCTCGGGCCCCACGACCCGCACCTCGACGCCGGGCATCGGCTGGCCGACCGAGCCGATGAGGCGGCGGTCGATGCGGTTGAAGGCGACCACCGGGGAGGCCTCCGAGAGGCCGTAGCCCTCCAGGACCACGCAGCCGAAGGTGCGCTCGACGCGCAGCAGCACGTCCAGCGGCAGCGCCGCCCCGCCGGACAGGCACAGCCGCACGCTGGTGGCGTCGGGCCCGGCGTCGCGCACGAGGCTGACGTACATCGAGGGCACCGCGGCGATCACGCTCACGCGGTCGCGGGCGATGACCTCGCGGGCCCGCGCGGCGTCGGCCCGGGGCGCGAGGGTGACCTGCGCGCCGGCCAGGACCGCGGCGTTGAGCACGCAGGTCTGCCCGAACGCGCCGAAGAACGGCAGCACGCCGAGCAGCACGTCGTCCTCGGCGAGCTCGTAGAGGTCCTCCCCCACGTGGCGGGCGTTGCCCAGCAGGTTGCCGTGGGTGAGCACCGCGCCCTTGGGGGTGCCGGTGGTGCCGGAGGTGTAGACGATGGCCGCGACGTCATCGGCCGCACGCGCGACGACCGGCGCGGGCCCGGGGTCGGCGGCCGGAGCGTCGGTGTCGGTGTCGAGCCAGGTGGCGTCCGATCCCTCGGGACGGGCGACCTCGGAGCACGCGACGACGGCGGCGCCGTCGGCGTCGTCGAGGTAGCGGACCAGGTGGCGGGGAGCCAGCGCCGGGTCCAGCGCCACGACCACGGCGCCCCGGCGCAGGGCCGCGTAGTACCAGACGGCGAAGGCCGGCACGTGCGGCAGCACGAGGCCCACGCGGTCGCCGGGGCCGACCCCCGCGGCGGCCAGCCGCGCGGCGGCGGACACCGTCGCCGCGGCGAGGTCGCGGTAGGTGAGCGCCTCGTCGTCGAGCCGGATCGCGACGCGGCGCGCGTGCGACACCGCGGCGCGGTCGAGGAGCTCGGCGAGGTTCATGTCGTCCATCGGGGTGTGGCGGGTCGGGGCGGGCGACCCGGTGGGATCGGGCGGCCGGTACCGGACGGACCGGACCAGCGCCGGATCGTGGCGGCCCACAACGGTGGGTGACGCCGATCACCAGGCGTGACACACCTTCTCCAAGTCCAGCCGGGGGTGCACATGGTGACGCCACTCACATGACGTGGGATTCTTTGTTCGTGTCCACAAGCGCGGTGACCCGCCCCCAGCTCGAGCCGACCGATCCCCGGGTCGTGGCGGTGTGCCAGCAGCTGCTGCTCGACATCGACGGCCTCACCGAGCGGGTGGCGCACCTGATCCGCGCGGAGGAGGAGATCTACCTGACCGCGGTGACCTTCGAGCAGCTGGTCGAGTCGGTGCGGCCCAACCTCATCGGGCTGCTGGAGTCGCTGATGCTCGACGCCCCCGGCTCGATGGCGCCGCCGCGGCGCACCGGACGCACCCGCGCCGGCCAAGGCGTGCCGCTGGCCTGCGTGCTGCACGCCTACCGGCTGGGGGCGCTGCAGATCTGGAACGAGGTCGTCGTGATGTGCGACGACCCCGAGGTGGGTCGCGCGCTGCTGGCCTCGGCCTCGAAGCTGTGGACCGCGCTGGACGTGTACTCCCAGGAGCTGGCCGCGGCCTACCGCGACGTCGAGACCGAGCAGATCCTGCGCGACGCCCGTCAGCGCGAGGCCGCGCTCGCCGCGATCGTCAGCGGCGTCGCGCCCCAGGGTCGCACCCTCGGCGAGCTGGCCGGGGCCCTGCGCCTCCCGCACGTCGGGCAGCTGGTGGTGGTGGCCTGCGACCCCCTCGGCGGGGAGGAGGAGCGGGAGGACTCCACCACCGCCAACCTCGAGCGGGCGCTGTCCTCGCTCGGGGTGCGCTCGGCCTGGCGCAGCGAACCCGACTGCGAGCTCGGCATCATCGCCCTCACCCGGGCCTACCGGCTCGACCGGCTCACCGACCACCTCGGCACCCTCGCGCTGGGCCGGGTGGGGCTGAGCCGCATCTACGAGTCGCTGCTCGAGACCCCCGCGGCCGCGGTGCAGGCGCGCTTGGCCCGGCAGGTCGCGCTGGCCGGGTCCGGCACCGTCACCCGATTCGACCAGGCGCGCATCCCGGCGCTGCTGCACGCCTCACCCGACCTCGCGGTGGACCTCGCCCGCGAGGTGCTGGGGCCGGTGCTCGACCTGCCGGGCGACGAGCAGGACCTGCTGCTCGGCACGCTGCGGGCCTGGTTCGACGCCGGTGGCGCGGCGGAGGCCACCGGCAAGCTGCTGCACTGCCACCCCAACACCGTGCGCTACCGCCTCGGCAAGCTCACCTCGCTCACCGGCGCCGACCTGCGGCTGCCGGCCGACCTCGTGCGGCTCAGCCTCGCCCTGGAGTCGCACCGGCTGCTGCTCGAGACCGAGCGGCGCGCCGCCCGCTGAGCGCGGGTGGGGTCAGCTCCCCGCGGCGCCGCGCTCCTGCGCCCGCGCCGCCGCCACGGCGGCGAAGTCGTCGAGCAGGGTGGCGTCGTCGACGCTGCTGGGGTTGGCCACCGAGGCCACCTCGGCGCCGGCGAGCAGTCGCTTGACGGGGATCTCCAACCGCTTGCCGGTGCGGGTGTGCGGCACACCGCGCACCGCGATGACGGCGTCGGGCACGTGCCGCGGGGTCGTGCGGCGCCGGATGCGGTCGGCGATGTCGGCGCGCAGCGCGTCGTCGAGCTCCTCCCCCGGGGCCATCACGACGAACAACGGCATCCAGTACCCGCCGTCAGGCTCGTCCACCCCGACGACGAGCGCGTCGGCGATCTGGGGCAGGTCCTCCAGGCAGGCGTAGATGTCGGCACTGCCCATCCGCACCCCGTGGCGGTTGAGGGTGGCGTCGGAGCGGCCGTGCACCACGATCGCCCCGCCCTCATCGATGGTGATCCAGTCGCCGTGGCGCCAGACGCCCGGGAACGTGGAGAAGTAGGCATCGCGGTAGCGGGCGTGGTCGGGGTCGCGCCACAGGTGCACCGGCATGCTCGGCAGCGGCACGGTGATCACCATCTCGCCCACCTGACCGACCACCGGCCGGCCGTCGCCGTCCCAGGCCTCCAGGGCGACGCCGAGCAGCGGGGTGGGGATCACCCCGGCCCGGACCGGCAGTGAGGGAGCGCCGCCGATGAACGCGCTGGCGACGTCGGTGCCGCCGCTGATCGACCACAGCGGCAGGTCGCCGACGTGCGAGCGGACCCAGCCGTGCAGCCCCGCCGAGAGCGGCGAGCCGGTGGAGCCCATCGCGCGCAGGGCGGAGAGGTCGTGGTCGCGCCCCGGCTCCAGCCCGGCGGCGAGACCGGCCTGGAGGAAGCCCGGGGACACCCCGAAGACGGTGACCCGCTCGCGCGCGACGACCTCCCACAGCGCGTCGGGGCTCGGGCTGGTCGGGGCGCCGTCGTAGGCCACCACGCAGGCGCCGACGAGCAGCGCGGTGATCTGGATGTTCCACATCACCCAGCTCGGCGAGGTGTACCAGAGGAAGCGGTCGTCCGGACCGAGGTCGAAGTGCAGGCCGTGGGCCTTGAGCTCCTCCAGCAGCACCCCGCCGTGACCGTGCACCAGGCCCTTGGGCTGGCCGGTCGTGCCGGAGGAGTAGAGCACCCACAGCGGGTGGTCGAAGGGCACCGCCTGTGCCGTGACCGCGGCGGCGTCGTCGGCGGGCAGGTCGGTGAGCGTGCTCCACGGGTGCGCGCCGAGGTCCGCGGCACGGGCGGTGTCGGGGCCGAGGTTGCCCACCAGCACCGTGTGCTCGATCGTGGGCAGCCCGGCCCGGATCTCCGCGATCTCACCGGTGCGGTCGATCGTGCGGCCCGCCCAGTGGTAGCCGTCGCCCGCCACGAGCACGCGCGGCTCGAGCTGGCCGAACCGGTCGAGCACCGCCCCGGGGGCGTAGTCCTGGCCCACCGAGGACCACAGCGCCCCGACGAGTGCGGTGCCGAGGAAGGCGACCACGGTCTCGGGGACGTGCGGCAGGTAGCCGACCACGCGGTCGCCGGGACCCACCCCCCACGAGCGCAGGGTGGCGGCGAAGGCCCGGGACTCGCGCCGCAGCTCGCCCCAGGTGAGCTCGCGGCGGCCGCCGCCCTCGTGCAGGCCGAGCACGGCGACGGCGTCGTCGGGTCGGGGGCGGTCGAGCAGGTAGCCGGCGAGGTTGAGCGTGGCGCCCTCGAACCAGCGCACGTCCTCCGGCATCGACCACCCCGGCGCCAGGGCGGGACCCTCGGGCCGCGGGCCGACGTCGTAGAAGTCCCACAGCCGCGACCAGAACTCCCCGGGCTGCTCCACCGACCACGACCACAGGGCGCGGTAGTCGGTGGCGTCGATGCCCGTGGCCGCCGCGACCTCGGCCTGGAACCGGCCCAGCGCGGTGCCGGAGACGTCGGCCGGGGGCGACCACAGCAGGTCGCCGGGGCGGGTGTCGTCGCTGCTCCCACTCATGCCGCTCACCCTAGACAGCGCGCCGACTCCGCAGGCGCGGGCAGGTCGGGTGAGGTCCATCCGAGGTCACGGTCATCGAGGAGCACCCCGCATCCCGCGGCCCCTCAGGTGCGCGCGTCTCGTGACACTCGCTGCGCTCACTCCTCGACGACCGCATCTCGCCACGGTCATCGAGGAGCACCCCGCATCCCGCGGTCCCTCGGGTGCGCGCGTCTCGTGACACTCGCTGCGCTCACTCCTCGACGACCGCATCTCCCCACGGTCATCGAGGAGCACCCCGCATCCCGCGGTCCCTCGGGTGCGCGCGTCTCGTGACACTCGCTGCGCTCGCTCCTCGACGACCGCATCTCCCCACGGTCGTCGAGGAGGCGCCCCAGCGCCGTCACGAGACGCAGCGAGTCGAAGGCCGGCACCGGGAACCGCCGGTCCCGGGCGCGCTCGCACCTCCCGGTGCCGCGCCTGCGCTGTCATGCTGGGGTGCGTGGACGACGTGACGCCCGGCCCCACCCCGCTCGAGCACCTGCCGGAGGACGACTGGTCGCGGGCACTGGCGATCGTGGCCCACCCCGACGACATGGAGTACGGCGCCGGTGCGGCCGTGGCGCGCTGGACCGGGCAGGGCAAGGAGGTCGTGTACTGCCTGGTGACCTCCGGCGAGGCCGGCATCGACGGTCTGCACCCCGACCAAGCCGGACCGCTGCGCGAGGCCGAGCAGCTCGCGGCCTGCGCCGCGGTGGGGGTGTCGCGCTGCGACTTCCTGCGCCGTCCCGACGGCGTGGTGGAGTACGGCGTCGAGCTGCGTCGTCTGCTCGCCGGGATCGTGCGTCGGCACCGGCCCGACATCGTGCTCACCCACAACTTCCGCGAGACCTGGGAGGGCGGCTTCCTCAACCAGGCCGACCACATGGCCGTGGGCCGCGCGGTCGTGGACGCCGTGCGCGACGCCGGCAACCGGTGGATCTTCCCCGAGCAGCTCGGCGGCGCCGACAGCACCGAGGGTCTGGAGCCGTGGGACGGCGTGCGGGCGGTGTGGGCGGCCGGATCGCCGCGGGCCCGCCACGGCGTCGACATCACCGACTCCTTCGAGGCCGGCATCGACTCCCTGCTCGCCCATCAGGCCTACCTCGCGGGCCTCGGGCAGACTGCGGACGAGGCCCGGGGCTTCCTCACTGGGATGGCGCAGGGCACCGGGGCGCGGCTCGGGGCGGCGCTCGGCGTGGCCTTCGAGGTCATCGCCGTCCGCTGACGCCGTCCCCCGACAGGCGGCGCCTCAGGACTCCGGGACGCCGACGAGCGCGGCGTAGCGCAGCGCGAGGTCGAGGGCGCCCGCACGCTCGGTGAGCCGGCGTCCGAGGAGCTCCTCGGCGCGGGCGAGCCGGTAGCGCACGGTGTTGGGGTGCACGACGAGCCGGCGGGCGGTGAGGTCGACCTGGAGCCCACAGGCGAGGTGGGTCGCGAGGGTCTCGCGCAGCTGGGCCGGTCCGCGGCCGGGCGCCAGCAGCGCGCCGAGCTCGCGGCGGGCGAGGTCGGCCACCGCCGAGCCGGTGCCGGTGAGGCACAGCAGCTCGACCTCGGGGTGCCGCAGCAGCGCTGGCGGCGCGCTGGTGCGCGGCAGTCCGAGCATCAGCGCCTGCACCGACCGGGCCTGCTCGTGGCTGCGCCGGAACCCCGTCGGCCCGGCCTCGGGGCGCCCCACCGCGAGGTGCACCCCGTCCTCGAGCAGCACCGCCAGGCCGTCGAGGGCGGCGTCCTCGGGCGGGGTGGCGGTGGCGGCCCAGGCCCACAGCTCACGGCTGCCGGCAAGGTGCGTGAGCACCGAGGTCGCCCCCAGGGCGCCGCGCACCGCCCGGGCCCACTCCCCCGGCGCCGGCGGGACGTCGCCGTCACGGCGCCAGAGCACGAGCGCGGTCTGGCACAGCGGGAGCGGGTGGGCCAGCGCCCGCAGGGTCCGGGCCTGCGCGGGCTCGCCGCGCAGCAGCGCCGCGATCGCCTCGGCGCGGCCGGCGTCGGTGGTCTCGCGGATGCGCCGCTGCTCCTCGAGGTGGTCGGCGATGAGCGCCTCGACGGCGTCGTCGATCCAGCGGCTGGCGCGGTCCCACAGGGCCACGAGCACCTCGTCGCGCGCCACCGGGCGCGGGCCCGCGTGGCGGGCGACGTCGACGGCGGCGAGGTGCTCGAAGACGCCGCGCTGGGCGGTGCGGTAGATCTTCAGCAGCACCCCGATGTCCTCGCCGCGTCGGGCCAGGGACCGTGAGAGCGCGATCGCCGGCTCGGGGAGCACCAGCCGGTGCGCGGGGTCGGGCAGGGCGGCGAGGAAGGTGCGCCAGTGGGCCCGGGTCGAGGCGTGCAGCTCGGCGACCAGCACGGGGTCGGCGGCGAGGTCGGGCATCTGGGCCAGGATGACGGCGTCCACGTCGGCCACGAAGGCCTCCACGGCGTCGGGGTCCAGCGCCCGGGCGGCGAAGTCGGCGGTCCAGGAGCGCAGGTCCTCCGGCGTCATCGACGTCCACTCCTCCCGATCGTTTCTGGTCCTGGATCCAACCACACCGGCTTGCATTGGTGACCAGCACAAGCGCCGAACGCCTCGGTGTTGCGATGCTCACACCGGCGGTGTCGACGACGCCGCGGCGAACGCGAGCGGCAGGAGCAGCAGATGGGGACCTACGACTACATCGTGGTGGGCGCGGGATCGGCCGGCGCCGTGGTGGCCGGGCGGCTGAGCGAGGACCCGGGCACGACCGTGCTGCTCGTGGAGGCCGGCGGCAAGGGACGCGACCTCAACGTCAAGATCCCCGCGGCCTTCGCCAAGCAGTTCAAGACCGGGCTGGACTGGGAGTACTACACCGAGCCCGAGCCCCACCTCGACGGCCGCCGGATCTACCACCCGCGCGGCAAGATGCTGGGCGGCTGCAGCGCCCAGAACGCGATGATCTACATCCGCGGCAACCGCGCCGACTACGACGCCTGGGCCGCCGGCGGCGCCACCGGGTGGGGCTACGACGACCTGCTGCCGCTGTTCAAGCGCGCCGAGCGCAACAGCCGCGGCGGCGACGCGCTGCACGGCGGCGAGGGCCCGCTGTTCATCGAGGACCCCCGCTCCCCGCACGAGGTGAGCGAGCGGCTCGTGGACGCGATGGTCGAGATCGGCCTGCCCCGCAACCCCGACTTCAACGGCCCCACCCAGGAGGGCGCCGGGCTGTACCAGCTGACCCAGCGTCGCGGGCAGCGCTGGACCACCAGCGACGGCTACCTGCGCCCGGCCCGCAAGCGGGCCAACCTCACCGTGCTGACCGGCGCGCTCGTCACCCGGGTCGTGCTCGAGGGCGACCGCGCCGTCGGCGTCGAGCTGGAGCAGGGCGGGTCGCGGGTCGTGCACCGGGCCGGCCGCGAGGTGGTGCTGAGCGCCGGCGCGTTCGGCACCCCGCACCTGCTGATGCTCTCGGGCATCGGGCCCGCCGACCACCTGCGCGAGCACGGCGTCGGCGTGGTGGTGGACAACCCGAACGTCGGGGCCCACCTGATGGACCACCCGATGTACCTGCTCAACGCCGAGACCACCGCGGCCCGCACGCTGGCCGAGGCGGAGTCGCCGCGCGAGCTGGTCGCCTACCTCACCCGACGCCGCGGGCTGCTGACCTCGAACGTCGGCGAGGCCGGCGGCTTCTTCCACACCACCGACGGCCTGGCCGGCCCCGACATGCAGTTCCTCGCCGGCCCCGCCTACTTCTGGGACCACGGCTTCGCCACCCACGACAAGCCGGCGATCGCCGTCGGCTGCTCGCTGGTGGGGCCGCGCAGCCGGGGCCGCGTGCGGCTGGCCGGCAGCGACCCGAGCACCAAGCCCTCGGTGCGCTTCGACTACTTCGCCGAGCCCGCCGACATGACCGCGATGGTCACCGCCGTCGAGCGGGCGCGCGAGCTGCTCGCCACGTCCGCGATGCGGGGCCTGGTCGGCAGCGAGCTGCACCCCGGCGCCGCCCACACCACCCGCGCCGAGCTCGAGGCACAGATCCGCGCCGGTGTGGAGCACACCTACCACCCCAGCTGCACCGCCCGGATCGGCTCGGAGTCCGACGGCGTCGTCGACCCCACGCTGCGGGTGCACGGCGTGCAGGGCCTGCGCGTCGCCGACGCCTCGGTGTTCCCGACCATCACCCGCGGCAACACCCACGCCCCCAGCGTGGTCGTGGGCGAGAAGGCCGCCGACCTCCTGCGCTCCGGCGTCGTCGCCGGCGGCCGGGCGGGGCAGGTGGCCTGACCGCCTGATCCGACCCGGGCTCCCGGCGGGTCCGTCGTACGAACCGGAACTGCTGTTTCCGGGCACCGAAACAGCCTCAGCGGTTGGTACGACGGACCACGAGGGCGCCGGGTAGGGCGGGTGGGGCTCGAACCCACGACCCAAGGATTATGAGTCCTCTGCTCTGACCGACTGAGCTACCGCCCCGGGTGGGGTGAGCGTAGCGGGCGGGGTGCGCGGATCAGGTGGTGTGGCGGCGCAGGCCGTAGGTGAGGCCGTCGAGCAGCGCCTCCCAGGAGGCCTCGATGACGTTGGCGCCGACGCCGACGGTGACCCAGGAGGACACACCGTCGGAGGTCTCGATCAGCACCCGGGTGACGGCGTCGGTGCCGTGGCCCTGGTCCAGGATGCGCACCTTGTAGTCGATGAGCTCGAACTTCGCGACCTCGGGGAACGCCTGGCCGATGGCCTGGCGCAGCGCGGAGTCCAGGGCGTTGACCGGGCCGTTGCCCTCGCCGGTGACGACGTAGCGCACGCCCGCGGCCTTGAGCTTCACGGTCGCCTCGGAGACGGCGTCCTCCACCCCGGCGCGGTTCTCGGTGATGACCCGCCACGACTCGACCTCGACGTAGGCGGGGCGCACGCCCTCGACCTCCTCGGTGAGGAGCAGCTCGAAGGAGGCGTCGGCGGCCTCGAAGGTGTAGCCGCGCTGCTCGAGGATCTTCACCCGGTCGGTGACGCGGGTGACCAGGTCGCGGTCGCCGGAGAGGTCGAAGCCCAGCTCCTTGCCCTTGAGCTCGATCGAGGCCCTGCCGGCCATGTCGGAGACGAGCAGCCGCATGTCGTTGCCGACGCCGGTGGGGTCCATGTGCTGGTAGAGGTCGGGGTCGACCTTGATGGCGCTGGCGTGGAGGCCGGCCTTGTGGGCGAAGGCCGAGGTGCCGACGTAGGGCTGGCGCGAGGCCGGCGGGAAGTTGGTGACGTCGGCGACGGCGTGGGCGATGCGGGTGGACTCGCGCAGCAGCTCGGCCGGCACGACGGTGCGCCCGAGCTTGAGCTGGAGGTTGGCGACGACGGCGACGAGGTCGGCGTTGCCGGTGCGCTCGCCGTAGCCGTTGATGCAGCCCTGCACGTGGGTGGCGCCGGCCTGCACCGCGGCCAGGGAGTTGGCGACCGCGCAGCCGGTGTCGTTGTGGGCGTGGATGCCCACGCGGGCGCCGGTGGAGGCGATGACGTCGGCGACGATCTCGCCCACCCAGTCGGGCAGCATGCCGCCGTTGGTGTCGCACAGCGCGATCACGCTCGCCCCGGCCTCGGCGGCGGTGCGCACGACCTCCAGGGCGTAGTCGCGGTTGCGGCGGAAGCCGTCGAAGAAGTGCTCGGCGTCGAGGAAGACCTCGCGGCCCTCGGCCACGAGGTGGGCGATGGAGTCGCCGACCATCGCCAGGTTCTCGGCCAGGGTCGTGCGCAGCGCCAGCTCGACGTGGCGGTCGTGGGACTTGCCCACCAGCGTCACGACCGAGGCACCGCTCTCGCGCAGCGCCGCGATCTGGGGGTCGTCGGCGGCCGCGACGCCGGCCTTGCGGGTGGCCCCGAAGGCCGCGAGCCGCGCGTGACGCAGGTCCAGCTCGTCGGCCGCACGCCGGAAGAACTCGGTGTCCTTGGGGTTGGCACCGGGCCAGCCGCCCTCGATGTAGCCGACCCCGAGGCCGTCGATGAGCCGGGCGATCGTCAGCTTGTCGGCGACGGAGAGGTTGAGGCCCTCCTGCTGCGCGCCGTCGCGCATCGTCGTGTCGTAGACGTGGAAGTCGCCGTGGAGGTCCATCGCGGGTCACTCTCAGGTGGGAACGGAGCGGAACAGGTCGAAGCGTGAGGGCGGGGCGGGTCCGGATCGATCGGGCCGCAGACAGACGAAAGGCCCCTCGGGTCACGAGAGGCCGGCGCACCGAGGAGGTCCCGGTGCGCTAGGTAATGAGGGCGTGAGGGTGACGCACCCCTCCATGGTGCCACGCGCCGGGCCCGGCGCGCACGCCGTCCGCGGGGTGCCCGAGGTCGTCACGACGCACCGCGACCCCTGTCGCGCGGGGCCTGCGCCGTGGCACGATCCCCCCGTGTCGACCCCCGATTGGGGGATCGAGGAGCCCGAAGCGCACTTCGACACGCACCCCGATCTCCCCCACCCCGCCCCCACGACCCTCACCGCGCCGGCCGCTGCGAGCCTGGCCGCGCAGCGTGAGGCCGCCCGCACCCACGGCTTCGAGCCGGCCCCGACGACGCCGCTGTGGTGCTTCCTCCCGGCCGTGTGGCCGCGGGCGCACCGAGCGTGGCTGGGCGACCCGGACGCGGCGCACCGCGACGCCGGGGTCGCCGACCTCTTGGCCGGGCTCGGCCTGCCCACCGGTCCGCCGGGCCGCGCCTGGCTGCTGCGCTCCCCCGAGCCCGACCGCACCGTGGCCGCCCTGCTCGACGACCTCTGGCAGGAGTGGCTGGACGCCGGCGGCACGGCGCAGCTCAGCGCCGCGTTCGTGGCGCACGTCGAACGGCTGATGCAGACCGAGTAGGCGCCGGCCTCAGCGCAGGGGCGCCGGGGGCCGCGTGATCGGCTGCCAGGACGTGCCCTCGTCGCCCACCCGGTCGGCCGCCAGCGCGGTGCCGGCCAGCACGAGCACGACCACCCCGATCCACATCGCCGTCCCGCGGCACAGCGGCGTGACCAGGGCCCGCGCCGGACGTCGCAACGCCGCGCCGCCGGGTCCCCACCACGTCGCGAGACCGGCGGCGGCGCCGGCGAGGGCGAGCACGCGGCCGAGGTCACCGACGGCGCCGGGCACCGGGTCGAGGACGACCAGACCCGCGCCGAGCGCGCCGATGCCGACGGCGGCGGCGGTCGCGAGCAGGATCGCCGCCCGCGGCACGGCCCGCACCAGGTGCCAGGGCGCCCCGAGCACCAGTCCCGGCGCGTCGTGCCAGCGCGCGCCGCGCACCGCCCGACGCCGGGCGACGGCGTCGGCACCGACACCGGCCGCCACCACCGCCCACAGCAGCACCGACCCCGACACCGCCCACAGCAGCGGCGCCATCGCGGCGGCGGCCGCACAGGCGGCCCCGAGCAGACCGATGAGGACGGCCCGGCGGACGCGCAGTCCCACCGGCTCGGGCGGCTCGGGCGGCTCGTGCTGGACCATCGACCCCGGCACCGGGTCGACGGCGCCGTGCTCCCCCCAACCGACCGGAGCCGGCACCGGGGCGGGCACCGGTGCGGGCACGGGAGCCGGGACGGGCGGGACGGGCGGGACGGGGGCCCGCGGCACGGGCGGCACGACGACGGTGGGGTG
Organism: Nocardioides sp.; assembly: GCF_964228225.1. GTDB lineage: Bacteria > Actinomycetota > Actinomycetes > Propionibacteriales > Nocardioidaceae > Nocardioides. Next base: position 26,174 of record NZ_CAXQZB010000016.1, read on the forward strand.
GACGGCGGCGGACACCGGCACCGGAGCGATCCGCGTCGGGTCCGCGACCGGAGCGGGAGCGGGGAGCGTCCGGTGGGCAGCGGCGTCGCCGAGGGTCACCGAGCGGTGCTCGGACCGCGATGGGAGCGGCGTGCGGACACCCGGGGGCTGCAGGGCGTCGAGCACGGCGGTCAGCTCGTCGTCGGGCGCGGGCACCGGCGCGGGGTCGTGCGCCAGCGCCAGGGAGTCGGCGAAGGGATCCGCGGGTACGACCGCGGGTCCGGGCGGCGCCACCAGCAGCGGGCTGGGGGCCGTGGTCTGCGGCCGGGTCCACGCCAGGATCTCCGCGAGCGTGGGGCGCCGCAGCGGGTCGGGGTCGAGGCTGGCCTCGAGCACCTCGCGCAGGGCGCCGGTGGCCGCGAGGCCGCGCAGGTCGTGCTCGCCGCGGCGGGTGCGGTCGAGGATCGCCATCGCCGGTCCGGTGCCGAACGGGGCCTGGCCGAGGCCGGCGAAGGCGACGGTGGCGGCCCAGCTGTGCACGTCGCTGGCGGCGGTGGCGGGCTCGCCGTGCAGCACCTCGGGGGCGAGGTAGCCGGGGGTGCCGAGCAGCCAGCCGGTGCGGGTCAGGCGGGGATCCTCGGCCACGCGGGCCAGGCCGAAGTCGATGAGGATCGGCGTGCGGCCGTCGAGGATGACGTTGCTCGGCTTGATGTCGCGGTGCAGCACGCCGGCGTCGTGCACCGAGGCGACCCCCTCGGCGAGCGCGCCGGCGAACCACAGCAGGTCTCCGGGGGCGATGACGCCCACGGTGTGCACGTGGTCGTGCACGGTCGGGCCGGGCACGTACCGGGTCACGAGGTAGGGCCAGGGCGCCCACGGGTCGGCGTCGAGCACCTCGGCCACCCACCGGCTGCGGATCCGCCGCAGCGAGGCGACCTCGCGGGCCAGCCGGGAGCGCGCCTCCTCGTCACCCACGACGTGGGCGCGCAGCAGCTTCACCGCCACCGGCCGTCCGCCGGGGGCGTCGGCGAGGTGCACCACGCCCATGCCGCCCTCGCCGAGCCGCTCGCGCAGGGTGTACTCGCCCTGGCGGCCCACACGGGTCGGCGGTGCGGCGGTCATGGCGAGGAGCCTAATCGGGCTCGCCCGCCACGACCGCCGCCACCGTCGGCGGGTCAGCCGGGGATCAGCCGGGGATCAGCCGGGGATCAGGGCAGCGCGGACGTCGGCGAGGATCCGCTCGGCCCCGAGGATGGTCGGGAAGTACCAGGGCCGGTTCGGCACCTCGGTCACCGCGCCGGCCCGCACGGCAGGGAGGCGCCGGTAGAGCGGGTTGCCGGTGGCCAGGGCCAGACCCTCCTCGTCGGGCGCCCCGGTCTCGTCCTGCCGCACCTGCCAGAACAGCAGGTCGGCGTCGAGCTCGGCCATCCGCTCGAAGGACAGGCCCACCTCCCAGGGGTCCTCGGCCTCGGTGACGAGGTCGTCGAGGGTGAGCCCGAGCTCGGCGAAGACCTGCGAGGGCAGCTGGTCGCGGCCCGCGACGCCGATCTGCGCGTGGTCGTAGCCCACCTGGGGCGAGGCCACCGTCAGCTCGGCGACGTCGGGCACGGCGGCGGCGAGGTCGGCGCGCAGCGCGGCGGCGTCGTCCTCGTACACCGCCAACCGGGCCGCGCCCTCCTCCTCGCAGCCCAGCACCTGCGCGACGTAGCGGAAGTCCTCCTTCCACCGCGTGGGGTCCCACGATCCGCGCGGCACCGTGGGTGCGATCGCCGCCAGCTGCTGCGCGGTCTCCTCGTCGGGGGCGAAGATCAGGTCGGGCCGCAACGCCGCGATCCGCTCCACCGGGGCGCCGTCGGACCACGCCAGGGGCGTGACGCCGTCGGCGAGGTCACCCAGGTGCGGGGCGAACCCGGACGCAGCCGATCCGCCCTGCGTGCCCGCGGCCACCGGCACCACGCCCAGGGCCAGCATCGACTCGAAGTCGAGGTCGCCGATCACCGACACGATGCGCTGCGGGTCCTGCGGCACCTCGACCGTGCCCCACGCCGAGCGCACCGTGCGGGTGCCGTCGTCCTCGGTCACGACGACGCCGACCGCCTCGGGCAGGTCCGCCGGCAGCGGGTCGGTGAGCGACCCGGACACCGGGTTGCCGTCGCACGTCGCGGCGGCGCCCCGCGGGGCCGGCTCCCGCCGGCTCCGTCGCGGGGTCCGACGCGGGGTCCGTCGCGCAGCCGGTCAGCACCGACGCCGCGAGCAGCGGTCCCAGCACCAGCGCGGTCGCGGGGCGGCGCCTCACTCCTCCACCTCCACGACGGTGGTCGGGTCGCCGTCGATCGCGGCGGCCAGCTGGGGCACGTAGCGCTCCAGGACGTAGGGCAGGGCGAGGGTGTTGGTGAAGCTGTGAGCCACGTAGTAGGCGCCGTCGTCGTCGCTGATGTTCACGAACCGACCCTCGGCGAACTGGTCGGTGCCCTCGTAGACGTCGGCGACCCCCGCCTCGGCCGTGCGGTCGTACCACACGGTGAGGTCGAGGTTCTCGAGGTCGGCGGCGCGTTCGGGGCTCAGCGAGCCGCCGAAGGAGGCCTGGTCGTCGAAGAGGGTGGAGGTGCGGGTGTCGAAGCCGAGGTCCTCCAGCAGCCGGGCGCGCGGGTCGTCCGGGCCGTAGACGAACAGTCCCTCGTAGGGGGTCACGAGCGCGACCGTGGCGTCGGCGAACTCCGGGTGGTCGGCGGCGGCCTCGGCGAACTGCTCCTCGACCTCCTCGATGCGGGCGGTGATGGCCTCCTCCTGACCCACGGCCTGCCCGATCTTCAGGGCCATCTCCTGCCAGGGCATCGCGTAGTCGGCATACTCCCCGGACTGGGCCAGCACGGGCGCCAGTTGCGAGAGCTGCTCGTACTCCTGCTCGGTCATGCTGGAGTACTCCCCGATGATCAGGTCGGGGCGCAGCGCGGCCACCTGCTCCACCGGGATGCCGTCGGTGGCCTGCAGCACGGTCGGGGGCTCCGCACCCTCGGGGAGCGCGGCCTCCGCCCACGGGTTGATCGCGTCCTCCTCCCCGAACCAGTAGGTGACGCCGACCGGCACGATGCCGAGGTCGATCAGGGTGTCCTGCTCCTGCAGGCCGACGACGACGACGCGCTCGGGCGCCGCCGTGAACGTGGTCTCGCCGTACTTGTGCTCGAGGGTGACCGGGAACGCGTCGGGCTCCGTGGTGGCGCCGGCCGCGGTCCCGGCCGCGGTGGCGTCGGTCCCGGAGGCGTCGTCGGAGCCGCAGGCGGCGAGCGCGCCCGCGACGAGGACGAGACCGGCGAGGTGCAGGCCCGTCGGGCGGGGGCGGGCGGGGCGGAGGAGGGGGGTGAGGGACATGACTTCTCTCTGGGGCAGGGGGCCGGCCACCGGGGTCGGCCGCGACGATCGCCCTTCCGAGCAAGGGCATCTCACATCAGGTGAGGCTATCCATACTAAGGCTAGCCTCACCTATAGTAGCCGGGTGACCACCGTCCATGACCACACCACCGCGGCGCCGCCGGCACCCGACCGCCTCGGAGGGAACCCGCGGCGCTCCTCCGGCGCCAAGGGACATCCGGGCCGTCCCCGCACACGCCGCGTGCTCGGCCTCCTCGCGGCTGTCGCCGCACTCGTGCTGGTGGTGCTGGCCTCCATCGCGGTCGGCGCCAAGCCGATCCCGCTGCCGACCGTCCTCGACGCCCTGCTGCACTACGACCCCACGCAGGAGGACCACCTGATCGTGCACTCCCTGCGGCTGCCCCGCACCGTGCTCGGACTGCTCGTGGGCGTCGCACTCGGCCTGGCGGGCGCGGTCATGCAGGGCCTGACCCGCAACCCGCTGGCCGACCCCGGCATCCTCGGCGTCAGCGCGGGCGCCTCGCTGGCGGTCGTGATGGCGATCCACCTCGCCGGTGTGGCGACCCTGCAGGGCTACGTCTGGTGGGCCTTCGCCGGCGCGGCGGTCGTGTCGGTCGCGGTGTACGCCCTCGGCTCGCTGGGACGCGAGGGCGCCACCCCGGTGAAGCTCGCCCTGGCCGGTGCCGCCCTCACCGCGTTCGTCGGCTCGATCACCTCCGCCATCCTGCTCATCGACGTCGCCACCCTGGACCAGTACCGCTTCTGGGCCGTGGGCTCCCTCGCGGGTCGCGACGGGGCGATCGTGGAGCAGGTGCTGCCGTTCGTCGTCGTCGGCACCGTGGTGGCGCTGGGACTGGGACGCACGCTCAACGTGCTCGCCCTCGGCGACGACGTCGCCCGCGGGCTCGGCCAGCGCATCGCCGTCGGCCGGTTGCTCGGGGCGCTGGTGGTGGTCCTGCTCGTCGGGGGCGCCACCGCGGCCGCCGGTCCGATCGGCTTCGTCGGCCTCGCCGTGCCCCACATGGCCCGGGCCCTCACCGGCCCCGACTACCGCTGGGTGCTCGCGGTCAGTGCCGTGCTCGCACCCACCCTGCTGCTGGGCGCCGACGTGCTCGGCCGGGTGATCGCCCGGCCCGGCGAGGTCCAGGTGGGCCTGATGACGGCCGCCCTCGGCGCCCCGTTCTTCATCGCCCTCGTGCGCCGACGCCGGCTGGCCGAGCTGTGAGCGCGCTGCTGCGCCCGGTCGCCGACACCGGCGATCGGCCCGCGACCCGGCGGCGCCTGCCGCGGGGCACGCGCCCGCGCGGCGCGGCGGTCGGCCTGGTGCTGCTCGCCGTCGGACTGCTCGGCTTCGCCGCCTCGATCACCGTCGGAGACTTCCCGGTGCCGCTGCGGTCGGTGCCGGGTGCGGTGCTGGGCACCGGGCCCGACGACGTCGTGTTCATCGTGCGCGAGCTGCGCCTGCCCCGGGCCCTCACCGCGGTGCTGGTGGGTGCGGCCTTCGGCGTCTCCGGCGCGATCTTCCAGGGCCTGGCGCGCAACCCGCTGGCCTCCCCCGACATCATCGGGATCACCGCCGGTTCCTCGGCCGCTGCGGTGTTCCTCATCGTCGTCGCCCAGGCCACCGGCACGGCGCTCGCCCTCGGCGCGCTGGCCGGGGGCCTGCTCACGGCGGTCGCGATCTACCTGCTGGCCTGGCGCCGCGGAGTCGCCTCGGCCCGGCTGATCCTGGTCGGGATCGGCGTGTCCGCCGTGCTCAGCGCCGTCACGTCCTACCTGCTCACCCGCGCCGAGATCTACGAGGCCCAGCAGGCCACGGTCTGGCTCACCGGCTCGCTCAACGCCCGCGGCTGGGACCACGTGCGGCCGGTCGGACTGGCCCTGCTCGTGCTCGTGCCGACCGCTCTGGTCCTCACCCGGCACCTGCGGGTGCTGCAGCTCGGCGACGACACCGCCCGTGCCCTCGGCGCCCGGGTCGAGCAGGCCCGTCTCGGGCTCGTGCTCGTGGCCGTCGGGCTGGCCTCCGTCGCCACCGCCGCCGCCGGGCCGGTCGCATTCGTCGCCTTCGTGTCGGCACCGATCGCCCGCCGGCTGGTGCGGACCCCGCTCACGATCGTGCCGGCCGGGCTCGTGGGGGCGGTCCTGGTCGTGCTGGCCGACCTGCTCGCCCGCCGCGCCGTCGCGCCCACCGAGCTGCCGGTCGGTGTCGTGACCGGACTCGTGGGCGCGCCCTACCTCATCTGGCTGCTCGCCCGCAGCCACCGCATCGGATCCGGAGGATGACCTCGATGACCCCACCCCCCGCCCCCATCACCGCCCCCGCCACGGGCCCCGCCCCGGCCGCGCTGGCCGGGGAGGGACTGACCCTGGCCTACGACACGACGGTGATCGCGCGCGACCTCGACGTCGCCATCCCGGCCGGGGCGGTCACCTGCATCGTCGGCGCCAACGCCTGCGGGAAGTCGACGCTGCTGCGAGCGCTGGGCCGGCTGCTCGCGCCGCGCGCTGGCCGCGTGGTGCTCGACGGACGGGACCTGCGCGCGTACTCCACCCGCGACGTCGCCCACCGGCTCGGCCTGCTCCCCCAGACGCCGCTGGCTCCCGACGGCATCACCGTGGCCGACCTCGTCGCGCGCGGGCGCTATCCCCACCAGCGCTGGTTCCGCCCGTGGAGCGCCGAGGACGAGTGCGCCGTGCAGCGGGCCCTGGAGCTCACGCGCACCGGGGACCTCGCCGATCGGTCCGTCGACGAACTCTCGGGCGGCCAGCGGCAGCGGGTCTGGATCGCGATGACGCTGGCCCAGGGCACCGAGCTGATGCTGCTCGACGAGCCCACCACCTACCTCGACCTGGCACACCAGGTGGAGGTGCTCGACCTGCTGCTCGACCTCAACCGCGCCGAGGGCCGCACGATCGCGATGGTGCTGCACGACCTCAACCAGGCGGCGCGCTACAGCGACCACCTGATCGCGATGCGCGCCGGCCGTGTCGTGGCCGCCGGGCCGCCGCGCGACATCCTCACCGAGGACCTGGTGGCCGAGGTCTTCGGCCTGGACTGCCGGGTGGTCCTCGACGAGGTCGCCGGCACCCCGCTGGTGCTGCCGATCGGTCGTCATCACACCGGGGTCGGGGTGCGATGAGCGCCGCCGGAGCGCCGCCCGCCACCCCGACGGCCTACCTCGCCACCGACCTCGAGGCCTGGCAGGCCCGCTGGGACGAGGCCGGCCGGTCCGGCGGGTCCTGGCGCACGCTGGCCGATCTGCTCCAGCACGACGGCGCGACGCTGCGGTCCGCGCACGCGAGCCTGGTCGAGGCGGGTGAGCCGCCCGCGGCCGCCGCGAAGTACCTCGTCGGCTGGGTGGGCGGCCTGCTCGCCGGGGCGGTGGCCCACGGCTACGCACTCACCGGCGCCGGGTTCCTGCCCGGTCCCGCCACGGCGTTCCGCGTGCAGCCCGGCGGGTGGCCCGACCGGGTGGACCTCGGCACCGCCGACGTCGTCGTGCCGCACGGGCACCCGTGGGCCGGCGTCGCGGGGGTGCGCACCCTCGGGCCGGAGCCCGGGTGCCCCGACCGTGACCCCGTGGCCGACCCCGTGGCGGACGCCGTCGTGGCGGGTCTGCGCGAGGTGCTCACCCCGCTGATCGACCGGGTGCGGACCCTGGCGAAGGTGGGGCCGGTCGCATTGTGGGCGGAGGTGGCCGACGGGCTGGCGACCGCGGTGGCCAACCAGCCCGAGGTGCCCGCGACGCTGGCTGCGGTGGCCGCGGTGGAGCGGCTCACGCACGCCGCGGCGGCGCCGTGGCGCAAGCGGCCCGCCCTGTGGGTGGGGTCGTGCGCCCACGGTCCGACGGTGATCGGGCAGAAGGGCGGCTGCTGCCTGGCCTACACCCGGCCGGAGGTCGACCTCGACCTCGCGGCGTACCCCGAGGCCCATCGCCGCTTCTACACCCGGTTCCCGCCGGGCTCGCCGCGCTACTGCGGCAACTGCTCCTTCCGGGAGCCCGCCGACGTCGAGGCGCGCGAGGTGTTCTGGATCGAGGAGCGGCTGGGGCGCCCGGAGCCTCCCGAGCCGGCCTGATCAGGCGCCGGCGTCGAGCAGGGCGAGCAGCCGCCGGGTGGCGACGCGGCGGTAGGAGAGCACGAGCAGCTCGGCGACCTCCTCCCAGTCCGGGCCCGCCGGCCCGGTCTCCGGGGAGTCGAGGTCGATCCCGCACCAGCCGGCCGGGCCGTAGTAGGCAGGCAGGAAGCAGCGCGGGTCGGCGCGCAGCGCGGGTTCGTCCACCGGGTCGGGCAGGAACAGCAGGCCGTGGTCGAGCCGCCGCATGCCGCCGTCGGGGAGGCCGCCCTTGATCCCCCCGCCCAGCACCGCGAACAGCTTCCCGGTCGGTCCCGCCTTCCAGGTGGGGCGGCCGTGGGAGATCTTCTCGGTGGCCTCGGGCAGCCGCGCCACCGCCTCCCGCAGTCGCACCAGGACCGGGTCGGCGTCGTCGAACATCAGCGGGTGGCTCACCTCCGCGACCCTAGGTCAGCCGGCCCGCCCCGACCAGCGCCCGCGTCCGGCACCGGACATCCGAGGGGAACCGGGGCGGCGCCGACGCCGTCGTAGCGCCATGACACGCTCTCGGTCGGTCCTGCTCGCCGCGCTGCTCCTGATGTGCGCGGCACCCGCCCTCGCAGGCTGCGGTGCACGCACCGCGACCACGTCGGAGGCCGGGGCCCTGGCCGGGGCCGGGACCGCACCCGGGGCCGGGTGGGAGCGGCTGCCCGACCCGCCGCTCGCACCGCGCACCCATGCCGTGATGACCGAGGTGGCCGGCGACCTGCTGATCGTCGGCGGCTGGGAGTTCCTCTGCCCGCCGGGGGCCGACTGCGCCACCCCGGCCGCACGCCTCACCGACGGCGCGATCCTCGACCCCGGGAGCGGGACGTGGCGCCCGATCGCCGCGGCGCCCTACGGACTCCTGGCAGGAGAGACGAACGCCGTGACGGTCGGGACGACGATGTACGCGCTCGCGGAGTGCACCGACGGCGACCGCTGCCGGCAGTCGCGCCTGGTCGCCTACGACACCGTCGCCGACGCCTGGGACGACCTCGGCCCCGTGCCCGCCCCGGGCTACCGCGCCCTCCTGGCGGTCGGGGAGCGTCTCGCCCTGGTGTCCGGCAGCGATGAGCGCGGCGTGCGTCCCGACCGGGTCTTCGACCCGGCGACCGGCACCTGGACCGACCTCCCCGCCGATCCGCTCCCGCCGAGCTTCGACCGGCAGTGGGTCGCGCTCGACGACCGCACCCTGGCCCTGACCGCCACCCCGCTCACGGCCGTCGAGGACGGCGGCGACGACACCGTGCACGCCGCCGTCCTGACCCTGCTCGGCGACGCTGGCGGCCCCGGCGACCCGGCCGAGGCCGTGTGGCGCCGCGTCGACGACGTCCCGGGCGACGGCGGCTACGGCTTCACCGCCACCAGCGCGGGGGGACTGCGCAACGGCCGGATGAACCCCGGGCCCGGGTGGCTGCTCGACCCGGTGGCCGGCACCTGGCGCACCCTCCCGGATCCCGGGATCGGCGGACGCAGCGACCTGCTCGGTGTCCTCGAGGCCACCACGAGCACCTGGGACGTGCCGAACAGCATCGGGTGGACGACCGCCGACGCCCGCGTCCTGGCCTACGACGTCGCCACCGACTCCTACCTCGAGGTCACCGCACCGCCGGAGCGCCGGGAGGTCTACGACGAGGCCAGCGCCGGCCTCGGCCAGTCCCTGGTCGTCTACGGCGGCCAGCGCTGGGACCGCAGCAGCGACGGCGAGCTCGTGGGCGAGGTGTGGCGCTGGACCCCGCCGTCCCCCTGAGGTCACGGGGTCACCGTTGGGCGTTGTCACCAGCGGAATGCACCGGTTTCCGTCGGAAACCGGTGCATTCCGCTGGTGACAACGGGGGACCGGGACCCGCGACGGGTCAGAGGACCCGGTGCATCCAGCCGAAGCGGTCCTCGGCGCGGCCGAACTGGATGTCCACGAGCGCCTGGCGGATGCGCATGGTGAGGTCGGTGCTCGCGGGGGCGGGGGCCTCGCCGCCGTCCCACTTCAGCGAGCCCACCGGCGTGACGACGGCGGCGGTGCCGCAGGCGAAGATCTCGGTGATGCGCCCCGAGGTCACGCCCTCGCGCCACTCGTCGATGCCGAAGCGACGCTCCTCGACCTTGTGCCCGAGGTCCTGCGCCAGCGCGATGATGCTGGAGCGGGTGATGCCCTCCAGGATCGTGCCGGTCTCGGGGGTGACGATGGTGCCGTCGTCGTAGAGGAAGTACATGTTCATGCCGCCGAGCTCCTCGACGTAGCGGCCCTCCTGGGCGTCGAGGAAGACGACCTGGTCGCAGCCGTGCGCGGTGGCCTCCTGCTGGGCCACGAGGGAGGAGGCGTAGTTGCCGCCGGTCTTGGCCGCCCCCATGCCGCCGCGGCCGGCGCGGGTGTACTCCTCGGTGAGCCACAGCGTCACCGGCTTCACCCCGCCCCGGAAGTAGGCGCCGGCGGGGCTGGCGATCACCATGAAGGTGACGTGCTGGGAGGGCCGGACGCCGAGGAAGGCCTCGGTGGCGATCATGAACGGCCGCAGGTAGAGGCTCTTCTCGCCCTCGTTGTCGGGCACCCAGGCGTGGTCGACGCTCACCAGCGCGTCGACGGCCTCGACGAAGTCGGCCACCGGGAGCACGGGCAGCGCGAGCCGGTGGCTCGAGCGCTCCATCCGGGCGGCGTTCTCCTCGGGCCGGAAGGTCCACACCGAGCCGTCGCCGTGGCGGTAGGCCTTCATGCCCTCGAAGGTCTCCTGCGCGTAGTGCAGGACCGCCGTGGCGGGGTCGAGGCTCAGCGGGCCATAGGGGGTGATGCGGGCACCGTGCCAGCCGGCGTCGGGGGTCCACTCCACCGTGAACATGTGGTCGGTGAAGTGGGTGCCGAAGCCGGGGTTGGCCAGGATCTCGGCGAGCCGCTCGGGCGACGTCGGCGTGGTCGTGACCGTGGTGCTGATCTGCATGGAAGGCAACTTAGTCGACTCTCTAGGAGGAACGGGAAGGGGCGGGGGCGCGCACTCCGCGCACCCCCGCCCCTCGTGGCCCGTCCCGGCAGATCGACCGGGCACCGACCGGGTCAGCTCAGACGGGCGGCGATCGCGTCGCCGACCTCCGGGGTGGTGCGGGTGGTGCCCGGGGTGCGGGCGGCGAGGTCCTCGATCACCGCGGTCTCCACCGCGGCCGCGGCCTCGGTGTGCCCGAGGTGGTCGAGCAGCAGCGAGACCGAGAGGATCGCGGCGGTGGGGTCGGCCTTGAGCTGACCCGCGATGTCGGGGGCCGAGCCGTGCACGGGCTCGAACATGGACGGCGTGGTGCGGTCGGGGTTGATGTTGCCCGAGGCGGCCAGGCCGATGCCGCCGGTGATGGCGGCGGCGAGGTCGGTGATGATGTCGCCGAACAGGTTGTCGGTGACGATCACGTCGAAGCGCGCGGGATCGGTGGTCATGAAGATCATCGCGGCGTCGATGTGCATGTAGTCGACGGTCACGTCGGGGTGCTCGGCGGCGATCTCCTGGGTCAGGCGCCACCACACCGAGCCGGCGTTGACCAGCACGTTGGTCTTGTGGACCAGGGTGAGCTTCTTGCGGGGCCGGCGCTGGGCGCGGGCGAAGGCGTCGCGCAGCACGCGCTCGACGCCGAAGGCGGTGTTCACCGAGACCTCGGTGGCGATCTCGGCGGGGGTGCCCACGCGCAGCGCACCGCCGTTGCCCGTGTAGGGGCCCTCGGTGCCCTCGCGGACGACGACGAAGTCGACGTCACCCGGGTCGGCCAGCGGCGAGGGGACGCCGGGGAAGATCCGGGAGGGGCGCAGGTTCACGTAGTGGTCGAGCTCGAAGCGCAGCCGCAGGAGCAGGCCGCGCTCGAGGATGCCGGGCGGCAGGTTGGGGTCGTTGGGCTTGCCGCCGACCGCGCCGAGCAGGATGGCGTCGTGGGCGCGGATCTCGGCGAGCACGGAGTCGGGCAGCACCTCACCGGTGGCGAGGTAGCGCTCGGCGCCGAGGTCGTAGCGGGTCTGCTCGATGCTCACGCCGGCCGGCTTGACGACCTCGAGGACCTTCAGCGCCTCGGTGGTCACCTCCTGCCCGATGCCGTCGCCGGGGATGACTGCGAGCCGCACCGCGGCCGAAGCGGACTGAGAGGTCATGGGACCCCACGCTAGTTGTCGTCGGGCCGCTCGACGCTCCCGTCTCGCAGGTCGAGGGCCCGCTGCACGGCGTCGCGCGCCGGGGCGGTGTGGCCGGTCGGGTCGCCGTCGCGACGGTGCTTGGCGGGGCCCCACTCGGGATACAGGTCGTACATCGTCGTGCTCCTTGCGGTGTCGTGCCGCACGTGGGTCGCGCGGCGGGGGTGCTCCGGTGTCATCACCGGAGATGACCCCACGACGGGGACCGGGCCCGGGCCGCGGATCGCACGGCGGGGCGCAAGGAGCTCACGGACGGCGGATCACGCGACTACGCGCGGCTGGGACCCGTCGTGGAGACATCACCGGGGACGAACAGTGAGGCCTGGCTCCCGGCAGATCCACCTCCGCCGCGCAGCACGTCCACCGCGGCGAGGGGGCCTCACATCCGGGTCGTCAGAGGATCCGGTGGGCCTCGCCGCGGCACACGATAAGTACGAGCCGCGTCAGCATGGTGACTCCACGGTACGACGCCGTCGCCGTGCGCGCCACCCCTTTCCACCAACTCGTCCCGATCCGGGAGCTCGGGCCGGGAGCTCGGGGGTGGCGGCCCGGGAACGGCCGGATGCCGAGACGCCGGGTTCGGATGCCGAGACGCGGCCCGGGACGGCGGCGCCGTCGGCACAGACTCGGGACATGAGCGCCTCCCCCGACCTGCCCGAGGTGGTGCAGCGCGCCTTCGCGGTGTCACGGCAGGCGGGCTACGTCTCCTTCTGCCGCAACGAGACCGGGCGTCTGCTGGCCTCGCTGGCGGCCACCCGCGACGGCGTGATGGCGGAGTTCGGCACCGGCTGCGGCGTCGGCACCGCCTGGCTGCGCTCGGGGGTCCGGGGCGAGAAGGCACGCATCGTGACCGCCGAGCTCGACCCGCGCCTCGCCGAGGCCGCCGCCACGATCTTCGCCGACGACGACCAGGTCGAGGTGGTGGCGGCCGACTGGTCGACGCTGCAGGACCGCGGCCCGTTCTCGCTGCTGTTCCTCGACGCCGCCCAGCCCGGGGAGGTCGGGGTCGACGCGGTTGCCGACCTCGTCGAGGACGGCGGCGTGGTGGTGCTGGACGACCTCGTGCCGAGCGAGGGCTGGCCGCCGATGAGCGGGGGCCGGGTGGACTCCCTGCGTCAGCAGTGGCTCACCGACGACCGCTTCGTGGCGGCCGAGGTGATGGTGGCCCCCGACGCCGCCACGATCATCGCGACGCGTCGCTGACCGGTGCTCCCCCGCCGACGTCTGCGGGCGTCGGCAGCGCCACCACGAACGCGGGCAGCAGGGCCTGGGTGATCGGCCCGATGGTGAGCGCGAACAGGACCGTGCCCGGGCCGAGGTGACCGCCGAGCGCGAGACCGAGCACCACGACGGTGATCTCCAGCGCGGTGCGCACCAGGCGCAGCGAGAGGCCGGTGCGGCGGTGCAGGCCGGTCATCAGGCCGTCGCGCGGACCCCGCCCCAGCTGCGCGCCGATGTAGCAGGCGGTGGCGGTGCCGCAGGCCAGGATGCCGCCGAGCATCAGCGCGAGCCGGGCCGCGACGTCGTCAGGGCGCTCGAGCACGGCCAGCGTGGCGTCGGCGGCGAGGCCGAGCACGATCGCGTTGGCGATGGTGCCGTAGCCGGGCACCTCGCGCAGCGGGATCCAGGCGAGCAGCACCAGGAAGCTGACGACGATGAGCACCTGGCCCAGGTCGAGGGGCAGGTAGCGGGCCAGGCCGGAGTGGAGCACGTCCCAGGGCGCGAGGCCGAGGTCGCCGCGCACCATCATCGCCAGGGAGACGCCGTAGAGCACGAGCCCGACGTGCAGCTGCACCAGGCGGTGGGCGAGCCGACCGGCGCGCAGCTGGGCGACGGGGCCGAGGTCGACCAGGGCCGGGGCGGGCGTCGGCGCGGGGGTGCTCACATCATCCAGTCTCCGATCAAGTGGCCTGTTCTCCAAGAGCCACTTGTGGAACAGTGGACTGCATGGCGCAGACCACTTCACCGGTGCTGTCGGCGGCGCGCGTGGCCACCACCGTGGCCGGCTTCGACCGCTCGCCCGCCTACGCCGGTCTGGCGGAGGCCCTCATCGAGGCCATCGGCGACGGCCGGCTCGGCCACGGTGCGCGTCTGCCGAGCGAGCGCGACCTCACCACCGCGCTCGGCGTCTCGCGCACGACCGTCACCCGGGCCTACGCGATGCTGCGCGAGCAGGGCTACGCGCAGGCCCGCCACGGCTCCGGGACCTACACACGGCTCCCCCACGGCCGCAGCCACGCCCCCGACCGCGTGCTGCTGCCCAGCGACGCCGAGGGCGTCATCGACCTCACCTGCGCGGCGGCCTCGGCGCCGCCGGGCCTGCTCGCCGCGTTCACCGAGGCCGCGGCCGACCTGCCGGCCTACCTGGGGGGCCACGGCTACTTCCCGGCGGGACTGCCGCCGCTGCAGGAGGCCATCGCGGCCACCTACGAGGCCCGCGGCCTGCCCACCCGCCCCGACCAGATCATCGTCACCCCGGGGGCGCTGTCCGCGGCCGCCATCGTGGCGCGCGCCCTCACCGGCCGCGGGAGCCGGGTGCTGGTGGAGTCGCCGGTCTACCCCAACGCCACCGAGAGCATCCGCAGCGCCGGCGCGCGGCTGGTGCCGCTGCCGGTGGACGCCGAGGGGTGGGACCTCGAGGCGATCGGCTCGACGCTGCGCCAGGTGCGGGCCGCGGCCGCCTACCTCGTGCCGGACTTCCAGAACCCCACCGGGCACGTGATGACCGCCGACCAGCGCGCGGCCTACGCGGCCCACCTGCGCGCCGCCGGCACCGTGGCGATCGTCGACGAGGCCCACCAGGCGCTGGCCCTGGACGGCCAGGAGATGCCACCCCCGTTCGCCGCGTTCGCCCCCGGGACCGTCACCCTCGGCTCGGCCTCGAAGTCGTTCTGGGGCGGGCTGCGACTCGGCTGGATCCGGGCCCCGCGCGAGCTGGTGGACGACGTCGTGGCGGCCCGGCTCGTGCTCGACCTGGGCGCACCGGTCCTGGAGCAGCTGGTGCTCGCCCGGCTGCTGGCGCGCGGACCGGTGCTGCCCGAGCATCTCGCGCGGCTGCGCGCCCAGCGCGGTGTGCTGCTCGACGGCCTCGCCGAGCAGCTGCCGGACTGGACCTTCCACCGCCCCGGCGGCGGGCTCGCCGTGTGGTGCCGGCTGCCCCGGGCCCGCGCGACGGCGCTGGCGCGCGAGGCCGAGCGGCGCGACGTCGCCCTCACCGCCGGTCCGGTGTTCGCCGTGGCCGGCGGCCTCGACCGGTTCGTCCGGATCCCCTGGGCGCGCCCGGTCGACGACCTGCGCGCCGCGCTGCCGCGGCTGGCCGAGGCGTGGGCGGCGGCGGGCGCCGACGGCGACCGGCCCGTCCCACGGGGGCGCGACCGGGTGCTGGTGGCTTGAGCCGGATGCCCCGGGGCGGGTCGCTCAGGCGAACAGCGTCTCGCCGAGGAAGCCGGCCTCGTCAGTGCCCGGCAGCACGGCGAACAGCGCCGAGCCGGTGACGGTGAGGTACTCCCGCAGGGCGTCCGCGCGCGACATCGCCGCCTGCACGGGCACGAACTGCCGATCGGGGTCGCGCACGTAGGCCAGGAAGAACAGCCCGGCGTCCAGCGCACCGAGCCCCGTGGAGCCGTCGACGAAGTTGTAGCCGCGGCGCAGCATGCGCGCCCCGCCGTGGGCGTCGGGATGCACGACGCGCACGTGGGCGTCGACCGGGATGGTGGGCGCGGTGCCCGTGACGGCGGCGAAGTCGGGCGCCGCGGACTCCGGTCCGCCCGACAGCGGCCCGCCCTCCCCCTTCGTGCGCCCCACGATCGCCTCCTGGTCGGCCAGCGGCTGGCGGTCCCAGACCTCGATGTCCATCGCGATCCGGCGTGCCACGAGGTAGGACCCCCCGGCCAGCCAGGCGGCCGCCGGATCGTCGTCGACGCCCACCCAGACGTGCTCGTCCACGGCCGCGGTCTCCTCGGCCTTGAGGTTGGCGGTGCCGTCCTTGAAGCCGAACAGGTTGCGCGGGGTCTGCTGGGTCGTGCTCGTCGACGACGTGCGCCCGAAACCGAGCTGCGACCAGCGCACCGAGGCGCGCCCGAAGGCGATCCGGGCCAGGGTGCGGACCGCGTGCACCGCCACCTGCGGATCGTCGGCGCACGCCTGCACCGCCAGGTCGCCGTCGCTGCGCGCGGGGTCGAGCACGTCGCCGGGGAAGTGCGGCAGGGAGCGCAGCGCCGCCGGCCGCCTCTCGGCGAGCCCGAACCGGTCGTCGAACAGCGAGGGACCCACACCGATCGTGATCGTCAACCGCGCGGCGGGCAGCCCGAGCGCCTCGCCGGTGTCGTCCGGGGGCAGCAGGGGGTCGCCGCCCACCGCACCCGCGCCCGCCGGCAGCCCGCGGGTCAGGCGGCGGGCGGCGTCGGTCCAGTCGCGCAGCAGCTGCTCCAGCTCGGCACGGTCGGTGGTGGTCACGTCGAAGGCGGCGAAGTGGAGCCGGTCCTGCGCCGGGGTGACGATCCCCGCCTGGTGGGCGCCGTGGAAGGCGACGACGCCGCCGGTCGCGCTCCCGGCGTCGGTGACGTCGTCACGGCTGGGCGCGACGGCGACCCCGCCCAGCGCCGCACCCCCGACGGCGGCACCACCGAGGGCGGCCCCGCCGAGGAGCCGGCGGCGCGACAGCCGGCCGGAGCGGGGAGCCGTGGGGGCGCCCCCCGTCCCGTCCGGGAGGTGCTGACCGCTCACACGACGGCCGCGGTCAGCCGCGAGAGCGGCTCGGAGAGCGCGTTCACGGCGTCGGCGAGCGCCTTGACCTCGGCGGGGTCCAGGGCGGTGTACGTCACGAACCCCTCCCCCTCGCGGTGTCGGTCGAGCAGGTCCTGCAGGGCCGCGAAGCGCTCGGTGAGGGTGGCGGCCAGCGCGGGCTCGCGACGCTCCACGATCGGCGCGACGCCCTCGAAGGCCACGCGGGCGCCGTCGACGTTGGCCTGGAAGTCCCACAGGTCGGTGTGGGACCAGCGCTCCTCCTCACCGGTGACCTTGCCGGTGGCGACCTCCTCCAGCAGGCCGCGCGAGCCGTTGGCGATGTCGTCGACGGTGTAGGTCAGGTCGGCGACGCGCGCGCGGAGGTCGCGGGTGTCCGCGAGCAGCTGTCCTGCGTAGCGGCGGCGCTCGGCGGGGGTGAGACCGGCGTACCCGGCCTCGGCCTCGGCCGGCCACAGGTCCTTCTCCAGCAGGTGCCACCCGGTCCAGGTCTGCCCGGGCTCCAGGTCGGCCTCGCGCAGGTCCATCCGGGGGTCGAGGTCGCCGAAGGACTCCGCGACCGTCTCGATCCGCTCCCAGTGGGTGCGGGCCACGGGGTAGAGCGCCCGCGCGCGGTCGTCGTCGCCGGCTCCGTAGGCGGTGACGAACTCCTCGGTGCGGGCCAGCAGCTGGTCGGTCTGGTCGCGCACGTAGGCGGCGTAGCCGGCCAGCGCCTGGTCGATCAGCACCTGGTCGTCGGCGCTGATCGCGGGGGCGTCGTCGTCGGACTCGGTGACGGTGAAGGCCTGCCGCAGCCCGTCGCCGCTCATGCCGGGCTTGCAGACCGCCACGTAGTCGCCGGCCGGCGCGGTGACGGTGAGCCGGTTGCCCGCGCCCGCCCCGATGTTCTCGACCTCGCCGATGATCCGCAGCCCGTCGTCGGCGAGCAGGTAGAACTCCGTGACGTCGCGGCCCTCGTTGCTGACGGCGAACGTCAGCGTGCCGGCCGGGGCGGTGACGGCGGAGAGCTCGCAGGCGTCGTCGCGGGAGGTGACCACGAGCGCGCGGGGGTCGCCGGCCTCGGGGGCGGCGGTGCTCTCGGTGCCGCAGCCGGCCAGGGCGGTGGCGGCGAGGAGACCGAGGAGGAGTGGACGGGCCGGATGGGCAGGACGGGATGACACGGTGGTCCTCCGGGGTGAGGGGGCGGATGCGGGGCTGGGGGCCGAGCAGGAAGGGGCCGAGCAGGAAGGGGCCGGGGCGTCAGGCGGTCGCGGCGTCCGGGGCGGGCCGGGCCGGTCGGGCCGGTCGGGCACGGAGCGCGCGGCGGAACAGCACCATCACGGGCACGACGTAGGCCGTCCAGGCCACGACCTCGAGCACCGAGGGCCGCGGGGTGATGTTGAACAGTCCGGCCAGCAGGGAGCCGTACCAGCTGCCGACGCTGAGCACGCCCGAGATGTCCCAGGCGATCGCGTCGCCGCCGGGGAGCAGGTCGATCTCCTGCAGCTCGTGCACGCCGTAGGCGAGCACGCCGGCGGCCACCACGACCAGCAGGGCGCCGGTGACGGCGAAGAAGCGGCCCAGGTCGATCGTGATGGCGCCGCGGTAGAGGAGGTAGCCGAGCACCACCGCGGTGGCGATGCCGAGCAGGGCGCCGAGGAGCGGGGTGGTCGAGGTGGTGGTGCCGGCGACCTGGTCGCGGCCGGTCGCGGTCTGGGTGTTGGCCCACAGGATGGCGGCGGTCTCCATGCCCTCGCGCCCGACCGAGACCAGCCCGATCAGCATGAGGGCGCCGGGGCTGCCGGCGGCGGCGTCGATGCGCCCGCGCAGGTCGCCGGCGATCGAGCGCGCGGCGCCCGCCATCCAGAAGATCATGAACGTCACGAACACGACCGCGACGAGCGACAGCACACCGCCCAGCAGCTCCTGGGAACGGTGGTCGAGCTTGCGGGACTGCAGCCCGAGCAGCAGCGTGAAGCCGACCGAGACGGCCACGGCACCCGCCACGCCGATCCAGATGTAGCGGGCGAGATGACGCCGCTGCGACTTCACGAGGTAGGCGAGCAGGATGCTCACCACGAGCGAGGCCTCCAGGCCCTCCCGCAGTCCGATGAGGAAGTTGCTCAGCACCGGTCGACCGTAGCACTGTTGAGGCAAGCCTTACCAACGTGAGGTGAGCCTCACCTTTGTCGCACGCGCGGTGGGCGACGCCGGACGGCGCTGCCCTCCGTGCCGACCACGCGGATCCGTCCTAGAGTTCCCCCACGCTCCCTCCCCGGAGCCCGGCCCCCGCAGCCCCAGGAGATCGCCCCGTGTCCCCAGCCCCGCGCGACCGCGACCTCCCGACCGCCCGCCCGCCCCGTCGGGCCCGACGAATACTCGCGCTCACCCTCGGCGTCTCCGGCGCCCTCGCCGTGCTCGCCACCCCGCCGCTGCCGGCGTCGGCGGCGACGGACTCCTGTGCCGAGGTGATCGTCTACGTCGTGCGCGGCTCGGGCGAGGCCCCGCAGACCGGGCCGGGCGCCCAGCCGTACGACCCGACGAACCCCACCGCCGGGTACGGCGCCACCTGGGACGCCTTCGACCCCGTCGACCCCGCCACGGGCACGTCCGGCCTGGCGAGCGGCACCGCGCTCACCGGCGACCCCGACACCGGGTACTCCCCCGCCACGTCGACGCCGTTCCTCTACGACCTGGTGCAGCAGATCAACGCCCGCACCGGCGGCCAGCTGCGGCTGAGCTGGACGCCGATCCGCTACCCCGCGATCGCCGTTCCTCGGGCCGACCTCTCGATCGTGCCGTGGGCCGCAGGAGGTTACTCGAACTCCGTGACCTCCGGGATCCGCGAGCTGCACCGCACGCTGCAGCGGCAGTGGGAGAGCTGCGGCACCGCGACCCGGTACGTGCTCGCCGGGTACTCCCAGGGGGCCGACGTCGTGAACTCCTACCTGCGCGGCGAGATCGTCAACCCGGACAAGTTCCTGGGCCAGTTCCGCACCGACGGCTACCTCGCGCCCTCGCGCGAGGTCACCCGTCAGATCGCCGCCGTCGCGCTGATCGCGGATCCCAACCACGATCCCCGGGCCCCGGAGTCGATGAGCGACCTGGACCCCGGCCTCGCCCGGAAGGGCGGCCTCACGGACGCCATCACCCCGGGCCTCCCGAAGTCGGTGCGCGCGGTGGCCGACTCCCTGTGCCTGGCGGGCGACGGCGTGTGCGGCCAGGGCACCGTCCTTCCCGACGAGGCGGCGCGCCGGGTCCACTCGCGCGGCTACCGCGACGCCGACGAGTTCCCGGTGGCGTGCGTCGACCTCGCCGGCGCGCCCACCACGGTCGAGTCCGGCATCAGCTGTCTGGCCGACCGCGTCGTGGAGCGCCTGGGCGTGCGCAACCTCGTGCTCGACCCGCCCGACGACGCCGCGTCCGCGCCCGGCACGACCGGTCGGGACGTGGTGTTCGTCATCGACACCACCGGGTCGATGAGCGACAACATCGACGACGCGATCACCTTCGCGCGCACCGAGGCCGACCGCATCCTGGCCCTCGACTCGCGGGTGGCGCTGCTGGAGTACCGCGACTCCGGCGACTCCCCACCGGCCCAGGTGGTCGTCGACTTCACCGACGACGTCGGGGTCTTCGAGTCCGGCCTGCTCTCGCTCACCGCCACCGGCGGGGACGACACCCCCGAGGGCCTGCTGCACGCGCTGATGCTCGGGTTCGACACCCTCGACTGGACCTACGGCGCCACCAAGGCCGCCGTCGTGCTCACCGACGCCCCGTTCCACGAGCCCGACCGCACCGGCGGGGAGACCCTGCCGCAGGTGGAGCGCCGGGCGCTCGAGATCGATCCGGTCAACGTCTTCCCCGTGGTGCCGGGCCGCCTCGCCCGCCCCTACCGCGACCTCGCGGCACGCACCTCGGGGCAGGTGATCCCACTCGACCGCGACGCCACCACGAGCCTGAGCGCGGCCCTGGACGACATCGCCGCGCGCCCCACGGTGGTGCTCGACGACGCCTCCTACTACGTCGCGGCGGGCCGCGAGGTGCACTTCGACGCCTCCGCCTCGACCGCCGCGGAGGGGGAACTGGTCTCGTTCCTGTGGGACGTCGACGGCGACGGGTTCACCGACGAGACCACCACCGGGCCCACCCTGACCCATACCTACACGCCCGGCTACCGCGGGGTGATGCAGGTCGTGGCGGTCGACGACCGCGGTCGCAGCGCCAACGCCTCGGCGTCGGTCGCGGTCGAGGCCGAGCCGACCCGCGGACTGGTGCCCCGGGTGCCCAACGCCTCCGACCTCACGGCCCGGGCGCAGCGGCGCACGGACGACGTCCTGCTCGACGTGTCCTGGCGGGCCGGCGACCAGCAGCCGCTGCGCTGGGTGGTGACGGTCGACGGCGATCCGGTGCGGATCCTCGACGGCGACGCCCGCGAGGCCCGCGTGCCCGTGGACTTCCGGGAGGGCCCCTGGGAGGTCGCGCTGGTGCCCATGGACGCCGACGGCAACCTCGGCACCCCGGTGGTGGCCGCGCTCGAGCCGATCGGCCGCATCGAACGGTGGTACCGCCGCCCGGTCGTGTGGGGTGCGGGCGCGGTCGGCGGTGCACTCACGCTCGTGGGCCTCGCCCTGGTGCTCCTGCGCACCGGGCGTCGACGACGGCCCACCGCGACGCCGCCCGTCCCGGGCACGACCGGGGGTGCGGCATGAGCGCCCCCCGCTTCTGCACCGACTGCGGCACCGAGCGCGGCGGGCTCCCGGCCACGTCCCCCTGCCCCGGCTGCGGCGCCGTCCCCGCCCCGCCGGTCCCGGCACCGGTCCCCCGGGCGCCGCTCCCGCCGCCGCCCCCGCCGACCGGTGCGCACGCCCCGCCCCCTCCGCCCGCCGGTCCGGCGGGCCCGGCGGGCCCGGCGACTCCCGCACGCCCGGCGGGGCTGCCGACGGGACTCGTGCGCGCCACCGTCCTCGCGACGGCACTCGCGCTCGCCGCCCTGGTGGCCACCGGCGCGGCCTACGCGGCGCACCGCCTGGTGTCGCAGGGCCCGGACCGGGTGAGTGCCGAGGGTCGGCTGCTCACCCCCGCGGCGACGACGTCCGAGGACAGCGGGGCGATCGACTCCTCCAACCCGACCGACTCCGCCGGCCCGACCGACTCAGTCGGCCCGACCGACTCCCCCGACGCGGCGGGGACGGCGGGCGGCATCGCCCTGGTCACCTCCTGCGGGCGGACCCTCGACCTGGTGCCCACGCGCGCGCAGGCGCAGGACCTGGCGGTCCGGATCGAGTTCGAGGTCCGCCCGGTGTGTCCCGACGGCGAGTGGGTGCCCGGCGGCGTGCTCGACCTGGCGCTCACCTCCTCCCTGGTGGCCGATCTCGGCGGGCTGCCGGGCGCGGCCGAGGCGCCGCTGGTGCGCGGCACCGTCGACCTGAGCCGGACCCCGCTGCACGTGCCGGGGTTCGAGGACCCCACCGGCCTGCTCACCGTCGACTTCGTGCCGGGCAGCGCCTGGGTGGACCCCGAGGTGATCGAGCAGGAGATCCGGCGCGGCACCCTGGTCGTGGCCTGCCGCGAGGTCCCCGACGGGACCGGCGCGGGGACCGAGGACGGCCCCGCCCCCACCGGCGACGGCCCCGAGGGCGGCCAGCGACTCGCCGTCGCCGCCGCACCGCTGACCGACGCCGCCGAGAACGAGCGCACCGCCGAGGTGGCGCTGCGGCGCCAGGCGGCCGCCGACGAGCCGGGGCTGCTCGACCTCGAGGGGTCGTGGGTGCCGCAGCTGTCCTCCAAGCGGCAGGGCACCTACGACGACTACACCGACCGCCGCTACTCCCTGGGCGACATCTACCGCCAGTACCTCGAGCTGCGCCTGGAGTACCCCGGCGTGCGCCTGCTCTCCAGCACCGCCTGGGACGCCTACGAGCTGGACGGCTACTGGGTGGTCGTCACCGGCGTCCCGTTCGCCCGGCCCGGGGCGGCCAACGGCTGGTGCTCGGCGCGCGGCATCGTGCCGAGCCAGTGCTTCGCCAAGCGTCTCCTCCGCGACGGCGCCCCGGAGGGCAACACCCGGCTGCGCGGCTGAGGGGCACCCTGCTCAGCCGCAGCCGGCGTCCCCGGTGCCGGACCACGGCGCCGGGAGACGTCCGGGCGCGACGGCGTCGCCGTGCAGCACCCGGGCGAGCGCGGCCCAGTCGGCCGGCGCGTCGCCCCAGATCGCGACCTGACGCCGCGCCCCGCTCCCCCGCAGCCACCGGGGGTCTCCGACCGACACGGCGACGCCGGGAGGCTCCGCGCCCCGGCGTGCCGGTGCGGGCGGACCGGCCAGCAGGCGCACGGTCACGGTGTCGCGCGGGCTCCGTGTGCGCACCGACCGACCCCCGACCCGCGCCCAGGCCCGCTGCGCGGCGTCGCGCCACGGCGTCGGACCGATCCAGCGCACCGCCATCCGCGGGTCCACCGACGCCGGGGCGCACGGACCGCGCACCTGCGTGATCGCCCGCCGGGCGAGCTCGACCGCCACCCGGTCCGTGCCCGGCGCCGGCACCGGGGGCGTCGCGGCCCGCAGCGCCCGCAGCGCCCAGACCCGCGCGACCGCCTGCTCCAGCCGGCGACGGGTCAGCACCCCGTCCCGCACCGCCGCGACCACCGCGTCGCGCGCGGCCGACGGGTCGGGCGGCATGAGGGCGACGTCGGCACCGGCCCGCAGCGCCGCGACGACCGGGGGCGGACCGGTACGGGCGGGACCGGCGGGGCGGCGCAGCGCACCCATGTCGAGGGCGTCGGTCATCACCACGCCCGCGAAGCCCAGCCTGCCCCGGAGCTCGCCGCTGATCCCGGCGCGGGAGAGCGACACCGGTGCGGTCGGGTCCCAGCCCGGCACGACGACGTGGGCCACCATCACCGCCGGGATGCCGCGCCGCACCAGCGCGGCGAACGGCGCCTCGTCCAGCGCCCGCAGCACCGAGGGCGCGCGGCGTTGCACCGGGAGCCCGCGATGGGGATCGACGTCGACCGACCCCAGACCGGGGAAGTGCTTGACCACTGGGACCGCACCGCCGTCCCACAGCCCGCGGGCCACCTCCTCCCCGAGCACCGCGACCCGCCGGGGGTCGGCCCCCAGGGAGCGGGCTCCGAGGGTCACGTCCGCGTCGGGGTCGACGACGTCGAGCACCGGAGCGAGGTCCCAGACGACCCCGGCCGCCACGGTCTGCCGGGCGAGCGCCCGGCCGGCGCGACGGGCCAGGTCGGGGTCGTCCACCGCGCCGACCGCCATGGCCGCGGGCAGCGGCGGCCCTCCGCCCGAGACCCGCACCACCGGGCCGCCCTCCTGGTCCACGGCCACGACCGGGACGGGGACCCCCGCCGTCGGCGGCCGGAGGGCGGCGACCTCGCGTCGCAGCGCGGTCGCGTCACGGGTCCCGAGGACCACGAGGCCGCCCAGGCGGAGACGCCGCGCCTCGACGCCCGCCAGCGGGCCGTCGACACGGGCCCAGATCACCTGCCCGGCCAGGGTGGCGACGTCGAGTCGGCGCACCGCCCGCGCGGCACGGTCCAGGTCCCGTCGCGAGGGACCCCAGCCCGGCTCCAGGCCGAGGAGGGCCGCCGGCCCCGCGGGCCGGGGCAGCGGACGCGTGACCCCCGGGTCGCCTGGGAGACCAGGGAGGCCCGGGAAGACCCCGGACGTGCCCCCGCCCGCACCCGTCCCGGAGCCGCGAGGACCGGGTCCGGTGCAGCCCGGGAGCAGGATCAGCAGCAGGGCCAGCAGCGTCGACGCCACGGCCGGCACGAGCCGGCGCAGAGGACGAACGGCCGCCGGTCCGGCGGCGGCGGCCATCGGCGCGGGATCAGTACTCGACGGCGGGGTACGGCGGCGGCAGCAGCTCGGCCAGCGGGATCTCCAGCACCTGGGAGAGCGCGGTGAGCGTCGTGAGACGGGGGTTGAGCGGCACGCCGGGGCGCGACTCGCCCTTCTCGAACTTCTGGTAGGTGTAGCCGGCCAGGCCGCACAGGTGGGCCACCCGCTCCTGGCTGATGCCCTTGGCCGCGCGGGCCTGCTGGAGACGCACCCCCATGGCGCGGCCGTACTCCTCCCACGTGGGCGCGTCGTCGCTCATGGGCACCATCCTTGGCGGCGGATCATCCACAACCGGTCACCTGAAGATGGGAATCTCATCCCTGATCCCGCTGTTGACGGGAGGGATCCCCCCGCGCGCCCCGGGATTGTCACCGGTCCGTGCCTACGGTACGGGACCACCTGCTCGGCTACTCGGAAGGCGCACTCGTGGAGCACCAGACCCCACCGACGGACCGGCCACGGCCCGAGCCGCATCCCTGCCCGAGGTGGTGCGTGCGCGAGCACCTCGCCACCGACCACCCCGAGGATGGGGCCCACCACGGGGAGCCGGTCGACGTCCCCGGCCGGGTGGCGCGGGTCGACCCGGCGTCGCTGGCCCACCGCCCGCGCGACGTCGTGATGCTGGTGCAGCTCGTGCAGCGGCACGACGACGACCAACCCTGGCTCCTGCTCAGCGAGGCCGAGGGGGCGGTCCGGCCCGTCCTGATCGACCCCGGCACGGCGCACGGGCTCGTCGCCGCGCTCGGGCACACCCTCGCTCCCGTGCGCGGGGACCGCCGCCGGTGAGGGCCCCGACCTCAGATCGGGCAGCCGTCGGGGCCACAGGCGTCGCCGCCCGCGCCCCCGGCCGCGACCACCGTCACCGCGGGGCGCTCGGACCAGGCGCGCTCGAGCACCTGCCCGATCGCCTCCGCCGGCTGCGCGCCCGAGATGCCGTAGCGGCCGTCCACGACGGTGAACGGCACCCCACCGACCCCGAGCTCGTGGGCGGCGTCGATGTCGGCCTGCACCTGCGCGGCGTACTCCTGACCCGCCAGCACCTGCGCCACGCGGTCGGCGTCCAGACCCACCTCGGCGGCCACGGCCGCGAGCACCGCCGGGTCGGCGACGTCCTGCGCCCGGGTGAAGTAGGCGGCGAAGAGCGCCTCCTTCAGCCGGTACTGCAACGCCGGGCCCCCGACCTCGCGGGCCAGGTGGAGCAGCCGGTGCGCGTCGCGGGTCGAGGTGTGCACGGTCTCGAGCAGGCGGAAGGCCAGGCCCTCCTCGGCGGCGGTCGCGATGAGCTGCTGCATCATCGCCCGCATCTGGCTCTCGGAGCGGCCGTACTTGCGGGTGAGCGCGACGAGCGTCGGCTCCCGGTCGCCGTGGCCGTGCGCGGGCGCGGCGGGGTCGAGCTCGAAGGAGCGGTAGACGACCTCCACCTCGTCCCGGTGCTCGAACCCGGCCAGGGCCTCCTCCAGCCGGCGCTTCCCGAGGTAGCACCACGGGCACACGACGTCGCTCCAGATCTCCACACGCATACCGGGTGCAGCGCTCGGTGGGGCCACGGCATTCCCGGCCGGACGCACACGAGCCCGGACCGTGCGGTCCGGGCTCGTGGGGTGGTGCGGGGAGCGTCAGCGCGCGGCGGAACCCTCGGTGTAGTCGGCGTCCTGCTGCTGCCACGAGAAGTGCGCGCGCAGGCCCTTGCCGACCTCCTCGATAGGGTGGGCGGCACCCTTGGCCCGCAGCTCCAGGAACTCCGGCGCGCCGGCGTCCTGGTCGCCGATGAATCGCTGCGCGAAGGCACCGCTCTGGATGTCGGCGAGCACCGCCTTCATGTTCTCCTTCACCCGCGGGTCGATCACGCGCGGACCCGAGACGTAGTCGCCGTACTCGGCGGTGTCGGACACCGACCAGCGCTGCTTGGCGATGCCGCCCTCCCACATGAGGTCGACGATGAGCTTGAGCTCGTGGAGCACCTCGAAGTAGGCGATCTCGCCCTGGTAGCCCGCCTCGGTGAGGGTCTCGTAGCCGTACTGGATCAGCTGCGAGACGCCACCGCACAGGACGGCCTGCTCACCGAACAGGTCGGTCTCGGTCTCCTCGGTGAAGGTCGTCTTGATGACGCCCGCGCGGGTGCCGCCGATGGCCTTGGCGTAGGACTTCGCGAGCTCCCAGGCCTGACCGCTGGCGTCCTGCTCCACGGCGATGATGTCCGGGATGCCGCGACCGGCGACGTACTCGCGGCGCACGGTGTGCCCGGGAGCCTTGGGGGCCACCAGGATCACGTCGACACCGGCCGGCGGCTCGATGTAGCCGAAGCGGATGTTGAAGCCGTGACCGAACACCAGGGTGTCGCCCTCGGCCAGCGCCGGGGCGATGTCCTCGGCGTAGAGGTGGCGCTGCACCTGGTCGGGGGCGAGGATGACGATGACGTCGGCCTCCTCCGCGGCCTCGCGGGGGGTGAGGACCTTCAGGCCCTGCTCCTCGGCCTTGGCCCGGCTCTTGGAGCCCTCCTTCAGGCCGACGCGCACGTCGACACCGGAGTCGCGCAGGTTCAGCGCGTGGGCGTGCCCCTGGCTGCCGTAGCCGATGACGGCCACGTTCTTGCCCTGGATCAGGGACAGGTCGGCGTCGTCGTCGTAGAACATCTCAGCCACTGGTGGCTTCTCCTTAGGTCTGGTGCGGGGTGGGGGTTGAGGTCGAGGGGTGTCAGGCGGAGACCGAGGGCACGGGCACGCTCACGGGGCGCAGCGAGCGCTCCGAGATCGAGCGGGAGCCGCGGCCGATGGCCACCATGCCGGACTGCACGAGCTCGCGGATCCCGAAGGGCTCGAGCACGGCGAGGAAGTCGGCGATCTTGCCGGCGTTGCCGGTGATCTGCACGGTCACGGCGTCGGCGGCGACGTCCACCACCTTGGCCCGGAACAGCTGCACGGTGTCGAGCACCTGCCCGCGGGTCTCGGCGGTGGCGGCGATCTTGACGAGCACGAGCTCGCGGTGCACCGAGGCGGTGGGGTCGAGCTCGACGATCTTGATGACCTCGACCAGCTTGTTCAGCTGCTTGGTCACCTGCTCCAGCGGGGTGGACTCGACGTCGACGACGATCGTCATCCGCGAGATCTCCGGGTGCTCGGTGGGGCCGACGGCGAGGCTGTGGATGTTGAAGGCCCGGCGGCTGAACAGTGCCGCGATGCGCGCGAGCACGCCCGGCTTGTTCTCGACCAGGACGGAGAGGGTGTGGCGGGACATCAGAGGTCGTTCTCCTCGAAGTCGGGGGCGAGGTCGCGGGCGTACTTGATGTCGTCGTTGCTGGCGCCGGCGGCGACCATCGGCCACACCATGGCGTCACGGTGCACCCGGAAGTCGACCACGACCGGGACGTCGTCGATCTCCATGGCCTTCTCGATCGTGGCGTCGACGTCGTCGGGCGACTCGCACGCCAGGCCCACGCAGCCGTAGGCGTCGGCGAGCTTGACGAAGTCGGGGATCCGCTTGGAGTGCAGGTCGGTGTTGGAGTAGCGCTCGTTGTAGAACAACGACTGCCACTGGCGCACCATGCCGAGGGACTCGTTGTTGATGACCGCGACCTTGATCGGGATGTTGTTGATCGCGCAGGTCGCGAGCTCCTGGTTGGTCATCTGGAAGCAGCCGTCGCCGTCGATGGCCCACACGGTGCGGTCTGGCATGCCGACCTTGGCGCCCATCGCGGCCGGCACGGCGTAGCCCATGGTGCCGAGGCCGCCGGAGTTCAGCCAGGTGTTGGGCTGGGTGTAGTTGATGAACTGCGCGGCCCACATCTGGTGCTGACCGACCCCGGAGGTGAAGATCGTCTGCTCGCCGGCGATCTTGCCCAGCCGCTCAATCACGTACTGCGGCGAGAGGCCGGAGGGCGGCAGGTCGTAGCCCAGCGGGTACTTGTTCTTGACGCCGGTGAGGAAGCCGACCCAGGCCTCGTAGTCGCCGGTGCGGCCCGCGGCCTCCTCGGCCTTGAGGGCGACGATGAGGTCGAGCAGCACCTCGCGGACGTCGCCGACGATCGGCACGTCGGCGTGGCGGTTCTTGCCGATCTCGGCGGGGTCGATGTCGGCGTGGATCACCAGCGCGCCGGGGGCGAAGCTCTCCAGCTGACCGGTGACGCGGTCGTCGAAGCGGGCGCCGAGGCTGATGATCAGGTCGCTGCGCTGGAGGCCCGCCACCGCGGCCACCGTGCCGTGCATGCCGGGCATGCCGAGGTGCTGCGGGTGGCCGTCGGGGAACGCGCCGCGCGCCATCAGCGTGGTGACGACCGGGATGCCGGTGAGGGCGGCGAGCTCGGCGAGCTCGCGGTGCGCGCGGGCGCGGATCGTGCCGCCGCCGACGTAGAGGACCGGGCGCTTGGCCTCGAGGATCAGCCGGGTGGCCTCGCGGATCTGCTTGGCGTGCGGCTTGGTGACGGGACGGTAGCCGGGCAGGTGCAGCTCGGTCGGCCAGGTGAACGTCGTCATCGACTGCAGCGCCGACTTGGCGACGTCGACCAGGACGGGGCCGGGGCGCCCGGTGCTGGCGAGGTGGAAGGCCTCGGCGATCGTGCGCGGGATGTCGGCGGGGTCGGTGACCAGGTAGTTGTGCTTGGTGATCGGCATCGTGATGCCGCGGATGTCGGCCTCCTGGAAGGCGTCGGTCCCGATCGAGGACGCGCCGACCTGGCCGGTGACCGCCACCATCGGCACCGAGTCCATGTGGGCGTCGGCGATGGGCGTGACCAGGTTGGTGGCACCCGGGCCCGACGTCGCCATGCACACCCCGACCCGACCGGTCGCGGAGGCGAACCCCTGGGCGGCGTGGCCGGCGCCCTGCTCGTGGCGCACCAGGATGTGACGGATCGAGGAGTCCATCAGGGGGTCGTAGGCCGGCAGGATCGCCCCGCCGGGGATGCCGAAGATCGTGTCGACACCGACGGCCTCGAGGGAACTGATCAGGCTCTGCGCACCCGTGATCGCGCCGGAGGTCTCTGCGCTCATGCTGGTGGTGGTTCCTGTCTGCGAAGAAGAGGTGGTGGGCAAACAAAAACCCCTCGGCCGGAGTGGCTTCGAGGGGTGACGCGCTGACTGGCGTGCCGTCGTCGGTGGACTCAGTCGGCGCGTCGGTCGGATACGAGGAGGTCGAGCATGACCCCAGGGTAACGCGCGGCGCTGCGATGCCATAGGCCAGTCTGCCAGCGGTCCCGAATGGCGGGACGCCCGTCCCGGCATTCGGCGCCGCCGGCTCCCCGGCCCCGTCCGCCGCGACGGGCGGCGCTCACCCCTCGCCGACGACGAAGTCCGGGTTCCAGGCGATCTCCCAGCGGTAGCCGTCGGGGTCCAGGACGTAGCCGGAGTAGCCACCCCAGGCGCGGGACTCCGGGGCACGGTGCAGCACCCCGCCGGCCGCGACGGCGGCCGCCACGGCGGCGTCGACGCCGGCCGGGGAGTCCAGGTTGTGGGCCAGCGTGATCGGGGCAGCCCCGGCACCCACGTCACCGGCTTCGGCCTCGAAGGCGTCGCGCCGCCACAGCGAGAGCACGAGCATCGGTCCGACGTCGAGCATCAGCACCTCCTCCCCGGCGAACCGCACCGGCCATCCCAGACCGTCGACGTAGAAGCGACGGCTCGCGGCGAGGTCGGCGGCGGCGAGGGTGACGAAGTTCAGGCGCGGCTGCATGCCCCGATCCTGCCCGGCCGCACCACGCGACGCCGGGACCTCAGCGCGGCCGCGCGCCCTGCCGCCAGGCCGAGAAGGAGCGCAGCGGCGCGGGCCGCGGCACGACCAGCCACGGATACGGGTGCTCCTCGACGACGTCGACGCGGCGCCGCAGCCGCGCGAACCCCGGCACCGGCGCGTGGGTGACCGCCACGCGCCGACCGGCCAGCTCCTCGGGCACCGCACCGAGCCGCACCTCGAGGTGGCGGTGCGCGGCGAGGTCGCCGAGGGTCTCGGCGAGGAACACCAGCCGCTTGCCGGAGAGCCGCAGCCGTGCCAGCAGCGGCGCGTCGAGCACGAAGACCGCCGGGCGGTCGGGGTCGGCGGCCAGCGCCGGGTCGCCGGCGCCGAGCGACTCGGCGGTGAGCCAGACGGCGTCGGCTCCCCCGCCGCTCACCCGCTCCGGCCCGGCGGGGATGGGGCCGCGGCCCAGGTCCGGGCCCTGCACGGGCGGCCCGGGCGGGGTGTCGGGGAAGTCCTCGATCGGGCAGCGCGCCGCGAGCGGGCAGGACCGGCACAGCTGCGGGGACCGCTTCTCCACCTGCCAGCGGCTGAACCCGTACGGCTTGGCGTTGCCCGTGCCGACGGTCCACTGCCAGCCCAGCCGGTTCGCGGCCCGCGAGCCGTCGAGCAGGTGGGCGAACATCGCGTCCTCCCCGGCCCGCCAGTCCACGCCGCCCCGCACGGCCCACTGCGAGGCCAGCCACATCCGGCTCTGGTTCACCACCCAGCCGTCGCGCACCAGCTGACGACCCACCGCCTCCTCCAGACAGGGCAGGCTGCGGTCCCACGGGTTGCTCCAGGGCTGCGCCACCCGGGGCTGCTCGGCGCGGTAGGGGCGCGCGGAGTCGCGGCCCACGCGGGCGTAGAGGTGGCGGGCGTACTCCTGCCAGAGCAGCTCGTCGCGGTACTTGTCCCGATCCCGCGGCGGGGCGTCGGTGACGGCGTCCCAGAGCTCGCGCAGCGTCACCAGCCCGTGCCGCACGTAGGGCGACATCCGGGTGGCGCCCTGGCGGTGCTCGGGCAGGACGGTGCTGCGGTCGCGGGCGTAGCCGCGCACGTCCAGGCCCGCGAGGGCGGCGTCGGCGGCGGACTGACCGCCCCGGATCGCCCCGGCCCGCACGCCGTCGGCGCCCTCGCGCGCGAGGTGGCCCAGGTGCGTCGCCACCCAGGCGACGACGTCGGCGGGCGTGGCGCCCTCGGACGGGGCGGGCGGGGACGGCAGCACACTCACGCCTTCGAGCATGGCGGCGACGACGTCGTCGCGGCACGCCCGAACGGGTCCCGCCGATCAGGCGGGCGTCACCCGGCCTGCGGGCCGCGGCCCTGGCTGGTGCACAGACAGACCCGGTTGCCCTCGGGGTCGGCGAGCACGATGTAGGACGGCGCCTCGGCGTCGGACACCAGCCGGCCGCCGGCGGCGAGGGCCGCCTCGACGCGCGAGGCCACCTGGTCCGCCGGCACCCACACGTCGGGGTGCCACGCCTGACGCCGGCCCTCCCCCGACCCCCGGTCGGCCGGGTCGCGCTGCTGGAACCACACCACCGGCCCCCTCCCGGCGGGGTCGACGAGCTCGTCACCGGAGGCGCGGTAGCCGAGGAGCGCCGCCCAGAAGGGCGCGACGACGTCGAGGTCGTCGGTGTCCAGGCTCAGCTCGAGGGCCTGCACCGCGGCCCGCTCGGGGCGCGCGCCCTGCGCCGCCGCGAGCTCGCTGATCGTGCGGGCCAGCCGCAGGTCGCGGGCGGTGATGCCGCCGACGTCGTGGCTGCTCAGCCGCACGAGGACCCGTGGGTAGCTGAGGTCGAGGTCGGGGTGGTGGTCCGCGGCGTCGGCCGCGGCACCGACCGCCGCGACCAGGGCGACGCCGGCGGCGAAGGACCCGGTGGCGTAGCGGGCGTGGAGCACCCCCGCGAGCAGCTCCCAGTCGTGCAGCTCCTGCGCGGCGAGGGCGGCGTGCACCTCGGCGGGGGTGAGTCGGACGCGGTCGCTCTCGGGGATCGCCATCCCGCCATCCCACCACGGCCCCGGGGCCCCGGGCACCCCCGTCGTACCAACCGTCCCTGCTGTCTCCGGGCCTGGGAACAGCAGGAACGGTTGGTACGACGTCAACCCGCGGCGACCTCCCCGGCGGGGGCGGGGCGGGTCTCGGGCGCGGAGAGCCAGGGCAGCAGAGCGAGGGCCGCCACGAGGCCGGTCACGGTGAACGCCCAGCCGTAGCCGGCGCGGTCGGCCACGACGCCGACGATCACCGGACCGGCGATCGCGCCGGCGTCCTGGGCCATCTGGAACACCGAGAGCACGCTGCCGCCGCTGCGGTCGTTGCCGACGACGTCGGAGACCGTGGCCTGCTGGGCGGGGTTGACGAAGCCGGCGCCGACCCCGGAGAACACCGAGAGCACCAGGAGCGCGGCCAGGGAGCCGCTCCAGCCGATGAGGCCCAGGCCGAGGGCGGTGACCGCGAGGCCGAGCATGACGGTGGGACGACGTCCCAGGCCGTCGGTCATCCGGCCGCCGCGCGGCAGGATCGCGGCGGTGCCGAGGGCCGCCAGGGCCAGGGCGACGCCGGCCACCCAGGTGCCGTCGTGCACGGCGACGGCGAACTGCGGCACCACGGCCACCCGCACCCCGAAGTTGCACCAGCCGTTGGCGAACGCCGAGGCCAGCGCCCCGCGGTAGGCCGGGTGCGCCCAGGCCTCGCCCAGGCGCATCGGCGGGGGCGCCGCGGTGTCGCCGGGGCCGGTCGCCACCGGCGTCGCCTCCTGCAGCCGCAACCACACCACGGCCGCGGCCACCACGAGCGCGGCGGCGTAGACGACGAACGGCAGCCGCAGCCCGAAGCCGGCCAGCGCGCCCCCCAGCAGCGGCCCGACCATGCCGCCGAGCAGGAACGAGCTGGCGTAGGCCGAGGACACCCGGCCCCGGATGGTGGGCGGCGCGAGCCGCACCAGCAGCGCCATCGCCGAGACGGTGAACATCGTCGAGCCGATGCCGCCCACCCCGCGCAGCACGAGCAGCTGGGTGTAGTCCTGGGCGAAGGCCGTGGCGAGGCTGGAGGCCGCCACCACGAGCAGCCCGGTGAGGTAGACCGGGCGCTCGCCCAGCCGGGTCACCAGCGCGCCGCCGGCGGGGGCGAAGGCGAGGCGGAAGAAGGCGAAGATCGAGACGACGGCCGACGCCGCGGCCACGCCGACGTCGAAGCTGCGCGCGTAGGCGGGCAGCACCGGGGACACGATGCCGAAGCCGATGGCGATCACGAACGCCGAGCCGATGAGCACCCGGATCTCCCCCGGCATCGGCGGCGCGCCGTCGTCGGCGCGGGACCCGGCGGAGCGGAGAGGGAGCAGGCGCTTCACGAGGGCCGAGTGTCGCACGCGTGCGGCGCCCGGCCGCTCACCCCCGCTGCAGCTCCTCGGCGACGGCGGCCACGCCGGCGGCCACCTCCGCGAACGACGTCGAGAGCGGCGACAGGCCCAGCCGCAGCCCGTGGGGGTCGCGGTAGTCGGGCAGCACGTCGCGTCGCCACAGCGCCGCCACGACCTCCCGCATCGCGGGGTGGGTGAACGTGACGTGACCGCCGCGGCGGGCGGGGTCGCGCGGCGAGGCGAGGGCCACCCCGAGCGGGGCGAGCAGGTCCTCGGCCAGCGCGATCGCGTACTCGGTGAGGGCGATCGACTTCGCGCGCACCGCGGGCAGGCCGACCTCGTCGAGCAGGGCGAGCATGTCCTGCATCGCCAGCATGCCGAGGATCGGCGGGGTGCCCGACAGCATCCGCCGCAGGTCGGGCGCCGGCGTCCAGTCCGGGCCCATGAGGAACGGCTCGGCGTGCCCGATCCACCCCTGGATGGGCTGGTCCAGCTGCTCGATCAGATGCGCGCCGGCGTAGAGGTACGCCGGCGCTCCCGGACCGCCGTTGAGGTACTTGTAGGTGCAGCCCACCGCGAGGTCGACGCCGGTCGCGTCCAGCGCCAGCTCCACCGCCCCGGCCGCGTGGCTGAGGTCCCAGACCACCAGCGCCCCGGCCTCGTGGGTGAGCGCGGTGAGCGCGGCCGCGTCGGCGAGCCACGCCGAGCGGTAGGCGACGTGGCTGAGCAGCACGACCGCCGTGCGCGGCCCGACGACGTCGGCGAGCTGCTGCTCGGTGACCCCGGCGGCGGTGTCGACCTCGATCCACCGCAGCGTCAGACCGCACTCCTGGGCGACCGCGCGGGCGACGTAGCGGTCGGTCGGGAAGTTGTCGGAGTCCACGACGATCTCGGTGCGCCCGGGGCGGGCAGCCACGGCCGCGCGCAGGGCCTTGTAGAGCAGCACGGTGGTGGAGTCGCCGATGATCGTGCGCCCCGGGCCGGCGCCCAGGCAGATCCGGCCGAGGTCGTCGCCCACCTGCTGGGGCAGCGCCATCCACGCCTCGTCCCAGCCCCGGATCAGCAGGCCGCCCCACTCCTGCTCCACGAACGCGGCCAGGCGCGGACCGGTGACGCGCAGCGGCCGCCCCAGCGAGTTGCCGTCGAAGTACACCAGCGGCGTCTCTGCGCCCACGAACCGGTCGCGGTGGGCCCCCAGCGGGTCGGCGGCGTCGAGCGGGACCGGGTCGAGCGGGGCGGCGATCACCCGCAGGACGCTACCGGCCGGCGGCGCCGCGGGTGAGGATGATGCGTGGTCTCACTGCTCCCCGACGACGTCGCGGCCCGCCTGGCCGCGGCCCCGTTCACCTACCCCGACGTCGGCGCCACGCTGCGCGAGCCGCCGGCGGGCTGGCCGGCGTTCCGCCGGGAGCGGGTGCTGGCGCGGCGCGACTTCGAGGTGGCCGCCGAGCGGCTGCTGCGCTGGGGCGTGCAGGAGGGGGCGGGCCTGCGCGTCACGGCGTCAGCGGTGCGCGTGGCGCCCGGCGTGGTGGTGCAGGTGCGCATCGGTGTCGGACCGCTCGGGCTCACCGCGCCCTGCCGGGTGGTCGAGGTGATCGAGGAGCCCGATCGGGCGGGGTTCGTCTACGGCACCCTGCCCGGCCACCCCGAGCGCGGCGAGGAGCTGTTCGTGCTCGACCGACTCCCCGACGGCGCGCTGCGGCTCACCGTCGCCGCGTTCTCGCGCCACGGCTCCTGGCTCACCCGGCTCGGCGGGCCGGTCGCGGGCCTGGCCCAGCGGCGTCAGACCGACCGTTATCTGCGCGCGCTGGACGGGACACCGTCCTAGGGCGTGTCTCCTGACTCGGCGTGGATGCCGGCGTCGTTCGGGTGGTGGCCCGGCAAGGCGCCGGTCCGAGCGCAGACCGGGCGTCTTCGAGGGATCGGCAACGCTGCCGGGGCGCCGCGCGGGCGGCGCCGGCGCCGCGCATCCGAGTCAGGAGACACGCCCTAGGTTGGCCCCATGGCCGCGCACTCCTGGGAGATCCGCCCGCTCACCGTCGACGACGACGCCCAGGCGCAGGCCCTGAGCCACGAGGCCTTCGGCGCGCCCCGACCGGCGCCCGAGGAGCCGGACCGGTCCCGACCGGAGGGCTCCGCGGTTCCGGAGGAGCCCGGGCACCCCGGCCGGGTCGCCTCAACCTCGGGGTGTTCGACGGCGGGCGCCTGGTCGCCAAGATGGTCGCCCTGGACCTGGTCTCCTGGCTGGGCGGCCGCGAGGTGCCGACGTGCGGCATCGCCGGGGTGGCGATCGCGGCCGAGCACCGCGGTGCGGGCCTGCTGGGCCGGCTGTTCCCCCTGATCCGCGAGCACGCCGCCGCCCAGGGCCAGCCGGTCTCGACGCTGTTCCCCACCGCGCCGGGCATCTACCGCGGCCAGGGCTACGAGATCGTCGGCTCCTACGACACCGTCGAGCTCGCCACCGCCGACCTCGCGCGGCTGCGCGCGCCCCGCGAGGTGACCCTGCATCGCGCCGGCCCCGAGCACGTCGAGCAGGCGCGGGCGGTCTACACCGCCTGGGCCCGCGCCCAGCACGGTCCGCTCACCCGCACCGGCCCGCTGTACGACGACGAGACCCCGGCGCAGTACCTCGCCGACACCGAGATCACCGTGGCCCGCCGCGAGGACGAGCCGATCGGGATGCTGGCCTGGGACCGCTCGGGCGGCTACCAGGGCGCCGGCGTGCTCGAGGTGCGCGACCTGATGGCCACTGCACCGGGCGGCTACGAGGCGCTGTGGGCGATGGTGGGCACCTTCGCCTCCGTCGCGCGGCGGGTGCGCGTGCACACCTCCGGCCCCGACCCGGCGCGGCTCGTCCTGCCCGCCGACACGTGGGACGTCGTGGCGCGCCACCCCTACATGCTGGCGGTCACCGACCTCGTGGGCGCCGTGGCCGCGCTCGACCCGCGGCTCCCCGTGAGCGGCGGCCGCGCGGAGCCGGTGCCGCTCCGCGTCGGCGAGCACGGCTTCCGCCTGCACCTCACCGCCCGCGACTGCGCCGACCCCAGCGTCGCGACGCCGCTGCCCGGCACCGACGCCGCCCTGGCCGCCGGCCCCCGCCTGCATCCGCGCGGGCTGGCGCTGCTCCTGGGCGGCGCCCAGCAGTGCGCCAACCTGCGCCTGCTCGGCCTGCTCGACGGCCCCGCCGACCACGACGCCGTCCTCGACGCCGCCTTCACGGGACGTCCGGTGCACATCCGCGACTACTTCTGAGCGCCCCTCACCCGCTGCCGTGGTCGCCGTTCTCCGTCGTCACCAGCGGAATGCACCGACTTCGGACCGAAACCGGTGCATTCCGCTGGTGACAACGGGCTACCGCGGCCCCCCGGGGGTTACTGGAAGCTGAGCTACTGGAAGCTGACGAAGCGGACCTTCGGCCGGATCCGGTGTACCGCGGTGGGGTCCATGAGGTCGACGTCCTCGTCGTAGAAGAGCTTGAAGCCCATCCGGAAGCGCTGGGGCTGCGCGACGGCGGCGAACGTGTCGAGCTTCTGGCCGGGCGTCCCGAAACCGTCGACGTGCTGCACCATCGCCAGCGAGCGCCGCGGCTGCACCGAGCCGATGCGGGTGATCATGTCGGTACGGAACTGGTGCAGGACCAGCAGCTTCTGCGGCAGCCGGTGACGCTGCTGCAGGTCGGCCAGCCACGCGGTGGTGCGGTTGATCTCCGCCGCGTCGACGCTCCCGATCACCTGCCCCGGCACCTCGCCGCGCGCCATCCGCCACTCCGGGTCCAGCGCGAGGCCGACGTAGGGGTCGCGCAGCGCCCAGGCCCAGCG
The DNA here is from genome assembly GCF_964228225.1 of Nocardioides sp. Classification (GTDB taxonomy): domain Bacteria; phylum Actinomycetota; class Actinomycetes; order Propionibacteriales; family Nocardioidaceae; genus Nocardioides. The sequence goes on from NZ_CAXQZB010000016.1 coordinate 63,228, forward strand.
CTTCGCGGCGGTCGTGAAGTCGGTGCGTCCGGGCTGGAGGTCGAGCACGAGCAGCGCGCCGTGACGCCGGGCCGCGTCGATGTAGCGCTGCACCGCGGCGCGCGGGAGGTCGTGGGCGTAGTCGCCGTCGGGTCCCGGGAACGGGTCGGCGATGGTGACGATCAGCTCGAAGACCGGCAGCACGGGCTGGCGCGGCCGCTCGAAGCGGGCCGCCTCGCGCGCGAGCCGGGCGAACGCGACGTCGGGCGGGGTCTCCCCCAGCACCCCCAGCGCGCCGGTCCCGGCCGTGCCGTAGAAGGCCACCAGGAACCGACCGTCGTCGAAGATCCGCTCCCGGGGCGTCCGTGCGGAGGCGTTGGGGCGCGCGGGCGCGCCGTCGCCCGCGGACCGGTCGCCCCCGGAGGACGACGCCGGGCCCGGGGACGCCGGGTCGGCGTCGGGCAGGCGCGCGAACCCCACGAGGGCGCCCAGCAGCACCAGCCCGAGCGCGACCGCGCCCAGCACGCCGACCCGGGGTCGGCGCGGGCTCACGAGGTGACGGCGCCGTGCGCGGCCGAGGCCACGATCTTGGCGTACTTGCCGAGCACACCGCGGGTGTACTTCGGCGGCAGCGGCTCCCAGCCCTCCTGGCGGCGGGCCAGCTCGTCGGGCTCGATCGCCACGTCCAGGGTGCGGTTGAGCACGTCGAGGGTGATCGGGTCGCCGTCGCGCACGAACGCGATCGGGCCGCCGTCCACGGCCTCGGGCGCCACGTGGCCCACGCACAGCCCCGTGGTGCCGCCGGAGAACCGGCCGTCGGTGAGCAGCAGGACGTCCTTGCCCAGGCCGGCGCCCTTGATGGCGCCGGTGATGGCGAGCATCTCGCGCATGCCGGGGCCGCCCTTGGGGCCCTCGTACCGGATGACCACGACGTCGCCGGCGGTGATGCGGCCCTCGGCGAGGGCGTCCATCGCGGCGCGCTCGCCGTCGAAGACCCGGGCGGTGCCGGCGAAGACGGTCTCGTCGAAGCCGGCGCTCTTGACCACCGCGCCGTCGGGGGCGAGCGAGCCCTTGAGGATCGTCAGACCGCCGGTGCGGTGGATGGGGCGCTCCAGGGAGCGGATGACGTCGTCGTCCAGCGGCGGCGGGGCGAGGGCCTCGAGGTTCTCGGCCATCGTGCGCCCGGTGACGGTGAGGCAGTCGCCGTGCATGAGGCCGGCGTCGAGCAGGGCCTTCATGACCACCGGGATGCCGCCGATCTTGTCGACGTCGTTCATCACGTACTTGCCGAACGGCTTGAGGTCGCCCAGGTGGGGCACCCGGTCGCCGACGCGGTGGAAGTCGTCGAGGGTGAGGTCGACCTCGGCCTCGCGGGCGATCGCCAGCAGGTGCAGCACGGCGTTGGTGGAGCCGCCGAGGGCCATCACGACGGTGATGGCGTTCTCGAAGGCCTCCTTGGTCATGATCTGGCGGGCGGTGATGCCGTGGCGCAGCATGTTCACGACCGCCTCGCCCGAGCGGTGGGCGAACCCGTCGCGGCGCCGGTCGACGGCCGGCGGGGCGGCCGAGCCGGGCAGCGCCATGCCGAGGGCCTCGGCGACCGCGGCCATGGTGTTGGCGGTGTACATGCCGCCGCAGGCGCCCTCACCGGGGCAGATCGCCCGCTCGATGCGGTCGACCTCCTCGCGGGTGATCTTGCCGGCCAGGCAGGCACCGACGGCCTCGAAGGCGTCGATGATCGTGACGTCGCGGCCGTCGACCTGGCCGGGCATGATCGAGCCGGCGTAGAGGAACACCGAGGCCAGGTCGAGGCGGGCGGCGGCCATGAGCATGCCGGGCAGCGACTTGTCGCAGCCGGCGAGCAGCACCGAGCCGTCGAGACGCTCGGCCATCATGACGGTCTCGACGGAGTCGGCGATGACCTCGCGGCTGACCAGCGAGAAGTGCATGCCCTCGTGGCCCATGGAGATGCCGTCGGACACCGAGATCGTGCCGAACTCCAGCGGGTAGCCCCCGGCGGCGTGCACGCCGTTCTTCACGGCCTTGGCGAGCCGGTCCAGCGGCAGGTTGCAGGGCGTGATCTCGTTCCACGACGACGCCACGCCGATCTGCGGCTTGGCGAAGTCCTCGTCCTGCATGCCGACGGCGCGCAGCATGCCGCGGGCCGCGGCCCGCTCGAGGCCGTCGGTGACGTCGCGCGAACGGGGCTTGATGTCGGGCTGCTCGGGGGTGCTGCTCATGGGTAGGAGGGTAGTGGGGGCCGCCACGCCGCCGACGGCCGCGCTCAGGCTTCGGCCACCTCGGCGAGGCGGCGCAGGCCCTTCTCGAAGTCGCGGCCGAGCAGGGCGTCCATCGGCACCAACCGCCCCAGCAGGCCCCACAGCCCGCTGCGCTCGCCGGTCATGGCCCACTCGACGTCGGCGCCGGTGCCGTCGGGCTGCACCGTGAAGGCGACCTCGCTGCTGCTGCGGAAGGGCCGCTCGAAGGTGAGGGTGAGGTGCACGTGCTCGGGGTCGGAGGAGGTGATCTCCATCGACCCCCGGCCGGCCCGCCGGTTGCCCGACCAGGCGTAGGCCGCCCCGGGGCCGCGGGTGGGCTCGGTGTAGCTGCGCTCGAGGTCGGCGTCCAGGCCCTCCCAGGGCGACCACTCGCGCCACGCGCGCAGGTCCTCGATCAGCGCGAGCACGCGGGCCGGATCGGCGTCGATGCGGGCGCGACGACGCACGACGTAGGTACCCATGTCCGGCATCGTGACACAACCGTGACCTCCGCGTGACCCCCGCGGGGCCGCCCCAGCCCGGTGCCCGCCTCACCCGGTGCCCGCCTCACCCCAGTGCCCGCACCGCCGCGAGCAGGCGCGCGGGCTCGGCGCGGCGGGTGTAGTCGACGTGCGTCTCGGCCCACCGCACGACACCGGCGGCGTTGACCACGATCGTGGCCGGGTGCGGCAGCACCCACTCGCCCCCGGCGTGGAGCCGGGTGAGGTCGGTGCCGAGGCGCCCGTGCACGGCGCTGACGGCCGGGGCCAGGTCGTGGGCGAGCCCCAGCCGGCGTGCATAGGCGCCGCCGGGGTCGGTGAGCAGGGGGAAGCGCAGGTCGTGGGCCACCACCATGCTCTCCGCCGCGTCGGGGGTCTGCGGGCTGATCGCGACGAGATCGACGTCGTGCTCGCGCAGCTCGGGCAGCACCTGGCGCTGGTAGGCCGCGAGGGTGAGGTTGTCGAACGGGCACCACACGCCGCGCACGAGCACCACGACCGCCGCCCGCCCCGGGGCGGCGACCCGCACAGGCCGGTCGCGGTGGTCGGACAGCGTGGCGATCGGCAGGGTGTCCCCCACGACGGGGCCGGTCGGCCGCGCGACCTGCGCCGCCACGCCGCGATCGAGGTCGTCGGTGAGGATCGCCAGGTCGGCCACGGGCAGGGTGCGCAGCAGGTGCGCGCGAGCCCGCTCCAGCCGGTCGGCCAGCAGGCGGGGGGCGACGGCGTCGTCGGGGAGCACGTCAGGCACGCGGGGCGCGACGGGGTCCACGTCGGGGTCCACGGCGAGGGCGGGGATCGGGACGGCACCGGTGTCGGCGGCGGGGACGGTGGGCATCGCGATCACCTTTCTGTAGTAACTCGATCGAGATTACTCCCCGCGCGGTGCTCTGTCGACCGACCGCGACGCTCGCGCGCCGCCCGCGGCCCACTACGGTGACCGGGTGCCCTCCGCCCTGCGCTCACCGGTGGCGCTGGTGCTCCTCGGCATCGCCTCGGTGCAGCTGGGCGCCAGCGTCGCCAAGTCGCTCTTCGACGACGCCAGCCCGGCCGGCCTGGTGCTGGTCCGCCTGGCCGTGTCGGCTCTCGTGCTGCTGGTCGCGGTGCGGCCCGCGCTGCGCGGACGCAGCCGCGAGGACTGGCGCGTGGTCGCGGGGTACGGCGCGACCCTGGGTGTGATGAACCTGGCGATCTACGAGTCCTTCGCCCGGATCCCGCTCGGCGTCGCCGTCACGCTGGAGTTCATCGGCCCCCTCACGGTCGCACTGGTGGGCTCCCGGCGCGCCCGCGACCTGGTCTGGGTGGCGCTGGCGGGCGCCGGCGTCGTGCTCCTGGGGGCGGAGCGGGCCGACCTCGACCCCGTGGGCGTGCTCGCGGCGCTGGTGGCCGGCGCGGCCTGGGCCGCCTACATCCTGGCCAGCGGCGCCACCGGGCGGCGCTGGCCCGGCCTCGACGGTCTCGCCGTGGCCAGCACCCTCGCCGCCCTCGCCCTGGCGCCGGTCGTGCTCGCGCAGACCGCGCTGGGCACCGACCCGGGGCTCCTGGACCACCGGGTGCTCGCCCTCGGCGCGGTGGTGGCCGTGCTCAGCTCGGTCCTGCCCTACTCGCTGGAGATCGTGGCCCTGCGCCGGCTCTCCGCCGCCACCTTCGGGATCCTGATGAGCCTGGAGCCGGCCGCCGCCGCGCTGGCCGCCCTGCTGGTGCTCGGAGAGCAGCTGCGCACCGCCCAGTGGCTGGCGGTGGCGTGCGTCGTCGTCGCCAGCATCGGGGCCACCCGCGCCGCCCGCACCCCCGCGCCCGAGGGCCTGGTGGCCGGTGGAGCCTGAGAATCCGCAGTGAGTTCACGCCGTCGACACGTCGTCGTGACGACCCGATACCCCACGGGGCGTACGTTGGCCGACATGCCCGTGCCGACCGCCCTCCTCCACCGTGGGCTGGAGCGCCTGCGCTCCTGGCCCGTGGAGTCCCAGCAGCAGGCCCGCCGCAACGCCATGATCGCCGCCACCGCGGCCGCCCGACGCCGCGCCGAGCGCGAGGAGGTCGCCGCCTTCCTCGCCTCGCTCACCCCGGGCGCCGCCGCGGTCACCACCGTCGGCAGCGCAGCCGGGGCCGCCGAGGCGGCCGACTGCGACGTGTGCGCCGCCGAGGCGACCGCCCCCGCCCGCGAGGAACACCACACCGCCCGAGGCTGAGCGGGCCCTGCCCGCGGCGCGGATGCTGGGGCACACTGGTGCGCATGTCGACCTCCGCCGCGACCGCGGCCGCCGCCAGCCGGCCCGCCTTCCGCGACATCCTCTCCGACGACGGCACCAGCCTGCGCGTCTGGACCAACGACCCCGACGGGCTCATCGACGGCCCGACCGTGGTGCTGTGCAACGGTCTGGGCACCAACCCGTGGTGCTGGCCCGCGCTGCTGTCCCCGGACTGCGGCGTGCGGGTGGTGTCGTGGAACCACCGCGGCGTCGGCGGCTCCGATCGCCCCGCCGACCCCTCGCACGTGGAGATCGAGCACTTCGTCGAGGACGGCCTCTCGGTCATGGATCACTTCGGCATCGACCGTGCGGTGCTGATGGGCTGGTCGATGGGCGTCAACACGATGTTCGAGCTCGCCGTGCGCCACCCCGAGCGCGTCTCGGGCCTGTTCGCCGTGGCCGGGGTGCCCGGCGACACCTTCGCCACGATGCTGGCGCCGCTGCGCCTGCCCCACGCGGTGGCGCGCACGATCACCGTCAACGCCTCCCGCGTGATGAGCGTCGCCGGCAAGGCGCTCACCCCGGTGGCGCGCCGACTGCCCGTCGGCCCCCGCGCGATCGAGCTGCTGAGCCACTCCGGCTTCATGCTCCCGGTCGCCGACCCCGCGCTCGCCGTCGTCGCGGTGCGCGAGTTCCTCACCACGCCCCTGGACTGGTACTTCCACCTGGCGCTGTCCACGTCGCGCCACGCCCGGGTGTCGCTGTCGGGCATCGAGGTGCCCGCGGTGTTCGTGGCCGGCAAGTGGGACCTGCTCGCCGGTGCGCGCGACATGGAGTCGGCCGCGCTGCGGATGCAGGACGCCGAGTACATCGAGCTGCGCGGCAGTCACTTCATCCAGATGGAGCACCCCGACACGGTGCACGCGCTGCTGCTCGACTTCGTGTCCCGGGTGGACTGAGACCGATGCGCACGCGGCCCCCGGGAGGCCGGATCGCCGGCCTGCTCCTCACCGCCTCGCTCACGGCCTGGCTGCTCGGCGGGTGCGCCGACGACGGCGCGCCGAGCGGTCCGCGCACCACCGGCGCGGCCGTCGACGCCCCGGCCCTGGAGACCGCGCCGGCCCCGGAGGCGAGCAGCGGCCCGGACCCGTCGCCGTCCCCGACCGGCCCGGTGGAGCCGCGGGTGGCGCGCACCCTGGTCACCGGTCTTGCCGCCCCGTGGGGGCTGGACTTCCTGCCCGACGGCGACGCGGTGGTCACCGAGCGCGACACCCGGCGGGTGCTGCGGATCGACCGCCGCGGCGAGGTCGCCGAGCTCGGCGTCGTCGACGAGGCGGCCCCCGAGGGCGAGGGCGGGCTGCTCGGCGTGGCGGTGTCGCCCGACTTCGCCCGCGACCGGCTGCTCTACCTCTACGTCACCACCGCCGAGGACAACCGGATCGTGCGGGCCCGGCTGGAGGGCGACGCCCCCGGGCGGCTCGGCGCCACCGAACCGCTGCTGACCGGCATCCCCGACGCGTTCATCCACGACGGCGGTCGGTTGGCGTTCGGCCCCGACGGCCACCTCTACGCCACCACCGGCGACGCCGACGTGCCCGACGCCGCCCAGGACCCGACGTCGCTGTCGGGCAAGATCCTGCGGATCACCACCGAGGGCGAGCCGGCGCCGGGCAATCCCGGCGGCACCGCCGTGTACACGCTCGGCCACCGCAACCCCCAGGGGCTCGCCTTCACCCCCGACGGGCAGCTGTGGAGCAGCGAGTTCGGGCAGAACACCTTCGACGAGCTCAACCGGATCGAGCCCGGCGCCAACTACGGCTGGCCGGTCTACGAGGGCGCCGGCCGCGACCGCGCCTACCGCGACCCCGCCGCCACCTGGGCCACCGAGGACGCCTCGCCCTCGGGGCTGGCCTACGCCGGCGGCTCGCTGTGGATGGCCGCCCTGCGCGGCGAGCGGCTGTGGCGGATCCCGCTGGTCGACGGCGAGGCGCGTCGTCCCGAGCCGTACTTCGTGGGCCGCTACGGCCGGCTGCGCACCATCGCCGCCGCCCCCGACGGCACGCTGTGGCTCACGACGTCCAACCGCGACGGCCGCGGCGACCCCGCCGCGCAGGACGACCGGATCCTGGTGCTCACCTACTGACCGACGGATCGACGGGGTCGCCGTCGGGGGTCGTCGTCGGGGGTCGTCGTCAGGTGCCGAGGCGGGCGAGCTCGTCCTCGACGACGCCGGCGTCGAGCTTGGTGAACACCGGCACGGGCTTGGCCACCGGGGTGCCGACCGCGATCGGGTGGCGCTGCCAGGTGGGGGCACCGGTGTAGTCGCCGGTGATGATCGGGTAGCCGGCGCCGCCGTCGAGGTCCTCGACGTCGTCGATGCGCGGCATGGGGGCGATCTCGCCGCGCCCGCCGAACGCGGCGTCCACGGCGTTGGCCGAGAACGGCAGGAACGGGCTGAGCACGAGGTTGAGGTCGGCCACGCACTGGGCCGTGACGTGCAGGATGGTGGCGAGGCGCTCCCGCTCGTCCTCGCCCTTGAGCTTCCAGGGCTCGTGGTCGGAGACGTACTTGTTCACCTCGCCCACCGCGCGCATCGCCTCACCGATCGCGGCCTTCTGCCGGTGCCGGGCGATGAGGTCGCCGACGGTGGCGAAGGCCTGCTCGGTGGCGGCCAGCACGGCGACGTCGGCCTCGGTGAACTCGCCCGCGGCGGGGATCTCGCCGAAGAACTTGTGGATCAGGTTGGCCGTGCGGTTGACGAGGTTGCCCCAGCCGGCGACCAGCTCGTCGTTGGTGCGGCGCACGAACTCCGACCAGGTGAAGTCGGAGTCCTGCGCCTCCGGTCCGGCCGCGGCCACGAAGTAGCGGAACGCGTCGGGCTGGTAGCGGCTGAGCAGGTCGCGCACGTAGATGACGACCTTCTTGGAGGAGGAGAACTTGCGGCCCTCCATGGTGAGGAACTCCGAGCTGACGACCTCGGTGGGCAGGTTGAGCACGCCGAGCTCGCGGGGCTCGCCGCCCTTCTCCCCGCGGCCGGCGTAGGCGAGCAGCTCGGCGGGCCAGATCTGGGAGTGGAAGGTGATGTTGTCCTTGCCCATGAAGTAGTACGACAGCGCCTCGGGGTCGTTCCACCACTGCCGCCAGGCCTCGGGGTCGCCGCTGCGGCGGGCCCACTCGATGGAGGCGGAGAGGTAGCCGACGACGGCGTCGAACCAGACGTAGAGCTTCTTGGTGGGGTTCTCCCGCCAGCCGTCGAGCGGCACGGTGATGCCCCAGTCGATGTCGCGCGTCATCGCGCGCGGCCGGATCTCCTTGAGGATGTTCTGGGAGAACCGGATCACGTTGGGCCGCCACAGGCCGGTGGCCTCGCGCTCGTCGAGCCACTCCCCCAGCGCCTGCGCCAGCGCGGGCAGGTCGAGGAAGAAGTGCTGGGTCTCGATGAACTCCGGGGTCTCGCCGTTGATGCGCGAGCGCGGCTCGATGAGGTCGGCGGGGTCGAGCTGGTTGCCGCAGGTGTCGCACTGGTCGCCGCGGGCTCCCGGGGTCTTGCAGATCGGGCAGGTGCCCTCGATGTAGCGGTCGGGCAGGGTGCGGCCGGTGGACGGCGAGATCGCGCCGTAGGTGGTCTGCTCCACGAAGTAGCCGTTCTCGTAGACCCCGAGGAACAGCTCCTGCACCACCGCGTGGTGGTTGCGGGTGGTGGTGCGGGTGTAGAGGTCGTAGGAGCAGCCGAGGGAGACCAGGTCCTCGGCGATCAGGCGGTGGTTGCGGTCGGCCAGCTCCTGCGGGCTCAGCCCCGCCTCGTCGGCGGCGATGAGGATCGGGGTGCCGTGCTCGTCCGAGCCCGACACCATGAGCACGTCGTGGCCCGCCATCCGGGAGTACCGGCTGAAGACGTCGGAGGGCACACCGAAACCGGCCACGTGGCCGATGTGGCGCGGGCCGTTGGCGTACGGCCAGGCGACGGCGGAGAGGACGTGGGTCATGGCGTCGATCCTAGGGACCGGACCCGTCCGCGGGCGCGCGGGTCACCGCGGTGGACCGCCTCCGGCGGGCACGGCGGCGAGCACCTCGACGTCGTCGCCGACCGCCAGCGCCACCGGTGGGGCGCCGGCCGGGAGCGGATCGGGGATGAGGTTGACGCCGAACCAGGTGCCGCCGTCGAAGCGGCGGATCCGGGCCATCGTGCGGATCGGCTCGGGGCCGCGGTCCACCACGCCGCGCTCGTGGTCGGGCTGCAGGGTGGTCATCACGCAGCGCTCGCAGCCCTTGACCACGCGGAAGGTGTGGGTGCCGAGCCGCACCCGGCGCCAGTCGTCCTCGACCCACGGCGCCCCCTCGGCCCCGTGGTCGACCACGACGTTGGGGCGGAACCGGGTCATCGGCAGCGGCCAGGACTCCGGGGCGCCGTCGGGGCCGGCGCCCTCCAGGACGGCGTCGTTGAGGGCGGCCAGCGAGGCCGTGGTGGTGAGCAGGATCGGGTAGCCGTCGGCGAGCGAGACGCGGTCGGTCTCCTCGGAGTAGGCCGGGTTGGTGGCCCGGCGCATGGGGTCGTCCAGGTGCACGAGCCGCACCGTGCGGCCCAGCGCGGCGCCGAGCCAGGCGGCGGCCTCGTCGCCGGCGTCGGCCGCCACGATCCGCGAGCGCCACACCCGCACCGGGCGCAGCCCGACGCCCGCGGTGGGGGTGGTCACCTCCAGCGGCGCCCGTCCGGGGGCGTGGAGCCGGAGCCCGGTCGCGGTGGGCTCCGGGCGGACCAGGAGCAGCCGGTGCTCCTCGCGGGCGGTGACCACGAGGCCGTCGTCGTCGGCCGGGTCGAGCACGGCCCACCGTCGGTCGCCCGCGAGCCCCCACGGGTCGACCCCGAGCGTGGGGACGGCGTGACCGGCCGCGGACTTGAGGGGGTAGCGCCACAGCTCCGAGATCCGCGTCATGCCGGCCATCCTGCCCGACGCTGTCGCCGGTCCGCGGCGCCGCGGGCGCTCAGGGCAGGGCGGGCGTGAGGGCCTCGAGGAAGCGGCGACCGGCTTGTCGTTCTTGCGGCCGTCCATCAGCGCGCGGGGGGCGTCGGTGACACCGGTGACCGTGAGCCGCAAGGTCGACCCGGCGTCCGCGGCCGGCTCCACGGCGAGGAACAGCAGGTGGCCCCACGACAGCGCCGAGCGCGGGGTCTGCGCCACGAGCCGCCCCTGGGCGCGGTCCTCCCCCTGCAGGGCGTAGCCGAGATCGGCGACCACGCGGCGCACCGCGTCGTAGGTCTGCTCGGCGGGCAGCGTGGTGGTGTGGGTGAACTCGCGCTCGGCGCCCATGGGCGATCAGCTCCTGTCCGGGTCGGGAGGGACGCAGGCCATCGTGCGCCGCCGCAGACGCGGGCAAACCCTCCCCGGCCCCTCCCCGGCCCGGAGCCAGCCCGGAGCCGGGGAGGGCGGGCGTCGTCAGCTGAAGTCGAGACCGCCGGTGCGGGAGCGCTTGAGCTCGTAGAAGTGCGGGAACTTCGCCACCGCGACGCAACCGTCCCACAGCTGGGCGGCCTCCTCGCCCTTGGGGATCGAGGAGAGCACCGGCCCGAAGAACGCCGCCCCCTCGAAGGCGATGGTCGGGGTGCCGACGTCGTCGCCCACCTGGTCCATGCCGAGGTGGTGGCTGGCGGCCACGGCGTCGTCGTAGGAGGGGTCGTCCATGGCGTCCACGAGGTCGGCCTCGAGCCCGGCCTCGGCCACCGCGGCGGCGATCAGCTCGCGGCTGATCTTCTCCCCGCCGAGGTGGATGCGGGTGCCCATGGCGGTGTAGAGCGGGAGCAGGACGTCCTTGCCGTGGCGCTGCTCGGCAGCGATGCACACGCGCACGGGGCCCCAGGCCGGAGCCAGCAGCTCGCGGTACTCCTCGGGGATGTCCTTGTCCTTGTTGAGGTAGGCCAGGGACATCACGTGCCAGGTGACGGAGATGTCGCGCTGCGGCTCGACCTCCAGGATCCAGCGCGAGGTGATCCAGGCGAACGGGCAGAGCGGGTCGAACCAGAAGTCGGCGTTGGTGGTCACGCCCACACCCAACCACCGCCCGGCGCGCCGCATTCCACCTCCCAGGGCGGGCCGCGGGGCGTGGGTGAGCCGGTGACGGGCCGGAGACGGGCCGGGGCTCAGCAGCCGGTCGTGCCGTCGATCGCCTCGCGCAGCAGGTCGGCGTGACCGTTGTGGCGGGCGTACTCCTCGATCAGGTGCACCAGGATCCAGCGCAGGCTCGCCCGCTCGCCGGTGCGGGGGTGGGCGATCGCCGACGGCGTGTCGAGACCCTCCCGGGCCAGGGCGGCGTCGACGTCGTCGCGGGCGGCCGCCACCCGCGACTCCCACAGCGCGAGCACGTCCGCGGGGTCGTCGGCCCGGGCCGAGGTGAGCTCCCAGTCCGGGTCGTCGTCCCACGGCGCGGTGTCGAACGGCGGCGCCTGGCCCCGGCCCGACAGCACGACCCCGGACCACCAGTCCTCGACGTAGGCCAGGTGCTTGAGGAGACCCACGAGCGTGAGGCTGCTCGGCAGCGGCGCGGCCCGCAGCTGTTCGGTGGACAGCCCGCCGACCTTCCAGCGCAGCGTCGCGCGGTGGTGCTCCAGGAACCCGAGCAGCGTGGCGGCCTCCCCGCCCGCCAGGGGCGCCCGGGGCCGGTCGACGGGCCCACCGGCCGGGATGGCCGGGATCGCCGGGCTCACGGGCGCTCCCGCACGGGTCGGTCGGTCACGCAGTAGACCAGGCCGGCGGGGTCGCGCAGCACGGTCCACGACCGCTGCTGCGCCACGACCTCCGCGCCGAGCCGCACGTGCCGGGCGACCTCGGCGGCGCGGTCGTCGCACGACAGGTCCACGTGCAGGCCTGCGGAGCGGTCCTCGTCGAGTCGGTGCAGCAGCAGGTGCAGCGCCGTGCCCGGCAGCTGCAGGCGCGCGAACTCGGGCGAGGAGGTGGGCGTGCGCTCGGCGCCGGTGACCGCCTGCCAGAACGCCAGCTCGGCGTCGAACGCCGCGGGGCCGACGTCGACGGCCACCTGGTCGACCTGCGCCCGACCGGCCGCGGAGACCGGCGGGGTCGGGACGACGGCGCCGCGCTGGTCGCGGTCGGGCACGAGGCACCACACGACCCCGGCGGGACTGGCCAGCACGACGTGGCCCCCGGGACCGCCGGGGCGCGCCAGCACGGTGGCGCCGAGCCGGACGGCGGACTCCGTGGCCACCCCGGGGTCGGCGACGTGGAGGTCCAGGTGCACCCGCGGGTCCGGGCATCCGGCCGATGCAGGATCGGCGTCGAGGCGCTGCACGCGCAGGTAGGGGTCGCCGTCGGCGGGCACCAGGGTCGCGAAGGCGCCGGTCGGGCCGCGCCGGGCCGACAGCCCGGCGCCGGTGACCGCGCGCCAGAAGGCCACCGCCTCCTCGTGCGGGCCGTCGGCCGGGTGGTCGAGGAAGGCGGTGAGCCAGGTGACCGACGGCTCCGACGGGCTCACGGGGAGGGCCTCACGCGGACGGGGCGGGGGGTGCGGGCTTGTGCAGCACGGCACCGGTGGGGGTGACCACGACGTCGTCGCCGTCGGCCACCGCGGTGCCGTCGACGAGCAGGCTGAAGCCCGGGGTCAGCGGCGGGAAGGTGAGGGTGACGGCCGGCTCGTCGGCGACGTTGAGCACCGAGCCGCGCCCGGGGTTCAGCACCCGCAGCGTGCCGTCGTCGGACAGCACCGCACGCACGCTGACCACCTTCACGCGGCGTTCGCGGATGGTGCACAGGTAGGCGGCGTCGAAGTCGGCCAGGGTGGGGGCGAGGTTGTCGACGGCGACCGGGATGCTCATGTCGCCCAGCCTAGGACCCCGGGGAGCCGCGGCGGAGGCTCACCACCACCCGATCTGGGCCCCGCCCAGCCGCACGACGAACCCGGCGACCACCACCACGAACAGTGCCCGCACGAAGCCCGCGCCGCGCTCGAGGGCGGTGCGGGCGCCCAGCCAGCCGCCGAGCAGGCCGGCCGCCCCCATGGTGAGCCCGACCTCCCACACGACCACGCCCTGCGGCACGAAGACGGCCAGGGCGCCGAGGTTGGTGGCCACGTTGGCCCACCGGGCGCGGGCGCTCGCGCCGAGGAAGTCGTGGCCCAGCCACAGCACCAGCGCGATCACGAGGAACGTGCCGGTGCCCGGCCCCAGCGCGCCGTCGTAGCAGCCGATCCCCGCGCCCACGACCGCCGCGGCCGCGGCCCGGCGACGGCCGGTGAAGCGCGGCGCGGCGGTGTGGCCGAGGTCGGGGCGGCGCACCACGAGGGTGCCGACCCCGAGGAGGAGCACCAGCACGATCGGCTCGAAGACCTCCCGGGGCAGCAGGGCCGCCACCAGGGCGCCGCCCGCCGCGCCGAGGAACGCCGCGGCCACCAGGGGCGCGACCTCGCCCACGGGCGGGCGGAGCCGCCGCGCGTAGGTGACCGCGGCCACCGAGGTGCCGCACACGGCGGCGGACTTGTTCGTGGCCAGCAGCTGCAGCGGCGTCGCGTGCGGGAAGGCGATCACCAGCGCGGGCAGCTGGATCAGCCCGCCCCCGCCCACGACCGCGTCGACGAATCCCGCCAGGAGTGCGGCCAGCGCCAGCAGGACCAGCGTGACGAGCTCGGGATCAGCCACGCGGGGCCGGCCCCGTGTGAGCAGGCCCCGTGTGAGCGGGCCCGCACCGGTCGGGTGATGGGCGGCACGGCACGCTCCGACCGTAGTCCCCTACCCTCCCGGGGTGCGGATCGTGTCCTTGCTGCCCTCCACCACCGAGATCCTGTTCGGCCTCGGCGCGGGCGACGACGTCGTCGGAGTGACCTTCGAGTGCGACTACCCCGAGCAGGCCCGCGATCGCCGGGTGGTGTCGACCTCCGCCATGCCCGACGGTCTGGACCCCGCCGGCATCGACGCCTTCGTGGCCGACGCGCTGGCCCGAGGCGAGGACCTCTACCACCTCGACGCCGGGGCGCTGGCCGACCTCGACCCCGACCTGGTGCTCACCCAGGACCTCTGCGCGGTGTGCGCGATCGACGTCGGCACGGTCGACGAGGCCCTCACCCACCTGGGCTGCCGGGCCGAGGTGCTCACCGTCGACCCCCACACCCTGGCGCAGGTCCTGGAGTCGGTGCGCACGATCGGCCGCGCGGTCGGCCGCGAGGACGCCGCCGTCGCCCTCACCGCCTCGCTGCAGGAGCGGCTCGACGCCGTCGCCGCGCGGGTGGCCGGGCGTCCCCGCCCGCGCGTGGCGGTGCTGGAGTGGACCGACCCGCCCTACGCCCCCGGGCACTGGATCCCCGAGATGGTCGCCCTGGCGGGCGGGGAGGCCGTGATCGGCGCCGCCGGCACCGTCTCGCACCCCATCACCTGGGCCGACCTCGCCGCGAGCGCCCCCGACGTCGTCGTGGTCGCCCCGTGCGGCTACGACCGCGAGGGCGCCCAGGCCCAGGCCGACCTGCTCGTCGCCGCCGGTCGGCTGCCCGCCGGGGTGCGGGTGCACGCCGTCGACGCCGACGCGATGTGGGCCCGCCCCGGCCCCCGGCTCGTGGACGGCGTGGAGGAGCTCGCCGCGGTGCTCCACGGCTGAGACCACCTGCGCCACGGGGGTCGAGCCGGCGCCCCAGCTCCCCCGACGGTGGTCGAGGAGGCGCCCCAGGTCCCCCGACGGTGGTCGAGGAGGCGCCCCAGGTCCCCCGACGGTGGTCGAGGAGGCGCCCCAGCGCCGTCACGAGACCCGGCGAGCCGACGTGCGGCGGTGGACGCACGGTGTCGGGCCGGGGTCGGCGGAGGCCTCAGCCGGCCCAGAACCCCCGACCGCCGAACCAGTCGCGGAACGACGCCGGACCGCCGCCGGTGAGCCCACCCGGGCGTCCCGCGGTGCGGGAGCCGAGGTAGCTGCCGACCACGGCCGCACCGAGGTCGTCGAGCTCGGGGCTGACCATCCGGCCGTCCACCCGCTGCGCCATCTGCTCGATGAACCGGGCCAGGCCGGGGTCCTCGCCGAGCCGGAAGAACGTCGTCTGCGCGCCGAGCCGGCGGGCGTTGTCGAGCTCGCGCACGGCGTAGGCGATCGTCCTGGGGTGCGGCGGGTAGCTGAACCACACCTCGCCGTCGGGCTCCAGGTGCGAGGTGGGCTCGCCGTCGGTGACGATCAGCAGCACCGGCTGCGCGCCGGGGTGCTTGCGGAAGTGCCGGTTGGCCAGCAGCAGCGCGTGGTGCAGGTTGGTGCCCTTGTCCCACTTGGCGTCGAGGGCGGTGAGCCGCTCGATGTCCATCGTCTCGGCGTGGCGACCGAAGGTGATCAGCTGCAGCGCGTCGCCGCGGAAGCGGGTGCGGATCAGGGTGTGCAGCGCGAGCGCGGTGCGCTTCATCGGCACCCAGCGCCCGTCCATGGCCATCGAGAACGAGGTGTCCACGCACAGCGCGACCGCCGCCTGGGTGCGCGCCTCGGTCTCGACGACCTCGACGTCGTCGATGGCGATCAGGCGGGCGTCGCGGGGGTCGGCGGCGCGCCGGCTGACGCCGTTGAGCACGGTGCGCGGGAGGTCCCAGGGCTCGGTGTCGCCGAACTCCCAGGGCCGGGTGCCGCCGGAGCGCTCACCGGCCGCGCCGGCCTTGTTCATGTCGCGCTGGCCCTGGCGCCCGCTCATCTTCTCGGCGACGTCGCGCAGCAGCGCCTTGCCGAGCTGTCTCATCGCCTTGGGGCTGAGCGCGAGCTGGCCGTCGGAGGTGCGGCGCAGGGTGCCGGTGTCGCGCAGCGCCTGCTCGAGCTGCTGCAGCGTGCGGGCGTCGATGCCCGCCTGCTCGCCGAGCTGACGGCTGAGCGCGTCGAGGTCGAGGTCGTCCAGGCGCGAGCCGCTGTAGCTCTGCGAGAGCTGCTCGGCGAGCGCGTCGAGCTCGGCGAGGTCCTGGAACACCCCCGTCCCGTCGCCGAGGCCGAGCCCCTGGCCCTGCCCCATCTGCTCCGACCCGTTCCAGTCCTCGCCGGGGCGCAGCGCCTGCAGCTGGGAGTCCAGCCGGGCCAGGCTCTCCATCAGCTGCGGGGAGCCGAAGGCCTGGGCGCTGAGCTGCATCAGCTCGGCGCGCTGCTCGGCGGTCATCGAGTTCAGCATCCGCTGCGCCGCCGCGGCGCGCTGGGCGAGGGCGTCGAGCAGCTGCTCGATGTCCTCCGGCTGCTCGGGGAAGTGCTGGCCGTGCTTGGCCATGAACTCGGCGAAGTCCTCGGGGGTGTCCTCCCCCCGGGCGTGCTTGGCCAGCAGGTCGTTGAGGTCGTCCAGCATCTCCTGGATCGCGGCACGGTCCTCGTCGGTGGCGTTCTCCAGGGCCTGCTTCATGCCGGCGAAGCGCTGGTCGAGCATCTCCCGGCCCAGCAGGTCCTTGATCTGCTCGAACGCCTCGCGCGCCTCGCTGCTGGTCCAGTCGTAGTCGCCCAGCTCGCTCACGGCCGCCGCCGGGCTGGGGGGCAGGTTCGACATCCGCATCTCACGGAACGCGCGGTCGGCGTCGTCCATCATCGCGTCGCGGGCCAGCTGCTTGCGCTCCTCCAGCACGGCCTTGTCGAGCAGCTCCTTGATCTCGGTGAGCGTGCCGTCGAGCTGGTGCTGGTCCAGCAGCTGACGACGCCGCTCCGCCACCCGGCGGGCGAGGTCGTCCAGGCCCTGCTGGTCGCGGCCCCCGCGCCGCAGGAACTCCCGCATCGCCCGCTCCGGGCTGTAGCCGGCCATCACGTCCTCCCCGATGGCCTCCAGGGCCTCGGCGAGGTCCACCGGCGGCGCGAGCGGGTCGCCGCCGTCGTAGCGGGTGAACCGGTGGCTAGGCATCCGCACCTCCCAGGGGCCGGTCCGACAGTTTCCTCGGTTGGCCGAGCAAACTGTCGGCGATCGGCGTTCCAGGGCCCGGATCGCGACGGTTTGCTCGGCTGACCGAGCAAACCGTCGCTCGGCCGCGGCTGCGGAACGTCCACAGCGAGTCCATGTCAGGCCCCGTACACCGTGGCGCCGCCGTCGGCGTCCTTGCCGATCGTGCGGGCGAGGTAGAGGCCCTCGAGGGCCAGCTCGAGGGCGCCGGCGCGCTGGCCGTCGCTGGTGGCCCCGAGGCGGTCGCAGACCTGGTCGTAGAGGTCGGACTCGCCCAGCACCGGCAGGCCGGTGAGGAAGTCGCGGGCGGTGACGCGCTCGCCGGTGGTGACCATCGCGCCGCCCTCGATGGCGTCGACCAGCAGCGCGAAGTCGAGGCCGCGGAAGTGGGCGCGCACGGTCTCGGCGGTGGCGGTGCGCAGCAGGTGGGTGAGGATCTCGGTCTCGCGCCCCTCCTCGCCGGTCTCGAACTCGATCTTGCCGCCGAGCACCTCCACCGCCGTCTCGAGGTCGACGACGCGCGCCACGGCGGCGTCCTCGCCCTGCACGGTGGCGCGGTGCAGCGCGGAGGCGGCGATGGTCTCGGCGCCCGCGATCGCGAAGCGCGCCGAGACGCCGGAGCGCTGGTCGACCGCGGAAGACCCCCGCAGCTGGCGGGTGAACCGGGCCAGGATCTCGACCAGGTAGTCGGGCACCTCGGCCACGAGGTCGGCCTCCTGGCGGATGACCGCGACCTCGGCCTCGAGCTCGACCGGGTAGTGGGTGCGGATCTCGGCGCCGAAGCGGTCCTTGAGCGGGGTGATGATGCGACCGCGGTTGGTGTAGTCCTCGGGGTTGGCCGAGGCGACGACGAGCACGTCGAGCGGCAGGCGCAGCACGTAGCCGCGGATCTGGATGTCGCGCTCCTCCATCACGTTGAGCATCGCGACCTGGATGCGCTCGGCGAGGTCGGGCAGCTCATTGATCGCCACGATGCCGCGGTGGCTGCGCGGGATGAGGCCGAAGTGGATGGTCTCGGGGTCGGCCAGCGAGCGGCCCTCGGCCACCTTCATCGGGTCGACGTCGCCGATGAGGTCGGCCACCGAGGTGTCGGGGGTGGCGAGCTTCTCGGAGTAGCGCTCGTCGCGGTGGCGCCAGGCCACCGGGAGGTCGTCGCCCAGCTCGGCCGCCCGCCGCAGCGAGGCCACGGTGATGGGGTCGTAGGGGTGCTCGCCGAGCTCGGACCCGGCGATCACCGGCGTCCACTCGTCGAGCAGGCCGACCATGGTGCGCAGCAGGCGGGTCTTGCCCTGGCCGCGCTCGCCGAGCAGCACGATGTCGTGGCCGGCGATCAGCGCCCGCTCGACCTGCGGCACCACGGTGTTCTCGAGGCCGTGCAGTCCCGGCCAGGGGTCCTGGCCGGCGCCGAGGCGGGCCAGCAGGTTGTCGCGGATCTCGGTGCGCAGCGGCTTGTGCACGTGGCCCGAGGCCCGCAACTCGCCGAGGGTGGAGATCGTGGGGGCCGGGCTGCTGTCGAGGGGAGGAACCGTCACCTTCCCACCTTCCCACCGTTGACAAGGAACACCGCCACACCCCGATGTCGCGCCCCCGGTGCGCACCGGCCATAGTGCTCCCACTCGGCGACTCCCCGCACCGAGGCCGGATCAGATACCGATCACCTCCCGATCACCTCCCGATCACCGTCGTCGAAAGGCAAGGCCCGGACGTGCCACGCAAGATGCTCGCGATCAACGACTCCGCCTGGCTGTTCGCCGAGACCCACCGCACGCCGATGCAGGTCGGCATGCTCGCGACGTTCCGGGTGCCCGCCGACCGCCCCACGTTCGTCGCCGACCTCGTGGCCCGCTGGCGCGAGACGCGGGCCTTCGCCCCGCCGTTCAACCTGCTCTTCCGACGCGCGCCGGTGCCGAGCTGGGTCGAGCTCGGCGACGACGACATCGACCTCGACTACCACCTGCGCCACTCCGCGCTCCCCCACCCCGGCAGCCAGCGCGAGCTCGGCGTCCTGGTGTCCCGGCTGCACTCGGCGAAGATGGACCGCCGCTACCCGCTGTGGGAGTGCCACGTGATCGAGGGCCTGGAGGAGGACCGCTGGTCGCTGTACTTCAAGGCCCACCACTCCCAGGTCGACGGCGTCGGCGGCATCCGGCTGCTGCGCCGCACCTTCTCGGTGGACCCCGAGGCGCGCGACATGCTGCCGCCGTGGTCGATCGGCGTCCGGGGGCCCGACCAGTCGGGCCTGCCGCCGCGCCCGTCGACGAAGGCGGTGGCCGTCGCCGCCCCGAAGTCCTCGCCGCTGGCGGGGGTGGGCGGGGCGGTGCGCAGCGTGCGGGAGGTCGGCGGGTCCCTCACCCGCACCTACGGCGAGACCCTCACCGGCCGCCGCGACGACGCCGACCGCGCGGCGCCGTTCCGCGCCCCCAAGACCATCTTCAACGGCCGCATCCACACCCCGCGCCGCTTCGCCACCCAGCACTACCCGATCGACCGGCTCCAGCGGCTGGCGCGCGAGGCGGGCGGCAGCCTCAACGACGTCTTCCTGGCGCTGTGCTCGGGCTCGCTGCGGCGTTACCTCGCCGAGCAGGACGCGCTGCCGCGCTCGCCGCTGATCGCGAACGTGCCGGTCTCGGTGCGCCCGCCCGAGACCGGGGCGCGGGTCGGCAACGCCATCACCTTCCTCTACGCCTCGCTGGCCACCGACCAGTCGCACCCGGTGGCGCGCTTCGAGGCGATCAAGGCCTCCACCAAGCTCGGCAAGGACCGGCTGCCGGCGGTGGGCGGCGCGGCGATGGACGCCTACACCGCCGCTCTCATGAGCCCGTTCCTCGGCCAGGCGATGCTCGGCTTCGGCGGTCGGGGCCGGCCCGCGGCGAACCTGGTGATCTCCAACGTGCCCGGGCTGCCCGAGACCCGCTACCTCGACGGCTCGCAGCTGGAGGAGCTGTACCCGGTGAGCCTGCTGTTCAACGGGCAGGCGCTCAACATCACCGGCGTCAGCTACGACGGGGAGTTCAACATCGGCTACACCGGCTGCCGCGACTCCCTGCCGAGCCTGCAGCGCATCGCGGTGTACTCGGGCGAGGAGCTGGAAGCGCTGGAGCAGGCCTACGGCGTGAGCACGCCCTGACTACGATCAGCGCGTGACCTGGGCACTGCTGGCGCTGAGCGCACTGCTCGCCGCCGGCTGGGGCCGCAGCGCGTGGCGGGCGCGGCGTCACGACGCCGCCCTGGCCGAGCAGGAGGCGCGGATCGCCCAGCTCGAGGCCGACCTGAGCGCGGCGCTGAAGCCGCGGCCGGCGTCCTCGACCGCCGAGCGGGCCGTGCAGCGCGTGATCCGCACCGCCACGATGGTGCGCGAGCGCGGGGTCACCGGGCTGCTGCAGTCCTCGCTGGAGGACCTCACCGCCTGGGCCACGGCCGAGCAGCAGGAGATCCTGACGATGGCCGATCCCGAGGGGCGGGTGACGCTGATGTTCTCCGACATCGAGGACTCCACCCCGCTCACCGAGCGGCTGGGCGACGACGTCTGGGTGCGGGTGCTCTCGGCCCACGACGCCCTGGTCACCGCCCGGGTGGAGCGCTACCGCGGGCAGGTCGTGAAGCACTCCGGTGACGGCTTCATGATCGCCTTCCGCGACGCCGAGGCCGCCTGCCGCGCCGCCGTCGGCATCCAGAAGGACCTGCGCCGCACCCTCGACCCGATGCTGCGGGTCGTGGCGCCGGTGAAGGTGCGCATCGGCATCCACACCGGCCGCGTGGTCACCAAGGACGGCGACTACTTCGGCCGCAACGTCGCGCTGGCGGCGCGGATCGGCTCCATCGCCACGGGCGGTGAGGTGCTGGTGAGCGACGCCGTGCACGAGGCGCTCGACGACGACGCCGCGGTGGAGCTGGTCGAGATGGGCGAGGTCGAGCTCAAGGGCCTGCCGGGCACGCACCGCGTGTGGCGCGTCGTCACCCAGCGCGCGGGCTCGTGACCGGCCCCGTGGACACCGTCTGCCCCTGCGGCGGCGCGGCGTACGCGACCTGCTGCGGGCCCCTGCACTCCGGCGCCCGGCTGCCCGCCCCGCCGCAGACCCCCGAGGCGCTGATGCGCTCGCGCTACAGCGCGTTCGTGCGCGGCGACGTCGGCTACCTCGTGCGCACCTGGCACCCCCGCACCCGGCCGGCGGAGCTGACGCTGGACCCCGACGTCGTCTGGACCGGGCTGGTGGTGCACGAAGCCGGTGAGGACTGGGTGGAGTTCAGCGCCCACCACCGCGACGGCGTGCTGCGCGAGCGCAGCCGGTTCGCAGTGCGCGCGGGCCGGTGGCTCTACCTCGACGGCACGCACCCGCCGTCCTGAGCCCGTCAGCGGGTGGTCAGCGGGTGAGCAGCACCGAGGAGCCGTGGCCGAACAGGCCCTGGTTGGCGGTGATGCCGACCCGGGCGCCCTCGACCTGCCGGTCCCCGGCCTGCCCGCGCAGCTGCCAGGTGAGCTCGCAGACCTGCGCGAGCGCCTGGGCCGGCACGGCCTCGCCGAAGCACGCCAGACCGCCGGAGGGGTTGATCGGGATCCGGCCGCCCAGGGTGGTCTCCCCGGCGCGCAGCAGCACCTCGGCCTCGCCGCGCTTGCACAGCTGGAGGTCCTCCATCCAGTCCAGCTCCAGGGCGGTGGACAGGTCGTAGACCTCGGCGAGGTCGACGTCGGCCGGGTCGACGCCGGCCTCCTCGTACACCGCGCGGCCGATGGCCTCCTTGAAGGTGTGCTCGGGCGTGCCGTGCACCGCCGCGGGGTCGGTGGCGAGCATCGGCATGTCGAGCACGGTGTTCGGGAAGGTCGGGGTGACCGTCGAGATGCCCGCCACGCGCACCAGGTCGCCCAGGCCGTGGCGCTCGGCGTAGGCCGGGCTCACCAGCACCACCGCGGCGGCGCCGTCGGAGGTGGCGCAGATGTCGAGCAGGTGCAGCGGGTCGGCCACCACGGCGCTGCCGAGGACCTCCTCCACGCTCACCTCCTTGCGGTAGCGCGCGTTCGGGTTGGTGAGGCCGTGGCGGGAGTTCTTCACCTTCACCGCCGCGAAGTCGGCCGAGGTGGCGCCGTAGAGGTCCATGCGACGCCGCGCGTAGAGGCCGAAGTAGGCAGGGTTGGTCATGCCGAGCAGCCGGAACCGCAGCCAGTCGGGATCGTCCCAGCGCTCGCCGGCGTTGGGGGCCAGGAAGCCCTTGGGCGTGGTGTCGGCGCCGACGACGAGCGCGACCTCCGAGAGCCCGGCCATGATCCGGGCCCGGGCGGTGTCGAGCGCCTGGGCGCCGGTGGCGCACGCGGCGTAGGACGTCGCCACGCGGGCGCCGTTCCAGCCCAGCGCCGAGGCGAACGTCGAGCCGGCGACGTAGCCGCCGTAACCGTTGCGCACGGTCTCCCCGCCCACGACGAGGTCGACGTCGGTCCAGGCGACGCCGGCGTCGGCCAGCGCCTCGCGCGCGGCGTGCACGCCGTAGGAGACGAACGACCGGCCCCACTTGCCCCAGGGGTGCATGCCCACCCCGGCGATCAGCGCGCTCACGCCGACACCTCCTGCTCCCGGGCACCCTCCGGCACCGCATCCGTCAGCGGGCGCCAGCGCCAGATCAGCCGGTCGCCGGTCTCGTCGGTGTAGAGCCGCTCGACCACGAGCTCGACCTCGAGCCCGACGCGCAGGTCGGCGACGCCGTAGCCGCGGGCCACCTGACCCATGACGACCAGGCCCTCGGGCAGCTCGACCGCCGCGAGCGCGAACGGCTCGTAGGGGTCGGTGTCGGCGATGTAGGGCTTCGGGGGCTGGTACTGGGCGTCGGTGTAGCTCCAGATCCGCCCGCGCCGGGCCAGCTCGACGGTGGCGAACTCCTCGCCCGCGCAGGAGGGGTTGCGGCAGAACCCGGCGGTGACCGGGAAGAAGGTGCAGCCGCAGGCGGTGCAGCGCGAGCCGAGCAGCGCGGGGGCGGTGTCGGCGTCACCGACGCGGAACCACCCCTCGATCGCCGGGGTGGCGGGGGCCTGGGTCATCACGACTCCTGAGAACGGACGGCAAAACTAGAACGTGTTCTCACTCTAGTGCAGCGGGCCCCCGCCCGGAACCGTCGTGTCAGCCGCGCGCCAGGTGCGCCAGCAGGTCCTGCCGGGTGACGACGCCGATCGGCTTGCCGTCCTCGTGCACGAGCACGGCGTCCGCCCCGCCGAGCAGGGCCACGGCGGCCGAGGCGTCCTCGGTGGCGCCGATCGTGGGCAGCGGGGGCGACATGTGCTGCTCGACCGGGTCGGTGAGCCGCGCCTGCCCGCCGAACAGGGCGTCGAGCAGGGTGCGCTCGGACACCGAGCCCGCCACCTCGGCCGCCACGATCGGCGGCTCGGCGCGCACGACCGGCATCTGCGAGACGCCGTACTCCTGCAGGATCGCCACCGCCTCGGCCACGGTCTCGGCGGGGTGGGTGTGCACGAGGTCGGGCAGCGCGCCGCGCTTGGCGCGCAGCACCTCCCCCACGGTGCGGGAGGGCGTCTCGCCGCCGGTGGCGAAGCCGTACTGCGCCAGCCAGTCGTCGTTGAAGACCTTGGAGAGGTAGCCGCGCCCGGAGTCGGGCAGCAGCACCACGATCACGGCGTCGCGGCCCTCGGGGGTGCCGGCCAGCTCCTGCGCCAACTGCCGCGCGGCGAAGGCGGCCATGCCCGAGGAGCCGCCCACCAGCAGCGCCTCCTCGCGCGCGAGACGACGGGTGAAGGCGAAGGAGTCGGCGTCGGAGACCTCGATGATGCGGTCGGCCACGCCGCGGTCGTAGGTGTCGGGCCAGAAGTCCTCGCCCACGCCCTCCACCAGGTAGGGGCGGCCGGTGCCGCCGGAGTACACCGATCCGGCGGGGTCGGCGCCGACCACCTGCACGCCGGGGTTCTGCTCCTTGAGGTAGCGACCGATCCCGCTGATGGTGCCGCCGGTGCCGACGCCGGCCACGAAGTGCGTGATCCGCCCCTGCGTCTGGCGCCAGATCTCGGGGCCGGTCTCCTCGTAGTGCGAGCGCGGGTTGTGGGGGTTGGCGTACTGGTTGGGCTTCCAGGCGCCGGGCTGGGAGGCCAGCCGGTCGGAGACGTTGTAGGAGCTGTCGGGGTGCTCGGGCGGCACGGCGGTGGGGCACACCACCACCTCGGCACCGTAGGCGCGCAGCACGTTGCGCTTGTCCTCGCTCACCTTGTCGGGGCACACGAACACGCAGCGGTAGCCCTTGGCCTGGGCCACCATGGCCAGCCCGACGCCGGTGTTGCCCGAGGTCGGCTCCACGATCGTGCCGCCGGGCCGCAGCTCGCCGCTGGCCTCGGCCGCCTCGATCATGCGGGTGGCGATGCGGTCCTTCACCGACCCGCCGGGGTTGAGGTACTCGACCTTCGCGAGCACGAGGGGGCCCTCGCCGTCGGCGTGACCGGTCGGGTCCTGGCCGAGGTCGAGGGTGCGGGCGAGCCGGAGCAGCGGGGTGTCGCCGATCAGGTCCAGCAGTGAGTTCACGTAGTCCACGCAGCCGAACCTACCCACGATCCGCCCGCACACCCCCGCGGATGGCCCGCGCCGGGGATCCTGGCCCGGGTCCCTACGCTGGCGGCATGCCGTCCTCCCGCGCCGCCAGGAAGCTGGCCGCCGCCGCGGTGTACGGCGGAGGCGGGCTCACCGTGGCCGGCACGGCGCTGTTAGGCCTCCTGCGCACCGAGGCGGTGCTGGCCCGCCGCACGATCGGCGACCCGTTGCCCGACCCGGTGCCGAACGCCAGCGGCTGGTACGGCCGCGGCCGTCCCGGGCCGGCGCTCAAGCTCGCACTGCTGGGCGACTCCAGCGCGGCCGGCTACGGCGTGGACCGCGTGGAGGACACCCCCGGGGCGCTGCTGGCCAGCGGCGTCGTCGACCAGGCCGACCGCCGCGCCTACCTCGGCACCTTCTGCGTGGTCGGGGCCGTGAGCGCCGACCTCGCCGCCCAGATCGACCGCGCCCTGCTCATCGAGCCCGACGTCGCGGTGATCCTCATCGGCGCCAACGACGTCACCCACGTCGTGCGCCCCTCGGAGTCGGTGCGCCACCTCGCCGAGGGCGTGCGCCGGCTGCGCGAGGCCGGCGTCGCCGTGGTGGTGGGCACCTGCCCCGACCTCGGCACCATCTCCCCCATCGCCCCGCCGCTGCGCCAGGTGGCGCGCACCTGGTCGCGCCGGCTCGCGGCCGCGCAGACGATGGCCGTGATCGCCGAGGGCGGGCGCACCGTCTCCCTCGGCTCGATCCTGGGGCCGGTGTTCGCCGCCGAGCGCGCCGACCTGTTCGGCCCCGACCGGTTCCACCCCTCGGCGAAGGGCTACCGCGCGCTGGTGCGGATCCTGCTGCCCTCGGTGCTCGCCGCCCTCGACCTCGCCCCCGACCAGGAGACGGTGCCCGACCGACGTCGCGGCGAGGGCATCCTGCCGATCGGCCGGGCTGCGGTGCGCGCCGTCGCCCAGGAGGGCACCGAGCTCGACGGCACCGAGCTGGCCGGCCAGCGCCACGGCGTCCGCGGTCGCTGGGTCGAGCTGCGCCAGCGCCGGCGCCAGCCGCAGAGCACCCCCGAGGCCCCCCGGGCCACCGAGTCCGGCTGACCCGCGGGGGTCGTCGGAGCCCCGAGGGAGCGCTAGACCGGCGAGCGGGAGCAGCGCAGGATCTGCGGGCCGCAGCGCCCAGGCGGGTCACGAATCGTCGCCGGAGGTCACGCTTGCGAAAAACTTGCGGCCGACCGTAGACATTCGCCTCGACCCGGGAACAGGATGCCCCTACCCGTACGTCCAGCGAGGGCGCGCGGGCTCATCGTTTCGGGATCAAGGAGCCTCTCCGTTGTCGTCACCCAACCCCACCCGGCGGCGCACCGCGCGCGGCCTGGCCGTCATGGCCGGCAGCGTGCTCGTGGGCATCGCCGGGCTCGCCACCGCCCCTTCCACCTCCGCCGCACCCGACGGGGGTGACGGCGCACGTCCGCAGCGCCTCGAGGGCACGCCCGCGGCCTACGACGCCGGCCGCTACGTGGTCGTGCTCAAGGCCCCGCCGGCCGTGTCCTACGACGGCGGCACCCGCGGTCTGGCGCCCACCCGCCCCGGCCCGGGCCGCGAGTTCCGCGGCGACAGCACGGCGGTGCGCGCCTACAGCACCTACCTGCGCGGGGAGCAGCGCGCGCTGGCCCGCAGCGTCGGCGCCGCGCCGGACGCGCAGTACACCGCGGCCCTCAACGGGTTCTCCGCCGACCTCACCGGCGAGCAGGCCACCGAGCTGGCCACCAGCCGCGACGTGCTGCTGCTGAGCAAGGACACCCTGCGCAAGGTCGACACGTGGAACACCCCCACGTTCCTGGGGCTCGAGGGCACCGACGGCGCCTGGGCGAAGAACGGGGGCGAGGCCAGCGCCGGCGACGGCGTCGTGGTCGGTGTCATCGACTCCGGCATCTGGCCCTCCAACCGCTCCTTCCGCGGCGACGCGCTCACGGCGACCCCCAGCACCACCTGGGACATCTCCATGGACGCCGAGGGCAACACGCGCATGGAGAAGGTCGACGGCGGCGTGTTCCGCGGGTATTGCGAGGAGGGCGAGGCCTTCCCGCGCGCGTTCTGCACCACCAAGCTGATCAGCGCCCGCACCTTCGGCGAGGGCTACTTCGACTCGGTGCCGGCCGACAGCCTGCCCGACTCCGAGTACGTCTCGCCCCGCGACGGCAGCGGCCACGGCTCCCACACCGCCAGCACCGCCGCCGGTCGGGCCGTGAAGAACGTCTCGGTCGAGGGCCGGGCGTTCGGCACGATCAAGGGCATGGCCCCGGCCGCGAAGATCGCGGTCTACAAGACCTGCTGGGAGAACGTCGACCCCGACCTCACCGGCTGCTACACCTCCGACAACGTCGCCGCGATCGACCAGGCCGTGGTCGACGGCGTCGACGTCATCAACTTCTCGATCTCGGGCGCGCAGGACACCGTGATCGACCCCGTCGAGCTGGCGTTCGAGGGCGCCGCGGAGGCCGGCATCTTCATCGCCGCCTCGGCCGGCAACTCCGGGCCCGACGCCTCGACCGTGGCGCACAACAGCCCCTGGCTCACCACCGTGGCGGCCGGGACGCACGCCTCCTTCGAGAACACCCTCGTGCTCGGCGACGGCACCAAGATCCTGGGCTCCTCGATCAACGGCACGTTCCTGAGCCAGCGTCCGGTGGTCACCGCCGAGGCCAGCGTGGTCTCCGGGGGCGACGCCGCCGACGCCCGACTGTGCGGGCCCGAGACCCTCGACCCCGCGAAGGTCACCGGCAAGATCGTGGTCTGCTACCGCGGCACCTACGACCGCGTCGCCAAGAGCGCGGAGGTGAAGCGGGCCGGCGGCCGGGCGATGATCCTGGTCAACCCCAGCCCGAACAGCCTCGACGCCGACTTCCACGCGGTGCCCACGATCCACATCTCCGACACCGACGGCGCCACCCTGGCCACCTACCTCGAGAGCACCCCGAACCCCACCGCGGCGTTCCGGCTCAAGAACCTGACCGGGCAGACCACCCCGCTGCCGCAGGTGGCCGGGTTCTCCTCCCGCGGTCCGGCGCTGGCCAACGACGGCATGCTGCTCAAGCCCGACATCACCGCTCCCGGGCAGAGCGTGCTCGCCGCGGTCGCCCCGCCCTCGAACCAGGGCCGCGACTACGACCTGTACTCCGGCACCTCGATGTCCTCCCCGCACATCGCCGGTCTGGCGGCCTTCATGCTCGGCCGCAAGCCGTCCTGGGCCCCGATGGACGTCAAGTCGGCCATGATGACCACCGCCACCCCGCTCAAGCGGGCCGACGGCTCGGTCGACACCAACGCCCTGGCGGGCGGCTCGGGTGAGGTCACCCCGCGCGACTTCTTCAGCCCCGGCCTGTTCATCAGCTCCGACGCCCGCGACTGGAGCGCGTTCCTCGCCGGCCAGGGCCTCGACACCGGTTCCCGGCCGCTGGCCGCGGGCGACCTCAACGTGCCCTCGATCGCCAACGACGCCGTCACCGGCTCCTACACCGTCACCCGCTCGCTGCGTGCCAGCACGGCCGGCACGTGGCGGATCCGCACCTACCAGCCCGGGTTCGACGTCAGCGTCAGCCCGGCGAGCGTGGTGTCCAAGCGGGCGGGCGACGTCATCGACCTCACCCTCACCTACACCCGCACCACCGCCCCGTTGGGCGACTACTCCAGCGGTGCGATCACGCTGACCGGTCCGAGCAAGGTGCGCATCCCGGTGCAGCTGCGCCCGGTCGTGGTCGACGCCCCGGCGAAGGTCACCGGCACCACGGCCGAGGGTGAGGCCGAGCTGTCGCTGGTCGGCGGCACCGACACCGACCTCGCGATCACCACCTCCGGTCTCGCGGCCGCCCAGGGCTACGACGACGCCATCCCGGCCGGCGAGCAGTTCCTCGACTGCTTCAGCGTCACGCCGGGCACCACCACCCGGGCGGTGTTCGACCTCGACGCCCGCGACAACAGCGCCGACCTCGACCTCGTGGTCTACGCCGCCGACGACTGCGCCACCGACGCGATCACCGGCGTGGCCGGGGAG
Source organism: Nocardioides sp. (assembly GCF_964228225.1). Lineage (GTDB taxonomy): Bacteria > Actinomycetota > Actinomycetes > Propionibacteriales > Nocardioidaceae > Nocardioides. The sequence continues at coordinate 91,583 of NZ_CAXQZB010000016.1, forward strand.
TCGGCCACCGGGTCGCCCGACGAGCGGGTGGTGGTCGACGAGCCCGACTCGCCGGTCTACATCACCCAGTCGATCGGCTTCTCGGCCGGCACCCAGGGCAGCCCGATCCCGTTCACCCTCGCGGTGTTCGACCTCGGCGGCACGCCCGACCTGGGCGACCTCACCGTCACCCCGAACCCGGTGGCGATCACCCAGGGCAGCACCAGCACGGCCACGGTGTCCTGGACCGGCCTCACGCCGGGCCGCTACCTCGGCTACCTCGCCTACGAGGGCTCGGTCGAGGAGACCGAGGTCGCGGTGACGGTCCCGGAGAGCTGAGCCGAGCCGCACGTCACGGCACGGGCCGCACCGGGGAGGACCACCCGAACCGGTGCGGCGGACGCCGGCGTTGCGCCCGAGGTTGGCAGGGATGACCCCCTCCGATCAGGCGCAGCGCCGGCGTCGCTACTTCCAGCTGATGGGCACCAGCCTGGTGCTCATCCTGCTGGCCTGGAACGTGGTGCGCCTGTGGTCGGTACCCGCCGCGATCGCGATGAGCGCCGTCGCGGCGATCCTGGCCCCGGTCGCCTCGATCGTGGGCAACCGGGGCGCGATCCGGCGGCTGCAGGGCCCGCGCCCCCCGGCGTTCCCGCCGCGCGAGGCCGACGACGACGGCCTGCGCTGAGCGCCGCCCCCCAGGTCGCACCGTGCCCGGGGTCTCCCGTTGTCACCAGCCACAATCACCACTTCGGGCCCGGAATCGGTGCATTCCGCTGGTGACAACGGGAGACAGCGACCACCGGGCCCCTGGTGGGGTCAGCGGGTGAGGGTGACGTCGCCGCCCTGGGCGGGCACCAGTTCGATCCAGGTGTGCCCGGCCGGGACGGACAGCGGGGTGCCGTCGGCGGTGGTGAGGCTGATCGTGGCGTCGGGGGCGGGCTTGCTCCAGCGGGCGGTGATCGCCCGACCGCCGTGCACCAGCAGCGCCGCACCCTCCCCGGCCAGCTTCGTCTCGGGCACGGGGTTGCCGGCGGGGTCGCGGTAGCCGGCGTCGCCCACCTGCACCCGCAGGATCAGCACGGTGTCGGCGCGGAAGCCGTCGTCGGCGGCCGCGTAGCCGTCCTGCACGACGTAGGCGTCGCCGTCGCGGCGCCACGCGGTGGTGTGACCCCCGGAGAACACGGCGGCCACGCCGTCGGCGCGACGCCCCTCCGGCAGCTCGGGGTCGGCGGCGAAGTCGAGGTAGTCGGGCGGACGCACGGCGCGCGGCGTGCGCAGCGCGTCGGCCACCTCGGGCAGCCGGGCCATCAGGTCGTAGGGGGCCGAGCGGTCGTCGGCGCGGTAGAAGCCCGCACTGCCCTCGGTGACGTAGGTGACCCCCGCGGCGCCGATCCGGTCGAGGGTCACCTGGGCCGCGCCGCTGGTGGCCACCACCGCGTCGGTGCCGCCGAGGATGCCGAGGTCGCTGGCGCGCATCGACCGCACCGGGCCCACGACGTCGGGCAGCCGGGAGTAGAAGAAGGCCGCGAGGCGCGTGGAGCCGCCCTCGACGAGCTCCTCCACCACCAGGTCGGCCCCGCCCAGACCCGCCTGCGGAGCGCTGGAGGCGGTGTTGTCGATCTTGACGACGATCACCGGGTGACGCTGGTCCGCCCCCCGACGGGCCGGGAGGCCGGTGAGCGGCCAGGTGTCGGTGGCCGCCGCGGCGCCGTCGCGGCCGGACTTCTCCCCGGCGGCGTCACCGCCGTCGTCGCCGCCGCAGCCGGCGAGCACCAGCGAGGCGAGCACGGGGACCACGATCGCGCGCGCCGGCCGGCGGCGCGCGCGGTGCGGGAGTCGGGGGGCGGTCATCCCCCCAGTGTGCTCCGGCGCCCCGAGGATCCCGGGGCACCGGAGCGGCGTGTGGCGAATCTGTAGTGAAGAAGTCGCCTTAACGCGGGTCGTCGGGGGTCAGCCGAGCTTGGCGCCGCCGTCGACGTAGAGGGTCTGGCCGGTGATGTAGGACGCCTCGTCGCTGCACAGGAACGCCGCCGCGGCGGCGATGTCCTCGGGGAAGCCCACGCGCTTGACCGGGTTGTGCTCGGCGTTGAGCTTGCGGAACTCCTCGACGTCCATCTTCAGCCGGGCGGCGGTGGCGTCGGTCATCTCGGTGGCGATGAAGCCGGGGGCGATCGCGTTGGCGTTGATGCCGAAGGGACCCAGCTCGATGCCCAGGGTGCGGGTGAAGCCCTGCACGCCCATCTTGGCGGCGCTGTAGTTGGCCTGGCCGCGGTTGCCCAGCGAGGAGACGCTGGAGAGGTTGAGGATCTTGCCGTACTTCTGCTCCACGAAGTGCTTCTGGGCGGCCTTGGTCATGAGGAACGCGCCCTTGAGGTGCACGCCCATCACGAGGTCCCAGTCGTCCTCGGTCATCTTGAACAGCAGGTTGTCGCGGGTGATGCCGGCGTTGTTCACCAGCACGTGGATGCCGCCCAGCTCGGTGACGACGCGCTCGATCGCGGCGTCCACCGCCGCGGCGTCGCTGACGTTGCAGCCCACGCCGACGGCCTTCGCGCCGTCGACCAGGGGCAGCCGACCGGCGGCCTCGGCAGCGGCGGACTCGTCGAGGTCGACGATCGCCACGGAGGCACCCTCCTCGGCGAAGCGGGTGGCGATCCCGAACCCGATCCCGCGCGCGGCTCCGGTGACGACAGCGACCCGTCCGTCATAGCGACCCATCAGGTGTGCACCTCTCTGCTCGGTTCGGCCCGCGGCGGTCGCCGCCGGCCCGTGCTCGGACGCCGCTCGCGCGCGCTGCGCACGGGCGTCACGCCCCCGGTCACGATAGTGCGGCGCGCAGCGCGGCGGCCCGGGCGTCCGCCTCCCCGTCGCCGTAGCGGCGCCGGGGCCAGAAGAAGCCGCGCAGCCCGTCGCCCTTCGTGCGCGGCACCACGTGCAGGTGCAGGTGCGGCACCGACTGGCTGACGACGTTGTTCATCGCCACGAAGCTGCCCTGGGCGCCGCAGGCCACCACCGCCGCCGCGAGCCGCTGGGCGGCGGCCAGGAACGGGTCACGCAACGCGGCCGGCAGGTCCACCAGCGTCGGGACGTGCGCGCGGGGCACGAGCAGGACGTGCCCGGGGAAGACCGGCCGGGTGTCGAGGAAGGCCATCAGGTGCTCGGTCTCGAGCACGAGGTGGGCCGGGGCGCGTCCGGCGACGATCTCGCAGAACACGCACCCGGCCACCGAGGTCACGCGTGCGAGGCTACCCAGGCGTCGCGGGCGTCGACCGCGGAGTCGGGCATGTCGGCGAACAGGCCGTCGACGCCGGCGTCGAGCAGGTCGGTGATCTCGGCGAACACGTCCCCGGCGGCGTTCGGGTCGGTGCCGCGGCGGTAGTTGGTGGCCATGAACTGGTTCTCGTCGCGCACGGTGTAGACCACGACCTTCAGCCCGGCGTCGTGGGCGGCATCGACCAGCCCGCTGGGGATGCCGGTGGCGCCGGCGGCGTCGCGCGGGAGCACCTGGGACTTCTCCGGGCCGAGCCAGGTGGCGTAGCGGGCCACCCCGCGCAGGCCGGCGGGGGTGAGCAGGTCGGCGTAGGTGGTGCCGGCGGCCGCGAGGTCGGCCGGGCCGCCGGTGGCGCTGGTCAGCTGCACCAGCGGCACGCGCGTGCGGCGCGCGAGGTCGCGCAGGTTGGAGACCTCGAAGGACTGGATGACGACGCCGGAGGAGCGCCGGTCCAGGCCGGCGCGGCGCAGGGTGCGCAGCAGCGGCTCCTCCGGGGAGAGGCCGAGGCCGTCGAAGTAGGACGGGTGCTTGGTCTCCGGGGCGATCCCGACGTCGTAGCCGCGGGCGCGGTAGCGCTGCACCAGGTCGACCACCTGGGCGAAGGTGGGGATCGTGAACCGGCCGTCGTAGCGGGTGTTGGCCGGGCGCACCTGCGGCAGCCGCTCCTTCGCGCGCAGCGTCTGCAGCTCGGCGAGGGTGAAGTCCTCGGTGAACCAGCCGGTCACGCGCACGCCGTCGATGGTCTTGGTGGTGCGCCGGTCGGCGAACTCGGGGTGCGCGGCGACGTCGGTGGTGCCGCCGATCTCGTTCTCGTGGCGCGCCACGAGCACGCCGTCCTGGGTGGGCACGAGGTCGGGTTCGATGTAGTCGGCGCCCATCCGGATGGCGAGCTCGTAGGAGGCCAGGGTGTGCTCGGGGCGGTAGCCGGAGGCTCCGCGGTGGCCGAAGACCAGCGGGGTCACGGCGCGCGGCCCGTGCGAGCCGTGCGGGGATCGGGCGCCGGCCCGGTCCGCCGGGTCGGGGGTGGCCGCGACGGTGGCGCCGGCGGTGAGCAGTGTCGCGAGCACGGCGGTGAGCAGGCCCGAGGCGATCGGGACGACGAAGGGACGTGGGAGCGCACGGGGGCGCAGGTTCCGAGACATGGCTCGACCCTCACCGACCCCGGTGGCACGGGAGTGAACGCCAGGGTGAACGCGGGGCGACGGTTGCCGGACCCCACGCCCGGATCCAGGCTGCCTTCCTAGATGCTGCAGCCGCCGGAGTCGCCGGAGTCGCGCACGCTCATCGGGGCGGTGTCGTAGGTGGCCCAGGCGCCGTCGGCGTCCTCGACGCACAGGGTGAACTCCACGGCGTCGGGGTCGTAGACGTAGCCGGCCACGGTGTAGCCCGCGGTGGCGCTCAGGCCCGCACCCGGCAGGCTGGCGACGGCGTCGTCGAGGGTCTCCGGGTAGCCCGCCCCGCGGTAGTAGGACTCCAGCGCGACGGCGAGCCGGTCCACCTCCGCCTGGGCGCCCTCGACGCTCGTGGCGCCCGCGCCGCCCGAGCCGGTGCCGCTGCCGGAGTCGTCGTCGGAGCCACAGCCGGCGAGCCCCCCGAGGGCGAGGGTGGCGGACAGCATCACGGCGGCGCGGCGGGCCGCGCGGATCCCCTGGGTCATGGCCCCATCGTGGCCGACCGGCGTGGCGCCGACCACCTCCCCCGGATTCCGCCACCGCCGACCGCGGGAAGTCCCTACGATGCGCCCCATGACTCTCTCGGGGACCCGCGCCGGTCGGCGCACGCGCTCGCTGCTCCCACTCGTCCTGGTGCTCGGGCTCGGCCTGGGCGCCTGCTCCTCCGACGACGGTGAGGCCCCCGGCGGCTCCTCCGGGCCGACGACGTCGGCCACGGCCGACGCGAGCACACCGGGCGGGGACGAAGGGACCAGCGGGACCGAGGACTCCCCGGTGACCCGCGAGACCCTGCCGCAGGTGCTGGAGTCCCTCACCGACGACGTCACCGGCGCGATGTCGCTGCGCGTGGCCGGGACGGTGCCCGCCGGTCTGCCGCTGTTCCTGCGCTCCCGCGCGGTGTGGGACTTCGACGCCGACGCGGCGTCGCTGTCGATCGTGCGCGCGGCGGGCACCTCCGACGTGCCGCGCGCCACGCTGCTGCAGGTGGGCACCGATCTCTACGCCGGCAAGCCGGCCCCGGGCACCGGCCCCGACTGCTGGAACCTCGTCGACTCCGTGGACCCCGACGAGATCGGCGACAGCGGGGTGCCGGGCCGCATCCCCGCGGTCGAGGCCGTGCTGCGCTTCGCCGCCGATCGCGACGGCGCCGCCCAGCGCACCGACGGCACCACCGCCGCCGCGCCGGTGCTGCGGATGATCGGCCTGACCGCCGCCGGCGACCAGGTGGCCCCCGACGCCACGATCCCGGTGCGCCTGGACGAGTCCGACGGCCGGGTGCGGCGGCTGGTCGTGCGCCCCGGCGACGTCGTGCGCGTCCTGCAGGACGTCCCCGGCACCGAGGCCGCCGACCTCGCCCGCGCCCTGACCCGCAGCCGGATCCGCTCCTGGACCGCCTCCTTCGCCGGCTTCGGCGACCCCGCCGACCTCAGCCGGCCCTCGCGGGCCGAGCTGCGCGCAGGAAGGACCCCCGCATGCGCCTGAACCCGATCAGCCGGCCGACGCTGCGCGCCCACGCACTCGTGCTGAGCCTCTCACTTGGCCTCGTCTCTGGGGTGAGCGCGTGCAGCGACGGGTCGGTGCGCAGCGGCGGTTCCGGCGACGCGGTGTCGCCCGCACCCACGACCACGGACCCGCCCACCAGCGAGCCGACCACCGAGCCGCCCGCCGAGCCGGCGTTCCCCGACGTCCCGCCGCTGGCGCAGGAGGAGTTCCGTCCGGCGTACCTGCGGCTGCTGCGCGCGAACGCCCACCGGGTCGTGGTGGAGCAGGTCGGCGCATCCCCCGACGACCGGTTCGTGTCGGTGGAGGGCGAGGGCCGGTTCTCGATCTCGCCGGTGGCGATGGACCTGCTCGTGACCCAGCGCAACGTCACCAGAATCGATCCGCAGGCCCCGGACACGCTGGCCTTCCACACCGTCATCGCCGATCGCAGGACGTTCTTCCGCCCCGAGGGTTTCGACTCGCCCGCCGGCGAGTGCTGGATCCTCACCACCGGGGCCGACCTCTCCGAGGCCGAGGCCGAGGGGATGGCGCCCGAGGCGGTGGCGGCGGCCACCGAACCGCCGACGGCGGCCTCGCTCATCCCCCTGATGCTGATCGACCGCTACCGACCCTCGGACCGGACGACGTCGCTCGGCGTGGCCTTGTCACTGCTCGGCCTCGGCGGCCGACTCCGGGCGGACCCGCAGCTGGGAGCGAAGCGCGTACCGATCACGATCGTGGTGCGTGGCGGCACGATCGTCGAGGCCCAACTCAGCGCGCAGGACCTCGGGACCGCTCTCGGTGACGCGATCGAGGCACTCGGACTCCCCGCCGAGTACGGGTTGTACGCCACTCTGGTGGCGGAGTCGGGCCCGCCGGGCTGGCGGATCGGCTACCGCGACGCCGGGGAACCGGTCGACATCGAGGCCCCGACGCGGCTGTTCGACCAGGTCACCCGGACCTGTCCCTGAGCGCCCGCTCGCGCGCAGCGGCGACGACGGCGGCGAACACCCCGCCGGCGCCCGCCCACTCGTCCACCTCGGGATGCCACTGCACGGCGAGGCGGAAGGGGTGGGCGGGGTCCTCGATGGCCTCCAGCACACCGTCGGGGGCCCACGCGACCGCCCGGAAGCCGGGGTGGGTGCGCACGGCCTGGTGGTGGTGGCAGGCCACGGGCGGCCCCTCCCCCACGACCTGCGCCAGCCGCGAGCCCGGCTCGAGCCGCACCGCCGTGCGCCCGTAGGCGTCGCCGCCGGGGTCGTGGCCGTCGTGGTCGAGCAGGTCGGGCAGGTGCTGGTCGAGCGTCCCGCCGGCGTGGGCCGCCATCACCTGCATGCCCCGACACACGCCGAGCACCGGCAGGTCGGTGGACCCGGCGGCGTCGAGCAGCGCCCACTCCCAGGCGTCGCGGTCGTCCCGCGGTGCTCCGGTGGCGGGGTGGGGGGCGGCGTCGTAGCGCGCCGGGTCGACGTCGGCGCCCCCGCAGATCACCAGCGCGTCGAGGCGGGCCACCACGGCGGCGGCATGGTCGACCGGTTGCGGCGGCAGGAGCACCGGCACCCCGCCCGCGGCCGTGACGGCGCGGGCGTAGGTGGCCGGCAGCAGGTCCGCCGGGGCGTCCCAGACACCCCAGCGGGCCGGCTCGCGGTAGGTCGAGAGACCGACGAGCGGGGTCACCGCGCCCTCACCTCGCCCTCACCTCGCCCTCACCTCGGGCTCACAGCGGGGTGACGTAGGCCGCCGAGATGCCGCCGTCGACGAGGAAGGTGGAGGCGGTCATGAACGAGGACTCGTCCGAGGCCAGGAACAGCACCGCGTTGGCCATCTCCTCGGGCTCGCCGAAGCGGCCCATCGGCACGTGCACCAGGCGGCGCGCGGCCCGCTCCTCGTCCTTGGCGAACAGCTCCTGCAGCAGCGGGGTGTTGACCGGTCCGGGGCACAGCGCGTTGACCCGCACGCCCTGACGCGCGAACTGCACGCCCAGCTCGCGGGTCATCGTGAGCACCCCGCCCTTGGAGGCGGAGTAGGAGATCTGCGAGGTGGCCGCGCCCATGACCGCCACGAACGAGGCGGTGTTGATGATCGAGCCCTTGCCCTGCTCGAGCATGTACGGCAGCGCCGCCTTGCAGCACAGGTAGACGCTGGTGAGGTTGACCTCCTGCACCCGGCGCCAGGCGTCGAGCTCGGTGTCGAGGATGGAGTCGTCGTCGGGCGGGCTGATGCCGGCGTTGTTGAAGGCGATGTCCACCGAGCCGTAGGTGTCCTTCGCCGTGGCGAACAGCGCGTCGACCTCCTCCTTGCTGGTGACGTCGACGTGCACGTAGGTGACGCCGAGCTCGGCGGCGAGGGCGGTGCCCGAGGCGTCGTCGACGTCGCCGACGACGACCTTCGCGCCCTCCTCGAGGAAGCGGCGCACGGTGGCCAGCCCGATGCCGGAGCAGCCTCCGGTGATCACGGCGACCTTGCCGTCGAGACGTCCTGCCATGGTGATGGGTCCTTTCCTGGAGCGTGTGTGGTGGAGCGTGGGGGTGGGGCGGGGAGAGGGCTCGGTCGCCGGCTCAGCAACCGGATCAGTCGGTGGCGATGAAGACGTTCTTCTCCTCGGTGAACGCGTGCGGGGCGTCGGGGCCGAGCTCGCGGCCCAGGCCGGACTGCTTGAACCCGCCGAAGGGGGTCCAGTAGCGCACCGAGGAGTGGGAGTTGACGCTGAGGTTGCCGGCCTCGACGCCACGGGCCACCCGCAGCGCGCGGCCGACGTCGCGGGTGAAGATCGAGCCCGAGAGGCCGTAGTCGGTGTCGTTGGCGAGCCGCACGGCGTCCTCCTCGGTGTCGAAGGGCATCACCGCCACGACGGGGCCGAAGACCTCCTCGCGCCACAGCGCGGCCGTGGGGTCGGTGGCCTCCACCACGGTCGGCGGCAGCCAGTAGCCCTCGGCGAAGCCGGGCTCGGTCGGCACCGAGCCGGTGAACAGCGGGGTGACGCCGTCGAGGTAGGCCGCGACGCGGTCGCGCTGCCCGGCCGAGACCAACGGCCCCATCTCGGCGTCCGGGGAGGTCGGGTCGAGCACCTTCACGCCCTGCACGGCCGTCTCGAGGCCGGCGAGGAAGCGCTCGTACACGGGCCGCTGCACCAGGATCCGGGAGCGGGCGCAGCAGTCCTGGCCGGCGTTGTCGAACACCGCACCGGGGGCGGCGGCCGCGGCGCGCTCGATGTCGGCGTCGGCGAAGACGATGTTGGCGCTCTTGCCGCCCAGCTCGAGGGTCACGCGCTTCACCTGGTCGGCGCAGCCGGCCATGATCCGCTTGCCCACCACGGTCGAGCCGGTGAAGCAGACCTTGCGCACGGTCGGGTTCGTGACGAACCGCTCCCCCACCACCGGACCGGCGCCGGGGATCACCGTGAAGACGCCCTCGGGCAGCCCCGCCTCCAGGGCGAGCTCGGCCAGCCGGATCGCGGTGAGCGGGGTCAGCTCGGCGGGCTTGAGCACCACGGTGTTGCCGGCCGCCAGGGCGGGCGCGAAGCCCCAGCCCGCGATGGGCATCGGGAAGTTCCAGGGCACGATGATGCCGACCACGCCCAGCGGCTCGCGGAAGGTGACGTCCACACCCCCGGGCACCGGGATCTGGCGGCCGAAGAGCCGCTCCGGGGCGGCGGAGTAGTACATCAGCACGTCGCGGACGTTGCCGGCCTCCCAGCGCGCGTTGCCCAGCGTGTGACCGGCGTTGGCCACCTCCAGCAGCGCGAGCTCCTCCAGGTGGGCGTCGACGACGGCGGCGAAGGAGCGCAGCAGCCGCGCCCGCTCCGCCGGGGCGACGTCGCGCCAGGCCGGGAACGCCGCGGCCGCGCGGGCGATGTGGGCGTCGGTCTCCTCCACCGAGGCCAGCGGCACCTCGGTGAGCACCGCGGCCGTGGCGGGGTTGCGGACGACGAACGTGCTGCTGCTCATGGCTCCCTCTCTCACATCCGCTCGAAGCTGCGGCGCAGCTCCCAGTCGGTGACGGCGGCGTCGAAGGCCTCGATCTCCACCCGGGCCATCGTGGCGTAGTGCTCCACGACGTCCTCACCCAAGGCCGCGCGGGCGACCTCGGAGCCCAGGAAGGCCTCCCGGGCCTCGCGCAGGGTGGCCGGCACGCGCGGGCGGCCCGAGGCGTAGGCGTTGCCCTCCAGCGCCGGCTCCAGCGGCAGCTCGGCGTCGATGCCGTGCAGGCCGCCGGCGATCATCGCCGCCAGCGCGAGGTAGGGGTTGACGTCGCCGCCGGGCACCCGGTTCTCCATCCGCGCGCCCGCGCCGCGCCCCACCAGCCGCAGCGCGCAGGTGCGGTTGTCCTCGCCCCAGGCGATGGCGGTGGGGGCGAAGGAGCCGTCGGCGAAGCGTTTGTAGGAGTTGATGTTGGGCGCGTAGAGCAGGGTGAAGTCGCGCAGGGTGGCGAGCACCCCGGCGGTGAAGTGGTCGTAGAGCGCCGAGCGGGTGCCGCGCTCGGCGTCCCAGAACACCAGCGAGCCGTCGGTGCCGCGCAGCGAGAGGTGGATGTGGCAGGAGTTGCCCTCGCGGCCGTCGTACTTGGCCATGAAGGTGAGCGACTGCCCGTGCTGGGCCGCGATCTCCTTGGCCGCGGTCTTGTAGACCACGTGGTTGTCGGCGGTGACCAGCGCGGTGTCGTAGAGGAACCCGATCTCGTGCTGGCCCAGGTTGCACTCGCCCTTCGAGCCCTCCACCGCCATCCCGGCGCCGTACATCGCGTTGCGGATCTCGCGCAGCAGCGGCTCCACGCGGGTGCCGCCGAGGATCGAGTAGTCGACGTTGTACTGGTTGGCCGGGGTGAGGCCGCGGTAGTCGCGCCGGTGCGCCTCCTCGTAGGTGTCGGTGAACAGGATGAACTCCAGCTCGGTGCCGGCGAGCGCGTCCCACCCGCGCTCGGCCAGGCGGGCCAGCTGGGCGTGCAGCACCGTGCGGGGCGACTGCACGACCGGGGCGTGGTCGGGCCACACCAGGTCACACTGCACCAGCGCGGTGCCGGGCAGGTGCGGCAGCGGGCGCAGGGTGTCGAGGTCGAGCACGAACTCCAGGTCGCCGTAGCCGCGCTCCCAGGAGGTGATGGCGTACCCGTCGACGGTGTTCATCTCGACGTCGACGCCGAGCAGGTAGTTGCAGCCCTCGGTGCCGTGCGCCAGGGCGACGTCGAGGAAGTACTGCGCGTGCAGGCGCTTGCCCTGCAGCCGGCCCTGCATGTCGGTGAAGGCCACGATCACGGTGTCGATCGCGCCGCCGGCCACGAGCGCGCGCAACCGGTCGAGATCGAGGTGGCGGTCGGTGCGGGTCATGCGGGTCCTCCCGGAACTGGTCGGAGCTGGTCGGAACTGGTCGGAACTGGTGGGGGCGGGGCTGGTCGGTCTCGGTCGCCGGCGGGGCGTTCAGGCGAGCAGGCCGCGCAGCAGCGCGGCGGTGTCGTCGCAGTGCTGCTCCATCGCACGGCGGGCGCGGGGGGCGTCGTCGGTGAGGATCGCGGTCACGATCGTGCGGTGCTGGCGGCAGGAGTGCTCGATGTTGACCTCCAGCACCGGGATGGCGTCGAGCAGGTCGTGCAACCGCGCCTGCACCTCGGTGACGGCGGCGATCGTGCGCGGGCTGCCGCTCATGGAGGCGATCGCGAGGTGGAGCCGCGAGTCGGCCTGGCGGTGGGCGGCCGCGTCGCCGGCCCGCGCGGCGGCGTCGACCTCCTCCAGCGCGGTGGTCAGGGCCGCCCGCTCGTGTTCGCCCAGCGTCCGTCCGGCGGCGAGGTGCGCGGCACCCGGCTCGACGATGCGCCGGAAGACCAGGGAGTCCAGCAACGCCTCCCGCTCGGGTCCCGCGGCGCCCGGCGCGGCCCCGGACCCGCCGGCGCGACCGGGGTCGCCGGGCCGGTAGTCCACCACGGTGCCGCCGCCGCGGCCGCGGGTCGTGCGCACCATCCCGGCCGCCCGCAGCGCCGCGATCGCCTCGCGCAGGGTCGCCCGCGACACGTGCATCCGCTCGGCGAGCTCGCGCTCGGGCGGCAGCATCGTGCCGAACGGGTACACGCCCAGCCGCAGGGCGGTGGCCAGCTGCTCCACACAGGTCTCGAACGCGTGGGCCCGCACCGGGCGGAGCACGACCGCGCCGAGGTCGTGCTCCGCCCCGTGGCCGGGGGGCGGTTCGAGGGGGGCTCCCGCCGCCGCGTCGCCGGGGGCCCCGAGCCCGCCCGGCGTCGCGGTCACGGGAACGGGGTCGCGCTGCCGGACACGCCACCGTCCGGCGCGGCGGGGGCGGCGTCGTCGATGGTGCGCACCGGACCGGTGAACCACTTCTTGGCCGACACCTCCCACCACACCGTGATGAGCAGCAGCACCCCGAGGGTGACGATCGGTGCGTAGTTGACGAACTTCCAGTCGAAGTCGTCGCTGAACGGCACCGCGCCGGGCACGAACGGCATCATCAGGTAGCCCGAGACGAGCACGATCTCCAGCACCGCCAGCGGGTTCATCCACTTGTACTTCGCGCCGTTGTTCCAGCTGCCGAGCTCGAACCGGTCGCCGTGGCGCCAGCGCAGGTAGATCGGGATGGCGAAGGAGAGGTAGAGCCCGATCACCGCGATCGAGGTGACGGCGTAGAAGGCCACCGGCACGATCAGCGGCTCCTCGGGGGTGCCGAGGTTCACCTCCACCAGGGCGGGGGCGGTGACGACGATGCTCACCAGCGCGACCAGGCCCACGGCGTTGGCCGGCACCTGGGCCGAGGTCAGCCGCTGCCACAGCCCGGACCCGGGCACGGCGCGGTCGCGGCTGAAGGCGTAGAGCATCCGCGAGGCCGAGGTCATGCACGAGGTCGCGCAGAACAGCTGGGCCGAGGCCGAGATGAACAGCACCAGACCCGCGACCTTCGAGTCGAGCACCGAGGTGAAGATGAACGCCACCCCGCCCGCGCCGACGCCGGCGTTGTCGGGGTTGCCCATCGCGTCGTCGGGGATCGCGAAGACCACCGCGAGCAGCAGGACGTAGCCGCCGATCGCGGAGTAGGCGATCGAGCGCCAGATGCCCTGGGCCGCCCCGTGCGAGGCGCCCTGGGTCTCCTCCGAGAGGTGCACCGAGGCGTCGAAGCCGGTGATCGTGTACTGGGTGAGCAGGAAGCCGAACGGGATCACGGCGAGGAAGAAGGCGAAGCTGGAGGTGCTGCCGTCGCTGAAGCCGGAGTTGTTGAACCGCTCGGTGAAGACGTAGGAGAACGACTGGTGCTGGTCGGGGACGAACACCAGGATCCCGACGATCGTGGCGGCGCCGGCGACGTGCCACCAGACCGAGATGTTGTTCATCACCGCCATGAGGTGGCCGCTGAAGATGTTGATCACCGAGATGAACGCCAGCACACCGAGGAAGAGCAGGTACACCCGGCCCAGCGAGTAGTCCTCCGCCCACGCGGTCCACCAGGTGCTGATCGTGAGGTCGATGAACGTGGCGCAGCCGTAGGCGACGCCGGCGGTGACCGCCATCAGGCCGACGAGGTTGAGCCAGCCGGTGTAGAAGCCGGCGCGGGGCCCGCCGAGCTTCGAGGCCCACCAGTAGATGCCGCCGGAGGTGGGGTAGCTCGAGACGAGCTCGGCCATGGTGAGGCCGATGATGAGGATCAGCACCGACAGGATCGGCCACGACCACGAGATCGAGATCGGGCCGCCGTTGTTGAAGCCGGCTCCGAAGTTGGTGAAGCAGCCGGCCAGGATCGAGATGATCGAGAACGAGATCGCGAAGTTGGAGAAGCTCGACCAGCTGCGCTTCAGGTCCTGCTTGTAGCCGAGCTCGGCCAGCCTCGCGGCGTCGGCGTCGAGCTTCGGGTCGGTCACTGCCATGCCAGGTCCTCTTTCGCCGAGGGACGGTGGGGGTGGAGGGAAGTGTGCTGCCGCCCCCACCCACTGTCAATGGACCGACTTCAGACCTTTACTTGTCGGGGCGGCCCGCGGGGGTGGCGGCGATCACCGTGGCGGGTGCCCGCAGGTGCCCTAGGGTCGGCACATGACGCTGGTGGCGCTGGTCGGGATCGACGGCGCCGGCAAGTCCACCGCGGCGCGGGCCCTCACCACCGCCCTGCAGGAGCGCGGCCGGCACGCGCGCTACTTCGAGAACCCCGGCGGGCGGCCGATGATGAACCAGCTGGCCCGCCGCCAGGGACACGACGACGGCGTCGCCTGGCTGGGCCGCGACCGCTTCGAGGCCGTCGAGATGCGCGTGCGCCACGCCGCGATGCGCCGCGCGCAGTGGTGGGGGGCCCGACCGGACCGGATCGCGGTCTGCGACCGCTGGATGCCCTGCCAGTACGCCCTCATGGCGGCCCGCGGCTCCGACCCCGCCCCGGCGCGCGAGCGCTACCGGGGCCTGCGCTCCCCCGAACGCACCTTCTACCTCGCCCTGGCGCCCGAGCGCGCCCAGGAGCGCATCGAGCGACGCGGCACCGACCACGAGACGCTCACCCACCTGCGCGCCTTCGACGCCGCGTACCGCGCGCTGCCCGAGTTCGCCGACTTCACCGTGGTGGACGCCGACACGACCTCGGACAGCATCGTCGAGGCGATCCTCGCCCACCTCGACGACTGAGGTCGCCGTTTCCCGTTGTCACCAGCGGAATGCACCGGTCCCGAGGGAGAACCGGTGCATTCCGCTGGTGACGAAGGGAGAACTCAGCCCGCGTCGGCCAGCAGTCCCCGCACCACGACGACGCCATCGCCGTAGGCGGCGTCGACGTAGTCCTGCAGGGTGCCGTCGTCGTAGGTGACGTCGAGCAGCACGTGACCCTCGTCGTCGCCGTAGGAGCCCTGGGCGCCGGGCAGGGAGGAGGTCTCGGTGGCGATCCGCTCGAGCTCGGCGGGGTCGTAGGCCACGCTCGGCGCCGGGAGCACCACGGGCTCGCTCATCATCGGGTCGTAGAGCGGACCGGGGATCGCCTCGGTCACGGTGAACGCGGTGCCGTCCCAGGTGCCGGTGACGGCGAAGGTGCCCCAGCGGACGTCGCCCTGCTGCTCGAACATCCCCTGGCCGTCGCGCTGCCAGGACCAGTTCGTGATCGCCGGGCCCGAGCACTGCGGCGGGTAGGACTCCGCGATCGGGCCGAGGCAGAGCACCGGGCCCTCCGGCCCGGCGTCCATCACCGTGGGCAGCGCGGTCGAGCGCACCGGACCCGGTGCGGCCGGCACGGCGGAGGGTGCCGGTGGCCGCGCGGGAGCGCTGGTGTCGGAGGCCGGGTCGCTGGCGCGGGCCGCGTCCTCCTCACCGGCGCACCCGGCGAGGAGGAGGACGAGCATCGCGAGGGGCACGAGCAGGGCCTTCAAGGGCCGGGCGGGAGGGCGCATGTCCACTCCGACGCGGCCCGACCCGGATCGGTTCCCTGCGGGTCGGATCGGGCCCGGTCGGCCCGGGTCAGGGCAGCTTGTCGACCAGGTCGGCGATCGGGGTGAGGGCGCCGGTGTAGAACGGGATCTCCTCCCGCACGTGCCGCCGCGCGCCCGAAGCCCGCAGGTCGCGCATGAGGTCGACGATCCGGTACAGGTCGTCGGCCTCGAAGGCGAGCAGCCACTCGTAGTCGCCCAGGGCGAAGGAGGCCACGGTGTTGGCGCGCACGTCGGGGTAGGGCCGCGCCATCTTGCCGTGCTCGGCCAGCAGCGCCCGGCGCTCCTCGTCGGGCAGCAGGTACCACTCGTAGGAGCGCACGAACGGGTAGACGCACACGTGCTTCTTGGGCTCCTCGTCGCTGAGGAAGGCCGGCACGTGGGACTTGTTGAACTCGGCGGGGCGGTGCAGCGCCAGCTGCGACCACACCGGGGCGAACCGGCGACCGAAGGCGGTGCGGCGGAAGCGGTGGTAGGCGTCCTGCAGCTCCTCGGAGGTGGCGGCGTGCAGCCACAGCATGACGTCGGCGTCGGCGCGCAGCCCGCTGACGTCGTAGGCACCGCGCAGCACGACGTCGGCCTCGGCCAGCTCGGCGAACAGCTTCTCGGCCTCAGCGGCCTCGGCGGCCCGGTCGGCCCCGTCGCCCAGGACGTCGTCGAGGCGGAAGACCGACCACATGGTGTAGCGGATCGAGGCGTTGATCTCGCGGATGCGCGCGGCGTTGGTCTGGTGCTCGCTCATACCCTCATTGTGCCGTCGTGCCGGTGACGACGGCGCGGCGGGCCGCCCGCCGCAGCGTCACGAGCACCGCGGGCCCGAGCACCGCGATCGCGACGGCGGTGGTGATCGCCCGGCCGGTGTCCCAGCTCGTGGTCGAGGTGATGAGGGTGTAGGCCACGAAGCGGCGCAGGTTCTCCAGCGTCGGGTCGCCCGGCACGTACTGGATGTCGCCGGAGGCCCCGGGCACGCCGATGCCGAACAGGAACGGCCAGCCCGACAGGTTGGTGAGCAGGCCGTAGGCGTAGGCCGCCACCACGCCGTACGCCATGAGCATCGCGACCTCGGCGCGGCCGCGCACGCGGCGCGGCAGCAGCCCGGCCCCCATGCCCACCCAGGCGGCACAGATCATCTGGAACGGCAGCCAGGGGCCCACGCCCGCGGTGAGCAGCGCGGAGGCGAACAGCGCCAGCACCCCGAGCACGAAGCCGAACCCCGGCCCGAACACGCGCCCGGCGAGGATGAGCAGGAAGAACACCAGCTCGACCCCGGCGGTGCCCGCCGAGAGCAGCCGCATCACGGCGTCGAGGGCGGCCAGGACGCCGAGCAGCGCCAGGACGCGGGAGTCCATGCCGCCCTCGGTCATCTCGACCAGCACCACCACGAGCACCGCGGGCATGAGCAGCAGGAACAGGAACGGCGGGTCCATCCGCGAGCCCGGGTCGACGTCCACGATCAGCGGCCAGCCGAGCATCACCAGGCCCGCGGCGGAGGCCAGCACCAGCGCGGCGGCCGTGCGCGGGGACACCGGCACGACGCCGCGGCGGTCCACCGAGCCGGTCACCCGGGACCGCGCCGCCGGCCGCGGGACCTCGGGGGCGCTCACAGCGCCGCCACCACCTCGGCCACCCGCAGCCACGGGGCGCCAAGCACCTTGGTCACCTGGGGGGCGAAGGCCGGGCTCTGGGTGAGCACGTCGTGCACCTCCCCGGAGGAGACGACCTCGCCCTCGGCCAGCACGACGACGTCGTCGGCGGCCACGGCCACGAACTCCACGTCGTGGGTGGCCACGAACACCGCCCGGCCCTCGTCGGCCAGCTCGCGCAGGATCGTGGCGAGCGCCGCCTTGGCGGCGTAGTCCAGACCGCGCGTGGGCTCGTCGAGCAGCACGACCTGCGGGTCGGCCGCGAGCACCAGCGCCAGGGCGAGCGCGAGGCGCTGCCCCTCGGAGAGGTCGCGGGGGTGGGTGGCGCCGTCGATGCCGGGCACGAGACGGTCGAGCAGGCCGCGGGTGGCGGGTCCGCCCGCGGCGCACTCGGCGTCCACCGACTCCAGGTACAGCAGGTCGGAGGCGGTCTGCGGCAGCAGCCCGACGACGCCGCGGCGCCCGGCGGGGTCCAGGGCGTGGGGGTCGACGGCGCCGACGCGCACCCGACCCGCCCGGCGGGCGCGGGTGCCCTGCAGGGTCCAGAGCAGGGTGGACTTGCCGGAGCCGTTGCGGCCCATCAGCGCGGTGATGCGCCCGGCGTGCAGGCGGCACGACACCTCGCGCAGCGCCACCCGCGACCCGTGCGACACCGAGACGTCGTCGGCGGCCAGCACCTCCTCGCTCGCGGCGGGGGCGGGCACGGGCGGCGGCACCAGCGACAGGGAGCGGGCCCGGCGCTTGGCCTCGCGGGTCGTGAGCGGCAGCGGGTCCCAGCCCGCGGCCCGGCCCAGCTCGACGAGCGGGGGCACGACGGGCGACTGCGCGAGCAGGTCGGCGGGCTCCCCCACCTCCACCCGGCCGGCGCCGGTGAACAGCGCCATCCGGTCGGCGAACGGCACGACCCGCTCGAGCCGGTGCTCGGCGAGCAGCACCGAGACGCCGAGGTCGTGCACGAGCCGGGTGAGGATGGCCAGCACCTCCTCGGCGGCGGTGGGGTCCAGCGCCGAGGTCGGCTCGTCGAGCACGAGCAGCCGCGGGTGGGTGGTGAGCACCGCCCCGATCGCGACGCGCTGCTGCTCCCCGCCCGAGAGCGAGCGCAGGTCGCGGTCGCGCAGGTGGGCGATGCCGAGCAGGTCCAGGGTCTCCTCCACGCGGCGCCGCATCGTGGCGGCGTCGAGGCCGAGCTGCTCCATGCCGAAGGCGAGCTCCTCCTCGGCGGTGTCGGTGACGAACCCGGCGGCCGGGTCCTGCCCGACGTAGCCGATCACGTGGGCGCGCTCGCGGGGCGGGGTGTGCAGGATCGAGACGCCGTCGAGCAGCACGTCGCCGGCCAGCTCCCCGCCGCTGAACCGCGGCACGAGGCCGGTCACGACCCCGAGCAGGGTCGACTTGCCCACCCCGGTCGGTCCGGAGACGAGCATCAGCTCGCCCTCCTCGACGGTGAGGTCGACGCCGTCGAGCACCGGCAGGCCCGGCCGGTCCTGCTCGCCGGGCCGCGCGTCGTAGCGCACGGTGACGCCGCGCAGTTCGATCATGTCCGGATCCGTTCTCGCGGGAGGGACGGGGAGTCGGTCGGGGGTGCGGCGGGGTCGCCGGTGGGCTCGGGGGCCCGTGGGAGCGGGCTGGCGGCGATCGCGAGCAGGCCCAGCAGGGTGCCGAGCAGCGCCACCAGGCTCACCTGCGGCACGACGTCGAGGTCGGGGTAGGCGATGCCCACCTGCTCGCGGCCCACCCACCAGGCCACCACACCGGCCCCGAGGCCGACGGCGGCCACCGCGGTCTCCTCGCGGCGCCAGGGGTCGGGGCGGTAGCGGGTGCGCACGACCCGGCGCCCGGCGCTGCGGAAGCCCCCGGCCGCGGCCGCGAACCCGATCAGCAGGCCGAGCGCGGCCAGCCAGCGGGGCGCGGTGGGGTCGAGGAAGGCGTAGGTGCCCACCAGCAGCCCGGCGAGCGCCCCCAGCAGCAGTGCCCCCGAGACGCGTCGCTGCCGGGGGTCGAGCCCGCCGCTGCGGCCGTAGCCGCGGGTGTCCATGCCCGCGGCCAGGGCCAGCGAGCGTTCGAGGGTGTCCTCCAGGACCGGCACGACGAGGCGCCGCAGGCCCCGCACCCGCCGGGTCTCCCCCGCCCGCAGCGCCTGGGCGGCGCGCACGCGGGTGAGGCTCTCGGTGAACTGCGGCAGCACGGTGACGGCCACCGCGAGCGCGGTGCCGACCTCGTAGAGCGCCGGCGGGAGGCTGCGCAGCAGTCGCTTGGGGTTGGCCAGGCTGTTCGCCGCCCCGATGCAGATCACGATGGTGGCCAGCCGCAGGCCGTCGTAGAGCCCCGAGAGCAGGGCCTCGCGAGTGACGGGGCCCAGCAGCCGGATGCCGAGGACGGCGTCGGGCAGCGGGATCTCGGGCAGGTCGATCAGCACCGTGCCGGAGTAGCCGCCGAGCAGGATGCGCCACACGACGCGCAGCACCACCGCGACCGCCCCGAGCCAGAGGTAGAACCGGAAGGAGCGGGCCCAGGGGTGGTCGGTGCGCCGCGCGGACACGACGCACGCGACCACCACCACCAGGAGCAGCAGGGTGAGCGGGTTGGTCGTGAGCGAGGCGGCAGCCGCCAGCCCCACCGCCCACAGCCACCAGGCCAGGGGGTGGAGCTCGCGGTACGGCCGCCGGCTCATCAGGCCGGACCCGACCCGGTGCCCGATCCGGTGCCCGCCCCGGGGCCGGTCCGACGCCGCCACGCCACCGCGCCGCCGCCCGCGGCGAGCAGCAGCAGGACCAGCGGCACGACCCAGCCGGGCAGGCCCTGGGAGGCGGGATCGGCGGCGTCGGAGGCGAGGTCCACCTCGGTCGCCGGCGCGTCGAGCGTGACCGTGCCGGGGTCGGCGGACGCCTCGGGCGACGGCGTCGGGCTCGCGTCGTCCCGACCGTCGCGGTCACCACGGTCGCGGCCCTTCCCACGGCCCTGTCCCGCGGCCCCGTCCTCGTCGGAGGCGTCGCCGGCGTCGTCGGTGGGGTCCTGGGCCGGGTCGGTGGTCTCGTCGGCGGGGTCCTCGGTGGGCGTGGCCGCGGGGTCCGGCGACGCCGTCTCCCCGTCGGCACCCGCGTCGGAGCCGCCGCCCGTGCCGCCGCCCGTGCCACCGCCCTTGCCGCCGCCCTTGCCGCCACCGGAACCGGTGGATCCCGAGCCGCCGGAGCCCCCGGAGCCGCTGCCCGGGGTCGGGTCGGAGGGCTCGGTGGGCGCGGGCTGCTCGGGGCGGGTCGCGGCGGCGCCGGGCAGGCTGTCGCCGGGACCCTGGTCCCAGCTGAAGGCCACCAGGCCGCCCTCGGGCACCTCGAGCGAGGTCACCCCGAGGCTGGAGTAGACCCAGCGCGCGCCGGGGTCGCCGGTGCTCCACCACAGCGCCCAGTAGGCGTCCGCCGGGGCGGCGTTCACGCACGGGTCGCTCTCGGGCACGCCGGCCACCCGGCACACGAAGCCGGGCTGGCGCGAGGCGTAGCGCAGGCTGAAGCCCGCCGCCGTGAACAGCCGGTCGGCCGTCACGTCGCCGCCGGCGGCGACGCACACCGAGCGGACGCCGCCGCCCAGCTCGTGGAAGTCGACCACCACCGTGACCCCTGTGGACCCTGCACACGCCGCGGCGTGGGCAGGGGCCGCCCCGGTGCCGACCACGAGGGCCGACACCGGGAGGAGCAGGGTCGCAGCGAGGGCCGCGAACCTGCCGCGGGTCACCGGGTGATCCGCAGCGCCTTGGAGCCGCGACGGTCGTCGAAGAAGCCCTGGACCCGGATCACGGCCTTGCCGAGCGGGAGGTCGGTGAGGGCCACGCGCACCTTGAGCACGCCATCGGCGTCGGCACGACGGGACTTGCCCACCGCCTTGTCACCGCGCAGCACGCGCACCAGGCCACGCTCGCCCGGCGCGAGGCCGGTCACGGTGACGACGACGCCGTCGCGTCGGCTGGCGCGGGCCGGGGCCTGCACCACGAAGCTGGTGGGGGCCAGGGCGCGCAGGGTCACGACGCCGAGGACCTCGGTGCCGAGCTTGATGCGGAAGCGCACGTCCTGGGAGCGGTCGGGGCGACCGGCGCGCACGATCGGCGAGGCGTTGCCCTCGGGGTCGGCGTTGAGCAGCTTGGTCTGGCCGTCGGAGACCCGCACGACGCACAGGGTGCGGCCGGGGGCCACGCCGGTGACGTCGATGTTCTGCAGGCTGCCCGCGCGCACGAACGTGGCGTTGGAGGTGGGCTCGCTGGTGGGCTGCCGGTCGTCGGCGTACAGCAGGCCGCCGAGGGCCTGCGCGGTGGCGAAGCGGAACTGGTCCTCGACCGTCTCGGCGATGCCGTCGACCCGGGCGGTGGCGAGGGCGCCCGGCTCGTAGGCCACCGCACCCCGCTCGGGGGTCATCGCGGTGATGCAGGGGGCGACGTCGTCGGCCTGGTAGGTGCGCAGCCAGGTGGCGGCGTCGGCGGCGGCGGCGGTCTCGCCGGCGAGGCCGAGGGCCTGGGCCGCGAGGCCGGTGCTGTTGGCGTTGCTGTTGTTCAGGCCGTCGCCGGCGGGGTAGCTGCCGTCCTCGCGCTGGGCGCCCTTGAGCCAGGCGACGGCGCCGTCGACGAGGTCGGCCGCGGCCGGCACGTCGACGAGGTTGATGATCGCGTTGGCGGTGGCGTCGATCGAGGGCAGGCCGCCCTCCTCGTCGCAGGTGCCCGCCAGGGTGGCGCCGAGGTCGAGCCGGATCCAGCCGCCCGAGCACTGCTGGGCGTCGAGGAACGCCAGCGCGCTGGGGGCCAGGGTGCTGCCGGCCTCGCTCAGCGCACGCGCGGCGAAGGCCTGGCCGAAGGTGTTGGCGTAGTCGGCCTCGAACTGCTCCTCGGGGAAGAAGACGTCGCCGATCCGGCCCGCGGAGGCGGTGTCGGTGGAGACCCGGCCCTCGAGCTCGCTGAGCAGGTCGCGGCCGCCGAAGTCGAGCGGGTTCTTGCCGGCGATCCGGGCGAAGACCGCGGCCTTGGCCAGCGAGCCGGCCAGGACGTGGGTCTTGGTGCCGCTGCTGCCGACGCTGTAGCTGTAGTAGTCGCCGACGTTGGGGGCGAGCGCGTCGGCGATCTGGGTGACCGTCGTGCTGCGCCCGGCGGCGGCCAGGGCCAGGCCGACGTCGATCGAGCGGCCGTAGTCGGTGAAGTCGAACTGGTTGTTGAAGATCAGGCCGTTGGTGAGCTCGCCGGTGAGCCAGTCGGCGGCGTGCCGGGCCGGCTCGGTGAGGGTGCCGGGGGTCGCGGCGACCGCGGGGGCGGACGGGACGACGCTGAGCGCGACGCCCGCGAGCGACAGGGCCAGGCCACCGAGGGCCGGACCGGGGAGACGGTGCTTCATGGGGTTCCTTCCCGCTGCAATGCAAGGACGGGGAGGCACCGGGGCCGCCCCGCTGCGATCCACGACAGCGATGGGGTAGGACGCACCGTGACGGGCATTCCGGCTCGTGGGGCCCTCGGGCCCCACCTACGGTTGCGGGTCAGCGCCGGCTTCGGACCGGCTTCCCCCACCACGGGCGAAGTGGATTGTTCAGATGGATGCGGCGATCCGCCGCGGGCAGCACCCTACAAGGGGTGAGGCGCCAGCGCCGAGTCGTGTCTCGGCGAGCCGCATCAGCCCAGGTCAGCAGGGCTCAGGTGAGCTTCTCCAGGATCAGCTCGCGCACCCGGCCGGCGTCGGCCTGGCCGCGCATCTCCTTCATGACCGCACCGATCAGCGCACCGGCCGCGGCCACCTTGCCGTCGCGGATCTTGTCGGCGACGTCGGGGTTGGCCGCGATGGCGGCGTCGATGGCGGCCGAGAGGGCGCCGTCGTCGGAGACCACGGCCAGGCCGCGGGCCTCGACGATCTCCGCGGGGCTGCCCTCACCGGCGAGGAGGCCGTCGAAGACCTGGCGGGCCAGCTTGTCGTTGATCGTGCCGGCGTCGACCAGGGCCTGCACCTGCGCCACCTGCTCCGGGCTGACGCCGAGCTCGCCGATCTCCACGCCGGTGTCGTTGGCGCGGCGGGCGAGCTCGGAGAGCCACCACTTGCGGGCGGACTGGGGCGACGCGCCCGCGGCGATCGTCTCCTCCACCAGCCCGAGCGCGCCGGCGCCGATGGTGTCGCGCATCTCGAGGTCGGAGAAGCCCCAGGCGGCCTGCAACCGGGCCCGCTTGACCGTCGGGTTCTCCGGCAGCGTGCCGCGCAGCTGCTCCACCCACTCCCGCGACGGCGCCACGGGCACCAGGTCGGGCTCGGGGAAGTAGCGGTAGTCCTCGGCGTCGGACTTCTCCCGGCCCGAGGTCGTGATGCCGGTGTCCTCGTGCCAGTGACGGGTCTCCTGCAGGATGCTGCCGCCGCCGTTCAGCACCGCGGCGTGGCGCTGCATCTCGAAGCGCACGGCCCGCTCCACGGAGCGGAAGGAGTTGACGTTCTTGGTCTCGGTGCGGGTGCCGAGCACGCCGCTGCCCTTCGGGGAGAGCGAGAGGTTGACGTCGGCGCGCAGGTTGCCCTGGTCCATCCGGGCCTCGGACACCCCGAGGGCCACGATGAGGTCGCGCAGCTGCTGCACGTAGGCGCGGGCGACGTCGGGCGCCTTCTCCCCCGCCCCCAGGATCGGGCGGGTCACGATCTCGATCAGGGGGATGCCGGCGCGGTTGTAGTCCACCAGCGAGTAGTCGGCGCCGTGGATGCGGCCCGAGGTGCCGATGTGGGTGGACTTGCCGGTGTCCTCCTCCATGTGGGCGCGCTCGATCTCGACGCGGAACGTCTCGCCGTCGACGTCGACGTCGAGGTAGCCGTCGAAGGCGATCGGCTCGTCGTACTGGCTGGTCTGGAAGTTCTTCGGCATGTCCGGGTAGAAGTAGTTCTTCCGGGCGAAGCGGCACCACTCGGCGATCGAGCAGTTCAGCGCCAGGCCGATCCGGATCGCGGCCTCCACGGCCTTGCCGTTGACCACCGGCATCGCGCCGGGCAGGCCCAGGCAGGTGGGGCAGACCTGGGTGTTGGGGTCGCCGCCGAAGGTGGCGGGGCAGCCGCAGAACATCTTGGTGTTCGTGTTCAGCTCGACGTGCACCTCCAGCCCCAGCGCGGGGTCGTAGGCGGCCAGGACGTCGTCGAAGGGCACCAGGTCGGTGGTGGGGGCGCTCATGCCGAGGGTCCTTCCAGGTCGGGGACACGGTCCAGCAGCGGGCCGCCCCACTGCTGCTCCAGCAGCGCCTCGAGGGCGCCGGCCACGCGGTAGCAGCGGTCGTCGGCGGTGGCGGGGGCCAGGATCTGGAACCCGGCGGGCAAGCCGTCCTCGTCGGCGAGGCCGCTGGGCAGCGAGATGCCCGGCACGCCGGCGAGGTTGGCGGGGATGGTGGCGAGGTCGTTGAGGTACATCGCCACCGGGTCGTCGAGCTTCTCGCCCAGCTTGAACGCGGTGGTGGGCGCGGTGGGCGAGACGAGCACGTCCACCTGCTCGAAGGCGGCCGCGAAGTCGCGGGCGATGAGCGTGCGCACCTTCTGGGCCTGGCCGTAGTAGGCGTCGTAGTAGCCGCTGGACAGGGCGTAGGTGCCGATGATGATGCGCCGCTTGACCTCGTCGCCGAAGCCGGCGTCGCGGGTGGCGCGCATGACCTCCTCCGCACTCGGGCTCGCGACGCCCTCGGGGGCGACGCGCAGGCCGTAGCGCATGGCGTCGAACTTGGCGAGGTTGCTGGAGGCCTCGCACGGCATGATCAGGTAGTAGGTGGCCAGGGCGTGCACGAAGTGCGGGCACGACACCTCCACGACCTCCGCACCGGCCTTCACCAGCAGGTCCAGGGACTCCTGGAACCGGGCCATCACCCCGGGCTGCCAGCCGTCGCCGGCCAGCTCGGTGATGACGCCGATGCGCACCCCGCTCATGTCGCCGCCTGCGCCCTGGCGGGCCGCGGCCACGAGGCCGGGCAGCGGGGCGTCGATGGAGGTGGAGTCGCGCGGGTCGTGGCCGCCGATCAGCTCGTGCAGCAGCGCGGCGTCGAGCACGGTGCGGGTGACCGGGCCCACCTGGTCGAGGCTGTTGGCCATCGCCACCAGGCCGTAGCGGGAGACGCCGCCGTAGGTGGGCTTGACCCCGACCGTGCCGGTGACCGCACCGGGCTGCCGGATCGAGCCGCCGGTGTCGGTGCCGAGCGCCAGCGGCGCCTCGAAGGCGGCCAGCGCGGCCGCCGAGCCGCCGCCCGAGCCGCCGGGGATCCGGGTGAGGTCCCAGGGGTTGCGGGTGGGGCCGTAGGCGGAGTGCTCGGTGGAGGAGCCCATCGCGAACTCGTCCATGTTGGTCTTGCCCAGGATCGGCAGGCCCGCCTGCTTCAGGCGCGTCACGACGGTGGCGTCGTAGGGCGGGGTCCAGCCCTGCAGGATCTTCGAGCCGCAGGTGGTGGGCAGGCCGGTGGTGGCCAGCACGTCCTTGACCGCGATC
This sequence comes from Nocardioides sp., assembly GCF_964228225.1. Taxonomy (GTDB): domain Bacteria; phylum Actinomycetota; class Actinomycetes; order Propionibacteriales; family Nocardioidaceae; genus Nocardioides. Next base: position 116,965 of record NZ_CAXQZB010000016.1, read on the forward strand.
GGTACGCCGTCCAGCTCGTGCAGCGGGGTGCCGGCCGCGCGGCGGGCGTCGGAGGCCGCGGCCTGGGCCAGCGCGCCCTCGGCGTCGACGTGGAGGAAGGCGTGCACGCCGGCGTCGGCGTCGCCGTCCACCGCAGCGATCCGGTCGAGGTGGGCCTGGGTGAGGGCGACCGAGGTGGTCGTGCCATCGGCGAGGTCGGCGGCCAGCTGTGCGGCGCTGCGCCGGATCAGGGGCGTGTCGCTCACTGCTCGTCCCCCAGGATCCGCGGCACGACGAAGCGGTCGTCCTGCGCCTCGGGGGCGCCCGAGAGCGCCTGCTCGGCGGTGAGGCTCGGCGTCACGACGTCCTCGCGGAAGACGTTGGTGAGCGGCAGCGCGTGCGAGGTCGGCGGCACGTCGTCGCCCGCCACGCCGCGGATCGAGGCCACGGACTCGAGGATGACCGACAGCTGCGGCGCCAGGTGGTCGAGGTCGGCGTCGGACATGTCGATCCGGGCGAGGTTCGCCAGGTGGGCGACCTCGTCTCTGGTGATCTCGGGCATGGGCTCGATCCTAGTGACGCCGCCGCGGGCCGGCAGCCGGGGGACACCGGCGTGGGCCGAGCCCGGGGAGCGCACACCCGGCGGACCCCGCGTCACGCGTCGTCACGGTTCGTCACGAGTCGTCGTGAGGGTCGCGTGGCTCAGCCGTCACCGCGGCGAGGAGCGAGCTCGCCGACGCGCGCGATCACGTCAGGACCGGCGGGGTCGCCCTCCGTCCGAGGACAGATCCACACCGGCACCCCCAGCCGATGATCGAAGAACACCTCGGCACCGTGACCATCGCGGTCGTCGGGGTGCCGCGGGCACGGGGGCCAGTCACCTCCGATCCCCTCACTCCGGCGTCGCCGACTGACCATCGCCCGCAGCGTGTCGGCAGCGTCGTCGAGGGCCAGGGCGATCCGCGCGTCATCGGGCTCGCTCGAGTCGCCCCGGATCACCACGTACCCGGCGGACCCGCGGGGCGAGGGCCCGATCCGACCCTCGATGACCTCCCCTGGCCCGCTGCCGAGCAGGAACTCGAGCACGGGGGTGCCGTCCCGCCACGACATCAGCGACCACGAGACCGCCAGACCACAGCCGTCGACGACGTCGTCGCACACCCGCAGCGCAACCCACCGGAGCACAGCGGCACGGTCGAGCCCGCCGTCAGGGGGCGGCATACCCGCCGCCTGCGGGGAGTGACTCCATGATCTCGATCGGGGAGTCGTAGAACCGGTATCCGCCGTTGGCGTCACGGAAGGCTTGGAGCCCACGGACGAAGACGTACCACGTGCCCGGATATCCCGGGACCGACCACTCCGCCTCGTGGTAGCTGCTCTGCTCGATGCCCCGGGCATTCGGAGGGAGCCTGAAGGTGTACTGCGACGTCAGTGGATCGACACTCCGGACGAAGTCGTCCGTGATGGGGGTTCCTGACCCGTCCCGACTCGCGTCGAGCCTGCGGAGCGTGAACTCGAGGTCCCGGACGGCCGCTCCGGAGGACCGGAACGTGAAGCGCGACTTCAGTGCACTCCCCGAGTAGGTGTCGAGAGCGGTCAGACTCACATCGCCCAGGGTCCGCGCTCCGTATCCGTACGGGCCGAGCACGGATGCCTTCGACTCGAAGACGCTGATCCAGGTCCAGCATCCGGATCCACGACAGAACCCCTCGGGCGGGGCGATCCGGGAGGAGCGGACCACGGTCTCGGACGCGTCCTCGACGCACCACCAGGGGCCGACCCGGTCCGTGACGGCCCGCGCGCACTGTCGTGGATCGACGGCGGCCGGCCGCGGCGACCCGGCGGATCGCCCCGGGGCGCCTTCCGCATGCGCTGACGTGAAGCCTGTGGCGCCGAGCGCGACGCTGCAGGCGAGACCGGCGATGAACAGGCCGAGATGATGCATGGTGGACCCCCGAGTCGACGACGTCTCCCACCGTCGCAGAACCCACCGACACTCACCGGACCCTCCACGTGAACAACGCACCAACGAGTCCGACCGCCGGACCGGTGGGCGGGTAGTGCGGCGGGGTGGCCCTACTCCGACGGCGGCCGGGGCTCGCCGGCCAGGGCGGCGTCGAGCCGGGCGAGCAGGACGTCGTCGGGCAGGTCGCTGCGCAGCACGACGACGCGGGCGGGGGCGGCGGGCCCGTCGGGCTCGCCCCACACGCGGGTCATGGCGAGCACGGCGGCCATGGCGTCGTCGTGCTCGGCGCGGGGGTCGGCGCTGGTGCCGCGCAGCCAGCGGCGCAGCACGGCGTTGTGGGCGGTCACGACGGCGCCGGCGAGGAGCTCGGCGTGCAGGTCGGCGTCGGCGCCCGGCGGCATCCAGCCGCGCAGCGCCTCGCGGAAGCGGCGCTGGTAGTCGGCCATGCTGGCGCGCTCGCGGTCGCGCAGGGCGGGCACGGTGCGGGTGAGCCGGTAGCGGATGTGGGCGAGCTCGCCCTCCTCCAGGTACTGCTCGAGCACCAGCCGCGAGGCCTCGGTGAGCGCCAGGCCCATGGTGGCGGCCGAGCCGGTGGCCAGGCGCGCCTCGATCCGGCCCAGCACCTCCTCGTGGCGAGGGAAGATCACCTCCTCCTTGGACCGGAAGGTCCGGAAGAAGGTGGCCCGGCTGACGCCGGCGCGCTCGACGATCGCCTCGACGGTGGTGGCGTCGTAGCCCTGCTCCTCGAACAGGGCGAAGGCGGCCTCGACGAGGCGGTCGCGCGAACTCACGGCCCCACTCTGGCAGGTCGGCGCCGCGGAGTTGTGTGCGCCACACGAACATGTGAGACTCGGTATCACCCTTGTGAGACCGAGTATCGATTCCCGACCGGAGGCGACGCCGCGATGACCGCAGACCTGTTCCGCACCACCGACGACCACGAGGAGCTGCGGGCCGCCGTCCGCGACCTGGTGGAGAACAAGATCGCCCCGTACGCGGCCGAGGTGGACGAGCAGGCCCGCTACCCCCGCGAGGCCCACGACGCCCTCGTGGCCTCGGACTTCCACGCCCCGCACGTGCCGGAGGAGTACGACGGCGTCGGCGCCGACGCGCTCGCCACCTGCATCGTCATCGAGGAGATCGCGCGCGGCTGCGTGTCCAGCTCGCTCATCCCCGCGGTGAACAAGCTCGGCTCGCTGCCGGTGCAGCTGGGCGGCTCGGAGGAGATCAAGCGCCGCTACCTGCCCCGCCTCGCCGCCGGCGAGGGCTTCTCCTACGGCCTGTCCGAGCGGGAGGCCGGCTCCGACACCGCCGCCATGACCACCCGCGCCGTGCGCGACGGCGACGACTGGATCCTGCGCGGCCGCAAGGCGTGGATCAGCAACGCCGGCGAGTCGTCGTTCTACACCGTGCTCGCCGTCACCGACCCCGACGCCGGTCGCGGCAAGGGCATCTCGGCGTTCGTGGTGGAGAAGGACGACCCGGGCTTCGGGTTCGGCGAGAAGGAGCGCAAGCTCGGCATCAAGGGCTCCCCCACCCGCGAGCTGCTCTTCGACGACGTCCGCATCCCCGGCGACCGGATGATCGGCGAGCCCGGCACCGGCCTCAAGCTGGCGCTGCGCACCCTCGACCACACCCGCGTCACCATCGGCGCGCAGGCCGTGGGCCTGGCCCAGGGCGCCCTCGACGTCGCCACCGCCTACGTGCAGGAGCGCCGCCAGTTCGGCAAGGCCATCGCCGACTTCCAGGGCATCCAGTTCATGCTCGCCGACATGGCCATGCACCTCGAGGCCGCCCGCCAGATGGTCTACGTCGCCGCCGCCAAGTCCGAGCGCGAGGACGACGACCTCACCTTCTTCGGTGCCGCCGCCAAGTGCCTGGCCTCCGACACCGCCATGTCCATCACCACCGACGCCGTCCAGCTGCTCGGCGGCGCCGGCTACACCGCCGACTTCCCGCTCGAGCGCATGATGCGCGACGCCAAGATCACCCAGATCTACGAGGGCACCAACCAGGTGCAGCGGATCGTGATGGCCCGCTCGGTCCTCGCACGCTGAGCGACCTCACCTCATCGGCCACGGCCGGTCGGCCGCCGGGGGGCGCCGACCGGCCGTTGCGCGTCTCACCGTCGACGACGGCGCGACAGGCACCCGCACCACACTGGTGGCGGCAGTCGTGGAGGTACGTCGCCAGATGCAGCGTTGGGGTGGCAACCGCCTCGGGAGCCATCGGGAACCCGCCCCACAGCACGCCGAGGAGCGACGCGAGAACGGTGACGAGCAGCCTCCTCATCACGGGCCGGTTCCCGTCATCGGCGGGTCGATGGCAACAGCGGCGATTGCGCGCGTCAAGGCGGAGTCGAGCACGTAGGCGTAGGTGGTGACCTTCCCGGAGACACACGCGGCCCGCGCCGGCTCACGGAGCGTGCGCAGCGCAGCCACGAGGTCTTCGATCCCCGTCAGGTGAGGTCCCTCTCCTTGCTGCCAACGTTCGAGCCTGACCTCGTAGGTCGCGATGTCGAGCGGCGGCAGGGCCGGCTCAGTGACAGGGATCAGTTCGGTCGGTCGTCGCATGACCACGTCGGTGACAGCCTCAGCACCGCGCACGCGAAGGCCCGCCACAAGGGCCAGCAGGTCGGACGGCTCGATCCATGTGGTCATGGGATCGCGCCGAATCCGTCGACGGGTCCGCGAATCAGGACCTCCTCCTCGGACCAGACATCAGGCGGCCACGCGAGCACCGGGCACGGGGCGCCCCGGCAAGATGCCGAGGGGACCCCGCTCGTCATGGGCGTGGCCCGGTGGCTCCCTCAGCGTCTCGGGACGGGCTCTCCGCAGCGCCCCTCCTGACGCCCAGCGCGAAGACCGCTCGGATCAGGAAGAACAGGACCACCACGACGACCAGGACGGCCGCCGCGAGCCAGAGCCCAATGATCCCGACGTCGCTCGGCACCCCTTGCGTGTCAGCCGACACCATCACGAACACGCCCAGGCCCACGCAGACGAACGCGAGGGCGAGCGCCAGGGAGAGAACGGCCTTGGCGAAGCGATGGCCCATCGTCGCCACCTCGATCTCCAAGCTGTGTCGGCGGATCCGACGCGATGTCGCGCACCCTACTCCCGCCCAGCCCTCAGGGCGCCGACTTCACTGATCGGGACTCTGCCTGCGGCTCGGCCCTGGACCTCCGGCTCGACGGGCGCAGCAGTGTCCCTTCTCCCGCCGCGTCGACACGACCACGGATCATCCCCAGCCAGGGGCCCCTCGAGGTTCTCCACCGCCTCGATCGGGCGTCGCGGAACTGTCGGTGCTCTCGTGTTGACTCCTCATATGGAGATGGCCACCCCGGACGTGAGCGTTGCGGCGTTGACTCACGCCGCTCGCACCGCGCTGGGCGCGGCGGCGGGTGGGGAGGTGTGGCGGCTCGGGGCGGCCGAGAGCCTGATGGTGCTCCAGGAGCTCGCTGAGCTCGAGGCCGTCACCACGGCTCTGCGGGCGCGGGTGCTGGTGCACGCCGAGGAGATCGGAGCCCACCAGGAGTCGGGAGCGGAATCGGTCGCCGTCTGGCACGCCCGCGCGACCCGGACCACGGTGGCCCAGGGGCGGGCGGCGCTGCGGGAGGCGGTCGCGCTGGAGGCGCGGCCCGACGTCGCCGCGGCTCTGGCGGCGGGTGGGATCAGTCAGGCGCAGGCGAAGGTGATCGTCGACGCGGTCGCGGAGGTCCCGGAGGAGGACCGCGAGCAGGCCTCGACGTATCTGCTGGAGAAGGCCGAGACACACCACGCGAAAGACCTGCGGGTCCTGGGGCGGCGGATCTGGGAGTTGCTGGATCCGGTGGCCGCGGATGCACGGGAGTCGGCGGCTCTCGAGCGGCAGGAGGCGCGTGCTGCGCAGCGCACGCGGTTCTCGATGGTGGAGCACGACGACGGCACGGTCGAGGGCTGGTTCCGGGTCCCGGTGCTGCATGGCGCGATGCTGCGCAAGATGCTGATCGCGATCGGTGCCCCGAAGGCTCGTCGTGCGGCGGAGGGTGCGGGGTCCTACGACCCGACCCTGCGGACCCCCAAGCGCTGGGGGCAGGCGTTCTGTGACCTGCTCGAACGCATCGAGGACAAGGACCTGCCCGACCGCGCCGGGTGCGGCGCCACCGTGGTGGTGACGATGACGATCGAGAACCTCACCTCTCAGCTGGACCAAGCGGGCCTGTTGGACACCGGCGAGCGGATCTCCGCCACTGCCGCCCGCCGGCTCGCTGCGAAGGCCGGAATCCTCCCCGCCGTCCTCGACGGCGTCGGCATGGTGCTGGACTGGGGACGCACCCGCCGCTTCCACACCAAGGCACAGCGGATGGCGATCGCCACGATGCACCCCACCTGCGTCCAGGAACCCGACTGCGACGTCCCCGCCAGTCACTGCGAGATCGACCACGACCCGCCCTGGGAGTCCGGCGGCGGCACCGACCTCACCGGCAAGCCACGATGTCCCCGCCACCACCGCGCACGACATCGGGGCGACGCGAACGGGCACCGCGGGAGTGATCCGTGACACATCAGCCGGCGGCTCGTTGAGCGGGGTATGCGACCCCCACACGCATCGCCGTTCGTGCGCACCCTGCTCCTGATCGCCCTGATGGTCGGCCTCGTGGTCGGCAGTCCGCTGCCCTCACCGGCACGTGCGGCCGCACCCGCATCCACATCGACGCCGTCGTGGCTGTCCTGCCCGGACGCCGCGACGCTGCGCGACGCGCGCGGGGTGGTGCTGCTGGTGCCCGGCACCGGGTCGCGCCCCGACGAGGCGTTCTCGTGGGGCTACCAGCGGGCGCTGACAGCGGAGGGCTACGCCACCTGCACGGTGTCGCTCGCGAAGGACGGGCTGGCGAGCTTCACCCGCGCCGCCGTGCGGGTGCGCAGGGCGATCCGCGTCACCGCCGCCCTCGCCGGTCGCCGAATCTCGGTGATCGGCCACAGCCAGGGCGGCGCGCTGCCGGTGTGGGCGGTCAAGTACTGGCCCGCGGCGGCCGCGGTGGTGGACGACGTCGTCAGCCTGGCCGGCCCGTTCGGCGGCACCCAGCTGGGCAACGAGCTGTGCCTGCTGAACCGCTGCTCCCCCCTGGCCTGGCAGCTGCGCCAGGGCTCGCGGACCGTCGCCGCACTGCGCCGCGCTCCCCTGCCGGCCCGGGTGTCGGTGACCTCGCTCGCCGGCCCCTACGACGAGATCGTGCGCCCGCAGCCGCAGGCCAGCGAGCTCCCCGGCGCGGTGAACATCGTGCTCAACCAGGTGTGTCCCGCCGACCCCTCCGAGCACGGCCTGATCCTCGGCGACCCGGTCGGCTGGGCGCTCACCCTCGACGCGCTCACCCACCCCGGCCCGGGCGACCCCGCGCGCATCGACCCCGCCACCTGCCAGCAGGCGTTCATCCCCCACGGCGATCCGGCCGGCTCGCCGGTGTTCGTGCAGAGCATCCTGCGGTTCGCGCTCGGTCTGGCCAACCCCACCGGCTGGGTGGACGCCGAGCCGGCCCTGCCGCGCTACGCCCGCGGGACCGGCGCCGGGGGTCGGTGACGACCGCTAGATCCGCCGGCCGTGCGACTGCACGCCGAGCCGGATCACCAGCAGCGCCAGCGGCAGCAGGCACAGCACCCGCGCCCCCTCGGCCGCAGCGAGCAGGACGGCCGCCCCGGCGAGCGCCAGCGTGAGCGGGGTGTTGTCGGTGCGGAACGGCGTGATCAGCGCGCGTCCGCACCACAGCAGCATCACCGCACCGGCCACGAGCACGACCGCGCCCAGCGGGCGACCCTGACCCAGCAGGATGACGCCGAGCAGCACCGCGCCCGCCGCCACCAGGAGCGCGACGATGAAGCCCGCCACCTCGCTGAGGTGGAGCACGAACGCCTGCACCCGCAGCCGATGACCGCGCTCGTCGGGGGTGAACGGGTCGCTCATCGCCACACCCGGCGCGGGACGGGCTCGACCTCGGGGGTGCCGAGCAGGACCGAGCGAGGCGACGCGGCCCGGAACCGCGACGGCTTCGGCGGCCGGTCGCCGAGGGTGATCGGGACGGTGTACTCCGACGCCTCGACCGCAGGATCCGCGTGCTCGAGGTGCAGCACGTAGACGGTCGGTCGACCGGCGTCGTCTGTGGTCGCCCGTCCGAGCAGGGTGGCCCGCGCCGCGGAGGCACGTCGGGCATGCTCGGCGAGGACTCCCCACGCGGCCTCGTCCGGCTCGTCGGGACGCCCGAGCCCCAGCGGCTCGACTCCCCGCGGCAGGACGACCCAGCCGAACGCCCCCGGCGGGAACTCGTCGACCGGATGCAGGTCGCGCACCGCACCCTCGAACTCCGCGATCAGTGCGTCGAGGTCAACCCGCCACGGAGCCGAATCCGCCTCGTCCCCGGTCATGCGCCCAGCCTAGGGCCGCGCCCACCACCCGCCCCGAAGCCACGGGCACCCCTGGGCCCTGCCACAGGTGACACACAGACTCCCGCCGCAGTCTCGAGTCATGACCCTCCCGCACCCGTACCAGCCGCAGGCCCACCACGCCGCCGCACCCGGCGGCCCGGGGGGTGTCACCGCCGAGACCGAGCGACGACGCCGCCACCGCGCCCGACTCCGGGCCGCGCAGGTCGGCCTCGCCGGGAGCGCCCTCGTCGGCGCCGTCGCCGTGGCCGCGCTGGTGGACACCGGCACCGCCGCCGCCAGCCCCGACACGAGCACCGACACGAGCACCGACAGCACCGGCACCACCACCGACTCGGGCAGCACCGACTCGGGCAGCACCGACCCGGGCAGCAGCAACAGTTGGGGTCAGGGCCAGGTCGACCCCGGCCAGGGCTCGCAGGCCCCCGACGCCCGATCGGCCGGCTCGTGAGCACCCGCACGGTGGCCCGCAAGGTAGCCCGCAGCGACTGGGAGCGCTGGAGCTGCGACATGGCGGTGGCCGTCACCGATCCCGCGGTCCTGGCCGAGGCCCGGCACGAGGTGGAGCTGGTGCTGGACGCCGTCGAGCACGCCGCCAGCCGGTTTCGTCCCGACAGCGAGCTGTCCCGCCTCACGGTGGCCGCCCGCGACCGCGAGCTTGAGACCGAGGTGTCGCCGCTGCTCGCCGACCTGCTGGGCCACGCGCTGGCGATGGCCGCGGCCACCCGGGGCGCGGTGGACCCGACGGTCGGCGCCACCCTCAGCGACCTCGGTTACGACCGCGACCTGCGCGAGGTGCGCACGATCCCGCACGAGATCGGCCGGCTCCACCTGGACGGCGACCGGCCCCGCGTCGTCGTGCGCCCCGTGCCGGGCTGGCGCCGCGTCGCCCTCGACGGCACCCGGCTGCGCCTGTCCGGCGGCGTGGTGCTCGACCTCGGCGCGACCGCCAAGGCCCGCGCGGCCGACCTGGCCGCCGCCCGCGCCCACGCCCGCACCGGCGTCGGTGTGCTCGTGGAGCTCGGCGGCGACATCGCCACCGCCGGTCCCGCCCCCGACGGCGGCTGGCAGGTGCTGGTGCGCGACGGCGGCCCCGCCGGATCACCCGACCCCGGCACGATCGTGTCGCTGCCCGGCGGTCAGGCGCTCGCGACGTCGAGCATCGCGCGCCGCACGTGGCGTCGCGACGGCGAGCAGCGCCACCACCTCATCGACCCCCGCACGCACCGCCCGGCACGCACCCCGTGGACCAGCGTCAGCGTCGTGACCCCCACCTGCCTGGCCGCCAACGCCTGCGCCACCGCCGCCCTGGTGATGGGCACCGAGGGCCTGGGGTGGCTGCAGGCGCAGGGCGTGCCGGCGCGCGTCGTGGCCCCGGACGCCGAGGTCGTGCGGCTCGGCGGCTGGCCCGCCGAGGTGCGCCCCCTCGACTCCGACCACGGCCGTTCGGGACTCGCGTCATGAGCGGCCTGACCCCGCTCAGCGCGGAGGCGATGTGGGCGCTGGGACGCGGCACCGGAGTGGCCGCCCTGGTGCTGTTCACCGTGGCCGTCGTGCTCGGCATCGGCACCCGCGCGGGCGCCACGCTGCCGGGCCTCGGCCGGGTCGGCGCCAGCGACCTGCACCGCACGGCGTCGCTCACCGCCACCGGACTGGTGGTGCTGCACCTGACCACGCTCACCCTCGACCCCTACGCCCAGCTCACCCTGCTCGACTGGCTGGTGCCGTTCTTCGGCGAGTACCGCCCGCTGTGGCAGGGCCTCGGGACCGTGGCGGTCGACCTGCTGGTCGTGATCGTGGCGGTGAGCCTGCTGCGCCACCGCGTGGGCCCGCGGGTGTTCCGCGGCGTCCACCTGCTCACCTACCTGCTCTGGCCGGTCGCCCTCGCCCACGGCCTCGGCAACGGCACCGACGCCGGGCACGCCTGGTTCGTGGCCCTCGCGGTGGCCTGCACGGCCGCCGTCGTCCTGGCGCTGCTGTGGCGCCTGAGCCCCGCCGTCGACCAGCGCGGTCGGCAGCGCGTCCCCCGGAAGGTCCTCGCATGACCGCGCCCACGCTCGATCCCGCCACCCCCTCCGCCACCACCACCGGTACCGGCGTCCGCCTGCTCGGTGCCACTCCCGACGGGCCCGTCCCGCTGCTCGACCTGGCGGCCCTGCTCGCCGTCGTGGAGCAGGCCGGCCTCACCGGTCGCGGGGGCGCGGGCTTCCCCACCGCACGCAAGGTGCGGGCCGTCGCCGCGGCCGCCGGTCGCCGGCGTCGGCCCGTGGTGGTCGGCAACGCGATGGAGGGCGAGCCGCTGAGCCGCAAGGACGCCGCCCTGCTGGGACTGGCCCCCGGGCTCGTGCTCGACGGTCTCGACGTCGTGGCCCACGCGCTCGGCACCCGCGACCGCCTGCTCGCCGTCGGCCCCGAGGTCGACGATCGCGCGGTGCGCGCCGCCGCCTCCGCCCGCAGCATCGCCGTACGCCGGCTGCCGGGCGGCTTCGTCGCCGGCCAGGAGTCGGCCGTCGTCGCCGCCCTCGGAGGGCGACCGGGCGTGCCCCGGGACCCCGCCGTGCGGGTGGGCGAGCGCGGCCTCGACGGCCGGCCGACCCTCGTGCTCAACGCCGAGACCCTGGCGCACGTCGCCCTGGTCGCGCGCCACGGCGCCGCCGCCTACCGTGCGGCCGCGCCGCAGCTGCTGACGATCAGCGGCACCGGCGGCGCGATCCGCCACCCGGGCGTGCTCGAGGTGCCGCGGGGAACCCCCCTGGTCGAGGTGATCCGACGCGCGGGGGGTGACCCCACGACCTGCGGACCCGTCCTGCTCGGCGGCTACCACGGCACCTGGCTGGCGCCGTCGCAGCTGGGGATCCCGGTGGGTGACCCCCGCACCGGCGCCGGGGTGGTGCACGTGCTCGATGCGACGACGTGCCCGGTGCGCGCCACCGCCGACATCGCCCGCTGGCTGGCCGACCAGAGCGCCCGCCAGTGCGGCCCGTGCGTGAACGGGCTGCCCCACCTCGCCGCCACCCTCGGCCACCTCGCCGACGCCCACCCCGACCCCCGGCTGGAGGCCGAGGTCGCCCGCGTGGCGGCGCTGGTGGACGGCCGCGGCGCCTGCGCCCACCCCGACGGCACGGTGCGGATGGTGCGCAGCGCGTGGTCGGCGTTCGGCGACCACGTCCGCGCCCACCTCGCCGGCCACTGCCCCACCCCGACCAGCACCCCGCACCCGTCAGGAGCGACACGATGACCCGACTGCACCTGGACTGGACCCGCTGCGACGGGCACGGGGGCTGCGCCGAGCTGCTGCCCGACCTGCTGACCCTCGATCCGTGGGGTTACCCCCTGCTGCGCGGCACCGGCCCGGGCGCCGACCGCGACGCCGAGGTGCCCCGCGGCACGGAGTCGGCCGTACGTCACGCGGCGCGCGCCTGCCCGCGCGCGGCCCTGCGCCTGCTCGACGGCACAGCCTGAGTCCATCGACGTCCGGCGTCCTCGGTGTCTCCCGACGGACGGGAGGGCAGGCGCCCGATGCGCCGGCACCCCGCTCGGTCGTCGAGCGTCGGCGACGCCACCCGCGTGCCCGGATCGTGGGGCTCGGCGCCGCAGATCGGTGGACTCGGGCTGAGGTCGACACTCCGACCCGGACCCGGAACAGACCCGGAAACGGACTGCGTCACGGTGGGTACCCACCTGCCAGGATGGGGCGGGAGCACCGGTCGACGAGAGGGCGCACGATGAGGACGGGATCGGTCCACGCCGTGGTCGTGGGCCCGGGTCACCACCGATGAGCACGGCCGAGGCGGCGGACGCGACGCACGAGCCGTGGGACCTGGTGGTGGTCGGCGGTGGCACCGCCGGGCTGGTCGCGGCCAAGACCGCGGCACGCCTCGGGGCGCGGGTGCTGCTGGTGGAGTCCGACCGCACCGGCGGCGACTGCCTCTGGACCGGATGTGTGCCGTCCAAGGCGCTGCTGGCGGCGGCCCACGGCGTCGCCCGCGCCCGGGGACTCGGACACCTCGGGATCGACGTCGGGGCCCTCGCGGTGGACCTCGGCCGGGTACGCGCCCACGTGCGCGCGACGATCGCCGCCATCGAGCCGCACGACTCGGTGACGTCGTTGGTCGAGGTCGGGGTGAGCGTGCGCCGGGGCCGTGCCCGATTCACCGGGCCGGACGAGATCATCGTCGCACCGACCGACGGAGGGCAGCCGGAACGGCACCGGTTCCTGCGCGGCGTGCTCGCCACCGGCGCCTCGCCCACCGTGCCGGCCACCCTCGACGGCCTGGACACGCTCGATCCGCCGGCGCTCACGAGCGAGACCGTGTGGGAGCTGGAGCGACTGCCGGCGCGTCTGGTCGTGCTGGGTGCCGGTGCGATCGGCGTCGAGCTCGGCCAGGCGCTCCAGCGGCTCGGCTCCCGGGTGACGCTCGTGGAGGCGGCCGACCGGATCCTGCCGGGGGTCGACCCCGATGCCGCGGCGGTGCTCACCGCGGGCCTGCTCGCCGACGGCATCGACGTGCGCACCGGACGACGCGCGGTCGCGGTCACCGCGACGGCGGTGGTGCTCGACGACGGCGCCTCGATCCCGTGCGACCGCGTGCTGCTCGCGCTCGGACGCACCCCACGCACCGCGGACCTGGGCCTCGAGGCCGCCGGCGTGCGGACCCGCCCGGACGGGACGGTCGAGGTCGACCCGCGGCTGCGCACCACGAACCCCCGGCTGTGGGCGGCCGGCGACCTCACCGGCCATCCGCAGCACACCCACGTGGCCGGAACCCACGGCAGCCTCGCCGCCTCCAACGCCGTGCTCGGCCTGCGACGCCGCGTCGCTCCCGCACCTCCACCGCGCGTGGTCTTCACCGACCCCGAGATCGCCGCCGTCGGTGCGCCCACCGCGGCGCCCCCGCCCGGAGGCCGGGTCGTGAGCCTGCCCCACACCGACCTCGACCGTGCGGTGGCCGAAGGCCGCACCGACGGATTCTCCCGGCTCGCGATCGATCGCCGAGGACGGGTGGTCGGCGCCACGATCGTGGCGCCGCGGGCCGGGGAGATGCTCGGCGAGCTCAGCGTCGCCGTCGCCCGTGGCCTGCGCACCCGCCAGCTCGGCGCGGTCACGCACCCCTATCCGGCCTGGACCGACGGGCCCTGGCAGGCCGCGCTGGCCGACCTGCGCACCGGCCTGGAGTCGCCGCGCACCCGGCGGGCGACCGGGACCCTCGTGCGCTGGCGGCGTCGGCGCCTGCCGCGACCGGGCCGATGGACGGGCCGATGACCGGGCCGATGACCGGGACGATGACCGGGACGATGGACGGGCCGGCGGGTCGCCCCGTGCGACTCCTGCTCGTCGGCGCCGGGCACGCCCATCTGCCGCTGATCGCCGCCGCCGATCGGCTCCGGGCAGCGGGGGTGGAGCCGGTGCTCGTGGCCCCCGCAGCGTTCCACTACTCCGGCACCGTGGCCGCCCTCGCGACCCGCACCGCCGCGACCGCCGGCCACGCGCCCGGGCGGATCGACGTCGCCGCCCTCGCCCGCCGCCACGGGGTGCGGCATCACGTCGGGCGGCTGACCGACCTCGACCTCGACGCCCGCACCGCCCGCACCGACGCCACCGACGGCATCGACAGCGGGGCGGACCTAGCCTGGGACCTGGTGTCGTTGAACCTCGGCAGCACGACGACCTCGCCCTGGGCGGCGGTGCCCGACGCCGTGATCCCCGTCAAACCGCTGGCCCCCCTGATGCGGCTCGGGACGCTCCTCGACGCCGGAAGCCCGGCGAGGCCGTCGAGCGTCACGGTGATCGGCGGCGGCGGGAGCGGCATCGAGCTCGCCTGCGGCATCGCCACACACCCGCAACGGCCGCGGGTGCGGCTGCTGGAGTCGGGCCCGGTGCTGGGCCCCTCACTGCCCGCGGGGGCGCGCCGCGTCGTCGCCGCACGGCTGGCCGCGCTGGGGATCGCGGTGCACCTGGACGCCCGGATCGAGGCCGTCGAGCGCGACGCCGTGACGGGCCGCTGGGCCACCTCCGACGCCGCCGGCTCGGGTACGAGCGACACGCAGCGGATGGCCCACGACCTCGCCGTGGTCGCCACCGGTCTGCGGGCCGCCCCGGAACTGGAGCGGTGGGGACTCGGCGATCACCGCGGGGTGCCCGTCACAGCCCACCTGCAGCACCCCGCCCGACCGGAGGTCTACGCCGTCGGCGACTGCGCCCACTTCCTGCCCGGCCCGTTGCCCCGCATCGGGGTGCACGGCGTGCGCCAGGCGCCGGTGCTGCTGGCCGGGCTGCTGCGCCCCGACCGCCGGCCGCCGGCCTACCGCCCCCGAGCGACGTCGCTCGCGGTCTGGGACCTCGGTGCGGGGGCCGCCCTCGCCGTGCGCGGCGAGCGCTGGTGGCAGCGGGGGGCGGGGCCGCTGAAGGCGCACCTGGACCGACGCTGGCTGCGCCGGTGGCAGTGACGGGCCAGTGACGGGGTCAGTGACGGGGTCAGTCAGGGGCAGCGAGGCACGTCGTCGGATCTGCGCCGCAAGCGCCGTCCCCACCAGCCGCCACCCACGGTGAGCAGCACCAGCGCGGTGGCACCGACGACGATGCCGACCGGGTCGCTGCCCGAGGCGCCCAGCGCGGCGTAGGCCAGCGCTCCGGGCACGATCCCGAGGGCGGTGCCGAGCAGGTAGTCGCGGGCGCGCAGGCTCAGCAGACCGCACGCGTAGTTGAGCGGGGTGAAGGGGAACAGCGGCACCAGTCGCAGGAGGAGCACGGCCGTGAGACCGTGCTCGCCCAGCACGCGGTCGGCCTCCTGCAGGCGACCGCCGAGCAGCCGGTCCACCGGTCCCCGACCGACGCGGCGCCCCAAGGCGAAGCCGCCGAGCGCCCCGAGCAGGGCGCCCGCCCAGGCCACGACGGCGCCGCCCGCGACGCCGTACAGCGCCCCGGCCGCGAGCGTGAGCACGGAGGCCGGGACCGGGAGCGTCACCAGCACGGCGTAGCCCGCCACGAACGCGACGGCCCCGAGCGGCCCGAGGCCCTCGGCGGCGTCGCGCAGCTGCGCCGGTCCGTCCCAGCCGCTGACCCGGATGCCGACCGCGACCGCGACGACCGCGGCGAGCAGGGCGAGGACGCGAGCCAGATCGGCACGGGTGCCGGCCCCACCCCGAGCCTCGTCGTCCACCTGCCCGGGGTCCGGCCCCTGATCCGGCCCCTGATCCGGCCCGGGGTCGTGATCGGTCATGCCGTCGCTCCGGCGCGCAGTGCCCGCAGCGCCGCCGGGACGCGACCGGCCGCCGAGAGCCCCACCACGACCGCCCAGCCCACCGCGACCACGACGGACAGGTCGGGATCGACCAGCGGCAACAGCAGCCACACGCTGTGCACGACTACCGTCTCGGTGCCCTCGGCGAGACCGCCGAGGAAACGCAGCGACCGGGGATCGTCCTGCGCCAGCCCCCGCCGTTCGGCCAGGGAGGAGAAGGCCAGGAACGCCGCACCGTTGAGGTAGTAGGCCACCAGGACGGCGACGAACGGCAGGGCGGTGCCGGCCGACCAGCCCTGGGTCGCGGTCACGCCCAGGAGCACGCCGACCACCCCGGCGGCGTAGGCGGCGAAGTCGGCCATGATGTCGGCGAACCCGCCCGCCTCCGTGGCGCCGCGCCGCCGGGCCAGCGGACCGTCGAGTCCGTCGACGAGCCGCGAGCCTCCCCACAGCACGAACGCGACCACCCACCACTGCGACGCGGCGGCGACCGCGCTCGCCAGCCCGAGGGCGAGACCGGCCGCGGTGAGCCGGCCCGGGGTGATCCCCGGTCGGTCGAGCCACGCGGCCCCGCGCTCCAGCGGCGCGGCCAGGACCACCCGCACCCGGGCGTCGAACATCTCGTTCCTCCTCCGGCCCGGGGGCTCGGGACGTCCACGACCCTACCGAGGGCCCCCACCCGGCCCGCCGTGGCGATCCCGCACACTCGACCCGAACCTCCGGACCCATCCGTGTGCCCGCCGGCCATCGAACCACCGCCGGATCCGGGACGCTCGGCTCCGTCCCCTCCCAGAGAGATCCCGCCCGTGATGCCGCTCCCGCACGCTCCGACCGCCCGCGACACCCGACCGGACCACCCCTCGCGGGCCCGGCGCGGCCGCCGGCGGGCGAGGTGGGCCCTGGCCCTGGGCGCCGCGGTGCTCGGCATCACCGGCTGCGCGGCCCCCGACCCGGTCGCGCCCCGCAGCGAGGACCGGCCCTGGACCGAGGTCCTGCAGGAGGCGCAGGGCCAGACGGTCGACCTGTGGATGTTCGGGGGCGACGAGCGCGGCAACGCCTACGTCGACGACGTCCTGGCTCCGGCGGCCGCCGATCTCGGCGTGACCCTGCGGCGGGTGCCGGTGGCGGACACCTCCGAGGCGCTGCAGCGCATGCTGGCCGAGCGGGCGGCCGGCAGCACCGACGGCGCCGTCGACCTGGTGTGGGTCAACGGCGACAACTTCGCCACCGGCAAACAGGCCGGCGCCTGGCTGTGCGGCTGGGCCGACGACCTCCCGAACGCCCGATTCCTCGACCCGCAGGACCCCCTGCTGACCGCCGACTTCGGCGAGCCCGTGGACGGCTGCGAGTCGCCCTGGCACAAGGCGCAGTTCACCTTCGCCTACGACAGCGCCGCGATCCCCGAGCCGCCGCGCACCCTGGAGGGCCTGCTCGACTGGGCCCAGGACCACCCCGGACGCTTCACCTATCCCGCACCGCCGGACTTCACCGGCTCGGTGTTCGTGCGCCAGGCGCTCTACGCGGTGGCGGGCGGGGCCACCCGGGTCCCGCCCCGCTTCGAGCAGGCCGCCGCGGACCGGCTCACCCCCGCTCTGTGGGAGCGGCTGCGGAGCCTGGCGCCGTCGCTGTGGCGCGAGGGCCGCACGTACCCGCGCGACGTCGCCGCGCTGGAGCGGCTCTACGCGCGGGGCGAGGTGGACGTCACGATGACCTACGGCCCGGCTACCCTGACGGCGCTCGTGGCCGATGGGACCTTCCCGGCCACCACCCGGGTGCTCACGCTGGAGGACGGGACGGTGGGCAACGCCAGCTTCCTCGGGATCCCCGCGACCTCCCCCGACCAGGCCGGAGCGATGGTGGTGGCCGACCTAGCGCTCTCCCCCGCCCAGCAGGCGGCGAAGGCCGATCCCGCCGTCTGGGGCCAGTTCACCGTGCTCGACGCCGGCCGGCTCGACGCGGCCGACGCCGCGCTGTTCGCCGCACTCCCCCGGTCCCCGGTCGTGCCGCCCTACGAGGTGCTGTCGAAGGGCGCCGTGCCCGAGCTGGCCTCGGACTGGGTCGGTCCCCTCGACGACGGCTGGCGGCGCGAGGTCCTCGGGCGCCGATGAGAGCCCCGACGAGGCCGGCCCTGCGTGCGGCGGTACCGGCGGCGCCGGCAGGCCCGGCCGTCGCGGTCTCCCTCGTGGTGGCCGGCACCGGGATGGGCGCGGTCCTGCTGACCTCGGTGGGCCTGCTCCCGCTGTTCGGGCAGCCCGAGCTCACCGCCGCCGGCTGGCGTCAGGTCGCCGCCGACCTGGGCCCCGGCGTGGTCGAGAGCCTGCGGCTCGCGCTGGCCTCGACCGCCCTCGCGGTGGTGATGGGGCTGCTCCTCGCGCTCGTGCTCCTCGACGCCGCGGTGCTCGCGCCCCGGCGCGCTGCGCTGCTGCGCAGCGCGCTGGTCGCGGTGCTCCTCGTGCCGCACCTGGTGGGGGCCAGTGCGATGGGCCTGCTGCTCGAGGATCGCGGGGTGGCCGCCCGTACCCTGGGCTCGGGCCTGGGCACCGGTCTGGGGATCGGCCCCGGCGACTGGCCCGCCCTCGTGGCCGGCGACGTCCCCACCGCGGTCGTGCTCACCTTCGCCTGGAAGGAGTCGGCCTTCATCGCCCTCGTGGTGGTGGCCGCCCTCGCCCCCGGGCACTCCGCGCGCCGCGACGCCGCGCGCTCGCTCGGCGCGGGCACGGTCGCGTGGTGGCGTTGGGGAGTGGCCCCGGCGGCCCTCCCCTCCGCCCTGGCCGGCGGTCTGGTCGCGATGGTCTTCACCCTGGGCAACTACGAGGTCGCGTGGTTGCTGGGCCGGGCGGCTCCCGAGCCGCTCCCGGTGCTGTCGGTCCGGCTGTTCCGCTCCCTCGACCTGCTCGACCGCCCGGCCGCGGCGGCCGCCGTCCTCACCACGGCCGGGCTCGCCCTCACCGCCGTGGCCCTGACGCTCCTCCTGCTCCCGCGCCTGGTCGGACCGCTCCTCGGCGACCTGCACACCTCACCCGCACCGAGGGGCCGCCGATGAACCGCTCGCCGCGGGCCCTGCCGGGACGTCGGGCCCTCCTGGACCGTCCCGCACCGCCGAACCGTCCAGCACCACCGGGTCCCGTCGGAGTCCTCGGCGCGCTGGGGGTGGTGTGGCTGGTGCTTCCGCTGATCCCGCTGCTGCTGTGGGGGGCCACCGACCGCTGGAGCCTGCGCGCTCCGCTCCCCCAGGACTGGGGGACCGACGGGTGGGAGCAGGCCTTGCGCGACGGCGCACTCGCCGCTGCCGGACGGTCACTGCTGCTCGGCGCAGCGGTGGCGGCGATCGCGGTACCGCTCGGCCTGGCGGCGGGGCGGGTGCTGGCCTGGGGGCTCACCGGGTCACCACGCCGGCTGCTCACGATCCTGCTCGCACCGCTGCTGCTCCCACCCGTCGGGATCGCGATGGGGCTCGACGTGGTGATCCTGCGGATCGGCGTGCCCGCACCGGTCGCGGTGACGGCGGTGCTCGTGCTGTTCGCCCTCCCGTACACGACCGCCGTAGCGGCCACCGGCTACACCCGCGTGACACCGCAGTGGCACGATCAGGCCCGCGCGCTGGGCGCATCCCCCCGCCAGGCGCATCGGTGGGTCGTGCGGCCCGCGATGCGCCGGAGCCTGCTGCTCGCCACCGGACTGGCGTTTCTCGTCGGATGGAGCGACTACGCCGTCACCCTGCTGCTCGGCGGCGGTCGCACGCTCACCCTTCCGATCCTGCTGGGCGCCAGCGCCGCCGGCACCGGCAACGAGAACACCACTGCCGCGCTCGCGCTGATGACCGTCCTGCTGCCCGCGACGGGCCTCACGCTCACGCTCGCGATCCGGCGTCTGGCGGCGACCCTGAGCCTGCGGCACGCGGGGGCGACATGAGCAGCCTGGACCTGCACCAGCTGGTGCTGCGCTATCCCGGCGGCACCGCTCCCGCGCTGGCTGGGGTCGATCTGAGCGTCGCCTCGGGCGAGCTGCTGGCGGTGATCGGCCCGTCGGGCTCGGGCAAGTCCTCGCTGCTGCGGGTCGCGGCCGGCCTCACCCCGCTCGACGCGGGCCGGATCGTGCAGGACGGCGTCGACGTCACCGGTGTCCCGATCGAGCGTCGTGCGGTGACGATGCTGTTCCAGCACCCGCTGCTGTTCGACCACCTCGACGTCCTCGACAACGTCGCCTTCCCGCTGCGGGCCGCCGGCCACCGTCGCCGGGCGGCACGGGAGCGGGCGGCCCTCCACCTGGCACGGGTCGGCCTGTCCGCACTGGCCCGACGCCGACCCGACCGGCTCTCGGGCGGTCAGCAGCAACGGGTGGCGCTGGCGCGCGCGCTGGCGGCCGCCCGGCCGGTGCTGCTGCTGGATGAGCCCTTCAGCGCCCTGGACCGCGAGACCCGGGAGCAGATGCACGACCTGCTCGCGGACCTGCGTCGCGAGGACGCGCCCACCGTAGTGCTGGTCACCCACGACCTCGACGAGGCCGCCGGCGCCGACCGAGTGGCGGTGCTGATCGATGGTGTCGTCGTCCAGGTCGGGACCTGGCAGGAGCTCCGGTCGCGGCCCGCCACCGTGGGGGTCGCCCGGTTGCTCGGCGGGTGGACCGAGGTGCCGGGCACGGTGCGAGACGGCGTGCACCACTCGACCTGGGGCCGGGTGGTGATCGAGCCGAGCTGCCCGATCACCGAGGGCGCGGCGGTGCTGCTGTGTCCCACGACCCATTGGCGGTTGACACTCGCCCCCACCGACGCCGTGCTGCACGCCGGCCCCGGCCTGCACCTGCAGGGGGTGATGGAGCGTCTCCGGATCCGGGACGGCCGCTCCCTCGCCCTCGTCGGGGCCGACGGCACGACGGTCGAGGTGCCGCTGGCAGCCGGGGAGTCGGTGCCGACGGGCGCCGCGGTGGCCCTGAACGCACCCCTCACACGCGGCTGGGCCGTCCCGACAGCCTGATGCGGGCCCCGGGCCGATCGGCTCAGGGGGCGAAGTCGCCGCGGGTGGCGCGGAAGCGCCCCAGGACGTCGACGAGCACCGCGATGTCCTGCGGCGCCAGGCCCAGGCCGCAGAACACGTCGTCGTTGAGGACGGCGGTGGCGTCCTCGACCAGGCGGGCGCCGGTGTCGGTGAGCACCAGGATCGCCGAGCGGCCGTCGTCGGGGTTGGCCTCGCGGGTGATGTGGCCGTCGGAGGCGAGCCGGGCCGCGAGGCTGGTGAGCGACGTCGGGTGCACCTGCAGCCGCTGGCCGGCCTTGCGCATCGTCATCCGCCGGCCGTGGGCGAAGCTCAGCAGCCGCAGCAGCTCGAAGCGGGCGAAGGTGAGACCGAAGGGCCGCAGCAGGGCGTCGATCTGGGTGAGCAGCAGCTGCTGGGCCCGCATCACCGAGGTGACCGCCGCCATGCCGTCCGCGGCGTCGTGCCAGCCGTGGGCGAGCCACTGGCGGCGCGCCTCGGCGATCGGGTCGCGGCCGGGGGCGGCCGGTCCGTTGAGCGGCATGGTCATCGGCGCCCACCCTAGGGCATCACGGCCTCCGGCCCGTGCTCCAACAGCGCCACGAACCCGGCCTCGTCGAGCACGGGGACGCCGAGCTGCTCGGCCTTGTCGGCCTTGGAGCCGGCGTTCTCGCCCACGACCACGAAGTCGGTCTTCTTCGACACCGAGCCGGCCGCCTTGCCGCCGCGGGCCAGGATGGCCTCCTTGGCGGAGTCGCGGCTGAAGTCGACCAGGGACCCGGTGACGACGACGGTGAGGCCCTCCAGCGTGCGGGCGATGCTCTCGTCGCGCTCGTCGGCCATCGCCACCCCGGCCGCCTCCCAGCGGTCGACGATCGCGGCGTGCCAGTCGACGGCGAACCACTCGATGACGGCGTCGGCGATGGTGGGGCCCACCCCGTCGGCGGCGGCGAGCGCCTCGTGGGTGGCCTCGCGCACGGCGGCCATCGAGCCGAACTCGGTGGCCAGGGCGCGGGCGGCGGTGGGGCCGACGTGGCGGATCGAGAGCGCGACGAGCACCCGCCACAGCGGTGCGGCCCGCCGCTCGGCGAGGTTGGCCAGCAGCTTCACGCCGTTGGCGGTGAGCTGCGGCCCCTCCTCCCCCTTCTTGGGGGCCCGGGTGAACAGCGGGGTGCGCAGCAGCGCGGCCTCGTCGAGGTCGAACAGGTCGCCCTCGTCGGTGATCGCCCCGGAGTCGAGGAGCGCGACGGCGGCCTCGTACCCCAGGCCCTCGATGTCGAAGGCGCCGCGGCCGGCGACGTGGAAGACCCGCTCGCGCACCTGCGCCGGGCACTCGCGGTGGTTGGGGCAGCGCAGGTCCTTGTCGCCCTCCTTCTGCTGCACCAGCCCGGTGCCGCAGCTGGGGCAGGCGGTGGGCATCTCCCAGGCCGGCAGGCCCTCGGGGCGCAGCGCGAGCACCGGGCCGACGATCTCGGGGATCACGTCGCCGGCCTTGCGCAGCACGACGGTGTCGCCGGGGCGCACGTCCTTGCGGGCCACCTCGTGGGCGTTGTGCAGGGTGGCCATCTCGACGGTGGAGCCGGCGACCTTGGTGGGCACCATCCGACCGAAGGGGGTGACGCGCCCGGTGCGGCCGGTGTTGACCTCGATGGCCACCAGCAGCGTGTTGACCTCCTCGGGCGGGTACTTGAACGCGATCGCCCAGCGCGGCGCGCGGCTGGTGGAGCCGAGCCGGCGCTGCAGCGCGACGTCGTCGACCTTGACCACGACGCCGTCGATCTCGTGCTCGACGTCGTGGCGGTGCTCGCCGTAGTAGGAGATGAACTCCTCGACCTCGGCCAGCGACCCGCACACCCGCGCCCGGGTGGACGTCGGCAGCCCCCACGCCCGCAGCGCCTCGTAGGCCTGCGACTGCGCGGCCGGCTCGAAGCCCTCGCGGAACCCGATGCCGTGGCAGACCATGCCGAGCGCGCGGCCGGCGGTGACCCGCGGGTCCTTCTGCCGCAGGCTGCCGGCGGCGGCGTTGCGGGGGTTGGCGAACAGCGACTCCCCGGCCTCCCCCCGGGCCCGGTTGAGCGCCTCGAAGGCCTCGTGGCTCATGAAGACCTCGCCGCGCACCTCCACCACCGCGGGCACCGGCACCCCGGCGTCGGCGACCAGCCGGTGCGGGATGGCGGCGATCGTCTTGACGTTGGGGGTGACGTCCTCACCGGTGGTGCCGTCGCCGCGGGTGAGGGCGCGCACCAGGCGCCCGTGCTCGTAGAGCAGGTTGATGGCCAGACCGTCGACCTTCAGCTCGCACAGCAGCGCCGGCGTGGTGCCCTCGGGCACGCCGTCGCGGAACAGCCGCGCGTGCCAGGCCGCCAGCTCCTCGGCGGAGAAGGCGTTGTCGAGGCTCTCCATGCGCTGGCGGTGCTGGACCGGGGTGAACTCGGTGGACACCGCACCGCCCACCTGCTGGGTGGGCGAGTCGGGGGTGCGCAGCTCGGGGTGCGCCTCCTCGAGCTCGGTGAGCCGGCGCAGCCGGGCGTCGTAGTCGGCGTCGGAGAGCGTCGGCTCGTCGAGCACGAAGTAGCGGTAGCGGGCGTCCTGGACCTCCTCGGCGAGCAGACGGTGCTCCTCGCGGGGGTCGGGTGAGCCGGTCATGGGCCCATTGTGGCGGTGAGCACCGACACTCCCTTCGGAGGCATCCGCCGGGGGCCTCGGCTGCGAATCTTGCAACATGCCCGCGACTGCGCCCGGACCCTCCCTCACCCGCCTCGACGTCGCCGACCCCCGCGCGGTCGTGCTCCTGCTGCACGGCGGCAAGCCCAGCAGCACCACGCCGGTGGACGCCCGCAGCGCCTCCTGGCGGCGGATGGCGGCGGTGCAGCGCGCGGTGACCCCCGCCGCGCACGCCGCGGGCGTGTCGACCTGGCTGCTGCGCTACACCCAGCGCGGCTGGAACGGCGGCGCCCCCACCCGCGACGCCCGCTGGGCGCTGGAGCAGGTGCGCCGCGAGCTCGGCCCGCTGCCGGTGGTCCTGCTCGGCCACTCGATGGGCGCGCGCACCTCGGCCTACGTCGCCGACGACGAGCACGTCGTCGGCGTGGTGGGCCTCGCGCCGTGGTGGCAGCCCGACGACCCGGTGCGGGCGCTGACCGGACGCCGGGTGGCCGCCGCGCACGGGCGCACCGACAAGATCACCTCCGCGCGCATGACCCGCGACTTCCTCGAGCGCGCCCGGCCACTGGCCACCGAGGTGGAGTTCCTGGATCCCGGGCGAGTGGGGCACTACATGCTGCGCCGGGTGCCGGTGTGGAACGAGTTCGCGACCAGCCGGCCGCTGCGCTTCCTCGCCGACGCGGGCGCGATCACCGTGCCCGGGCACGGCGCCGGGGAGCACCACGGCGACTGAGCCGCCCCGGCTCCACGAACCACGTACCGGGGGCCGCTGCTCCCGGATCCGGCGGGATCCGTCCGGGTGTTGACATAGAACGAAACTGTTCCGTACCGTTCTGCGGGATGGAACGATGTCGTTCCGTCGTACCACCCCGGACACCCGTCCCCGATCCCGAGAGCCCGCCCATGACACCCCCGCCGGTCGACCAGGTCCGCCCCCGCATCGAGGGCGACCGCGAACAGCAGATCCTCGACGCCGCCCTCGCGGTGCTCGTCGAGGTCGGCTACGACCGGCTCACGATGGACGCCGTCGCCACCGCGGCCCGGGCCTCCAAGGCCACCCTGTACCGCCGGTGGAACTCCAAGGCCGCCCTGGTCTCCGAGGCGCTCGTCAGCCGCCGCGGCCCCCTGCAGACCCCCGACACCGGCAGCCTGCGCGGCGACCTGGTGGCGATGTTCTGCGGGCCGCACGGCATGACCGACGGCTCCCAGACCGCCATGCTCGCCGCCGTCCTCACCGCGGTCACCCGCGACGAGGAGTTCGCCACCGAGTTCCGCGCCCGCTTCCTCGAGCCCAAGCTCGCCCTCGCGACGGCCGTCTTCCGGCGCGCCCAGGAGCGCGGCGAGGTGCGGGCCGACCTCGACACCGACCTCATCGCGCCGCTGCTGCCCAGCGTCGCGATCCACCGCCACCTCATGGTCGGCCTGCCGGTGGACGAGGAGTTCATCGCGCGCGTCGTCGACGAGGTGGTGCTCCCGCTCGCCTGCCCGGCCGGAGCCACCGGCTCCACCGGCTCCACCGATCCCCGCTGACCCACCCACGACCTCGGGTCCCCGGCGTCACGCACGCCTGTCTCCATCCACGGCACACCCGCCGACGATCACGAAGGTTCACCATGACCGACCTCACCGACACCGCCACCGACGCCGGCGGCCCCGACCGCGCGGCCGCACAGAGCGGGAAGACCCCGAACCTGACCTGGGCGCTCATCGTCATCTCGATCGCCCAGCTGATGGTCGTGCTCGACGGCACGATCACCAACATCGCCCTGCCCTACATCGGCCGCGACCTCGACATCGACCAGGCCAACCTGACCTGGATCGTGACCGGCTACGCCCTCGCCTTCGGCGGCCTGCTGCTGCTCGGCGGCCGCCTGGGCGACCTGCTCGGCCGCCGCCGGGTGTTCATGACCGGCCTGCTGGTCTTCGCCGTCGCCTCGGCGATCGGCGGCGTCGCGCAGAGCGAGGCCATGCTGCTCTCCTCCCGCGCCCTGCAGGGCCTGGGCGCCGCGCTCGCGGGCCCCGCGGCGCTGGCGCTGATCACCACGACCTTCCCGGCCGGTCCCGCCCGCAACCGGGCCTTCGCGGTCTACGCCGCCATGTCCGGGGCCGGTGCGGCCGTCGGCCTGATCCTCGGCGGATGGCTCACCGGCCTCGACGGCCTCGCCGGGCTCGACGTCGAGGGCTGGCGGCTGACCTTCCTCATCAACGTGCCGATCGGTCTCGTCGCGGCCGCGCTGGCGCCCCGCTTCCTCGTGGAGTCCGAGCGCACCGAGGGCGGCCTGGACGTGCCCGGCGCCATCACCGGCACCCTGGGCCTGCTGGCCCTGGTCTACGGCATCACCCGCGCCGGCGAGGAGGCCCACGGCTGGGGCGACACCTGGACGATCGCCAGCCTGGCCGCCGGCGTCGCCCTGCTGACGACGTTCGTGCTCGTGGAGTCGCGCGTGGCGCACCCGCTGCTGCCCACCCGGATCTTCCGCGACCGCACCCGGGCGGCCAGCTTCGCGGCGATGATGTTCGCCCCCGCCGCGATGTTCGCCAACTTCTACTTCCTCAGCCTGTTCATCCAGCAGATCATGGGCTTCTCCTCGCTCAAGGCCGGCTTCGCGTTCCTGCCCTTCTCCTTCGGCATCGTGATCGGTGCCGGGCTGGCCTCGAACCTGGTCAACCGGATCGCCCCGCGCGTCATCTCCGGCACCGGCACGCTGTTCGCCGCGATCGGGCTGTTCGCCTTCTCCCGGCTCGACGTCGACGACTCGCCCTCCGCGGTGGTCGCCGCGCTGCGGTCGGGCCAGGCCGTGGGCGCCGACGTGAACTACTTCACCCACATCTTCCCGTTCATCGTCCTGATGGCGATCGGGATGGGCATGGTGTTCGTGCCGCTCACCCTCACCGCGGTGCACGGCGTCGCGGCGCAGGACTCCGGCATCGGCTCGGGCGTGCTCAACACGATGCAGCAGGTCGGCGGCGCCCTGGGCCTGGCGGTCCTCGGCACCGTGTCGCTGCACTTCGCCAACAACCGGGGCGACGAGGTGGCCGGCGAGCTGGCCCGGGCCACCGGCGGCGACCAGGCCCTGTTCGGCCAGTCGCTGTTCCAGAGCACCTACACCACCGGCGCCACCCATGCCCTGCTCGTGGCCTCCGGGCTGATGCTGGTGGCCTCGGCGATCATCTGGACCCAGCTGCGCGTGCGCCCCGAGGAGCTGGCCTCCGACGGCGCCGAGGGCGCGCCCGCCCACCTGGGCTGAGTCCCCGGGAGCTGATTCCACCCGATCCGCCCGACACCCGCGGGCATCCGCGACGGCCCGTCATCCTCCCGATCGGAGGTGGCGGGCCGTCGCCGCGCTCAGGGCGAGCGCCCGACGCGCCCACGCCGGTGTCGCACCCGCGAGCCCGCAGGAGGGGCTGACGACGAGGTGCCGGCCCACCTCGGCGGGGTCCAGCCCTACCAGGTCCAGCCAGCGCAGCACCCGCTCGACCAGCGCGCGCTCGTCGGGCGCCGTCCCCGGGAGCGGGTCGGTGCTCGGCACGACGCCGAGCCCGACGACGGTGCCGGCCTCCAGCGCCTCGGCCAGGACGTCGTGGTCGGCGGGGCCCAGCTGCGCGGCGTCGACGAGCAGGCCGTCGGCGCCGGCCTCGCGCACCAGCCGCCACGGGGTGTCGGCGGCGCAGGAATGCACCCAGGCCGCCGCGCCGGCCTCGCGCGCCGGCGCGAGCACCCGGCCGAGCAGCTCGCGGGCCTCGGGCAGGTCGACCGACCGGTGGCGGCCGTAGCCGCTGGCGGTGGGCACACGGCCGGCGACCACCGCGGCCAGCACCGGCTCGTCCACCTGCAGCGTCCAGTCGCTGACGCCGGGCAGCCGGCGTCGCAGTCCGGCGAGGTGGTCGGCCACCCCGGCGGCGAGGGCGTCGGCGAGGTCGCGGCGGGCGCCGTGGTCGGCGAGCACGCGGTCGCCGCGCGGCTTCTCGGTGGTGGCGGCCAGGGTCCACGGCCCCGCCACCTGCACCTTCAGCGGGCCGCGGTAGTCGGCGGCGAGCTCCTCCAGCGCGTCGAGGTCCTGGGCGAGCAGGCTGCGCGCACGCCGGTGGTCCACGCCCGAGCCCCCACCGGTGAGCCGCCAGCCGGCGGGCTGGAGGTCGACGCCGAGCTCGGCCACCAGCGCCAGCGCACGACCGGTCATCGCGGCGGTCACCCCGCGCGCGGGCAGCTCGGGGAGGTGCGGCAGCCGGGTCGGGGCGGCCGGGTCGTCCTGCTCGGCCCGCTCGCCGAGCACGACCCGGATCGCCTCGCGCTCGTCCTCCCCCGGCCAGGACCCGATGCCGGTGGCCCGCACGCCCTGCCCAGCGGCCTGCCCAGGGGCCTGCTCAGGGGCCTGCTCAGGGGCCTGCTCGGCGGTCATCGCGTGCTCGCGATCGTGGCGGAGCCGACCACCCGGGAACCGGTGTAGAGCACCGCCGCCTGGCCGGGGGCCACGCCGTGGGCGGACTCGAGGAGGGTGACCTCGAGGGTGTCGCCGTCGTGGGACACCTGCGCGCGGGCGGGCAACGGAGCCCCGTGGGCCCGCAGCTGCACCGCGACGTCGGAGCCCTCGAACCGCGTCCCGGGTGCCGGGACGTCGTCGCACCAGCGCGGCCGCCGACCGGTGAGGCCGTGCACGGCGAGCCGTTCGCGCGGGCCGACGCGGACGGTGCCCTGCACCGGCTCGATGTCGAGCACGTAGCGCGGGCGACCGTCGGGCGCGGGGCGCCCGAGCCGCAGGCCCTTGCGCTGACCGATCGTCAGGCCGAGGGTGCCGTCATGGCGGCCCACGACCTCGCCGGTGGCGTCGTCGACGATGTCGCCGGGGGCGAGCCCGGGCACCTCCCGCTCCCCCACGCTGCTGCGCAGGAACGCCGCATGGTCCCCGGAGGCGACGAAGCAGATGTCGTGGCTGTCGGGCTTGGCCGCCACCCGCAGACCGAGCGCGGCGGCCTCGGCGCGCACCTGCGTCTTGGTGGAGTCGCCCAGCGGGAAGTGGGAGTGGCGCAGCTGGTGCTGGTCGAGGACCCCGAGCACGTAGGACTGGTCCTTGGCCGGATCGACCGCCCGGTGCAGCTCCACCCCCGCCCCCCGCGGCACCAGGCGGGCGTAGTGGCCGGTGGCGACGGCGTCGAAGCCCAGCGCGAGGGAGCGGTCGAGCACCGCGGCGAACTTGATCCGCTCGTTGCAGCGCAGGCACGGGTTGGGGGTGCGGCCGGCGGCGTACTCCTCGACGAAGTCGACCACCACCTCGTCGTGGAACTCCTCCGAGAGGTCCCAGACGTAGAACGGGATGCCGAGCACGTCGGCGGCGCGGCGGGCGTCGTTGCTGTCCTCGATGGTGCAGCACCCGCGGGCGCCGGTGCGGTAGGACGCCGGGTTGCGCGAGAGCGCGAGGTGGATGCCGGTGACGTCGTGTCCGGCGGCCACCATCCGCGCCGCGGCCACCGCGGAGTCCACGCCGCCCGACATCGCCGCCACGACGCGGAGCGGCGCGGCGGAGGTCCCCGCGCTCATCGGCGCGCGGCCCGGGCGCGCTCCACGACCGGGCCGATGGCGTCGAGCACCGCGGCGACGTCGGCCTCGGTGGAGGTGTGGCCGAAGGAGAAGCGCAGCGAGTGCCGCGCCGCCTCGGGGCTGCAGCCCATCGCGAGGAGCACGTGGGAGGGCTGGGCGACCCCGGCCGAGCAGGCCGAGCCGGTGGAGCAGGCGATGCCGCGGGCGTCGAGCAGCATGAGCAGGGAGTCGCCCTCGCACCCGGGGAAGCCGAGGTGGGCGTTGCCGGGCAGTCGTTCGCCGTCCAGCGGGGCGCCGTGCAGGTGCGCGTCGGGCACGCGTTCCAGGACGCCGGCCACCAGCGCGTCGCGCAGCACCCGCACCCGCGCCGCGTGGGCCTCCCGCTCGGCGACGGCGTGCGCCACGGCGGCCGCGAAACCGGCCACGGCGGGCACGTCGAGGGTGCCGCTGCGCACGTCGCGCTCCTGCCCACCGCCGTGGAGCAGCGGGGTGATCGCCAGCTCGCGACGGGCCACCAGCGCCCCCACCCCGAGCGGTCCCCCCACCTTGTGCGCGGTGATCGTGAGGGCGTCGACGCCGCTGTCGTGCAGTCTCACCGGCACCTGGCCCAGGGCTTGCACCGCGTCGGTGTGCACCGGCACGCCGTGGCGGCGGGCCAGCGCGACGACGTCGGCGATCGGCTGCAGCGTGCCGACCTCGTTGTTGGCCCACATGCAGGTGACCAGGGCGACCGAGCCGGGATCGCGCGCGAGGCTCTCCTCGAGGGCGGCGAGGTCGAGCCGGCCGTGGGCGTCGACCGGCAGCAGCTCCACCTCGGCGTCGTGGCGGCCCAGCCAGTGCACGGGGTCGAGCACGGCGTGGTGCTCGACGGCCGTGGCCAGCACCCGGCGGCGGGCGGGGTCGGCGTCGCGGCGGGCCCAGGCCACCCCCTTCACCGCGAGGTTGTCGGCCTCGGTGCCGCCGGAGGTGAGCACGATCTCGCTGGGACGACAGCCCAACGCGTCGGCGAGGACCTCACGGGACTCCTCGACCACGCGGCGGGCACGACGCCCGGGCGCGTGCAGCGACGAGGCGTTGCCCACCCGGGTGAGCTCGGCGACCATCGCCTCCACCGCCGCCGGGACCATCGGGGTGGTCGCGGCGTGGTCGAGGTAGTGCACGGACTCGGTCATGACCCGCCCAGCCTACGCACCCGGGCGGCGCGCCCGGTCGGGGTGATCAGCGGGTGACGCGCACCGTGCCGAGCGACGTGCCCGCCCGGGCAGGGCGGCACTGCGACACGATCGGGCCGAAGGAACTGGAGCCGCTGAAGGCGGTGATGGCCGGCGTCACCCGGGTGGGCACGAGCACCCGGTAGCGACCGGGCTGGGCCGGCGCGGTGAAGGCCCGGGTGCGCGTGGCCGCGCGCAGCGTGAACGGACCGTCGGCGGGGATCCGCGTCCGCGGCACCGAGAAGGCCCGCACCGGGATGTTCGCCGGACCGAAACGGGCCGCGGAGGAGGTGATGTCGGCCGAGACGGCGTCGACGCCGAACTGGCGCAGCATGTCGGCGACCTCGTCGGGCACCACGACCGAGCCCGACACCCGACGGGCCGCCACGCGGTCGCCCGTGCCGACCGAACGGGGCAGGGCGACGTCGAGGGTGATCCGACCGGTGTAGGTGGTCGTGCGCCCGCCGGCCGTCGTGGTGCAGGTGTAGGCGGTCGTGACGGCACGCTCGGCCGTCGCGGCGCGGGCGGCGGAGGCGGGGCCCGCGGGTGCCGAGACGGCACCGGCGCAGGCCAGGGCGGCGACGGCAAGCAGGGACGCGGAGCGGAGCAGGCGGGATCGGATCACGGGCCAGAGCCTACGTCGGCGCGCCTCACCCTCGCGCGGGAACCGGCACGCGGCCCTCGCCGCGGGCGGCGGCGGAGTCGGGGGTCCAGCGGTGCAGCTGGTGCATCACGACGTCCATCGTGCGCGGTGCCACGAGGCCCGCGATCTCGCCCACGACACCCAGCGGCACGCTCCACGTGACGGGGCGGTCCTCCAGCGCCCGCACCACCCGCCGGGCGGCCTGGGCCGAGGTCATCGCCGGACGCCCGTCGTACTCCTCGGTGGGGGCGACCATCGGGGTGCGCACCAGGCCGAAGCGCATGTTGGTGAACGTGACGCCGTCGGCGTAGCTCTCCCGGGCCGCGATGCGCGCCCAGGTGTCGAGGGCGGCCTTGGAGGCGATGTAGGCCGAGAACTTCGGCGCCTTGAGCGTGACGCCCCAGGTCACGATGTTGACGACGTGACCGAAGCCGCGCTCGCGCATGCCCGGCAGCAGCCCGAGGGTGAGCCGCACGGGGGCGAGGTAGTTGATGGCCATCGTGCGCTCGACGTCGTGGAAGCGGTCCTCGCTGAGCACCAGGGAGCGGCGGATCGAGCGGCCGGCGTTGTTGACGAGGTAGTCCACGCCCCCGAGCGCCTCCATCCCCGCCACGAGCGCGTCGACGGCGTCGGGGTCGGTGAGGTCGGCCGGGTGCACCACGACCTCGCCACCGGCGGCCTCGATGCGGCCCGCCACGGCGGCCAGGGCCGCGGCGCGGCGCGCCACGACGACGACGCGCGCCCCGCGGGCCGCGACCGCCTCCGCCGTGGCCTCCCCGATGCCGGAGGAGGCGCCGGTGACCAGCACGGTGCGTCCCCGCAGCGGGCTCGGGGCGCCGGTGGCCCCGCGCACGACCCGACGCGCGAGCGCGGTGGGGGTGATCAGCAGCGCCTGCGCGGCGGTGGCGAGCCCGAGCGGGTCGGGCAGCGACCGGACGGGGAGGGTCATCGGGCGCTCTCCTCGGCGGCGTCGATGAAGTCGCGCACGAAGTTGATCGGGCGCACCCGGCCGCTGACGATCGGGGAGTCGCCGGAGCTGAAGTAGGCCGAGGGGATGCCGATGATCTCGGCGTCGTTGTTGATCGCCGCGCCGCCGGAGTTGCCGGGGGCGATGCGCGCGTCGGTGTCGATCTCGGAGCGCTCGCCGAGGTCGGGGCGGTCGATGAAGGTCGAGACCACGCCGGTGGTGACGGTGATCCGCGCGGACTCCGAGATGCCGGGGAAGCCCAGGATCGTGATGTCCTCCCCGCTCGACATCTCGTCGGAGTCGCCCAGCGGCATCGTCGGCAGGTCGAGGTCGTCGGGCTCGATCTCCGTGCCGTCGGCGGTGGCGTAGATCTGCATCACCGCGACGTCGGTGACGCCGTCGGCGGCCACCGGGCGGGCCCGGTACTCCGGCTCGGCCGGGGCGTCGTCGGAGCCGGTGAGGGCCACCAGCAGGTAGTCGGGGTCGGCGATCTGCTCGTCCTCGGAGTAGTACTCGGCCAGGCCGGGCGAGGACGGCGCGGCGACGTGGGCGTTGGTGAGGATCAGCCCGTGCGGGGTGATCATCGAGCCCGACCCGCTGTACTGCACCGTGCCGCCGAAGGAGTCCTCGGTCTCGGCGAGCAGCAGCACCGTGGCGGCCTTCGCGCGGTCGAGCTCGTCGCGGGTCAGCACCGCCAGGGAGTCGTCGGCCGCGGGCGGTGCCGGCTCGTCGCCGCCGACGCGGGTGGCGACCACCACGATGCCCACCACGAGCACGAGCACCCCGAGCACGCCGCCGGTGGCGGCGCGCGCGCGGCGCCGGCGACGCCGCGCGAAGCGGCGCTCTTCCTCCGCGGCCGAGAGGATCGGCACCAGGCTGACGGCCGGGCCCGCCACGGGGTGGCCCAGCCGCAGGTCGAGCCGCTCGTCGAACCGGGTGGAGGCGACGCGGCGGCCGTCGTCGAAGCTGCCCTCCGCCGAGCCGTTGGTGTACACCCAGGCGCCGGGCATCGCGGTGATCTGGCCGTGCTGGCGCGAGCACACCGGGTCCTCGATGACGATGTCGTTCTCCGGCGCCCGGCCGATCCGCAGGGTGGCGGGGTGGCGGTAGCGGTACTCGCGGCCGCCCGCGATCACGAGCAGGTCGGGTCCGCTGCGCGGCATCGGGGCGCCGGTGTGGCCCGGCGGTCCGGCCACCGCCAGGATCTGGGTCTGGTCCAGCGGCGCCGGGGGCGGGGGCGGCATCCCAGGCAGCCCGGGGGCGCCCTCGGGTGGCAGCGAGGTCTGCTCCGGCGTGGGCACGGCGGGGCGCGGGGTGAGGGTCACGGTGGAGCCGGCGACCTCGGGGCCGCACTGCACGGTGGTGGGGCCGGCCACGAGGTGCTCGCTGATCCGCACGCCGGCCACGAAGGTGCCGTACTGGCTGCCGGCGTCGACGACCACCCAGCCCGCGGGCGTGGGGCGCAGCTCCGCGTGCAGCCGCGAGACCGAGCCGGCGGTGAGCAGCACGTCGGCGTCGATCGAGCGCCCGACCCGCAGGGGTCGCGTGCCGTCGAACTCCAGCGTGCGGCCGTCGACGGTGACCGACAGGGGGACCATGCCCGGCATCCTAGGCCGTGTCCCACCCGTCGCCCCGCGGCCCGGTTCAGGCGAGCAGGCTGCGCACCACCCGCAGGCCCACCTCCATCCGGGCCAGGTCGGTGACCTCGTCGGAGCAGATGTCGCCCAGCGTGCCGGTGGCGCGCTCGAGGGCCTCGCCCTGCTGCAGCTCCCAGGCGGCCACCCGCTCGCCCGCGGGCAGCGCGGCGTCGGTGGCGGCGAGGACCTGGCTGGTGAGCGCGGCGTGCACGCTGTGCAGGTCGTCGCGCAGCGTGGCGCGCGCCATGGTCTGCCAGCGGTCGGCGCGCGGCAGCGCCAGGATGCGACCGGCGAGCATCGGCAGCCCGAGACGGTCACCGAGCGCGAAGTGCACGGCGGCGACCTCCTCGACCTCCCGCTCCTCGCGCAGGGCCACGTCGACGACGTTGAGCAGCGCGTAGGCCGGCGGGAGACCGGCCACCCGGGATGCCAGGTCCTCGGGCACCCCGTCGGCGACCAGCGCCGCGCGCCGCTCCTCCCAGTCCGCGGCCTCGGTGCCGACCAGGAGCGTCGGCAGCTGCGCCATCGCCGCCAGGACCGGCTCGCGGAACCGCGCCACCAGGGCCGCGGAGTCCAGCGGGGGACGCCGGGTGGTGAGCAGCCAGCGCGAGCCGCGCTCCACCAGGGTGCGCATCTCCAGGCGCATCCGGGTCTGCACCCCGGCGTCGATCCGGTTGTCCAGCGCCCGCACCTGCTCGCGCAGCTCCAGGGAGCCGAAGATCTCGCGGGCCACGAAGTTGGCCCGGGTCAGCTCGGCCGCACTCGCCCCGGTCTCCCCCGCCAGCCGCGGCCAGTAGGTGAGCCCGGCGCCGTTGACCAGGTCGTTGACCACCTGGGTCACGATGATCTCGCGGCGCAGCGGGTGGGCGCGCACCTGCTCGGCGAAGCCCTCCTGCACCGGCCGGGGGAAGTAGGCCTGCAGGTCGATGTCGAGGTAGGGGTCCTCCGGCACGTCGGAGTCGAGCAGCTCCTCGGCCAGCACGATCTTGGTCCAGCACAGCAGCACCGCCAGCTCGGGCGGGGTGAGCCCCAGCCCCTGCTCCTGGCGCCGGGCGACCTCCTTGCTGGTGGGCAGCGCCTCCAGCGCACGGTCGATCACCCCCCGCTTCTCCAGCGCGCGCATCCAGGCCTCGTGCACGTGCAGCAGGCCGG
The DNA here is from genome assembly GCF_964228225.1 of Nocardioides sp. GTDB lineage: Bacteria > Actinomycetota > Actinomycetes > Propionibacteriales > Nocardioidaceae > Nocardioides. The sequence goes on from NZ_CAXQZB010000016.1 coordinate 151,347, forward strand.
GGGCGTTGTGCACGGCGTTGGCCAGCGCCAGGTTCTGCTCCTCGTTGTCGCGCAGCACGAGGTCGGCGACCTCGTCGGTCATCCGGGCGAGCAGGGCGTTGCGCTGCTTGAGCGTGAGGTCGCCGCCCAGCACCACGCGGTCCAGCAGGATCTTGAGGTTCACCTCGTGGTCGGAGGTGTCGACCCCGGCGGAGTTGTCGATGAAGTCGGTGTTGATCCGACCCCCCGCCGCGGCGTACTCGATGCGCCCCCGCTGGGTGACGCCGAGGTTGCCGCCCTCGCCGATGCAGCGCGCCCGCACGTCGGCGCCGTCGACGCGCAGGCCGTCGTTGGACTTGTCGCCGACCTCGAGGTGGGTCTCGCCCGAGGCCTTGACGTAGGTGCCGATGCCGCCGTTCCACAGCAGGTCCACCGGCGCCAGCAGGATCGCCCGCATCAGCTCGGTGGGGGTGAGCCGGTCGGGGACGTCCTCCTCCAGACCGAGCGCGACGCGCACCTGCGGGCTGATCGGGATCGACTTCGCCGAGCGCGGCCAGACACCGCCGCCGGCCGAGATCAGCGACGGGTCGTAGTCCTGCCAGCTCGAGCGCGGCAGCGCGAAGAGCCGCTGGCGCTCGGCGAAGGAGGTGGCGGCGTCGGGATCGGGGTCGAGGAACACGTGGCGGTGGTCGAAGGCCGCCACGAGGCGCAGGTGCTCGGAGAGCAGCATGCCGTTGCCGAACACGTCGCCGCTCATGTCGCCGACCCCGACCACCGTGACGTCCTCGCGCTGGCAGTCGATCCCCATCTCACGGAAGTGGCGGCGCACCGAGACCCAGGCGCCGCGGGCGGTGATGCCCATCGCCTTGTGGTCGTAGCCCACCGACCCGCCGCTGGCGAAGGCGTCGCCGAGCCAGAAGCCGTACTCGCGGGCCACGTCGTTGGCGATGTCGGAGAAGGTGGCCGTGCCCTTGTCGGCGGCCACCACGAGGTAGGAGTCGTCGCCGTCGTGGCGCACCACGCGCTCAGGCGGCACGGTGACGCCGTCGTGGAGGTTGTCGGTGACGTCGAGCAGGCCGCGGATGAAGGTGCGGTAGCAGGCCACGCCCTCGGCCAGCCACGCGTCGCGATCGGTGGGGTCGGGGAGGTCCTTGGCGTAGAACCCGCCCTTGGCGCCGACCGGCACGATGACGCTGTTCTTCACCATCTGGGCCTTCACCAGCCCGAGCACCTCGGTGCGGAAGTCGTCGCGCCGGTCGCTCCAGCGCAGTCCGCCACGCGCCACGGACCCGAAGCGCAGGTGCACGCCCTCGACGCGCGGGGAGTAGACGAAGATCTCGAAGCGGGGCCGCGGCGCCGGCAGCTCGGGGATCGCGGAGGGCTCGACCTTGAGCGAGAGGTAGTCGTGCGGGCGGCCCGCGGCGTCGCGCTGGTAGTAGTTCGTGCGCAGCGTGGCCCGCACGTGGGTGAGGTAGGACCGCAGGATGCGGTCGTGGTCCAGGCTCACGACGTCGTCGAGTGCGGCTCGGATGCGCTCCTCGACCTCGGCCTCCGACCGCGCCCGCGCCTCGGCGTCGCCGGGGCGGTCGGGGTCGAAGCGGCGCGCGAAGGCCTGGACGAGCAGCCGGGTGAGGTCGACGTTGCTCACCAGCGCGTCGATGATCGACTCCTGGGAGAACAGGCTGCCGCCCTGGCGCATGTAGCGGGCGTAGGCCCGCAGCACCGTGGCCTCGCGCCAGGTCACCTGCGCGCGCAGCACCACCGCGTTGAAGCCGTCGACCTCCGCGGCCCCCGAGAGCAGCGCCCGCACCGTGTCCTGGAACAGGTCGCGCGCCCGCGCGGGCAGCACCCCCGGGTAGCGCAGCCCGAAGTCGTAGATCCAGCACCCGTCGGCGGCGTCGCCGGCCGGCAGCAGCTCGTAGGGCCGCTCGTCCACCACCTCGACCCCGAGCGAGGAGAGCACCGGCAGGATCGTGCTCAGGCTCAGCGCCGGACCGATCCGGTAGATCTTCAGCCGCGCCTCCCCCGGCCCGGCGTCGACGTCCTGGTACAGCGCGAGGTCGACGCGCCCGGAGCGGTCCGTACCGGGCGTGCCTCCGGTGCCCGCCCCGGTCCCGTCGGCCCCGGTCCCGTCCGGCCCGTCGCCGGACTGCACGAGCGCCTCCAGCCGGGCGAGGTCGGCCGAAGCCGTGCGCGGGCCGAAGTCCTCCTTGTAGGCCTCGGGGAAGGCGTCGAGGTAGCGGCGCGCGAGGCGCGAGCCCACCTGTTCGCCGTGGTCGGCCACGACGGCGGCGAGCAGGTCGTCGCGCCAGCTGCGGGAGGCCTCGGCCAACCGCCGCTCCAGGTCGGCGGTGTCGACCTCCGGCAGCGCCCGCCCCCGCGGCAGCCGCACCACGAAGTGCACGCGGGCGGTGGTGGACTCGTCGATCCGGACGTTGAACTCCACCGACTCCGCCTGCAGGGCCTCGGCGAGGATGCGGCTGAACCGCTCGCGCACCGCGGTGTTGTACCGGTCGCGCGGGAGGTAGACCAGCACCGAGACGTAGCGGCCGTAGGTGTCGGCCCGCGCGAAGACGCGCAGCCGGCGCCGCTCCCGGGCCTGCATGGCGGCCTCGGCCAGCGGGGCGAGCTCCTCCACCGGCGTGTGGAACAGGTCGTCGCGCGGATACGTCTCCAGGGTGTCGAGCAGCGCCTTGCCGGCGTGGCCCTGGGGGTCGAAGCCGCTGCGGTGCAGCACCGCGGCGACCTTCTCGCGCAGCACCGGGATGCGCAGGAGCGACTCGGTGTAGGCGGCGCTGGAGAACAGGCCCAGGAACCGGCGCTCGCCGGTGACCTCCCCGGCGGCGTCGAAGGTCTTGATGCCGACGTGGTCGAGGTAGGCGGGCCGGTGCACGGTCGCGCGCGAGTTGGCCTTGGCCAGCACGAGCAGCCGGGGCTCGCGGGCCCGCGCCCGCACGGGCTCGGGCAGCCGCGCGAAGGACGCCGACACCGGCCCCGTGCCGGTACCGGTGCCGCCCGGGGAACCGGCACCGCGCTCCCGCAGGATGCCCAGGCCCGAGCCCGCGACCGGGCGCAGCACGTCTTCCGCGGCCGCTCCCTCGGCTCCCGGGTCCCCCTCAGGAGCGACCCGCTCGAGGGTGTAGTCGCGGGCCCCGAGGAAGGTGAAGTGACCCTCGGCCAGCCAGGTGAGCAGCTCCGCGGTCTGGCGCGCCTCCTCGACCGGGATCGTGCCCGGGATCGTGCCTGGAAGGGGGGCCGTGCCGGTGGTCGTGCCCGGGGCCGCGGCGAGCAGGTCGGCGGCGATCTCGCGGGCGCGGGCGTGCATCGCGTCCCAGTCGGTCACGGCGGCGCGGACGTCGTCCAGCACGCGTTCGAGGTCCGCGGCGATCGACTCGACGCTCCCGGGGGCGCCCGGGTCCTCGGGTCCGCCGGCCGGGACCCGGTCGATCTCCAGGTGCATCCAGGACTCCCGGACCGCCCCGGGCGCCGGCTCGCGCGACTCGTCGGGCACGGCGTGCACCTGCTGCAGCACGCCGTCGGCGTCGCGGACGACGTCGAGCAGCGGGTGGATCACCAGGTGCACGTCGCGCCACTGGCGGCCCAGCTCCATCGTGAGGGAGTCGACGAGGAACGGCATGTCGTCGACGACGACCTGCACGACCGTGTGGCCGGCCGCCCCCCAGCCCTGCTCGGCCGGGTCGGGGGTCTCGACCCGCACCAGCGCGGTGCCGGCGGGACGTCGGCGCGCGAGGGCGACGTGGCGCGCCAGGGTGCCGTAGAGGTCGACGTCGGTGCGGCCGGCGAGGTCGTCGGCCGGGACGTGCCGGAAGTAGCCGGTGATCAGCTCCTCGACCTGGTCCGGCGGCACGGCCCCCGAACCGCGGCGACCGCGGCCGACCTCCACGGCCGCGCGGAGCAGGTCCTCGCGGGCACCCTCGGCCGAGCTCCAGCCGTCGGGGCGGGGGCCGGGGCGATCAGGCCGGTCGGGCTGGTCGGGCTGGCGGAGCGGGTCGGGCTCGGTCGAGCGATCGGGTGTGGGGGCGTCGGAAGCGTGCGTCGTCGTTGACACACCTGCCACGCTAGGGCGGCCGGGCGACGGTCTCAACCGGAACGCACCGATGCCCTCGGGGGATCGCCGGAGGAGGACACGCCGCCCGCCCCGGCGGGCGGATGCGGAGGCGCCCGCGCGGACGTGGGATCATCGGCCCCGTCATGCGCTCGACTCCCCTCGCCGCCCTCCGTCGCCGCCTCGTGCGTGCCACGGCCGCCGGCCCCTCCGCTCCTCCGGCCGCCACCCCCGCGCGGGGTCGCGCCGGCCTGTCCTCGGCCCGGCCGGTGGCGCTGGTGCCGCTGCTGACCGCCGCCGTGCTCGGCGCCACCCTCGTCGGCTGCGCCAACACCGAGCTCACCCGGTCCCCCGAGGAGCGGCTGGCCGACGCCATCGACCGGTTCCAGCGCGACAACACCGGCTTCTACGACCTCACCCTCGACCTCGGCACGAGCACGATCGACGAACAGGGCTACTACCGGGTCAGCCCCGACGCGAGCGGCACGGTGCGCACGGTGACCGGTTTCAACGCCGTCACCGGTCTGGTCGACGCGCGCTACCTGCGCCTGCTCAACGACGTCTACCTCGCCCTGCCCGACACCGTCACCGGCGACATCCGGCAGGCCTGCTGGGCCAAGGGCAACATCCGCAGCGCGGCCCGCAAGGCCGGTCTCGAGGCGGGCGACCTGCCGCTGGTGGGGGCGGCCGTGGAGGTCGTGCTCAGCCTGCGGGGCGGCGAGGAGCAGGAGGACGGCACGCTGCTGGCCGACGCCAACGCCCGCGCGGTCGCCTCGGCGTTCGGCTACCGCACCGCCCGCGACCTGCGCCTGCCCGGGCGTCGCGTCGACGTGCCGGTCACGGTCACCCTCGACGACGAGGGCCGCATCGTCGGCTGGAGCGCCTCGCTGGCCGACGTCGTGGCCGAGGCCAAGAACCCCGACCCCGCGGCACTGGTCGGGGCCAGCGAGTTCGGCGAGGTGAGCGCCACCTTCGCCGAGCCGGGCGACGACCGCGACTTCAGCGCGCCGCCCTCGGAGCGCACGATCAACGCCGAGGCCAACCCGAAGAAGATCGCCGCGCTCGTGGAGGCCTGCCCCGACATCGTGCCGGTGATCGAGGACCCCGCGAGCCCGACCGACGAGCCCACCGACGGGATCACGGACGAGCCGACCGACGGGCTCACCGACGGGCTCACCGACGAGCCCACCGACCAGCCCACCGACCAGCCCACCGACCAGCCCACCGAGGGGCTCACCGGGGAGCCGTCGCTCGGCGCCCCCGAGCCCGACGGAGCCGACCTGCCGTGAGACTGCGCCACGAGAGCCGCTACGCCGCCGCACCCGCCCAGGTGCGCGCGATGCTGCTCGACCCCGCCTTCCGACGCCGCGTCGGGGAGGCCCAGGACATCGTGTCCGGCGAGGTGAGCGTCGCCGGCGAGCGGATCGAGCTCGACCAGCTGCAGCGCACCGACCACCTGCCCGCCATCGCGGCCAAGATCGCCGGCGCCACCACCCGCGCCGTGATCGTCGAGGACTGGCAGGGCGACGTCGCCTCCTTCTCGATCACCACCCCCGGCAAGCCCACCTCCGCGACCGGGACGCGCACCCTGCGCCCCGACGGGCCTGCGGGCACGGTCGTCGTGATCGAGCTCGACGTCGTCGTGAAGGTGCCGCTCATCGGCGGCAAGCTGGAGGCCCTCATGGCCGAGAACATCACCACCGGCCTGCGCGACGAGGAGCGCGTGGCCGCAGCCTGGCTGAGCGGAGAGCACTGAGATGACCCACACGATCACCCACCGACTCACCTACGACGCACCGGTCGAGGCGGTCGCGGCGATGCTCGCCGACCCCGCGTTCCGCGAGGAGGTGTGCCGCGCGCAGCACGTCACCGAGGTGAACGCCACGGTGCGCACCGAGGGCGGCCGCACGATCGTCAAGGTCGACCAGTGGCAGCCCACCGCCGGGATCCCGAGCTTCGCGAAGAAGATCGTCGGCGACCGCACCAACATCGTCCAGGACGAGGTGTGGACCTCCCCCACCCGCGGCGACATCACCGTGACCATCCCCGGCAAGCCCGGCGACATGACCGGCACGGCCGTGCTGGAGCCCACCCCCGAGGGCGGCACCGTCGAGACCGTCACCCTCACGATCAAGGTCAAGATCCCCGTGGTGGCGGGCAAGATCGAGAACCTCATCGGCGACCTGCTGCTCAAGGCCCTCAAGGCCGAGAACCGGGTCGGCCGGGAGTACCTCGCCCGCTGACCCGGTCCCCGACCGACCCAGGCCCGACCCGGGCCCGGCCCAGGCCCGACCCGGGCCCGGCCCAGGACCGGCTCAGGCCTGGTGGGGGTACCCGTGCTCGGTGGGCGGGTCGAAGGTCTCCTTGATCGAACGGGGGCTGACCCAGCGCAGCAGGTTGGCCGCTGCCCCCGCCTTGTCGTTGGTGCCCGAGGCGCGGCCGCCGCCGAAGGGCTGCTGGCCGACGACGGCGCCGGTCGGCTTGTCGTTGATGTAGAAGTTCCCGGCCGCGAACCGCAGCTCGGCGCGCGCCCAGGCGATGGCGTGCCGGTCCTGGGCGATGATCGCCCCGGTGAGGGCGTAGGGGGCGATCGACTCCATGCCTCGCACGACCGCCTCGAAGTCGGCGTCCTCGTAGACGTGCACCACCAGGATCGGGCCGAAGTACTCCGTGGTGAACATCGCGTCGGTGGGGTCGCTGCTGACCACGATCGTGGGTCGCACGAACCAGCCGACGGTGTCGTCGGTGCCGCCGCCGGCGATCACCCGCAGGTGCGGGGTCTGCTGCGCCCGCTCGATCGCCGCGCGGTGCTTGGCGAAGGCCCGCTCGTCGATCACGGCCCCCATGAAGTGGCTCAGCTCGGTGGGGTCGCCGACCGAGAGCGACTCGGTGCGAGCCACGAGGTCGTCCTCGATGCGCTCCCACACCGAGCGGGGCACGTAGGCCCGCGACGCCGCGGAGCACTTCTGGCCCTGGTACTCGAAGGCGCCGCGGACCAGGGCGGTGACGAGCACCGCGGGGTCGGCCGAGGGGTGGGCCACCACGAAGTCCTTGCCGCCGGTCTCGCCCACGAGCCGCGGGTAGGAGCGGTAGTCGGCGATGTGCTCGCCCACGGTGCGCCACAGGTGCTGGAAGGTGGGGGTGGAGCCGGTGAAGTGGATGCCCGCGAGGTCGCGGTGGGCCAGGGCCACCCGCGAGACCTCGAGGCCGTCGCCGGGGAGCATGTTGATCACCCCGGGCGGGAGGCCGGCCTCGGTGAGCAGCTCCATCGTGAGCGAGGCCGCCAGCTGCTGGGTGGGTGAGGGCTTCCAGACGACGGTGTTGCCCATCAGGGCCGGGGCGGTGGGGAGATTGCCGGCGATCGCGGTGAAGTTGAACGGCGTGATGGCGTAGACGAACCCCTCGAGCGGGCGGTGGTCGGTGCGGTTCCACACGCCGCGGGAGTTCGCGATGGGCTGCTCGGCGAGGATCTGCCGGGCGTAGTGCACGTTGAAGCGCCAGAAGTCGATGAGCTCGCAGGCGGAGTCGATCTCGGCCTGCACCGCGGTCTTGGACTGCCCGAGCAGGGTGGCGGCGTTGAGCCGCTGGCGCCACGGGCCGGCGAGCAGGTCGGCGGCCTTGAGCAGCACCGCGGCCCGCTCGTCGAACGGCAGGTTCCGCCACGCGGGGGCGGCGTCGGCCGCTGCGGCGATCGCGGCCTGCGCGTCGGCCGCGCTCGCCCCGCGCGAGGTGCCGAGCACGTGGGCGTGGTCGTGGGGCTGCACGACGGTGAACTCGGGTCCACCGCCCGCGCGCCACTGGTCGCCGATCCGGGCGGGCAGGTCGCGGTCGGTGGCCTCGAGCCGGGCGACCTCCGCGAGCAGGGCGTCCCGTTCGGGCGTGCCCGGTGCGTAGGTCAGCGGCGGCTCGTTGATCGGAGCCGGAGGGTGCGTGAGGGCGTCCATGGCCGCGACTGTAACGGGCCGCCCGCGCGTGCGCCGACCCGACGCCGGAGGGGTTGCGGGACGCGCGCCTCAGGACAGGAGATCGTCCAGTTCCTGGGTGGCGTACCAGGACAGCTCGTCGTCGGGGTCGGCGTCCGGGCCGCGATCGGCGTCGTCGGCGTGCAGGGCCACGACGTCGCGCAGCGCGACCGGTGCGTCGGGATCGGTGCCCGCCGGAACCTCCGCCACGACCACCACCCGCCGGCCGGGCCCGGCGAGCCGCTCCTGCGAGGCGTCGGCGGCGGTCATCAGCGCGTCGTACTCCTGCTCCTCGTCCTCCCCCTCGGGCACGACGGTGTCGCCGCGGCCGTCGATGAGGGCCTCGGCGGGCACGGGAGCCTGGGCCAGCGCGGTGCGCAGGTCGGCCAGGGTGGTGGGCACGTACAGGCGCATCAGGACTCCTGACCCGCCTGCTGGCCGGCCGGAGCGTCCGCGGCCTCGGTCCGGCGGGCCGGACGACGGCGTCCGCGCGGCGCCCGGCTGCGGGTGGTGGGGTTGGCGGAGTCGAGCAGCTCGTCCAGCGACTCCCGCAGGCAGCTGGCCAGCACGTCGGCGTCGGGGATCTGGTCGCGGTCGGCGGTGAGTCCGTAGAACACCTTGCCGTCGTAGGAGGTCACGCCCACCGCGATCGGGTGGTGCTCCACCAGCGGCGGCACGGGGTAGGTGGCGACCATCCGGGCGCCCGCGGCGTAGAGCGGCGCCTGCGGGCCGGGCACGTTGGTGACCGAGAGGTGGTAGCCGCGCCGCACCTCCTCGAAGGCCACCCGCGCCCCGATGGCGTGGAAGGTGGCGGGCGCGAACCCGGCGATCCCGGCCAGCCGGTTGGCCGCGACGCTGCGCCCGGTCTCCTGGTGGGCCTGGAAGGAGTAGGACACCTGGTGCAGCCGCACGACGGGGCTGGGCTCGGCCACCGGGAGCCGCACGACGTGGGGGGCGATCTGGCTGCCCAGCGAGGTGGCCTCGCGCTCCTCGTCGATCACCGAGACCGGCACGACCACCTTGACCGTGCGCAGCCCGCCCAGGGACTCCGAGCGGGTCATCAGCCACGCGCGCACCCCGCCGGTGATCGTGGCGAGGATGACGTCGTTGACCGTGCCGCCGTGGGCGGCGCGCACCGTGCGGTAGTCGGCCAGCGCGGTCTCGAGGGTGACGATGCGCCGGTGCTGCGACAGCGGACCGCCGACGGCCGAGCCCGTGCTCGGTCGGCGACCGGTGAGGGCGCTGGCGACGGCGCCGACCCGGGCCCGCGACTCCCGCATCCGGCGGCGAGCAGCGGCGGTGGCCATCGCGGCGGTGTCGACCGCGGCGGTGCGGGAGGTGAGGACCTCCTTCGCGCCGCCGGCGGCCACGATCAGCGGCGAGGGGGCCCGGCGCGGCGACCAGTCGTCGGGCTCCAGCTCGCGCGGCTCGGGCGAGAGGTCGAGGAGCAGCTGGCCGAGGTCGACCGTGTGCACGCCGTCGACCAGCGCCTGGTGGGTCTTGGAGAGCACCGCGAGACGGTCGCCCGCCAGCCCCTCGACGACGTAGACCTCCCACAGCGGCCGGGTGCGGTCCAGGGGCCGGGAGACGATGCGGCCCACCAGCTCGCGCAGCTGGGCGTCGGTGCCCGGACGGGGCAGCGCGGAGCGGCGGATGTGGTAGCCGAGGTCGAAGTGGGGGTCGTCGACCCAGCGCGGGGTCGTGAGGTGGCCCGGCACGTCCAGCAGCCGCTGGCGGAACCGCGGCACCAGCGCGATCCGGTCGCCGATGAGGTCGCGGAACCGGTCGTAGCCGAACCCGCTGTCGCCGGGCTCGAAGATCTCCACCGTCGCGTTGTGGCGCGGCGCGGTGGGGGTCTCGGCGGTCAGGAACGCGAGGTCGCGCGGGCTCAGGCGCTCGCTCATCGACCCCTCCCTTCGGCTCCCCGACGACCCCGGTCCGCGGCCCCGGGGGTCGGGGCCGGCCACGTTGCCGCCACGTGGGATTCTGACAGAGGCGGTCACGACTCCCGCCGCCGTCCCGAGGAGAGGATCACCATGGCCGTCCGCACCGTCCGTCGTCCCGCCGCCTCCGCGCGGCGGTTCCTCCTGCCCGCGGCGGGGCTGCTGCTCGCCGTCACCCTCGCCGGCTGCGGCGGGGGTGACGACGCGCCCGCGCCCACCGACGTGCGCACGATCGAGATCACGGTCTCGGGCGGCACCGTGACGCCGGCCGACGAGCGCATCGACGTCGCGCCCGGCCAGCCGATCGACCTCGTGGTCACCGCCGACGTCGCGGGCGAGCTGCACGTGCACTCCTCCCCCGAGCAGGAGTTCGAGTACGCCGGCGACGGCGAGACCACCACCATCAAGCTCCAGATCGACCGGCCGGGGGTGGTCGAGGTCGAGACCCACGACCCCCAGCAGGTCGTCGCCACCCTGACCGTGCAGTGAGCCCGGCGTGATCGCGCTGGTCCCGCTGACCGCCCCGACCGACCTCTCCGCCCACGGCATCGGCGGCCAGCAGGACCTGCCGATCCCGCTCGGGGGCGCCATCGCGGGCGGCGTGGCCGCGCTGCTGCTCAGCTTCCTCGTCCTCGCCCTGGCCTGGCGCCGGCCGCGCTACGCCACCGACGTCGTGCCGGAGGACCCCACCCCGGAGGCCGCGGTCGGCTCGGGCCTCGCGCTGGTGTGGCCGGCCCCGGCCGGGACGCCGGTGCCGGTGCGGGTCCTGGCCGCCCTCGGGGCCGCGGTGCGCAGCCGCGGCGGCCGTGCGGCGCTGCGGGTCTTCGGGCTGCTGGTGCTCACCCTGGCCGGGGTGGCGGCGATCTTCGGCCGGGACCTCACGATCAACCCGCTGTTCGGCATCTTCTACGTCTGGCTGTGGGTCGGCATCGTGCCCGCCTCGCTGTTCTTCGGGCCGTTCTACCGGGCGATCAGCCCGGTGCGCGCGATCAACGCAGGGCTGGCCCGCTTGGCGGGCACCGACCCCGACGAGGGCCTCTACCGCTACCCCGCGCGGCTGGGCTACTGGCCGGCGGCGCTGGGGCTGTTCGCATTCGTGTGGATGGAGCTGGTCTACCCCCACATGGCCGAACTCGGGCCGGTGCGCACCTGGTGCGCGATCTACCTCGCGGTGATGGTCGTGGGCGGCGCGGTGTTCGGCAACACCTTCTTCGCCCACTGCGACCCCTTCGAGGTCTACTCCTCCCTGGTCGCCCGGCTCTCGCCGTGGCGGGTCGACGACGACGGCGTGCTGCGCCTGGTGAGCCCGCTGGCCCACCTCGCCACGATCCCCGCGGTGCCGGGGCTGGTGGCGGTGGTCGCGGTGCTGTTCGGCAGCACCGGCTACGACTCCTTCGGGGAGTCACCCACGTTCGTCGACTTCGTACGCGGCCAGACGATCTCGCCCTACACCCTGGAGAACCTGGCACTGCTCACGTTCTGCCTCGGCGCCGGGCTGCTGTTCGCGGGCGCCTGCGCGCTCACCGGCGTGCGGGCCGGGGTGCCGCGACGCGCGCTGCCGGGCCTGTTCGCCTTCTCGGTGGTACCGATCATCGTGGGCTACATCGTGGCCCACTACCTCACCTACTTCCTCGAGCTCGGCTCGCGCACGGTGGCCCAGGCCGCCGACCCGCTCAGCCGCGGCGACGACCTGCTGGGCCTGAGCGGCTTCCCCGAGATCGTCTGGCTCAGCTACCACCCGACGCTGCTGGCCACCATCAAGGTGCTGGCCGTGGTGCTGGGCCATGTCGTGGCGGCCGTCGCCGCCCACGACCGCGCGCTGCGGGTGCTGCCTCCCCGGCACCACCTCACGGGGCAGCTGCCCCTGCTCGCGGTGATGGTCTTCTTCACCGGCGGCGGGCTCTACCTGCTGTTCTCGTCCTAGCGCGCGCCGCCCCCGACCGCATCGCGCCCGGCCGCACGCCTGGGGGCACGCCCAGCACCGCGTCGAGCACCGACTCGAGCGCGCGCAGCGCCGGGCCGTCGCCGGCCTCGTGCAGCGCCGTGCCGCGCACCAGCGCGCGATCGGTGGCCGCGCGGTCCTCGGGCACGAGGTGGGGGCCGTGCACGGGGGCGAGCGGGGCGGCGACGTCGGCGAGCAGGTCGACGATCTGCCGTTCGGACCAGCCCAGCGTCGGCCGCACCCGGTTGACCACCACGCGCAGCGGGGTGCCGGGCACCCGGTCGCGCAGCTCGACCAGGCCGCGGGCCAAGCGTCCGAGACCGACCGGATCGGCCGCACCGACCACGACCACCTCCTGCGCGGCGGCCAGCGCCTCGGCGGTGAGCTGGTGGCGGGCGGTGCGGGCGCCGATCCCGCCGAGGCCACCGGTCGCACCCGGCGCACCCGCCCCGACCTCCTCCAGCACCGCCCCGGTGTCGAGCACGACGTCGCCGTGGCGGCGCGCCACGCCGACGATCCCGGTGATGGCGCCGGGGCGCACCTCCGACCAGCGCTCGGCGCGGGGCAGCCCCGTGAGCAGCGCCCAGCCGGGCGCGATCAGCCGCGCGGCGGCCGCGAGACCCGCCGGGTCGAGGGTGTCCCCCGCGGCCGCGCGGGCCGCGGCCAGCAGTCCGCTGACGTCGTCGAGCACGCCGAGCTGGGCGGCGAGGGAGCCGCCGGCGGGGTCGGCGTCGACGAGCAGCACCGGCCGGCCGCGCCGGGCCAGCCCCGCGGCCAGCGTGGCCGCCACGAGGCTGCGTCCGGGCGCCCCGCGCGGACCCCACACCGCGACCACCCGCCCCGGGGCGTGCGGCGCTCCCCCGACACCCGCCGGGGACGGGGGTGGGGTCCCGGGGAGCCCGGGCAACTGCGGGGACGGGGCGGAGGGCGGGGGCTCCGGCGCGAGCAGCAGCGACGGGACCTCGGCCACCTGCGGGGCCGACACCCACGACCGCACCCCGAGCGCCCGCAGCCGGGCGCGCACCGCGTCGGCGTCGGGCCGGGCGTCGTCGACGACGGCCACCAGGCGGACGCCCTGGTCGCGCAGCCCCGCCAGCGCGGGTCCGTCGAGTCCGGGGGTGGCCGCGGGCACGACGGCGGCCCCGGCCTGGCCGGAGGCGGCGGTGGCCAGGAGCTCCTCGAGGTCGAGGCACCGCTTGAGCACGACCGTGCGACGCTCGCGGTCGAGCGCCGCGAGCAGGGCGGGCTCCCAACCGGCCCCGTCGGCCAGGACCAGGACCACCAGCGGGCCGGGGGACCCCGTCGTCCCTGCCGTCATCGGTGCCGTCATCGCTGGAGGGCCACGGCCAGCACGGGATCGGCGGCCCCCGCCAGCAGGGCGTAGAAGCCGGGCACGTCGGCCTCGGGGACGGCGAGGACCAGCTGCCGCTCGCCGCCCGCCGCGAAGGCGTCGGAGGGCGGCGGGGCCGCGACGACGCCGACGTCGGCGAGCGCGGGCCGCCCCGGCTCCTCGCTCCGGGCGCGCCCGTCGGCGGGGGCGAGCCCGAGGACGTAGACGTCGACCACCGCACCGGGGCCGACCCCGGGCGGGACCCGCAACGGCGCGACCGGCACCGAGATCTCCTGCACCCCGGCCTCCGCCGCCGGTCCGAGCGCGGCGCGCGGCAGCAGCTCCCCGGCCCCCAGCGGCCGGCGCACCACGAGGTCGGCGGGCGGCGGGGCGTCAGCCGGGAGGTAGCGGGCGGCGTCGGCGGCCTCCCGGAACCGCACGGCGGCGGGCACGAGGTCGGCCGGCCCGAGGACGGCACCGGGCACGACGTCGGTGCGCACCGACCACACCGCCACCGTGTCGTCGGCGGAAGCGACCACCCGGCCACCCAGCACGACCGAGCCGACCACGAGCACCACCCCCGTCCACAACCGCGGATCGCGCCAGCCGGGCCGTCGCGCCCGCAGGGCGGGCACGGCACCCGTGACAGGACCGGCGGCAGGGCCGGTCGTGGTGGGCACAGCGGTGTCGGCGGTCGGCGGCGTCGCAGGGACGCCGGCGCCACCGTGGTTCCCGAGATCGGAGCGCACGTGCTCAGTCTTCCCCGATCCGCGCGATCCGGCACCCCCTCGTCCCCAGGCACGGGACGGGCGTCAACAGATCGCGCCCCGCGACTCCCCTCGCGCGGGTGCGGGTGCCACGATGGACCCATGGCCGCCACCCCACGCTTCCTCACGCTGGCCGACGTCGCCGAGGTGCTCAACACCTCCAGCGCCCAGGTGTACGCCCTGGTGCGGCGCGGCGACCTCGAGGCGATCAAGATCGGCGGGCGCGGCCAGTGGCGCGTCGAGGCCGAGAAGCTCGAGGAGTACATCGCGCGGGCCTACCGGGAGGCGGCGCAGTTCGTGGCCGAGCACCCCTTCGTCGAGCAGGACTGAGCCCGGCCCCCGCGGCGGGACGCGCTCAGCCCACCTCGCCGTTCAGCCGCACCCGGGCGGTGCGCTCCTGCCCGTCGCGCAGGTAGGTGAACTCGATCGTCTCCCCCGGCTGGTGGGTGCGGATGCTGACGATCAGCGAGATGCCGTCGGAGACCCGCTGGCCCTCCACCTCGGTGACGACGTCGCCGGCCTGCAGGCCGGCGTCGGAGGCCGGGGTGTCGTCGAGGACCTCGTTGATGGTGGCGCCGTTGACGCTGTCGTCGCCCCCGGTCTGCACCTGGGCGCCGATCACCGGGTAGCGGGCCTCGCCGGTGCGCAGGATCTGGTCGGCGGTGGTGCGCACCTGCTCCACCGGGATGGCGAAGCCGACGCCGATGTTGCCGGCCTCCCCGCTGATCGAGCCGCCGCCGTTGGTGGCGATGGCGGAGTTGACGCCCACGACCTGGCCCCGCAGGTTGACCAGCGGGCCGCCGGAGTTGCCGGGGTTGATGGCGGCGTCGGTCTGCACGGCGTTGATGTAGGAGGACTGGTCGGCGGAGTCGCCGGTGGTCACCGGTCGGTTCAGCGCGCTGACGATGCCCGCGGTGACGGTGGCCGAGAGCCCCAGCGGCGAGCCGATCGCGACGACGCCGTCGCCGACGCGCAGCGCGCGGGAGGCGCCGAGCGCGGCGGGCTTGAGCGCGGTGGCCTCGGGCACCTCGAGCACGGCGAGGTCGTAGACGGGGCTGCGCCCCACCAGCGAGGCGTCGTAGGTGTTGCCCTCGTGGTCGACCACGCGGATCCGCCCGTCGGTCTCGGCGGCGTCGGCGACGACGTGGTTGTTGGTGATGATGTGGCCCTGGTCGTCGAGGACGAACCCCGAGCCGGTGGCGCCGGACTGGTCGCCGCCGAACTCGGCGATGATCTGCACGGTGCTGGGCAGCACGGCCTCGGCGACGGCCGAGACGCCGCCGATCTTCACCGGCGGCAGCTCGGTGACGGTGTCGTCGGAGAGGCCGTTGCCGTAGATCGGGAGGTCGCCGGCGGCCTCGCGGTATACCACGCTGCCGGCCACGCCGCCCACGAGACCGAGCACGAGGGCGAGCACCGAGACCAACGGCCACACGACGCGACCGGCGGGCGCAGGCGCAGGCGCCACCGGCGCCCCCCAGGGCGCGGTGCCGCCGTAGTCCTGCCAGTGCGGCGCGCCGGGGGCCGGCCAGCTGCCGGGCGGCGGCAGCGCAGGCTGCGGGTCCACCGGACCGGGGGCCTGGAAGTCGGGCATCCCCGGCGGAGGTGCGTCGGGAGCGGACTCGGGACGCTGGTCGTCGTGCTGCACCGCTCCATCATCCCTGGTGGGCGGTGACGGCCACTACCTCCGACGGTCCGCGAGCGCGGACCGCCCGGGATCAGGCCCCGGGATCAGGCCCCAGGATCAGGATTGGATCAGGGCCGGCGGGCGTCGGCCGAGCCCACGGTGAACGGCACGGTGGGGCCGACGTCGCGCCGCACCGCGGCGGGCGCGGGCCGGGGACCCGGGGTGGTGAGCACCGGGGTGGGGCCGGCCGGGGCCCGGGTGGGGATCGGCGGGACCTCGGCGGGGGCCGCCCCGAGCGCGAGGACGCCCATCACGGCGGCTCCGGCGGCACCGCCGCCCAGCGCGGTGAGACCGACCGCGCGGCGCACCCGCTGCGAGGCGGCATCGGGGGCGGGCCGGGGACGCAGCAGCGCCTCGCCCGGGGTGACCCCGAGCAGCGCGCCCTTGAGGTAGTCGGGCGCCGGGGCGGCCTCGGCACCGAGCCCGGCGAGGCGGGTCTTGACCCAGCCCTCGCGCTCGACGGCGTCGCGGCACTGGTGGCAGCCGTGCACGTGGGCCCAGGCCTCCTCGGCCTCGGCCGCGCTCAACCGCCCGTCGAGCAGGGCGGTGACCCGCGGGCCGGGGAGGTGGCCGCCGAGCGGCACGCCGAAGGATCCCAGCCCGCTCATCGGGCCTCCCCCGCGGCGCGCCGCCGCGGGCCGCGGAAGCGCTGTCGGCCCGCACCGGGGGCACGGTGGGCCAGGGCGTCGCGCAGCATGGCGCGCCCGCGGGAGATGCGGGAGCGCACCGTGCCGATCTTGGCGCCCAGGATCGTGGCGATCTCCTCGTAGGACAGGCCCTCGACGTCGCACAGCACGACGGCGGCACGGAAGTCGGGCGGGAGGGTGGCCAGCGCCGCCTCGATGTCGTCGTCGAAGGTGCGCTCGCTCAGGGCGATGTCCGGGGCGGGGTCGCTGCTGGTGAGGCGGTCGGTGCGCTCGTCGGACAGGGCGTCGAAGCGGATCCGCTGCCGGCGCCGGGCCTGGTCGAGGAAGAGGTTGGTGGTGATCCGGTGCAGCCAGCCCTCGAACGTGCCGGGGGTGTAGGTGTCGAGGGAGCGGAAGACCCGGACGAACACCTCCTGGGTGAGGTCCTCGGCGTCGGGCCGGTTGCCGGTGAGGCGGTAGGCCAGCCGGTAGACCCGGTCGGAGTGCCGCTCGACGATCTCCTGCCAGGTGGGCACCTCGGACGGCGGCGACGCCGGCGCGCCGGGGACACCCGCGTTCGCCTCGCTCATCGCTGCTTCTCCGTTCCGGACCGACATGGGCGGTGTTCGACCTCCACCGTAGGGGTTGCGGCTGAGGGTTCCCTGTGAACCTCTCGACCAACCCAACGCCCGGCCCGCGGGGTTCGTTCCCCGGCCGGTCGCGGACGGCTAGGTTTCTCCCGTGCCCACCACCGATCCGCTCTCATCCGCCAGCTGGGCGTACGCCGAGGACTTCGTGGCCGAGGACGCCGTGCTCCTCGCCGCGCGCGCCCGCGCCACCGAGGTCGGCGTCGTGCCCATCGGCCCGGGCGGGGGCGCGACGCTGCGGTTCCTCGCCGCCGTCCTGGACGCCCGCTCGGTGGTGGAGATCGGCACCGGCACCGGCGTCTCCGGGGTGTGGCTGCTGCGCGGCATGCGGCCCGACGGCGTGCTCACCACCGTCGACCTCGAGGCCGAGCACCAGCGCCTGGCCCGCCAGGCCTTCACCGAGGCCGGGGTGCCCACCCAGCGCGCCCGCACCATCTCCGGCGCGGCCCTCGACGTGCTGCCCCGTCTCACCGACGGCGGCTACGACCTGGTGTTCGCCGACGGCGACAAGACCGAGTACGGCGCCTATCTCGCCGAGGCGCTGCGCCTGCTGCGCCCGGGCGGCGTCGTGGTGTTCGACAACGCCCTGTGGCACGACCGCGTGGCCGACCCCGCCGTGCGCGACGAGGAGACCGTCGCGGTGCGCGAGCTGGGCCGCCTCGTCGCCGAGCACGAGGACCTCGTGCCCCTGCTGCTGCCCGTCGGCGACGGCCTGCTGCTCGCGCGCAAGCGCGACGCCTGACACCACACCCCCGGGAGCCCGGGAGGGACCGTCAGCCGGCGAGGCCGTCGAGGGCGGTGGGGTCGGCGAGCCAGTCGAGCAGGAGCCGGGCACCGAAGCCGGTGGGGCCCTCGACGTACTCGTAGGCGTCGGTGGGCGAGTCGCCGACCGAGGCGATGTCGAGGTGGGCCCAGGGCAGGCCGCCGGTGAAGTGCTGCAGGAACAGCGCGGCGGTGATGGCGCCGGGGCCGCCGGCGGCGTTGTCGGCGTCGGCCACCTTCGAGGCGAGCCGGTCCTCGTAGCCCGCGTAGAGCGGCAGGCGCCACAGCGGCTCGCCGCTGCGGGTGCCGGCCTCGAGCAGGCGGTCCGCGAGGGCGTCGTGGGTGGCGAACAGGCCGCCGACCTGCTGGCCGAGGGCGACCTTGACCGCGCCGGTGAGCGTGGCGACGTCGACCATCACGACCGGGTCGAGCTGCTCGGCGGCCCAGGCCAGGGCGTCGGCCATGACCAGTCGGCCCTCGGCGTCGGTGTTGGTGACCTCGCTGGTGCGTCCGCCGTAGTGCCGGATGACGTCGCCCGGACGCATCGCGCGCCCGGAGATGGCGTTCTCGGCGGCGGGCACCAGGCCCACGACCTTGAACGGACAGTCGACGGCGGCCAGGGCGGCGAGCACCGAGATGACCACGGCACCGCCGGTCATGTCGCGCTTCATCGTGGTCATGCCCTGCGCGGGCTTGATCGAGAGTCCGCCGGTGTCGAAGGTGATGCCCTTGCCGACCAGCACGACGGTGGGGGTCTTCCGGCCGGCCTTGCGCGGGCGGTAGTCCAGGCGGATCAGGCGCGGCGGGGTGGCCGAGGCCTGCCCGACGCCGAGCACGCCGCCGAAGCCGACCTCGGCGAGCCGGTGCTCGTCCCAGACCTCCACCGTGAGGCCGGCGGCCTCGCCGACGGCCTGCGCCTGCTCCGCCAGCCACGCGGGGTTCTTCAGGTTGCTGGGCACCGTGGCCAACGTGCGGGCCTGCCAGGAGGCGCCGGCCACGGCGACGGCGCGCGCGAGCCGGTCGCGCAGCGGCTGCCCCGCCCTGCCGTCCACGGCGTCGGGCAGCCCGGCCAGCACGGCGCGGCGCACCGGCACGTGCTCGGGCGGCGCGGAGCGCCAGGCGAAGTCGAAGGAGCCGAGCATCAGCCCGGTGGTGACGGCCTCCACGCCGTGCTCGGCGTCGAGCGCGGCCAGGGTGGTGGCCACGCAGGCGCGGTCACGCGTGGCGCGGGCGACGACGGCGGCCGCGCGGCGCCGGTCGTCGGGGGTGTGGGCGCCCACGCCCACCAGCAGCACCGCCCGCAGGTCGGGCTGGTCGGGGCCGCCCAGCGGCACCGGCACCGTGGCGATCTCGCCCACGGTGCCGGTGACGCGCAGAGCATCGGCCAGGGCCACGAGATCCATCCCGAGCGCCTCGGCGACGGCGTCGGCACCGGGCCCCAGCAACGGGGCACCGGCCTCGCCCCCGGGCTCGTCCTGCGGACGCGGCTCGGCGGGCAGCACCGGCAGCGCGACGACGTCGCAGCCTGCCAGGGCGTGCGGGCCGGACGCGCTGAGGGCGATCTCCGGCGGGGAGACCTGGGACGGGAGCGTGGCCCGAAGGGTCACCCGACGACGGCCTTGAGGGCGTCGCCCAGCGCACCGGCCTCGTCGGCGTTGAGTTCGACCACCAGTCGACCACCGCCCTCGAGCGGCACGCGCATGACGATGCCGCGACCTTCCTTGGTGACCTCGAGCGGACCGTCGCCGGTCCGCGGCTTCATCGCCGCCATGCGGCACCCACTTCCTCGTCGATTCCCGCCCCACCCGTCGGCGGGGCTGCACAGAGCCCCAGTATCCCCTATCGACCACGGTGCCCACCACACGGCCGTGCCGGGCGCGGACGGCGGCGCGGGCGAGCGGGACCGCTGGCACACTCCGGGCATGACCTCCGCCACGCCGCCGACCCCCTCCCCCACCGTCCTGCTCACGGTCGCCGAGGGCACCGCGACCGTGACGCTGAACCGGCCCGAGGCGATGAACAGCCTCGACGAGGCCACCCGCGCCCTGCTGCTCGAGACCCTCACGGCGGTGGCCGCCGACGACGCCGTGCGCTGCGTGGTGCTGCAGGGCACCGGCCGCGCGTTCTGCACCGGGCAGGACCTCAAGGAGCACGTCACGCTGCTGGAGACCGTGGGCAGCGACGAGGCGCTCTCGTGCGTGGAGCGGCAGTACAACCCCGTGGTCACGGCCCTGGCCACGATGCCGAAGCCGGTGATCGCCGCGGTCAACGGGGTGGCGGCCGGGGCGGGGGCCTCGCTGGCCTTCGCCTGCGACCTGCGGATCGTGGCCGACACGGCAGGGTTCAACCTCGCCTTCGCCGGGGTCGGGCTGTCCTGCGACACCGGCGCCTCCTACTTCCTGCCGGGCCTCGTGGGCGCGGGGCGGGCGCTGGAGTTGCTCTACCTGCCGCGCACGATCCCGGCGGCCGAGGCGGCCGAGCTCGGGCTGGCCAACCGCGTCGTGCCGGCGGCCGACCTCGACGCCGAGGTGGCGGCCCTGGCGGCCCGGCTGGCGAGCGGCCCGACGGTGGCCTACGCCTCGATGCGCCGCGCGGTGCGGCACGCCGAGCGGGCCACGCTGCCGCAGGCGCTGGCCCTGGAGAGCGAGCTCATGCTGCGCACCGGCGCCACGCGCGACCACGGCGCGGCGGTGGCGGCGTTCGTGGCCAAGCAGAAGCCGGTCTTCGAGGGCCGCTGACCTCAGGACCGGGGTTCAGACCGCGCCGACGAGGTAGGCCCAGGTGAAGACCAGCGCCCCGCCGAGCATGCCGAGGTGGGCGAGCAGCGAGAGCCCGGGCCCGCGCGACCAGGTGTCGCTGGCCGCGGGCGCGGCATGGCGGCCGCGGGCGGGCAGCCAGCGCAGGAGCAGCAGCAGGCCGGCGAGCGTGACGGTCCACCACAGCACCAGCGAGACCAGCCCGAGCAGGCTGGCGGCGTCCTCGCCGAGGCCGTCGCCCCCGACGAGGAGGACCACCCAGGTCAGGAGCGCACCGACGCCGGCGACGGTGTGTACGCGCACCGGTCCGGCGGCGATCGAGAACCGGCCCGCGGCCGCGCCGGTGTCGCTCAGGCGTCGTCGGGTGAGGGCGATGTCGAGCGCCGCGGCGGCGGTGAGTGCGTACACGAGGTACGCCAGGGCCTGGTTCGACACAGTGGGAGTCTGACACCACCGCCGCTCAGGCGGGGGCGCCCCCGTCGGATCCGGGCTCGGGCCGGGCCTCGGGGGGCTGCTGGCCGGGGGGCTGCTGGTCGGGGAGCTGCGGGTCGGGGAGCTGGGCGGCGAGCCGGTCGAGCAGCGCGTCGACCTCGCTCATCCGGTAGCCGCGGAAGGCGAGGGAGAAGCGCACACGGCGCAGGTCGGCGCCGGTGAGCGGACCGGACGGCACGACGACGTCAGGGCGGTCGTCGTACTCCTCCACCATGGGCGCGCCGATCCCGGCGGCGGCCAGGGCGACGCCGCCGAGCACGAGCACGACCACGATCGCGGCGAGCCAGATCATCGGGCGATCATGCCCGCGGCTCCCCCATCAGCGCGACCGCCTCGGCGGGGTCGTCGGTGAGCACGAAGCGGTCGAGGTCGGCCGCGGAGATCTTCCCGTCGGCCAGCACGGTGTCGCGCAGCCAGGCCATCAGCCCCGACCAGTACGCCACGCCGACGAGCACGACGGGGAAGGTGGTGACCTTCTGCGTCTGGGCCAGGGTGACGGCCTCGAAGAGCTCGTCGAGGGTGCCGAGCCCGCCGGGCAGCACGATGAACCCCTGGGCGTACTTGACGAACATGGTCTTGCGGGCGAAGAAGTAGCGGAAGTCCACCCCGATGTCGACCCACTCGTTGAGGCCGGACTCGAAGGGCAGCTCGATGCCGAGCCCGACGCTGAGCCCGCCGGCGAGGCTCGCGCCCTTGTTGGCGGCCTCCATGACGCCGGGCCCGCCGCCGGTGATCACCGCGAAGCCGGCCTCCGCGAGGCCCCGGCCCACGGCCTCGGCCCGGGCGTAGAAGGGGTCCTCGGGCGCCGTGCGGGCCGAGCCGAACACGCCGATCGCGGGACCGAGGTCGGCCAGGGCGTCGAAGCCCTCCACGAACTCGGCCTGGATGCGGAGCACGCGCCAGTGGTCGGAGTGCGTGTCGAGCCGGCCGTGGGAGTCCAGCAGCCGCTGGTCGGTGGTGGTGGGGTCGATCCGGTCGCGGCGCTGGGTGACCGGGCCCTTGCGGTGCGAGCGGGTCATGCGCCCGGGCCCTCGGGGAGCGGCGCCGTGAGCCAGGACCGCAGCACCTGCTCGCAGTGGCGGATCTGCGCGATCGGCACGTGCTCGTCCGCTTTGTGGGCGAACAGCGGGTCGCCCGGGCCGAAGTTCACCGCCGGCACCCCGAGCACGGTGAAGCGGGCGACGTCGGTCCAGCCGAACTTCGGGTTGGCCACCCCGCCCACGGCCGCGAGGAACGCCCGCGCGGCCGGCCGGTCCAGCCCGGGCATCGCGCCGGGGGCGGTGTCGGTGAGCTCGACCTCGAAGCCGTCGAAGAAGTCGCGCACGAACGCCAGCGCCTCGGCCTCGGAGCGGTCCGGGGCGAAGCGGTGGTTCACCTCGACCACGCACTCGTCGGGCACGACGTTGCCGGCGACGCCGCCGCGGATGCGCACGGCGTTGAGACCCTCGTGGTAGCGCAGTCCGTCGATGACCGGCTGGCGGGGCTCGTAGGCGGCCAGCCGGGCCAGCACCTCGCCGGCCGCGTGGATGGCGTTCACGCCGCGCCACGAGCGCGCGGAGTGGGCGCGCTCGCCGCGCGTGCGCACCTCCACCCGCAGGGTGCCCTGGCAGCCGGCCTCGACGACGCCGTCGGAGGGCTCCATCAGGATCGCGAAGTCGGCCGCGAGCAGGTCGGGCTCGGACTCGGCCAGCTTGCGCAGGCCGTTGTGCACCGACGCGACCTCCTCGCCGTCGTAGAGCACGAAGGTGAGGTCGCGGTTGGGCTCGGGCAGGGTGGCGGCGAGGTGGAGCAGCACCGCGTCGCCGCCCTTCATGTCGCAGGTGCCCAGGCCGTGCAGGATCCCGGCCTCCTCGTCCAGCCGGCTCGGGAGGTTGCCGTTGACCGGCACGGTGTCGAGGTGGCCCGCGATCACCACGCGCTCGGGCCGGCCCAGCCGGGTGCGGGCGACGATCGTGTGGCCGCGACGCACGACCTCCAGGTGCCCGCACCGGCGCAGTGCGGCCTCCACGGCGTCGGCGATCGGCCCCTCGTGGTGCGACACCGACTCGATGTCGACCAGGTGTCGGGTCAGCGTCACGGGGTCGGCGGCCAGATCGAGTTCCACACCAGTAGTCAACCAGCCATCCCCACCTGGCCCGATCGGGTGGTTCTCCCCCGCGGTGAGCGCGAATGCGCCCAACCTGCTGCGCGCCGGACGTGACGGGCGTCTCATGGAAGCACCAGAACCCGATCCCGTCCCACCACCCCCGGGGCGGTCACGACGAAGGAGCTCGACGATGTGCGATCACACCCCGGCCTGTCCCGACACCACCTCCACCGCCTGCTGCCGCGCCCACGTCGTGGCCGACCACAGCGAGCAGGGCTGGTGCCGGCTGTGCAACGGCGTGATCCTCTTCGACGACGGCTGGTACCTCACCCCTGACGGACGCGCCCTGATGCTGGCCAGCTGAGCGACGCCCGGTTTCCCCGCACCTCGCGGGGGAACGACGGCGCCATGACCCCACCGCCGGCGGAGCCCGACCCGGCCGCCCTGGCACGAGCGTGCGACCGCGCCGCCCTCGCCGGGTTCGACGACCGGGAGACCTTCGTCGAACGGATGCTGATCGACCGCGGCCTGGACCTCGACGAGACGGCCGGCGGCGCCGCCGGGACGGCCCTGGCCCGCATCGCCCGGGCGGCCTGGGACGCGCGGGACGCGCACCTGGCGCAGCGTGAGGACCCGGCCGTCCCCGACGACCACGACCGGCTCGCGGTCGCGCTCGACCTGCTCGCCGAGGACGGCATGATCGGCCTGCTCGACCTCGAGTGCTGTCACACCTGCGCCGCGGACGCCCTCGAGCGCGCGGAGTTCGACGGCGTCGGCGTCGTCTACACCACCCGGCAGGAGCGCGCGACGCTCCCCGACGGCCGGCTCGCACTCACGCTGATGCTCACCGCGATCCCCCTCGACGCCCTCCCCGCGGACCTGGTGGCCCGGGCCCGCCACGACCCCGATCCGCCGACCCGCGACGCCGCGCGTGACGAGGTCGAGCGGCTCGCGACCGACCTGCTGCGCCGGGCGCTGGTGGCACGACTGGACCAGGTCGGCCTGAGCGTGACCGCGGAGCACGACGACGTCGTGGAGATCGCCGTGCCCGACTGGCGCCGTCGCCCGCCGCTGGACGACCGCCGTCCGCCCTGGCCCGCGGTGCTGGACTCCCCCGAGGCCCTCGACCGGGTCCGCGCGGCGGTGTTCCCGGGCCTGCGGCGACCGGACCGGATCGTGTCGGAGGTGCTTCGGGCCGTCGCCGTGCCGCGCGAGCAGGCGCGCGGGGTCCGCCACGAGGTGCTCGTCGCCTGGGAGCAGCGACGCCGACACGTCGCCGTGACGGCGCAGCGGACGGGCCCCGACGACCCCGACGACCCCGACGAACCCGACGACAGCGCCCGTCTGCGCGCCGCGTTCACCGCCCTCAGCGCCGACGGTGTGGTGGGCCGGATGGACTTCACGTGCTGTGAGGGCTGCGGCCGGGTGGAGATCCGCGACGAGCGCGGACCGTCCCGCGAGGAGATCGGCTACACCTCCTTCCACGCCGGCGACACCGACGCGCTGGCGGCGGGTTCGGCGGCGGGCCCGCTGACGTTGAGCGTGGGCGCGTTCCCCGAGCGGTCGGCCTCGGCGACGGCGGTGCTCGCCCTGGTGGCGGCGCGGCTGGAGCAGGCCGGCCTGACAGTGGTCGCCGACGACACCGGCACACCGGAGGAGCCCCGCCTGCGCGTCCTCGTCCCCGACTGGCGACACCCCCTGGCCGGTGACCTGCCCGCCGGGGTGTGATCGCACCCGGAACGGGCACCAGCACCGTCATGAGCGACGACGAGGCGCCGGCACCCCGTTCGACGAGCTGCGGTCCCACGCCCGGACGCTGGTGTTCCCGGGGTTCCTCACCCGGGCCGAGGTCGTCGAGGCGATGCTCGAGTACTTCGACCTCACCGGGCCCGACGACGAGCGGCGGGTGGTCCCGGTCGTGGAGGAGGCGTGGCGCGCCCGTGAGGCGGAGCTGCGGGCCGCGGAGGCGAGCGCGACGGGACCCGACGACCACGCCCGCTTCGAGGCGGCGGTGGCCGACCTGGCCCGCGACACCATCCTCGTGCGCCCCGATTTCACCTGCTGCTCCACCTGCGGGCACGACGAGATCGGCGACGAGCGCGGCCCGGAGCGCCGCGAGCGCGGCTACGCCTTCTTCCACCGCCAGGACACCGAGCGGATCCCCGACGGCACCCTCTTCCTGGCCTTCGGCGCGTTCGGTCCCTGGCCCGAGGTGGACCCCGGGATCCTCGCCCGCGCGTACGCCGAGGCCGACACCCCCGACCGCGCGGCGGCCCGCCGCGAGGCCATGGACGCCTGGACCACGATGACCGGCCAGCTCGTCGCGGGCACCCTGCGGCGCCACGGGCTGGACGTCGCGTGGTCGGGCTCGGGCGAGGAGCGGGTCCTGGTGCACCTGCGCGACTGGCGCCGCCCGCTCCCCGCCGACCCGGAGGTCGACGGAGAGCCGGGCGGGAAGCCGGGTGGGGACACGGACGGGCGCCGCGGCCTGCTGGGGCGCGTGGTCAGGCGCGGGTCACGCTGATCCGCACCGACTCGCCGTCGGCCAGGGCGACCTCCGTCGCGTCGAGCGGCGCGTGGGTCACGGTGGTGGCCAGCACCTCGGCCGCGATCAGCTCCTCGTGGGCGCGGGCGGCCGCGAGGGCGGCCTCGGTGCCGTCCAGGGTGAGCACGATCCGGTCGGAGACCTCCAGGCCGGCGTCGCGACGGGCCTGCTGCACCGCACGCACGAGGTCGCGCGCCAGGCCCTCGGCCGCCAGCTCGGGGCTGACTGCGGTGGCGAGCACGACGAACCCGCCGCCGGGCAGCACGCCGGTGGCGACGTCGTCGGACGCACCGGCACCGGCCACGGTCTCGAGGGTGTACTCGCCCTCCACGAGCGGCAGGCCGCCCGCGACCACGGTGCCGTCGGGCTGCACCGACCAGTCGCCGCTCTTGCTGCCCCGGATGGCCGTCTGCACGTCCTTGCCCAGCCGCGGACCGGCGGCGCGGGCGTTGACGGTGAGCCGCTGCTCGACGCCGTAGCCGGCCGCCTCCTCGGAGTCGACGGCCACCAGGCGCACGGCCTTGACGTTGAGCTCGTCGGCGACGATGCCCTCGAAGCCCGCCAGCGCGGCGGGGTCGGGGACGACCACGGTGAGGGAGGCCAGCGGCAGCCGGTTGCGCAGGCCGGCGGCCTTGCGCAGCGCGGAGGCGGCCGAGCACACCTCGCGCACCTGGTCCATCGCCGCCACCAGGGCGGGGTCGGCGGGGAGGTCGTCGGCCACCGGCCAGTCGGCCAGGTGCACCGAACGGCCGCCGGTGAGGCCCTTCCAGACCTCCTCGGTGGTGAGCGGCAGCAGCGGCGCGGTGGTGCGGCAGACCGTCTCGAGCACCGTGAACAGCGTGTCGAACGCGGCCGGGGCGTCGCCCCAGAACCGGTCACGGCTGCGCCGGATGTACCAGTTGGTGAGCACGTCGAGGAAGCCGCGGGTGGCCTCGCACGCCTCGGCGACGGCGTAGGTGTCCAGGGCCTCGGTCATCTCCACGACGTAGTCGCGGCACTTGGCCAGCAGGTAGCGGTCCAGCGGGTCGGTCGAGTCGGTCGCGGCCCGCGCGTCGTGGCCGGCGGCGTTGGCGTACAGCTGGAAGAAGTACCAGCTGTTCCACAGCGGGATCATCACGTGGCGCACGGCGTCGCGGATGCCCTGCTCGGTGACGATCAGGTTGCCGCCGCGCAGGATGGGGCTGCTCATGAGGAACCAGCGCATCGCATCGGCGCCGTCGCGGTCGAAGACCTCCCGCACGTCGGGGTAGTTGCGCAGCGACTTGCTCATCTTGTTGCCGTCGCTGCCCAGCACGATGCCGTGGCTGATGCAGTTGCTGAACGCCGGCTTGTCGAACAGCGCGGTGGCCAGGATGTGCAGGGTGTAGAACCAGCCGCGGGTCTGGCCGATGTACTCCACGATGAAGTCGGCCGGGAAGTGGTGCTCGAACCACTCGGCGTTCTCGAAGGGGTAGTGCACCTGCGCGTACGACATCGACCCGGAGTCGAACCACACGTCGAGCACGTCGGGCACCCGGCGCATGGTGGAGCGCTCGCCCTCGGGGCGCGGGTCGTCGGGGTTGGGGCGGGTGAGGTCGTCGATGAAGGGCCGGTGCAGGTCCGGCTCGCCGTCGTTGTTGAGCGGCAGCCGTCCGAAGTCGCGCTCGATCTCCTCGAACGAGCCGTAGACGTCGAGGCGGGGGTAGGCGGGGTCGTCGCTCTTCCACACCGGCACGGGGCTGCCCCAGAACCGGTTGCGGGTGATCGACCAGTCGCGGGCGTTCTCCAGCCACTTGCCGAACTGGCCCTGCTGGATGTGGTCGGGCACCCAGTTGATCTCGCGGTTGAGCTCGAGCATCCGCGCCTTGATGGCGGTGACCTCGACGAACCACGACGACACGCCCTTGTAGATCAGGGGCTCGCGGCAGCGCCAGCAGTGGGGGTAGGAGTGGTCGTAGGTCTCGCGGCGCAGCAGGATCGTGCCGGGGCTCACCGAGCCGGTGGCGCCCTCGCCGCGGGTGGCGGCCTTGAGGTGGTCGATGATCTGCAGGTTGGCCTCGAAGACCTGCAGGCCCTCGTAGTCGACGACGGGGGCCGTGAACCGGCCGTCCTTGCCCACCGGCATGACCGCCTCGATCTCCTCGCGGTCGGTCACCTCCTTGTCGACCTCACCGAACGCGCCGGCGGTGTGCACCACGCCCGTGCCGTCGGTGGTCGTCACCGCGTCGTCGGCGGCCACCACGCGGAAGGCGTTGGGGTGCCCGGCGTAGTAGGCGAACGGCGGGGTGTAGGTGCGGCCCAGCAGGTCGACGCCGCGGTAGCGGCCCACGATCGTGGGCTCCTCGGCGTCGGGGAACAGCTCGCGCTTGTAGGCGCCCAGGCGCGCCTCGGCGAGCACGTACCGGGCGGTCCGCCCGGTGTCCGCGGCCCCGGGGACGGCGGCCTCCACCACCACGTAGTCGATGTCGGAGCCCACCATCACCGCCAGGTTGCTCGGCAGCGTCCAGGGCGTGGTGGTCCAGATGAGGATGTGGGCGCCGTCCAGCACCGGGTCGGTGCCGAGGTCGTCGAGGCGGTAGCCGACGGTGACGGCGGGGTCCTGCACCTGCTGGTAGACGTCGTCGTCCATGCGCAGCTCGTGGTTGGACAGCGGCGTCTCGTCGTTCCAGCAGTAGGGCAGCACACGGAAGCCCTCGTAGATGTAGCCCTGGTCGAAGAGCGACTTGAAGGCCCACATGACCGACTCCATGTAGCCGGGCTCGTAGGTGCGGTAGTCGTTCTCGAAGTCCACCCAGCGGGCCTGGCGCGTCACGTAGTCGCGCCACTCGCCGGTGTAGGTCATCACCGACTCGCGGCACGCGGCGTTGAAGCGGTCGATGCCCATCTCGACGATCTCGTCGGTGGTCTTGATGCCGTTCAGGCGCATCGCCTCGAGCTCGGCGGGCAGGCCGTGGGTGTCCCAGCCGAAGCGGCGCTCGACCCGCTTGCCGCGCATGGTCTGGTAGCGCGGGATGAGGTCCTTGACGTAGCCGGTGAGCAGGTGGCCGTAGTGCGGCAGGCCGTTGGCGAACGGCGGGCCGTCGTAGAACACGAACTCGTTGGCGCCGTTCTCCCCCGCGTCGCGGGCGTCGATGCTGGCCTGGAAGGTGCCGTCGGCGTCCCAGTAGGCCAGCACCTGCTCCTCCAGCGCCGGGAAGCGCGGGGAGGAGGGGACGGCGGACGGGCCGGCGGGGTCGGTGCTGGCCTTGGGGTAGGTCATCGGGGGCTCCTGCGTCACGTGGGTCGAACCGGACCGGTTCGAGGACGACGTGTGCCGCGGTACCACCTCGATTGCCCGACGCCCGGGGGCGACGGACCACTCGTTCGCGGGCTGTGACGGGCCCACCCGTCCGGTTCTACTGGGCCCGCCGGGCGGGCCGTTCTTCCGGAGGCTCGCCGCTGATGACGGCTCGAACGCCTGTGGCGCCATCGTAGGGCGCGCTCGCTCACCCCCGCGAATCGATTCCGTCCAGCCAGGCCAGGATCGCAGCGGCGGACTCCTCGGGCGCCAGCGCGGCGGTGTCCAGGCGCAGCAGCGGCGTCGTCGCCAGCAGCGCGTCGGCAGGCAGCGCGCCCCGCGCGGGGTCGTGGCCGTCGGGGAGGTTCATCAGCCACTCCCCCTCGATCTCGCGCACGTGGGCGTCGGACCACGCCAGGTCCTGTTTGGAGGGCTTCGCCGCGAGCCGGTCGGCGCCGCCGTTGCGCGCCAGCCGGGTGGGGAGGTCGGCGACCAGCTCCACCACCGAGACCCGCCGTCCGGCGTCGCGGTAGGGCGCGACGAGCCGGGTCACCGCGGCGACGTCCTCGGGCAGGGCGAGGTCCCACACGAAGCTGAACGCCAACCGCAGGCCGTCGGCGGCGGCCTCGGCCACCACGCGGCACCGGAACTCGTCGTTGAGCACCCCGAACGCGCGGGTGCCGTGACCGAAGATCTCGCGCAGCGGCTCGATGGTGTGGTGGTTGTGCATCAGCCGGAAGTCCGAGGCCGCGCACAGTGCGCGCCCCACCGTCATCTTGCCCGCAGCCGGCGGACCGATGATCAGCAGCAGCTCCCCGTCCCGCTCACCCACCCCGCCACCCTCACGCGACCCGGTGGGGTCGCGCAACGCGATTGCGTCGCGGGGGGCTGTCGGCCCCACGGGAGCAGGCCGGTCAGGCCTGCGGGGTGAGGGTCACCTGGATGTCGACGACCTCGACGCGCCCGGCACCGTCCTGCACGCGCACCCGCAGCGGCACGAGCACCGGGCGGGGCCGGGTGACGAGCACGTCCAGGCGCACGCGGAACCGCTCGCCGGACTCGGCACGGGCGTCCCAGCGGGTCGGGTCGACCGTGACCCCGGGGGCGCGGTGACCGCCGATGGTCACGCTGCGCAGTCCGCGCTGGACGTCGAGGGTGCGCACGACCACCTGGAGCACGTCGCTGACGCCGAGGTCGGGGCGCACGCCGAGGGTGCGGACCACCTCGGCCAGAGCCGCCGGCGGGGCCTGCGTGGGGGTGAGGTCGACGAGGCGGTCCAGCAGGGCCCCGGTGCGACGGTCGCGCAGCTCGGCGACGGCGCACGGGCCGTCGTTGCGCAGGCGCACGTGCTCCAGCCGCACGACGTCGTCGTCGCCACGGCGCCGCCACGTGGGGGCGGTGGTGACGGCACCCGCGACGCAGTCGCCGTCGACGACGTCGCCGAAGCCGAAGGCCAGCACGGTGCGGCTCTCCCGGGTCGGCGTGCCGGCCAGCCGGACGAGGAGCGTGACGACCTCGCCGACGCCGACGGGCGGCACGTCGAGGGTGCCGGCGAACTGCTGCGAGGCGTCGGCGGAGACCGGCGAGGTGCCGGCGGGCCGGGTGAGGGTCCACGTGGCGGCAGGTCCGGGCTCGGGGCGTGCGGCGGCGGAGGCCGGGGCGGCGGCGTCGAGCGGGGCGGCGACCAAGCCGGCGACCAGAGCACCGACCAGAGGACCGACCAGGGCGGTGTGGCGGCGGCCCTGCGGGCGCGGACCGGGGGTGGAGGACGGCGCGGACGGCATCGGGGGGCGGGCCATGGGGGCACGCTAGGGCAGCCGAGGCATGGGACGCAGGCGGGCGGGGGTATGTCTGGTGCGTGCCCGCCGACTTCTTCACCGACCCCACGACCGATCCGCGCTTCGCCCCCGCCCCGCCGCTGCGCGGCGAACGCGCGGTGCTGGAGCACTACCTGCGGCACTTCCGGCTGACCTTCGAGGCCAAGCTGGCCGACCTGGACGCCGCGCAGCTCGCCCGGCGTGCGGTGCCGCCGTCGACCCTGTCGCTGCTGGGGCTGCTGCGCCACCTCGGCAAGGTCGAGCACGTCTGGAACGTGATCATGCTGCAGGCGCGACCCGAGCCGCGGCTCTACGGCTGCGACGACGTGCGCGACGCCGACTTCGACGGCGCGGTGGCCGACGACGCCGTCGTGGCGCAGGCCTGGGAGGTCTGGCGCCGCGAGGTGGCGGCCGCGCAGGAGCACCTGGCCACGCGCGGGCTCGACGAGGTGGTGGACGTGCGCGGGGAGGGCACGCAGGTGCGCGACATCCTGGTGCACCTCATCGAGGAGTACGCGCGCCACTGCGGTCACGCCGACCTGCTGCGCGAGTGCGTGGACGGCCGGGTGGGCCAGTGAGGGCCCGGTGAGACCCGCCCAGGGCCGCAGGGGACGGGCGGTGGGCGGCCTGCTGCTCGCCGCAGGATCCAGCGTGGCCGCGGTCGGCGCGTCCGGTCGCGACCTCGCCGAGGCGCCGCACCGCGACGCCGTGATCGCCTTCGTCGTGATCGCGATCGCGCACGCGGTGGCGGTGCCGCTGTGGCGCGGCCTGCCGCCGTGGCCGCGGGCCCCTCTCGGCCTGCTCGCACTGGCCGAGGCCACGGGTGCGGGCGCGCTCGCGGGCGCCCGGGCCGGGATCGAGGCCGGGATCGAGGTCGGGATCGTCGCGGCGACGGTGGTGCTGTCCGGGGTCGCGGTGGGGTCGGCGACGGGCCTGGCGCTGGCCGCCGCCGCGCGGGTGCCGGCGGTCGAGGCGGCCGCGTCCCCCGTGGCGGACGACGGTCCCTCGTGCTGGGTCTGCGAGAACCGCGGCCCGGCGGCCCGCGCCGCCTGCTGCGGCACGCGCGACTCCCGCTGAGGGTCTACCTCCCCACGCGCCGCAGCGGGCCGGCTCAGTGCTCGGCGGCCGCACGCAGTTCCGCCACCAGCGCGGCGACGGCGGGCCCGGCGAGCGCGCCGGTGCGCAGCACCACCCCGTAGCCGCGGCTGCCGAGGGCGGGGTCGGCGCGCACCACGACCTCCGGGGCGCGGTAGGCCTCCAGCGCCGAGCGGGGCAGCAGGCTGACGCCCACGCCGAGGGCGACCAGCCGCTGGACCACGACGTAGTCGTCGCTGACGTGGCGCACCCGCGGGACGAAGCCCGCCTGCGCGCAGCGCTCGTCGGTGTGACGCCGACACCGGGCGCAGCCCACGATCCAGGGGGCGTCGGCGAGATCGGCCAGGCGCAGCGGCACGACGTCGGCAAGGGGGTGCCCGGGCGGCAGCACCAGGTCGACCGGCTCCTCCCCCAGGGCGACGCGGGTGCGCCCGCCCCGGTCGTCCGGCGGGCCGGGGCGCAGGTCGCCGTCATAGTCGAAGACCAGGGCGAGGTCGACCTCCCCGGCCTCCAGGGCCGCCAGCGCCTCGGGCGGCTCGGCCTCCACCACGGCGACGTCGAGGTCGGGACGGGTGGCCTGGAGCGCCGCGAGGGCCCGGGGCAGCAGCGTGGCGGCGCCCGAGGGGTAGGCGGCGATGCGCACCCGGCCGCGCCGCCCTCCCGCGACGGCGGCCAGCTCCTCGGCCGCCAGGTGCAGCTCGCCGGCGATGGTGTCGGCGCGCGCCAGCAGCAGCCGCCCGGCGTCGGTGGGCCGCACGCCGCCGGCACCACGCAGCAGCAGCGGTGTGCCGATCGACCGCTCCAGGGCCGCGAGGTGCTGGCTCAGCGCCGGCTGGGTCCAGCCCCGGGCGCGGGCGGCGGCGGAGATCGACCCCGCCCGCACGACGTCGCGGAACAGCAGCACGCGGCGCGGATCCAGGCCCGCCGGCCCCTCCTCGGCGGGCCCGGCGTCGGCGACGATCTCAGTCATAAGCACAGATAATGGCAGACCGAACCAGATCGAGGATTCTCTTGGGTCACCACATCCGTGACGCTGGTGCCATGCGCACCCTCGGACTCCTCGGCGGCATGAGCTGGCACAGCACCGTCGACTACTACCGCGTCCTCAACGAGATCGCCCACGCCGCCCGTGGCGGCCATGCCTCCGCGCCCCTGGCGGTGCAGTCGCTCGACTTCGCGCAGGTGCGGGCCCTGCAGGTGGAGGGTCGGTGGGACGACGCCGCCGCGCTGCTGCTCGACGCCGCCCGCCGCACCCGCGACGCCGGCGCGGAGGCCGTGCTGATCTGCACCAACTACATGCACCGCGTGGCCGACCACGTGCAGGCCGGGCTCGACGTCCCGCTGCTGCGCATCACCGACGCCCTCGCCGCGCGGGCGCAGCACGACGGTCACCGGCGGGTGGGGCTGCTCGGCGCCCGCGGCACGATGGAGGGCGCGTTCTACCTCGACGCCCTGCGCGCCGGCGGCCTCGAGGTGCTCACCCCGGACGCCGCCGACCGCGCCGAGGTGGACCGGCTGGTCTTCGAGGAGCTGACCCTCGGCGTCGTCAGCCCCCGCGGCCGGGCCACCTTCGACCGGCTGCTCGACGAGTTCGGCGGCCGGGGCGCGGACGCCGTGATCCTCGGGTGCACCGAGATCCAGCTCGCCGTGACGCCGGCGACGTCGCCGCTGCCACTGCTGGACTCCCTGCGCGTGCACGCCGAGTACGCGGCGGCCTGGGCGCTGCGGGCCCCGGGCCCGTCCCCGGCCCGCCCGCCGGTCCTCCCGCCGGTCCTCCCGCCGGTCCCGCGGCCAGGGACGTGGTCGGAGGTGCCGGCGTGACTTCCGTAGAGTCCGGGGCCGTGACGACTTCCTCGACGCCCACCTCCGCTCCGACCGGTGCCCCGACCAGTGCCTGGGGCTTCGGCCTCGCGACCCTCGACGCCGACGGCGCCCTGCTCGACTGCTGGTTCCCCGCCCCCGCCCTGGGCGAGCGCGGCGGCGCCGCGACCCCGGCCGAGCTCGCGGCGCTGGCCACGCCCGACGAGGCGCGCGGGGTGACCCGCGAGGTGCGCCTGGTCGAGATCGCCGACCTCGCCGCCGCGCCGACGTCCGCCGCGGAGGCGTGGCTGCGCCTGCACCTGCTCTCGCACCGGCTGGTGCGCCCGCACGGCCAGTCGCTCGAGGGGGTCTTCGGGCTGCTCACCAACGTGGTGTGGACCTCGCAGGGCCCCTGCGCCGTGGCCGGCTTCGAGCTCACCCGCGCCCGGTTGCGCGCCGCGGGCCGTCCCGTGGCGGTGTACGGCGTCGACAAGTTCCCGCGCATGGTCGACTACGTGGTGCCCGCCGGCGTGCGGATCGCCGACGCCGACCGTGTGCGGCTGGGCGCCCACCTGGCCGAGGGCACCACGGTGATGCACGAGGGGTTCGTGAACTTCAACGCCGGCACGCTGGGCGCCTCGATGGTCGAGGGCCGCATCTCGGCCGGCGTCGTGGTGGGCGACGGCTCCGACATCGGCGGCGGCGCCTCGATCATGGGCACCCTGTCCGGCGGTGGCACGCAGGTGATCTCCATCGGCGAGCGCTGCCTGCTGGGGGCGAACGCCGGGATCGGCATCTCGCTCGGCGACGACTGCGTGGTCGAGGCCGGCTGCTACGTCACCGCCGGCACCAAGGTGACCCTGCACCGCGGTGGCGACCAGGCGCCGGAGGTCGTGAAGGCACTCACCCTGTCCGGGGCCAGCAACGTGCTGTTCCGCCGCAACTCGGTGACCGGCGCGATCGAGGCCGTGCCGTGGAAGGGCGCCGGCATCGCGCTGAACGCCGACCTGCACGCCAACTGAGGGCACGGCCTCCGGGCCCGCCGGGCCCGCCGGGCCCGGCTCCCGACGCGCCGCGCCGGGAGCCGGACGGTCTTGGCACCGCTGGCCACACTGGCTGCATGAGCGCTCCCGGCCGGGCCGCCTTCCCGCTGATCGTCGTCGTCGCGAGCCTCGCCCTGGTGGCGGGGCTCGCGTTCGTGACGCTGCGCCAGGTGGCGCCGGGTCTGTTCGCCTCCGAGACCTGCACCGCGACGGCGGACGGCCGGTCGGTCACGCTCGACCTCGAGCAGGCTGAGAACGCCGGGGTGATCGCCGCGATCGCGGTGGCGCGGGGCCTGCCCGCCCGGGCGGTCTCGATCGCGCTGGCCACGGCCTACCAGGAGTCGGACCTGCGCAACATCGACTACGGCGACCGCGACTCCCTGGGCCTGTTCCAGCAGCGTCCGTCGCAGGGCTGGGGCACGCCGGCCCAGGTGCAGGACCCGGTCTACGCCGCCAACGCCTTCTACGACGCCCTGGAGCGGGTGCCCGGCTACGCCGACCTCGAGATCACGGTGGCCGCGCAGGAGGTGCAGCGCTCGGCGTTCCCCGGCGCCTACGCCGACCACGAGGACGACGCCCGGGTGCTGGCCTCGGCCCTGACCGGCTACTCCCCCGGCGCGTTCGCCTGCTCGATCGCCGGCAACGCCGCCGCCGGGTCCGACGAGCTGACCCGCTCGGGCCTGGTGCCGCGGGCCCAGCGGGTGTTGGACGACCTCGACGGCGTCTTCGGCGACCTGTCCCTGGGCGGCTTCGAACCCGGCGGGGTCAGCACCGGCCACATGGCGGGCTCGGCCCACTACGACGGTCGGGCGATCGACGTGTTCTTCCGCCCGATCACCGAGGCCAACCAGCGCCGCGGCTGGGCCGTGGCGCAGTACCTGGTGAGTCAGGCGGACCGGCTCGACGTGCGCACGGTCATCTTCGACGACCGCATCTGGGTGGCCGGGAAGGACGACTCCTGGCGCGACTACGACGCGCCGTCACGCGCCGGCGACCGGGCCGTCCTGGAGCACCGCGACCACGTGCACGTCGACGTCGTCGACTGACCGGCTCACCAGCAGGGTGCGCCCCTGCGCGCGGGCCTGGTCGACCGCCTGCGCGAGGTCGGCGCAGGGCGCGCCGACCGCGCTCGCCTCGCGCACCTCCGCGGCGCGGTCGGCGACCGCGGTGAGCAGGCGGGTAAGGCGGCCGTCGTCGGGGCGGCGCACCGCGTCGGTGTAAGCGGCCAGGCTGGCCGCGACGTCGGCGAGCACGACGGCGAGCGCCTCGGCGTTGTCGGCCAGCATGTTGTAGGTGCGCACGGGGTTGCGGCCGGCCACGCGGGTGCCGCTGTCGAAGGAGCCGGCGGCGAGGAAGCGGGCGGCCGGCACCGTGGCGTCCTCGGCGAGGCCGAGCAGGACGTGGGCCAGGACGTGGGGGGTGTGGCTCACCAGCGCGACGGCGCGGTCGTGCTCGGCGGCGTCGAGCACCACCACCCGCGCGGCGAAGCAGGCCGTGACCCAGGCGACGACCGCCGCCACCCGCGGCGGGGGTGCGGTCTGGTCGGCACCGTGGGTGACCGCCCAGGTGGCGCCCACGAGCAGCGCGGCACTGGCGTGGGCGAACCCGGACCGTTCGGTGCCGGCCATCGGGTGCACCCCGACGTAGCGCTCGCCGAGGCCGGCGCGGGCGGCGGCCCGCGCCACGCCGGCCTTCACGCTCCCGAGGTCGACGACGGTGGCGTGCGGCGCCTGCCGGGCGACCTCGCCCAACACCTGCTCGAGCACGTCCAGCGGCGTGGCCACCACGACCAGGTCGGCGTCGGCGGGGGCGGCGAGCGCGCTGCGCAGCCCCGCGGACTCGGCCCGGCGCCGGGTGACGTCGTCGGGGTCGACCAGCGTGACGTCGTGGCCCAGGGCCTGCAGGCGCAGCGCGACCGAGCCGCCGATGAGGCCGCCGCCCACCACCGCGACGCGGGCGAAGCCGGGATCGGCGCTACGGGGCCCGCTCGGCACGCGGTCGGGCTCGGCGCGACGCTCCACCAGCTCGTGCAGGGGCGCGATCCGGCCGATGGCGCGGGCCTCCGCGCCCAGGGCGCGCCAAGCGGCGGCGAGCGCGGCGAAGTCGTCGGCGGTGAAGGAACCGGAGAGGAAGAGCAGGAAGCGGAACAGTCCCGGCGTGTGCGGCAGCGGCCGGGTGACGAGGTTGGTCATGTTGACCCCCCGCTCCTCCAGCACCGCGAGCAGCCGCCGCAGCCCGCCGGGGGCGTTCTCGTCGGGCACCAGCGAGACCAGCAGCCCGACGTCCCCGGCCGCGTCGCGGGGCAGCGAGTCGGCGGCCACGAGGGCGAACTGGGTGTGGGCGCCGGCGTTGTCCTCGACCGCACGGTCGACGACGTCGAGGCCGTACAGGTCGGCGCACAGCGCCGGCCCCAGCCCGATCTCGCCGTCGGTGAGGTCGCGGCAGGCGGCGGCGGTGGAGGTGGCCTCGCGGGTGGCCAGGCCGCGCGCCTCGATCCAGGCCCGGCACTGGGCGAGGGCGTGCGGGTGGCTCACGACCACCGTCGCCTGCGCGGGATCAGAACCGGCCGGGGTGAAGGCGT
Organism: Nocardioides sp.; assembly: GCF_964228225.1. Lineage (GTDB taxonomy): Bacteria > Actinomycetota > Actinomycetes > Propionibacteriales > Nocardioidaceae > Nocardioides. The sequence goes on from NZ_CAXQZB010000016.1 coordinate 188,529, forward strand.
CGAAGGAGATCGGCACCACCACGCTGTCGACCACGGCCAGCGCGGGCCGGTCGAGCAGGGCGTCGAGGGTCGGCACGACGACGCCGTTGACGGCGTTGTCGATCGGCACCACCGCGTGGGTGGCGTCGCCGGCCAGCACCGCGTCGAGGGCGTCGGCCGCGGTGGCCACGGCCCGGGCGGCGTCGTGGGGGCGCAGCGCGACGACGGCCTGGTGGGTGAAGGTGCCCTCCGGGCCGAGGAAGGTCGTGACCGCCCGCGCCATCGCCGCGCCCGCGGACTCAGACGGGGCCGAAGGTCGCCAGCACCCGGCTGGCGAACCCGACCGCCGCGAGGGCGGCCTGCAGCTGCGGGAGCACGGCGAGGTCGGAGCGGAAGCCGAGGTGGAAGTGGTGGCGCGCCGTGTCCCCTCCCACGCCGCCGGCCTGCGGGACCGGGTCGCTGTGCAGGAAGTCGAGGTCGATGCCGAGGGCGCTGATCCGCTCCAGGGCGGTCATCAGGGTGCCGGCGGACTCCTGGGCGGCGCTCATCGAGAGCCACACCTGGGCGCGCTCGCCCGCGGCCACCGACACCGCGTGGTCGCGGCTGAGCAGGCCGTAGGTGAGGTCGGGCTGCAGCTCGAGGAACCCCACGATGAGCAGGTCCTCGGGGCGCAGCTCGTCGACGTCGACCACGGCCGAGCCCAGCTCGGCACCGATCGCGAGGAGCTCCTCGGCGGTGGTGTCGTCGGGCAGCACGCGGAACGCGACGCCGGCCCGGCCCATCGCCGCCACGACGTCGGAGTAGGTCTGCTGGCGCAGCGCCACGCCCTCGGCATCGCCCGCGCCGCCGCCGAGCCGGGTCCAGCGCCACGGGGCGGGCACGGCGGTGACCCGGACCAGCCGCACCGCGGGGTCGGCGGCGTTGAGCGCGCGCAGCAGCCGCAGCGGCGGGGAGGTGGGGTCGCCGATGCGCACGATCGCCTCGAGGTCGGAGGCGACGTCGAGGGTGGCCATCAGCTCGTCGTAGCCGGCCAGCCCGACCAGGAAGTCGCTGCCCTGCCAGCCCAGGGCCTCGCGCACGCGGGCCACGAGGGTGGGCGGGTCGGTGGCCGGGTGGGCCAGCGAGCGCGCCACGGCGAGCGGGAGGGTCGGGGTGCTCATGCGGACTCCTCGGGAGAGCGGGGTGCGGGGGCGTCGGCGAGCCGGCGGGCGGCCAGCGCGACGTCGGCGTCGGGGGCGGTGAGGGCGAAGCGGACGTGCGCGGCGCCCTCCGGACCGTACTCCGCGCCGCTGATGGCCACGATCCCGAGGCCCACGAGGGCGTCGAGGGTGACGGTGGCGGGCTCGTCGCGGGTGGCCCACAGGTACAGGCCGGCCTCGCTGTGCTCGACCCGGAAACCGGCGTGGCGCAGCGCCGGCAGCAGGACCGCCCGACGGGCGGCGTAGCGGGCGCGCTGGGCGGTGACGTGGTCCTCGTCCTCGAGGGCGGCGACGGCCGCGCCCTGCTGCGGACCGGCCACCCCGAGGCCGAGGTTGCGGCGGATGCTGGTGAGGTCGGCGACCAGGGCGGGGTCGCCGGTGACGAACCCGATCCGGTAGCCGGCGAGGTTGGAGCGCTTGGACAGCGAGTGCACGGCGAGCAGGCCGGCGGGGTCGCCGCCGCTCACGTCGGGGTGCAGCACGCTCACCGGCGTGGCCTCCCAGCCGAGGTCGAGGTAGCACTCGTCGCTGACCACGAGCGTGCCGCGGGCGCGGCACCAGGCCACGAGGGCCGCCAGGGCGGCGGCGGGCTGCACCCGGCCGGTCGGGTTGCTCGGGGAGTTGAGCCACAGCAGCCGCGGCACGACGCCGGCGGCCTCCAGCGCCTGCAGGTCGGCGAGGTCGTCGACCCGCTCGATCCGCGCGCCCACCACCGCGGCCCCCACGGCGTAGGTGGGGTAGGCCAGGCGCGGCAGGGCGACGACGTCGTCGGGGGTCAGGCCCAGGTGCAGCGGCAGGGAGCCGATGACCTCCTTGGTGCCGGGCACCGGCAGCACCGCCGCGGCGTCGAGCCCGGTGACGCCGACGACGCCGTGCCGGCGCGCCAGCCACCCCAGCTGGGCCTCGCGCAGGGCGCGGGTGCCGGTGGTGAGGGGGTAGCCCGGCCAGTCGGCGTGAACGCCGAGCGCCCGCCGCACGACCTCGGGGGTCGGATCGACGGGCGCACCGATGGAGAGGTCGACCACGGGGCCACCCTGGGCCGCCGCGCGCTCCCGCAGGAGCGCCACGGCGGTCTGGACGGCAACCGGGAGCCGACGCGAGAGCGAGGGGCTCAACTCAGTGGTCGTGCTCCTGCGGCGGCAGCGCGGCCACGAAGGGGTGGTCCTTCTCGATGACGCCCTTCTTGGCGGCACCGCCGGGGCTGCCGAGGTCGTCGAAGAAGCCCACGTTGGCGGTGTGGAACTCCTTCCAGTCCTCCGGCACGTCGTCCTCGTAGAAGATGGCCTCGACGGGGCACACCGGCTCGCACGCACCGCAGTCGACGCACTCGTCGGGGTGGATGTAGAGCATGCGCTTGCCCTCGTAGATGCAGTCGACGGGGCACTCGTCGACGCAGGCACGGTCCTTCAGGTCGACGCAGGGCTGCGAGATGACGTAGGTCATCGATTCCTCCGAACACAGGCGAGGGGGCGGGATGCCGGCCCCGGGTGGGACACAGCAGTGCGAGAGCGATGCTGAGCCTAGTGTGTCGATGTGACGCAGTCGGCAGAACCCCATCAGGTGAACACGCCCGGCGCGTCGGACCCGGGGCCCGCCGAGGCCGCCGAGCACCGCCCGGGTCGCCACGGTCTGGGTCCCCACGTCGTGGGTCTGCGCGTGGTCGTGCGACACCTGCTGCCCGGACGGCGGGGCCCCTCCGGCGGACCGGCGCTCACCGACGTGCTCGGCACCTGCGAGGCGTGGGAGGAGTCGTCGGGGGGCGCGTGCGTGATCCGGCGCGAGGACGGCGAGGTGCGCCGGGTGCCGATCGCCGACATCGTCTCGGGCAAGCCCGTGCCGCCGCGCGCCTCGGTGCGCGACCGGGTGCCCCCGCAGGCCGTGCACCGCCGCGCCGGGGCGCTGTTCCCCGACGCCGTCGACACGCCGCTGGCGGACTCGGCCGACTGGTGGACCCGGCTGGACCCGTCCTCGGCGTCGACCAGCCCGCGGCGGGCCCGCACGGTGCTCGCGCTGACGCCCCCGGACCGTCCCGGCCTGGTCGCCGCCGCGGCGCACGCCGTGCCCGCCCCGCACGGTCCGCGCGTGACCGTCGTGGCGGACTCGGCCGAGGAGGAGCTGTTCCGCTCCGCCGGCTGGACGCCGGAGGAGGCCGACGAGCCGCCGGTGCTGGTGCAGGTCGCGTCCCTGGCGACCCTCGCCCGCGCCCTGCGCGACGCCCCCCGGCACGACGACGTCGTGGTGGAGGAGCACTCCCCCACCGCGGCCGTCGCGCGCGTCGCGGCGGCGGCGTCGGGGCGCGGCGGGCTGGCCGAGGACTGGCTCGTGGTGGGCGGGCTGCATGTGGCGCCCGCCGAGCGTCGTCGCGGCCTGGCCCGCGCGATCCTGGCCGAGCTCGTGGACTGGGCCGGCGCCGCCGGGGCCCACACCGTGCACCTGCAGGTGCGCGCCGACAACGACCCCGCCGTCGCGCTCTACGAGCGCCTCGGGTTCCGCACCCATCACGTCTACCGCTACCTGGTGCCGGGGGTGCCGGGGGTGCCGGGACCGGGCTGAGCCCGGCCCCGACCCCCGGGGATCCCGTCCTCAGGCCCCCATGCGGAACCTCGCGCGGGCCGGGGTGGCGTCGCGGTAGCCGCGTCCGTCGACCGCGCGGGCCAGCAGCACGTGGCGCCCCGGGGCGACGCCGGTGAACCGCACCCGCGGGGCCCCGCAGCGCTGCCACGCGCCACCGTCGAGACGGCACTCGTAGAACCGGACGTCGTCGGCCGGGCTGGCGACCTGCCCGACCACGACGCCCCCGGCGAAGCGGGCGCCGTCGATCCCACGCAGCCGGGTCTCGGGCAGCTTCACCTCGACGGTGAACCCGCGCTCCTCCACCTGCGGGGTCACGTTGCCGAGCCGGTCGACGGCGACGGCGGTGATGCGGTGGCGGCCGGGGGCGAGGTCGGCGTAGGTCACCTGTGAGGCGCAGGTGACCAGCGGCGCGTCGTCCAGGGCGCAGCGGTACTCGACGACGTCGAGGTCGCGGCTGGAGAACACCGCGGTGACCCGGGTGCCCTGCAGCACCTCGCCGTTGAGCCCGCTGATCCGCACCCGCGGTCCGGTGGCGTCGACGTCCCAGGTGTAGCCGGCCGGGGTGGCGTCGACGAGGTCGCCGTTGCGGGCGCGCACCTGCAGGGTGTGCCCGCCGTCGGCCAGCCCGCTCACCTCGTACGGCGAGGCGCAGTCGGTGAACGCGGCACCGTCGAGGCGGCACTCGTAGCCGGTGGCGTCGCCGCCGGCGGCGAACTCGAAGGTGGCGGTGCGGCTGTTGCTGAGGAGCACCGGCCCGACGGTGATGAGGGTGTCGGGCGCCTCCGGCACCACGACCTCCTCCACGGTCCAGGTGTAGACCGCCTGGGCGCTGCGCAGACCGCCGGCGTCGACGGCGGTGACGCCGAAGGTGTGGTCGCCCAGGTCCACCGACGCGCTGAACGGCGAGGTGCAGTCGTCGACGACGTCGTCGAGCTCGCACTCGAAGGTGGCCTGGGGGTCGCCGCTGCTGAAGGTGAAGGCCGCCTCGGTGCTGCCGGTCGTCTTCGCGGGCCGCGAGCCCAGGGTCACCGTCGGCGCGAGGTCGACGGTCCAGGCGAAGGAGTCGGGCGTGGCGTCGGTGAGGCCGCCAGCGGTGGCCCGTACCCGCAGCGTGTGGTCGCCCTCGGCGAGGGAGGTGACCGAGTACGGCGAGGTGCAGGCGGTGAAGGCCGCCTGGTCGAGCGAGCAGGCGAAGGTGGCGCCGGCGACGTCGGCCTCGAAGGTGAACCCCGCCGTCCGGCTCGCCGACGGCGACTCCGGACCCGTGAGGATCGTGGTCTGCGGCGCGCGTGGGGGCGCGGTCACCGACCAGGTGTAGGTCGCGGGCGTCGGGTCGGGCACGCTGCGGTTGAGGGCTCGCACGTCGAAGGTGTGCGACCCGACGTCGAGGCCGGTGAGGGACACCGGGCTCGTGCACGCCGAGAACGCCTCGCCGTCCAGAGCGCACTCGAAGGTGGATCCGGCGACGCTGGCGTCGAAGGTGAAGGTGCCCGTGGTCGCGGTGCTGCTGGCCGCCGGCCTGGTGCGGATGGTCGTGTTCGGGACCGCCAGCACCTCCCAGCTGCGGCTCGCGGGGGTGGCGTCGGCGTTGCCGTTGAGGGTGGCCCGCACCCGCAGCGTGTACGTGCCCGGCACCTGGTTGCGCAGCGTGCGCGGGGAGGTGCAGGCGGCGTACGCGGCGTTGTTGAGCGAGCACTCGAAGGTCGCGCCGAGCAGGTCGGAGCCGAAGCTCACGCTGTTGGTCGTGGCCCCGGTGGTGGCCGGCGGGCCGTCGGTGATCGTCGTGTCCGGGGTGCCCGTGATCGTCCAGGTGTACGACGCCGGCGTGGCGTCGGTCTGCCCGTTGAGCGTGGCCCGCACCTGGAAGGAGTGGGCGCCGGGCGCGAGGCCGGTGAGCGCACGGGGACTGGTGCAGGCGGCGAAGGCGGCATCGTCGAGCGAGCACTCGAAGGTCGCGCCCGCGAGGTCGGAGGAGACCGTGAACGTCGCGGTCGAGGCGCCGGTCACCGCCGCGGGCCGGGTGAGGAGCGTCGTCTCGGGGACGGGCGCGATGCGCCAGACGTGGGTCGCCGGCGTCGGATCCGGCAATCCGGCCACGACGGCGCGAACCCGGAACGTGTGGTCGCCGGGTGCGAGGCCCGTGTAGGTGCGCGGCGAGACGCAGGCGGCGAAGGCGGACTCGGTGGCGTCGTCCAAGGAGCACTCGTAGGTCGCGCCGGGGGTGTCGGACCCGAACTGGAAGGAGGCGGAGGTGAGGGCGCTGACCGCCGCGGGGGCCAGGGTGATGCTCGTGTCCGGGGCCCCGACCGTGACCGTGACGCTCGAGGGTGTCGGGTCGACGAACCGGAAGTACTCCAGATCGAACGGCGCGCGATAGAGGTCACCGCTGCGCACCTCGAACGTGTGCGTGCCCGGAGCCAAGCCGGTGATGGTGACCGGCGGCGAGCACGGGGCGAAGGCCGCGGTGTCGAGGCGGCAGTCGAAGGTGACGAAGCTGGGGTCCTGGGCCCAGGTGAAGGTCTGGTCTACCGAGTTCCCGCCGGATGCGGTGACCGTGGGCGTCTCGTAGAACGGGACGCTGTTCCACTCGTAGGAGGTGACAGCGGGCTGGGGGAAGCCGTTCACGACGGCACGGACCTGGAGACGGTGGCCGCCGGCAGCGGCGGGGACGGTGGTGTGGGGCGAGGAACAAGCGGTGAAGGGCCGACCGTCGAAGGCGCATTCGAAGCCGTCGACGGCGGGCACGGCCGTGAAGGACAGGACGGACTGCTCCTCCGCTGTGATGCGCGGCGGGCCGGAGGTGAAGTAAACCGAGGGTTGGGGCGTGTCACCGGTGATCACGAACTCGTAGGTGGCCGGGGTGAGATCCCGGTTGCCGTCACGCACCGCTGCGGCCCGCAGTGTCCACGTGCCGGGGGCGAGCGGTCCGAACTGGACCGCGCGGGCGCAGGGCGCCCCGGAGGTCGGCCCGGTCGTCTGGCTCGCCGGTCCAGATACGAGGTCGCACTGGAAGGTCACGTCGTCGCCGTTGCTCGCGAGCACGAATCCGGCGGTGGTGCCCGGCCCGGACGCCGGTGGCCCGCTGAGGATGTAGGTGGGCGGTCGGACCGCGGTGTCGGGGACCACCGTCCAGCGGTAGGTGGAGGGTTGATCGGCCAGCACGCCGTCGAACCTGGTCGACCGGACCCGGAGTCGGTGATCGCCGAGCGAGAGGCCCGAGACGGTGAGCGGCGAGGTGCAGGCGCCGTACGGCGCGTCGTCGAGGCTGCACACGTACGGCGTCCCTCCCGAGAAGGAGAACGTCGCGTCCGTGGAGAAGTCCCGGGCCTCGGGTCCGGACAGGAACTGGGTGGGCGCCTGCTCGGTCCCGGTGAGCCGCTCGAACTCGTAGGTCGCGGGCGTCGGGTCCTGGAGGCCAGAGGACGGTGAGTACGCGGCCACGGTGACCGTCACCGTGTCGCCGGGATTGTGGTGGAGGAAGCCGAAGGCGCGGGGGCAGTCGGTGAAGACGAACGGGTTCGTCCCGTTGATCGACACCCGACAGTCGTACTTGACGTCGGTGGTCCGGTCACTCCCGAAGTAGAAGTACGCGATCGCCTGGGTCGACGAGGTCGGCGGCACCGCGAGCAGGTACGTCTCCGGGGCGGTCGCGGCCGTGGCGGGCGCGGCCGGGGGTACGGCGAGCAGGGTGACGCCGAGCAGGGCGGCACCCAGCAGGCGCAGCACGAGGCCTCGGGGACGGCGGGTGGGAGCGGGGAGTCGGTTCACGAGGACCTCGGAGTCTCGACGGGAGGGGGAAGGCGGGGCGGGTGGGCGCAGCGGAACGGGACCGGCCCCGGGCGCGGGGGGGGCGCCCCCGG
>NZ_CAXQZB010000017.1:0-36336 GCF_964228225.1 Nocardioides sp.
GTGTTAAGCACGCCGCCAGCGTTCGTCCTGAGCCAGGATCAAACTCTCCATAGAAAATTCAATACCCAGACAAACAAACCCTGACACAATTGCCAGAATCATTGCCGAAAAAACTCAACCCAAACCAAACCAGAACAACCCACACCACAAGAGGCGCGAACCATCCCAGCCGACAAGGGCATACTGATTAATCCGTCGACTATGACACACTGTTGAGTTCTCAAACATCAGACGCACTGGAATCCGTCCCTCGCGGGCCTCGCTCTAGGCAACCTGCAGAACCTTACCGGGGCGGCCTCGGCGCGTCAACTCGGGAGATTCCCTCGTTCGGCGCCCTGCGGCTTCAGCCCCGGTTGCGGCTGCGAGAAGAACATTAGGACACCGGCACCCTCGGCACAAATCGGGGGTCGCCTTCCCGTCATCCTGCCGTCACACGGCCGTCACACGACGGCCCTGCCGCAACCCGTCGCTGCAGGTCAGCGGCCTGGCGCAGCCGATCACGCCGGCGGTTCGGCCGGCGGGTCAGGCACGGCCCGCGCGTGCCGGCGGTAGGGCGAGACCGTCCGCTCCCCCGTGAGCCAGTAGCGCCACGGCCGGTCGGCGGCCAGGCGCAGACCCACCCGGGGACCACGCGAGATCGCCTGCTCGGACAGTGGCGGATCGGCCAACCCGAGCTGGTCGCGTCCGAGCATCAGCCCGTCGGTCACCTGATCGGCACCGAGAACCGCACCGAGACGGCCGGGGCCGCGCGCGAGATCGCGGTCCGAGCTGCCGGGCCGTCGGCTGCGGGCGAGGTCGAGACCGTCCACGACCTCCCCCGCCCGCAGCAGGACCGCACCCGCCCGCCCCGGCTCGTGGGCGACCACGTTGAGGCACCGGTGCAGGCCGTGGCTCAGGTAGCAGTAGATCCGGCCGGGTTCGTCGAACATCGTCGCGACGCGGGCGGTGCGTCCCCGCGCGGCGTGCGACCCGGGATCCTCGACGTCCTCGTAGGCCTCCACCTCCGTGAGACGCAACCGGACGCCGCCCCAGGACAGGACGGCGCCCAGCAACATCGGCGCCACCACGGACGCCGGGGCCCGCAGCTCGGGCCAGGCCCCAGACCAGGCCTCAGGCCAGTCGGTCACGGTGTCCGGCGACGCGCGCCCGCACCTCGGCGAGCTGCTCGGCCACCCGCACGGGGGCGGTGCCGCCGCGACCGGACCGGGCGGCGAGTGCGCCCTCGACCACGAGGACCTCGCGCACTCCCGGCGTGAGCGCCGGGTCGATCGCGGCGAAGTCGGCGTCGGTGAGCTCGTGGAGCTCGATCCCCCGCTGCTCGCACACCTGGACGCAGGCCCCGGCCACCTCGTGCGCGATCCGGAACGGCACCCCCTGGCGCACCAGCCACTCCGCGATGTCGGTGGCCAGCGAGAAGCCCTCGGGCGCCAGCGCCGCCATCCGTGCAGTGTCGAAGGTGAGGGTCGCGACCATCCCCGTGAACGCGGGCAGCAGCACCTCGAGGGTGTCCACGGAGTCGAAGACCGGCTCCTTGTCCTCCTGCAGGTCCCGGTTGTAGGCCAGGGGCAGCGCCTTGAGCGTGGCCAGCAGGCCGGCCAGGTTGCCGATCATCCGACCCGCCTTGCCCCGCGCGAGCTCGGCGATGTCGGGGTTCTTCTTCTGCGGCATGATGCTCGACCCCGTCGACCAGGAGTCGTGCAGCCGGGCGAACCCGAACTCGCGGGTGGTCCAGAGGATGACCTCCTCGGCCAGCCGACTGACGTCGACCCCGATCTGGGCGCAGACGAAGGCGAACTCGGCGACGAAGTCGCGGGCGCTCGTGCCGTCCAGGGAGTTGGCGCTGGACCCCGTGAACCCCAGCTCGGCGGCGACCAGCGTCGGGTCCAGTCCCAGCGTCTGCCCGGCCAGCGCTCCGCTGCCGTACGGGGAGTCGCCGGCCACCCGGGCGTCCCAGTCGCGCAGCCGCTCGACGTCGCGCAGCAGCGGCTGGGCGTGGGCGAGCAGGTGGTGCGCCAGCAGGATCGGCTGGGCGTGCTGCAGATGGGTGCGACCCGGCATCGCCGCGTCGGGGTGGGCCGCCGCCTGCTCCACGAGGACGTCGACGAGGTCGAGCACCGCACCGGCGATGACGACGCCGTGCTCGCGCAGGTACATCCGGAACAGCGTGGCGACCTGGTCGTTGCGGCTGCGACCGGCTCGCAGCCGGCCGCCGACGTCGGGACCGACCTCGAGGAGCAGCAGCCGCTCCAGTGCGCCGTGCACGTCCTCGTCGCTGGCGTCCGGGTGCAGGTCCCCCGCCGCGAACCGCTCCCCCAGCGCCGTCAGGCCGCGCAGCAGCTCGGCGTGGTCGGCGTCGGCGAGCAGCCCCGCGCGGTGCAGGGCGTTGGCGTGGGCCCGCGACCCGGCGAGGTCGTAGGGCACCAGCCGCCAGTCGAAGTGCGTCGAGCGCGACAGGGCGTCCAGCTCGGGCGAGGGACCGTCGGTGAACCGACCGCCCCAGAGCTTCCCGGTGTTGGTGGCGCTCATCAGTCGGTCCCGAACTCCATGGCGGCGGCGTCGAGGGCGTCGTCGGTGAGGTCGGCCTCGGCGGCGGGGTTGTCGGCGATCAGCGCTGCTCCCCCGCGCTCGATCTCGCCGAACAGGGTGCCGTGCTCGACCAGGACCGCGCCCTGGTCCAGCGGCTGGGCCGCGTAGAGCTCGAGCTTGGCCCGGGAGTCGGCGATGTCGAGGTTGCGCATCGTCAGCTGCCCGATCCGGTCGGTGGGACCGAACGCAGCAGACTCGGTGCGCTCCATCGAGAGCTTGTCGGGGTGGTAGGAGAACGCGGGGCCCTCGGTGCGCAGGACCGTGTAGTCCTCGCCGCGCCGCAGCCGCAGCGTCACCTCCCCGGTGACGAGGCTGGCGATCCAGCGCTGGATCGACTCCCGCAGCATCAGCGCCTGCGGGTCCAGCCACCGGCCCTCGTAGAGCAGCCGGCCCAGCCGGCGGCCCTCGAGGTGGTAGTTGGCGATGGTGTCCTCGTTGTGGATGGCGTTGAGCAGCCGCTCGTACCCGATCCACAGCAGCGCCATGCCGGGGGCCTCGTAGATGCCCCGGCTCTTGGCCTCGATGATGCGGTTCTCGATCTGGTCCGACATCCCGAGGCCGTGGCGACCGCCGATCGCGTTGGCCTCGTGCACCAGGGCGACGGCGTCGGTGAACTCGACCCCGTTGATCGCCACCGGCCGGCCGCGCTCGAAGCGCAGGGTGACGTCCTCGGTCTCGATCGCGACCGCGGGGTCCCAGAACCGCACGCCCATGATCGGCTCGACGGTCTCGAGGGAGACGTCGAGGTGCTCCAGGGTCTTGGCCTCGTGGGTGGCGCCCCAGATGTTGGCGTCGGTGGAGTAGGCCTTCTCCTGGCTGTCGCGGTAGGGCAGGCCGTGCTCGGTGAGCCACTGGCTCATCTCGGCGCGACCGCCCAGCTCGCTCACGAAGTCCGCGTCGAGCCAGGGCTTGTAGATGCGCAGCTCGGGGTTGGCGAGCAGGCCGTAGCGGTAGAACCGCTCGATGTCGGTGCCCTTGAAGGTCGACCCGTCGCCCCAGATGTCGACGCCGTCCTCGTGCATCGCCCGCACCAGGAGGGTGCCGGTGACGGCGCGGCCGAGCGGGGTGGTGTTGAAGTACGACCGGCCGGCGCTGCGGATGTGGAAGGCGCCGCAGGCCAGGGCGGCCAGTCCCTCCTCGACGAGCTGGGTGGTGCAGTCGACGTGGCGCGCCAGCTCGGCGCCGTACTGCATCGCCCGGCCGGGGACGCCGCTGATGTCCGGCTCGTCGTACTGGCCGAGGTCGGCGGTGTAGGTGCACGGGACCGCGCCCTTGCTGCGCATCCAGGCGACCGCGACCGAGGTGTCGAGGCCGCCGGAGAAGGCGATGCCGACGCGCTGGCCGACGGGCAGGGAGGTCAGGACCTTGCTCACAGGGGGTGTTCCTTCAGGGATCTGGTGTCGGTGTTCGGGATCGGGACGTGCGGGTCAAGGATGGGTCAGTGGGGCTCGCCGGGGTGCGCGGTCTCAGCCAGCACCAGCACCCGGTGCGCCAGGTCGTCGCCGCCCCCGGGGTCGCGGCTGATCAGCAGCACGGTGTCGTCGCCGGCGATCGAGCCGAGGACGTCGGGCAGCTCGGCGCGGTCGAAGGCCGAGGCGAGGAACTGGGCGGCCCCCGGCGGGGTCCGCAGGACGACGAGGTTGCCGCTGGCCTCCGCGCTCACCAGGAGCTCGGCGCACAGCCGCGTGAGGCGCTGGAGCGCCGCGCCGGTCTCGCCGGGAGCCGCGAGTCGCCGGTCGCCGCCCTCCCCGGGCACGGCGTAGACCATCGCGCCCGAGGCGGAGCGCACCTTGACGGCGTCGAGCTCGACGAGGTCGCGCGACAGCGTGGCCTGGGTGACCCGCAGTCCCTCGTCCGCGAGCAGCTCGGCGAGCTCGGTCTGGCTGTGCACGGCCCGCTGGCCCACGAGGTCGATGATGCGCTGGTGCCGGGCCCGCTTCGTGGCCGGCACCCGCTGCGGCGCCTCGCTCACCCCGCGCTCCCGCGGGTGCGCTCGAGCAGGAAGGTGAGCACCGCCTTCTGGGCGTGCCGCCGGTTCTCGGCCTCGTCCCACACCACGCTCTGCGGGCCGTCGAGCACCTCGGCGGCGATCTCCTTGCCGCGGTAGGCCGGCAGGCAGTGCATCGCGATGGCGTGGGGTGCCGCCTCTGCCAGCAGCGCCGGGGTGAGGGCCCAGGGTCCGAAGACCCGCTCGCGCTCGGCCTGCTCGTCCTCCTTGCCCATCGAGATCCAGGTGTCGGTCACGACGACGTCGACACCCCGGACCGCCTCGACGGGGTCGGAGACCGCGGCCACCGAGCCGCCGGTGGTGGCGGCGATGGCCGCCGCCCGGGCGAACATCGCCGCGTCGGGGACGTAGCCCTGCGGGCCGGAGAGCCGCACGTGCATGCCGGCCGTGGCTCCCGCCAGCAGCCAGGAGTTGCCCATGTTGCAGGCGGCGTCGCCGAGGAAGGTGACGGTGCGTCCCGCGAGGTCGCCGAGGTGCTCCTGCACGGTGAGCAGGTCCGCGATGAGCTGGCAGGGGTGGAAGTCGTCGGTGAGGGCGTTGACGACCGGCACGCCGGCGTCGCGGGCCATCACGGCGAGGTCGGCCTGGGCGTAGGTGCGCCACACGACCACCGAGACCTGCCGGCCCAGCACCCGGGCGACGTCGGAGACCGACTCGCGCACCCCGATGCCGGCGAGCTTGCCCTCCACCAGCATGGGGTTGCCCCCGAGCTCGGCGATGCCGGCGCCGAAGGACGCCTGGGTGCGCAGGGTGGGCTTGTCGAAGATCATCGCGACCGACTGCGGCCCCTCCAGCGGTCGCCGGCTGAACGGCGCGGCCTTCAGCTGGGCGGCCAGCGCCAGCACCTCGGCCTGCTCGGCCGGGGTGAGGTCGTCGTCGGCGAGGAAGTGGCGGACGACGGCGCTCATGCGGCGGCCTCCGCCGCGTCGAGCAGCGCCGGCCACGCGGCGAGGAACCCCTCGATCTGGGCGTCGGTGACCACGAGCGGCGGGGCGAAGCGCACCCGGTCGGGTCCGGTGGCGTTGATGATCCACCCGGCGTCCTGGGCCGCCGCGACCACGGCGGGGGCGTCGACCCCGGCGAGCGTGACCCCGACCAGCACCCCGACGCCGCGCACCTCGGTGACCCGCGGGTCGGCGGCCAGGCCGGCGCGCAGCCGGTCGCCGGCCTCCACCGCCCGGGCCAGCAGACCCTCCTTCTCGAGGGTCTCGATCACCGCGAGGGCGGCGGCGCACGCCACCGGGTTGCCGCCGAAGGTGGTGCCGTGCTGGCCGGGCTGCAGCAGCGCGGCGGCCGGGCCGAGTCCGAGGGTGGCGCCGATCGGGATGCCGCCGGCGAGGCCCTTGGCCAGGGTCACGACGTCGGGCACGACCCCGGAGGGCTGGCTGGCCAGCCAGTGCCCGGTGCGGCCCATCCCGCTCTGGACCTCGTCGAACCACAGCAGGGCGCCGTGGGCGGAGGTGATCTCGCGGGCCGCCCGCAGGTAGGCCGCGGCCGCGACGTTGACGCCGGCCTCGCCCTGGAGCGGCTCGATCACCACGGCCGCGGTGGCGTCGGTGACCGCCGCGGCGAGCGCCTCGACGTCGCCGAACGGCACCCAGGTGACGTCGCCGGGCAGGGGCTCGAAGGGCTCGCGGTAGGCGGCCTTCGACGTCAGCGCCAGGGCGCCGGTGGTGCGGCCGTGGAAGGCGCCCTCCATGGCCACCAGGTGGGTGCGGCCCGTGCGCCGGGTGATCTTGAAGGCGGCCTCGTTGGCCTCCGCACCCGAGTTGCAGAAGAACACCCGGGCCTCGACGTCGGCGGGGACCATCAGGGTCAGCAGCCGCTCCGCGAGCTCGACCTGCGGCCGGGTCGCGAAGAAGTTGGAGACGTGGCCGAGGGTGGCGAGCTGGTCGGTGACCGCCCCCACGAGCGCCGGGTGGGCGTGGCCGAGGGTGTTGACCGCGATCCCCCCGAGGAAGTCGATGTAGCTGCGGCCCTCGACGTCCCACACCTGCGCGCCCTCGCCGCGCTCGAGCACGAGCTTGGGGCGCCCGAAGGTGTTCATCACCGACGCGGCGTAGCGGTCGAGGTAGTCGTCGGTGGCGCTCATGCGTCCCGGGCCTTCCGCGTCTTGGTCTCCACCCCGGGCAGCACCTGCGTGCCGACCCCCTCCTTGGTGAACAGCTCGAGCAGCACCGCGTGGGCCTCCCGCCCGTCGACGACGGTGGCCCGCGGCACCCCGCCCTGCACCGCCTGCAGGCAGGCGCCCATCTTCGGGATCATCCCGCTGGCCAGGGTCGGCAGCAGCTCGGCCAGCGCCTCGGGGCTGATCTCGCCGATCACGTCGTCGGAGTCGGGCCAGTCCAGGAACAGCCCCTCGACGTCGGTGAGCACGAGCAGCTTCTCGGCCCCCAGCGCGATGGCCAGCGCGGCCGCGGCGGAGTCGGCGTTGACGTTGTGCACCTGGCCGGAGGCGTCGGGGGCGACGCTGGAGACCACCGGGATCCGGCCCGCCTCGATCAGGTCGAGCACCGACTCCGGGCGCACCCGGGTGACCTCGCCGACCAGGCCGAGGTCCACCTCCTCGCCGTCGACGACGGTGTTGGTGGCGGTGGCGGTGAACAGCCCGGCGTCCTCACCGGACAGCCCGACCGCGAGCGGACCGTGCTCGTTGATCAGCCCGACCAGCTCGCGCTGGACCTTGCCGACCAGGACCATCCGCACGACCTCCATGGCCTCGGGGGTCGTCACCCGCAGGCCGCCGCGGAACTCCGACTCGATGCCCAGCTGGTCGAGCATCGCCGAGATCTGCGGGCCGCCGCCGTGCACGACCACCGGCTTGAAGCCGGCGAAGCGCAGGAAGGCGATGTCCTCGGCGAAGGCACGCTTGAGGACGTCGTCGGTCATGGCGTTGCCGCCGTACTTCACCACCACGATCTTGCCGTGGTAGCGCTTGAGCCACGGCAGCGCACCGGCGAGCACCCGCGCCTTGGCGGGGTCGGGCCGCGACGGGTCGGGCTGGTTCTGGTTCTGGGGCTGTGTCTCGGTCATGAGCTGTAGGCGCTGTTCTCGTGGACGTAGGCGTGGGTCAGGTCGTTGGTCCAGACGGTCGCGCGGTGCGGCCCGGACTTCAGGTCGATCGTGACACCGACCTCGCGGCCGCTCAGGTCGACCCCGGCGGGGTCCTCGGCGGGGGTGGAGTCACGGCACACCCAGACCCCGTTCATCGCGACGTCGAGGTCGGCGGGGTCGAAGGCCGCCGACGTGGTGCCGATCGAGGCCAGCACCCGCCCCCAGTTCGGGTCGCGTCCGAAGACGGCGGCCTTGAACAGGTTGCTGCGGGCCACGCTGCGGCCCACCTCGACGGCGTCGTCCTCGCTGGCGGCGTTCAGCACGGTGATGGCGATCTCGTGGTCGGCGCCCTCGGCATCGCGCAGCAGCTGCATCGCCAGGTCGGTGCACAGCTGGGTGAGGGCCTCGGTGAAGTCCGCCGCCGAGGGCGTGATGCCCGAGGCGCCCGAGGCCATCACCGTGACGGTGTCGTTGGTGGACATGCAGCCGTCGGAGTCGAGCCGGTCGAAGCTCACCCGGGTGGCGGCGCGCAGGGCGGCGTCGAGCTCGGCGGCCGGCACCACGGCGTCGGTGGTGATCACGACCAGCATCGTGGCCAGGGCCGGGGCGAGCATGCCCGCGCCCTTGGCCATGCCGCCGATCGACCATCCCGGGCCCTCGACGACGGCCTGCTTGCTCACGGTGTCGGTGGTCATGATCGCTGTCGCGGCGGCGGGACCGCCGTCGGCGGACAGCTCGGCGGCCGCCGCAGTGACCCCGGCCAGCAGCAGCTCGCGCGGGTTGGCCAGACCGATGAGGCCGGTGGAGCACACGACGACGTCGACGGCCCCGATGCCGAGCTCGGAGGCGACCTGCTCGGCGACGGCGTGGGTGGTCTGGAAGCCCTCGGCGCCGGTGTAGCAGTTGGCGCCGCCGGAGTTGAGCACGACGGCACGCACGACGCCGTCCTTGACGACCTCCTTGCTCCACAGCACCGGGTTGGCCTGGCAGCGGTTGCTCGTGAAGACCGAGGCGGAGTCGAAGGTGGGGCCCTGGTTGACGACGAGGGCGAGGTCGGGGGCGCCGGACGCCTTGAGGCCGGCGGTGACGCCGGCGGCGACGAAGCCGGCGGGGGTGGTGACGGTCAGGGGGTCTCCTGGCAGGAGTGGGGTGAGGGACGACGGGGTGCGCGACGTCAGCCGGCCGGGACGGCCGGGGCGACGTCGTGCCCGCGTCGTCGCCACGCCTCGGCCACGTCGTCGGCCCGGTCGGCCGGCACCAGCACCCACAGCCGGCTGAACGTCGTCAGAGCGTGGGCGGTGACGCCCAGCTCGGCCACCGGGGCGAGCAGCGCCACCAGCGTGCCGGGCGAGGCGGCGTGGGCGCCGTCGAGCAGCTCGAAGCCGGTGAGGTGGCGCATCGCGGGCACCTTCGTGGGCACGTTGCGCCCCGCGCACACCAGCGCGGTCTCCTCCGCCGAGGCGATGACGGCGAACACCGAGGACGACTCGGCCCAGCGCGGCACGTCGGCGCCGGCGGCGAGCTTCACCACCGCCAGGGTCTCGGGGTACCGCGCCAGGGTGAGGACGGCGCCCGGCTGCTGGTCCTGCTCGCTCACGGGGCCACTCCGACGCTGCTGAGGCCCAGGCCCTCGGGGAGGTCCAGGGCGAGGTTGAGGCACTGCACGGCGGCGCCGCCGGTGCCCTTGGCCAGGTTGTCGACCGCGCCGACGGCCACGAGGCGGTGGGCGTCGGGGTCGACGGTCACCTGCAGGTGCACCGAGTTCGACCCCACGACCGACTGGGTGGCGGGCCACTGACCGGGAGCGAGGACGTGGACGAACGACTCGTCGGCGTAGGCCTCGGCGTACGCGGCGTGGGCCTCCTCGGCGCTCACCGCGCGGGCCAGGGGTGCGGTGCAGGTGGCCAGGATGCCGCGCGACATCGGGGCCAGCAGCGGGGTGAACCCGAGCCGGACGGGGGCGTCGGTCAGCGGGCCGAGGTTCTGCACGATCTCGGGGGTGTGGCGGTGCACCCCGCCCACGCCGTAGGCGCTGACGCTGCCCATGACCTCGCTGCCGAGCAGGTGGGTCTTGGCGGCCTTGCCCGCGCCGCTGGTGCCGGAGGCGGCGACCACGACGAGGTCGGGCTCGATGAGGCCGGCGGCCAGCGCGGGGGCCAGCGCCAGGCTGGTCACCGTGGGGTAGCAGCCGGGGACCGCGATGCGACGGGCGCCCCGCAGCCGGTCGCGCTGGCGGGTGCCGTCGGGCAGGAGCAGCTCGGGCAGGCCGTAGGGCCACTGGCCGGCGTGCTCACTGCCGTAGAACCGCTGCCAGACCTCGGCGTCGGCGAGCCGGAAGTCGGCGCCGCAGTCGATGACCACGACCTCGGGCCCGAGGGCGGAGGCGATCGCGGCCGACTGCCCGTGCGGCAGCCCCAGCACGACGACGTCGTGGCCGGTGAGCACCTCGACGGTGGTCGGCTCGAGCACCCGGTCGGCCAGCGGCACCAGGTGCGGTTGGAGGGTGCCGAGCCGCTCCCCCGCGTTCGATCCGCCGGTGAGGGCGCCGATCTCCACCTCGGGGTGACCGAGCAGGAGCCGCAGGACCTCGCCGCCGGCGTACCCGCTGGCGCCCGCGACCGCGACCCGGGGCGGTGCTGACCTCGTCGTCATGTGCATGACCATACACAACCCTGAATGATCATGCATATCGGGGGCGGGGCGCGTCGCGACCGCGTAGCGTCACGGAGGTGACCGAGCCGATCGACGCCCCTGCGCCGGACCACCGGGCCCGACATGACCGTCCCACCTGGAACGCCTACCTGGACCACCTGGCCCGTGAGACCGCGCGGGCGCACACCGTGCTCGCCGACCTCGATCCGGCCACGCCGGTGCCGAGCTGTCCGGACTGGAGCGCCGCCGACCTGCTCTGGCACCTCGCCGAGGTGCAGCAGGCGTGGGCGCAGATCGTGCGTGAGCGGCCGGCCTCCCCCGACGTCCTGCCGGAGGGAGCGCGGCGTCCGACGGAGCACCCCGACCTGCTGGCCCACGCCCGTGCGTGCGCGTCGGACCTCGTGCGCACCCTGCGGGGCTCGGAGCCCTCCGACCCCGCCTGGACCTGGGCGGGCTGGTCGCCCGACGGCGCCACCGTGGGGTTCGCCTACCGTCGCCAGACCCACGAGGCGCTGATCCATCGGGTCGATGCCGAGCTCGCGGCCGGCGCCCGGGCGCAGGACGTCGTGCTGGAGGCCGACCTGGCGGCCGACGGGGTCGCGGAGTGCCTCGAGGTCATGCTGGGCGGGCAGCCCGACGGCGCGGGGCTGGTGCCGGTGGGCACCGCGCTGGTGCTCGACCTGACCGACGTGGGGGTGCGGATCGGGGTGCAGCCGGGACAGCTCAGCGGCCACGACCGGCTGACCGGGCGGGAGCTGTCCGGCCCGCACCTGCTGGTCGTTCCCGCCCCCGACGCGCCCGCGGCGGTGGTGTCCGGCACCGCCGCCCACCTCGACCTGTGGCTGTGGGGACGACTGCCCCGCGACACCCCGCTGGTACGACGTCGTGGCAGCGCCGCGAGCCTGGAGGCCTTCGACGCCGCCACCACCTTCCCGATCGACTAGGCCCCGTCGAGTGGCGGGGCCCGGGCCGGGAGGGGTACGTCAGCGCTGCACGGCGCCGCAGCGCTCGACGGCCAGCGCCACCGCGGCGTCGCGGGCGGCGCCGGTCTCCTCCTCGGTCAGCGTGCGGTCGGCGGCCCGGAAGCGCAGGGCGAAGGCCAGGGAGCGGTGCCCCTCGCCGACCTGGGGTCCGGTGTAGACGTCGAAGAGGCGCAGCCCCTCCAGCAGCGCCCCCGCGCCCTCGCGCAGCGCGGCCTCGACCGCGGCGGCGGGCACGTGGTCGGGCACGACCAGGGCGACGTCCTCCTTGGCCACCGGGAAGGTGGACAGCGCCGCAGGGCGCACGACGTCGACCGCGTGGGCGAGCAGCAGGTCGAGGTCGAGCTCGGCGGCCGCGCTGCGCTCGGGCAGCCCGAGGGCGCGGCACACGCGGGGGTGCAGCTCACCGGCGTGCCCGAGGACGACGGCGTCCCCACCCTCACCGAGCGCGACCTGCGCGCACCGGCCGGGGTGGAAGGGTGCCAGTGCGGCCGGAGTAGTGGTGAGCGCCAGGCCGAGGTCGGCCCCGAGCCGGCGCACGGCCTCCAGGGCGTCGGCCCAGCCGGCGGTGCGCCCCTCGCCCCACCAGCCGCCGCGCTCGAGCTCGCCGGCCAGCACCACGGCGAGGTGCTGCGGCTGCTCGGGCAGGGCGTCGAGGAGGGCGGCGAGCTCGGCGTCGTCGGGGCGTCGGTCGACGCCGTAGATCGGAGCGGTGCCGCTGCCGCGGGGGCGCACGACCGCGCCGGTCTCGAAGAGCGCGACCCCGGGGGCGCCACGACCGAGGTTGCGGGCCGCGGCGCGGGTGAGGCCGGCGAGCAGGGTGGTGGTGAGCCCCGGCTCCTCGCTGGAGATCGGGTTGGCCAGGCGCACCGTCGTCCGGCGGGCGTCGTCCTCGGGGAGGCCGAGCTGGTCGAGGACCTCGCGTCCCACGAACGGGAAGCTGACGGTCTCGACGAACCCGGCACCGGCGAGGCCCCGGCCGACGCGACGCCGCAGGCGCTGCTCGCGGGTGAGCCCCCGGCCCGCCGCGGGTGTGGGCAGCACGCTCGGGACGCGGTCGTAGCCGACCACGCGCACGACCTCCTCCACGAGGTCGTAGGGGTCGGTGAGGTCGGGACGCCACGACGGTGCGTGCACGCTCATCCGCCCCGGTGCGGGGACGTCGACCTCGACGCGGGCCCCGACGGCCCGCAGGATCTCCACCCCCTCCTCGACGGCGACGTCGATGCCGCTGATGCGCCGCGGGAGGTCGAGGTCGGCCACGATCACCGCCGGCGCGGGCGGGGTGCCGATCACGGTGACGCCGGGGTCGGCGGTCGCGCCGCCGTGGGCGACGAGGAGCTCGACGACCCGGTCGGCCGCCGCCTCGCAGCTGCGGGGGTCCGCCCCGCGCTCGTTGCGCTTGCCGGCCTCGGAGGACAGCCGGTGGCGCTTGCCGGTGCGGAAGGCGGAGACGGGGTCCCAGTGCGCCGACTCGACCAGGATCCGGGTGGTGACGGCCGAGATCTCGCTGGACTCCCCGCCCATCACCCCGGCCAGGGCCAGCGGGCCCGCGGCGTCGGCCACGACCATGTCCTGCACGTCCAGGGTGCGGTCGACGCCGTCGAGGGTGCGCAGGGTCTCCCCCGCCGCGGCACGGCGGATCACGAGGGCGCCGTCGACCTTGTCACGGTCGAAGGCGTGGATCGGGCGGCCGGTCTCGAGCATCACGTAGTTGGTGATGTCGACGGCCAGGCTGATCGGACGCATCCCGGCCTGGGTCAGGCGTCGGGCGATCGACTCCGGCGTCGGCGCCGTGGGGTCGAAGCCGCTCACCGTCCGCGCCACGAAGACCGGGCACCCCTCGGCGTCCTCGACCACGACGGGGTGCCCGGCGTCGTCGGGGGCCGGCACGGCACGGTCGAGGGGGTCGGTGAAGGCGACGCCGAAGCCGAGGGCGGCCTCCCGGGCCACCCCGCGCAGGCTCAGGGCGTAGGCCCGGTCGGGGTTGATCTCGAACTCGATGACGTCGTCGTCGAGCCCCAGCACCTCGAAGGCGGACTGGCCGGGCACGCCGGCGTCGGACGGCAGCACGATGATGCCCTCGTGCTCGTCGCTGATGCCGAGCTCGCGGGCCGAGCAGATCATGCCGGCGCTGACGTGGCCGTAGGTCTTGCGCGCCGAGATGGCGAACCCGCCGGGCAGGACGCCACCGGGCAGGACGACGACCACGAGGTCGCCGGCCTCGAAGTTGTGGGCGCCGCAGACGATGCCCTGCGGCTCGCCGGTGCCGTTGGCGTCGCCGACGTCGACGGTGCACCAGTTGATGGTCTTGCCGTTCTTCTGCGGCTCGGGCTCGCGGGTGAGCACCCGGCCCACCACCAGCGGACCGGTGATCCGGTCACCGGGCCGCTCGAGCGCCTCGAGCTTGAGACCGAGGGCGGTCAGGCGGGCCGCCAGCTCCTCGGTGCCGAGGTCGGCGGGCAGATCGGCGTACTCGCGGATCCAGGAGACAGGGGCCTTCATCAGATCTCGCTCCCGAAGGTCGTGGTGAAGCGGACGTCGCCCTCGAAGAGGTCGCGCAGGTCCTCCAGGCCGTGACGGAACATCAGGGTGCGCTCGATGCCCATGCCGAAGGCGAACCCGGTGAAGCGCTCGGGGTCGACGCCGCAGGCGGTGAGCACCCGCGGGTTGACGACGCCGCAGCCGCCCCACTCGATCCAGCCCTCGCCGCGACACGTGCGGCAGGAGTCGGGGTCCACCCCGCGGCACACGAAGCAGATCAGGTCCACCTCCGCGCTCGGCTCGGTGAAGGGGAAGTAGGAGGGGCGGAACCGGGTGGTGATGCCCTCGCCGAACATCCGCGAGGCGAAGTGGTCCAGGGTGCCCTTGAGGTGGGCCATGGTGAGGCCCTCGTCGATCGCCAGCCCCTCGACCTGGTGGAACATCGGGCTGTGGGTGGCGTCGAACTCGTCGGTGCGGAACACCCGGCCGGGGCACACGACGTAGATCGGGGGCCTGCGGGTCAGCATGGTGCGGGCCTGGACGGGCGAGGTGTGGGTGCGCAGCACGACCCCGGCCTCGGCCGGCTCGACCCAGAAGGTGTCCTGCATCGTGCGGGCCGGGTGGTCCGGCCCGAGGTTGAGGGCGTCGAAGTTGAGCCACTCGGCCTCGACGACCGGACCCTCGGCGACCTCCCAGCCCATCGCCACGAAGATGTCGGCGATCAGCTCGGCGCCGGTCGTGAGCGGGTGGCGCGCGCCGGGCGCGCGGCGGTCGGTGGGGAGGGAGACGTCGACGGCCTCCTCGACCAGCATCCGCTCCTCGTGCTCGGCCTCGAGGACGCTCTGCCGGGCCGCGAGGGCCTGGGCCACGGCACCCCGCGCCTGTCCGACCCGCTGGCCGGTCTCCTTGCGCGCCTGCGGCGGCAGCGCGCCGATCTCGCGGTTGGCCAGCGCCAGCGGCGACCGGTCGCCCGCGTGGGCGGTCCGGACCGCCTTGAGCTCCTCCAGGTCGGCGGCGGCGGCGATGGCCGCGAGCGCCGCGTCGCGGGCCGCCTCGACCTCGCTCGCCTGCAGCGGCGTCACCGCCACGGGGTCGTACTCGGTATTGGGTCCGGACATGGGGGCGAGTCTAGGAACGCCCGGGCCCGGCCCGCGAACCGGTTCCCGGACGCGGACGCCGTCGCCCCGCGCACGGGGTCCGCGGTCGCCCTCAGCCGCCGAGCTCGGCCGGCACCCCGGGCCAGGTGCAGGTGAGCACCGCCCCCCGTCCGCCGCCCGTCCCGCCGGCCTCGCCGATCTCGCCGGGCTCGTCGGTCTCGTCGGGCTCGCCGGGCTCGTCGGGGTCGTCGATGCGCAGCTCACCGCCGTGGGCCCGCACGAGCCCGCGCGCGAGGTAGAGGCCGAGCCCCGACCCGCCGCGCGCGCCGGTGGTCCAGAACTTGGTGAACACCCGGCGGCGCAGCTCCGCCGGGATGCCGTCGCCCTCGTCGGTGACGACGACGCGCACGCCGACCGGCCCGGCAGCAGGATCGGCAGCAGGATCGGCAGCAGGATCGGGTGCGGGATCGGCAGCAGGATCGGGTGCGGGATCGGGGGCCAGCGCGACCACGACCTCGCCCTCGCCGTGGCGCACCCCGTTCTCGACCAGGTTGGTGAGCACCTGGGTGAACTTGTCGGGGTCCACGAGCACCCGCGGGAGGGGACCGTCGACGACCAGACGCACCGGCCGCGCCGTGCCCGCGGCCACCGAGTCGACCACGCGGCGGGCCAGTACCTCGGCGTCGGCGGGGCGCGGATAGAGCTGGAGCCTCCCGGTGTCGAGACGGGCCACGTCGAGCAGCTCGGCGATCAGCCGGCTGAGCCGGTCGGCGTCGCTGGCGACGGTGGTGAGCATCAGGCGCCGCTGCTCGTCGCTGAGCCGGTCCCAGCGGTTCAGCAGGGCCTGGACGAACCCCTTCACCCCGGTCAACGGGGAGCGCAGCTCGTGGGCGACGGTCGCGACGAGGTCGGAGCGCTCCCGGTCCAGCCGGGCCCGCCCCCGTCCGCTGCGCAGGCTCACCGCCACCGCGGTGACCGGCCCCCGCGGCTCGGCGCGGTGCAGGCGCGCCGCCACGAGCACCTCCTGCCCGTCGGGCAGCAGCCAGGTCTGCTCCGGCACACCGGTGCGCGAGGCGAGCCCGGCGTAGGGGGTGTTGTGCGGCACCCAGGCGTGTCCGCCGTGGTCCTGGAGGAGCAGGACCTCCGCGAGGGGCCGCCCCACGGAGGTCGCCGCGTCGACCCCGAGCAGGGCGGCGGCCGCGGCCGAGACCCGGATCACCCGGCCGGCGCCGTCGGCGATCACCGCGCCGTCGGGCAACAGGTCGAGGGCGTCGGGCAGCCCGCTCGGCCATCCGGACGGGTCCGGCTCCTCACGCATGCCGACCACCCTAGGGCGGACCGCTCAGCGTCGGGCGCGGGCGCTCTCGTAGAGGCACAGCGCGGCGGCGGTGGAGAGGTTGAGACTCTCGGCCCGGCCCCGGATCGGGATGGCGACCTCGTCGTCGGCCAGCGCGAGGAGGTCGGGGTCCAGGCCGTGGGCCTCGTTGCCGAACAGCCACGCCACCGGCTGCTGCAGCAGCGGGGCGGCGTCGAAGAGGTCCACGCGCCCGGTGGCGGTGGTGGCGAGCACGCGGAAGCCGGCCGACTTCGCCGCCAGGACGGCGGCCCGCGCGTCGGGCTCGACCGCGACGGGCAGGTGGAACGCACTGCCCGCGCTGGCCCGGATGGTCTTGGGGTTGTGCAGGTCGACGGCACGACCGGCCAGCACGACGCCGCCCGCGCCGGCGGCGTCGGCACAGCGGATGACGGTCCCGGCGTTGCCGGGGTCGTTGACGTCGGCGCACACGGCGACGAACCCGCCCACCAGCGCCTCGCCCAGCGGCACGTCGATCGAGCGGCACACGGCCAGGATGCCGGCGGGTGAGACGGCGTCGGAGAGCGCCGCGAGCGCCCGGTCGTCGACACGGGTCAGCACGACCCCGTCGGGCACGCCGGGCAGCCCGGGCAGCCCGGGCAGCAGGTCGTCGGCGCCGGGGCCGAGCAGGACCTCGACGGCGACGCCGGCAGCCAGCGCCGCCTCGACCGCGTTGCGCCCCTCGGCGAGGAAGAGCCGCCGCGCCGGTCGCTCGGAGCGGCGGGTCAGGCGCCGTAGCTGCTTGACGCGAGCGTTGCTCGCGCCCAGCGGGGCGTCGATGCTCAGGCGGAGACCTTGGGCGCGTTGACGTCCTCGGGCAGCGCGGCCTTGGCCTGGGCGACCAGCGCCGAGAAGGCGGCCGGGTCGTTGACGGCGAGGTCGGCGAGGATCTTGCGGTCGACCTCGACGCCGGCCAGGTTCAGGCCCTGGATGAAGCGGTTGTAGGTCAGGCCCTCGGCACGGGCGGCCGCGTTGATGCGCTGGATCCAGAGGCGACGGAAGTTGCCCTTGTTCTTGCGGCGGTCGTTGTAGCTGTAGACCAGCGAGTGGGTGACCTGCTCCTTGGCCTTGCGGTACAGGCGCGAGCGCTGGCCGCGGTAGCCGCTGGCGCGCTCGAGGGTGGTCCGACGCTTCTTCTGGGCGTTCACTGCGCGCTTGACGCGAGCCATGGTCTTACTCCTTGGTGCAACGGGTGGTCGCGGCGGACCGCGAGGGGGTCGGGGGAAGCGGGAGGGTCAGAGACCCAGCAGCTTCTTCGCGCGCGGGACGTCGGCCTTGGCGACCTCCGTGGTGCCGGCCATCCGGCGGGTCACCTTCGAGGGCTTCTTCTCGAGGTTGTGGCGCAGGCCGGCCTTCTGGCGGCGGATCTTGCCCGACCCGGTCACCCGGAAGCGCTTGCTGGCTCCCGAGTGGGTCTTGTTCTTCGGCATCTGAATCTCCTCGTGGTCACTCTCGGCGCGGGGCCGAACGTGCGGGGTGGAGCACCCGCCGGCGGACGGGTGCGGGGTGGCCCCGGCGAGCGGGGCGCAGGATCAGGCCTCGATCTCGGGATCGAGGTTCTCGGAGCGGCGGCGCTCCTTCTTGGCGGCCACGGGACCGGCGGCGTGCGCGGCCTCGCGCTCGGCGGCCTCCTCGGCCTCGGCGGCGGCCCGCTCGGCGGCCTTCTCGGCCTTCTGCACGAGGTGGTCGGCCTTGGCCTCGGCCTTCGTCTTGTGGGGACCCAGGACCATGATCATGTTGCGGCCGTCCTGCTTGGGGGACGACTCGACGAAGCCCAGCTCGGTGACGTCCTCGGCCAGCCGCTGGAGCAGGCGGAAGCCCAGCTCGGGGCGGTGCTGCTCACGACCGCGGAACATGATCGTGAT
Source organism: Nocardioides sp. (assembly GCF_964228225.1). GTDB lineage: Bacteria > Actinomycetota > Actinomycetes > Propionibacteriales > Nocardioidaceae > Nocardioides. The sequence goes on from NZ_CAXQZB010000017.1 coordinate 18,081, forward strand.
CTTGACCTTGTCGCCGGCCTTGAGGAACCGGACCACGTGACCCTTCTTGGTCTCGTAGTCGTGGGCGTCGATCTTCGGACGAAGCTTCATCTCCTTGATGATCACGTTCGTCTGGTTCCGACGTGCCTCACGGGCCTTCTGGGCGTTCTCGTACTTGAACTTCCCGTAGTCCATGAGCTTGCAGACGGGCGGGCGGGCCGCGGGAGCGACCTCGACCAGGTCGAGGTCGGCCTCCTGGGCCAGCTTGAGGGCCTGATCGGTCGGCACGATGCCGACCGTCTCGCCGTTGGGTCCGACGAGGCGGACCTCGGGAACCCGGATCCGCTCGTTGATACGCAGCTCGGTGCTGATGTGTCCTCCAGGGGCTGGGAAACGATGGGGTTCACCCCCTCGACATCCGGCCGCGTCGCCGCCGGATCCTCACGAGGGACCACGAGCGGAGGCGACGCACCTCCTGCCGACGCCGTCCGGGGTGGACGGAACCGGACCGGGAGGTCCGTGGGACCTGGACCCGACGATCTGTGCGGCGGGCCGCGGCGATCGATGCGGGTGGGAGACGATGGAGCTGTCTTCCGCTTGTGGGGACGCCGTGCCCGCGAGCGGGCATGACGAACCGGTCAGAGACCGATGGTACGCGCTCAGCCCACCGGGGGCGAATCGGGGACCGCCGGCCCCAGCCAGACGACGTCGTCGCCGACCCGGGCCAGGCGCCAGCCGGCCGCGAACGCCCGCAGGTCCTCCCCCTCGAGCACGAACCGCACCGGCCCGGCGAGGTCGAGGACCAGCGCCTGCGCACCCTCCTGGACCGCCGCCAGGGCCGCGGTCTCGGCGGCCACCGGCACCGGCCGGGCCTCGGGGTCCCAGGCCGCCATGGCGGCGAGGGAGGTGAACCCGAGCAGGGCCACCCGGCCGTCGCGGCCCCGCATCAGCACCGCCGCCATGTCGGCGGACTTGTCGTGGGCCAGGCCGCGCGCGTCGACCTCGACCTCCCCGAGCACCGCCACGACGGGGACCAGCACCCGCGTGCCCTGCAGGGCGGCCACGGCCTCCGGGCGCCGCGCCGGGTCGGCGTGCCAGGCGTCGAGCGCCGCCCGCACGGCGGGATCGGCCTCGCCGGTGTCGTCCGGGAAGGCCGGGGCGAGGAGGTCGCGAGCGCTCACACCCCCAGTCTCGCGGCGCCCCTCGGGACGGCCAAACCCAGCCCTGTACCCGGACACGCCGAGGCTCAACCCCATTTGGTTTAACTCTAGTGACTTGATAGGAATTGACGTCATGTCCACCACCCGATCCCCCGCACTCGGACCACCCCCCGACCCCGTGACCACGACGGCCGACACCGCGCGATCCGCGGCGCCCGGCGTCGCCACCACCGGCCCGACGAGCCGCAAGACCCGGTCCGGCCGCTCCCCCTGGCGGTTCCTGCGCCGGTGGGTGTCGCCGGTCGTCGTCGTCGCGCTGTGGCAGCTGGCCAGCAGCACCGGCGTGCTCGACGAGCGGACCCTGGCCTCGCCCGCCACGATCCTGCAGACGGCCTGGCAGCTCGCCGCCGACGGCGTGCTCGGCTCGGCCACCCTCACCTCGCTGCAGCGCGCGGCCCTCGGGTTCGCGATCGGCGCCACGATCGGCGTCACGCTCGCGGTCGTCGCCGGCCTGTGGCGGATCGGCGAGGACGCCATCGACCCGCTCATGCAGATGCTGCGCACCCTGCCGCACTTCGGCCTGATCCCGCTGTTCATCCTCTGGATGGGCGTGAACGAGACCCCGAAGCTGGCCCTGATCGCCATGGGCGTGTGCTTCCCCCTCTACCTCAACACCGTCGCCGGGATCCGCGGGATCGACACCCGCATGCTCGAGGCCGCCCGGTCGATGAACCTGTCCTGGGGGCAGCGCCTGCGGCACGTCGTCGTGCCGGGCGCCCTCCCGCAGGCGCTGGTGGGCCTGCGCCAGAGCCTGGGCGTGGCCTGGCTCTCGCTGATCGTCGCCGAGACCATCGCGGCCGACAACGGCCTGGGCCACATGATCAACCTCGCCCGGGAGTTCCAGCAGACCGACACCATCGTCGTCGGTCTGGCCGTCTACAGCCTGCTCGGTCTGGCGACCGACGCGATCGTCCGCTACCTGGAAGGCAGGGCCCTGGCATGGCGCGGCTGACCCCCACCCCGTCCGCCGACAGCATCGAGCCCCCCGTGGTCGAGGTCCGCGGCCATCGCCGGTCCTTCGGCGACCAGGTCGTCCTCGACGGCGTCGACCTCGAGCTGCAGCCCGGGGAGTTCGTGGCCCTGCTGGGCCGCTCCGGCTGCGGCAAGTCCCCGCTGCTGCGCAGCCTCGCCCGCCTCGACCCGGTACCGGCCGGCGAGGTGACCGTGCGGGGCCGCAGCGCCGTGGCCTTCCAGGAGCCGCGGCTGCTGCCCTGGCGCAGCGCCCACGAGAACGTGGCCCTGGCCCTGCTCAACTCCCCCGACCGCGTGGCCCGCGCCGCGCGCCGTGAGCGCGCCCGCGACACCCTCGCCGAGGTGGGCCTGGGCGCCCGCCTCGACGCCTGGCCGCGCGAGCTCTCCGGAGGGCAGGCCCAGCGCGTGTCGCTGGCCCGGGCCCTGGTGAGCGACCCCGCGCTGCTGCTGCTCGACGAGCCCTTCAGCGCCCTCGACGCGCTGACCCGCATGGAGATGCACCAGCTGGTCATCGACCTGTGGCGCCGCCACCGGATGGCGGTGCTCATCGTCACCCACGACGTCGACGAGGCACTCGCCCTCGCCGACCGCGTGCTGGTGATGGAGCACGGCCGCATCGAGCACCGCTTCGAGATCACCTCCCGTCGCGACGACCGCGACCACACCAACCCCGAGATCGGCCGCATCCGCACCGAGGTGCTGCGGGCCGTCGGCGTCGAGCCGACCCCGCCGCGCACCCAGCGGGCCGGCGACCCGACCTCGACCACCCCCGGCGGCGAAGGCCGCCACCGAGCCTCGACAGGAGCAGCATGACCATCCGACGTCCCCACCCCACCCGCACCCTCGGGAGCACGCGCGCACGACGCTCCGGCGTCCTCGCGGCCGCCGCGGCGCTGCTCGCCGCCGCCCTCACCGGATGCGGTTCCGACGCCACCGGCAACGAGGCCGCGATCCGCGACGACGGCACGGTCGACCTCGCCAAGGTCACCCTGATCGTCGGGGACCAGAAGGGGGGCTCCCGGGCGCTGCTGCAGGCCGCCGGGCTCCTCGACGACATCCCCTACGACATCACCTGGGAGGAGTTCACCTCCGGTCCCCCGCTGCTCGAGGCGATGAACGCCAACGCCCTGCACGTCGGCGGGGTCGGCAACACCCCGCCGATCTTCTCCGCCGCGGGCGGCTCGGAGTTCAAGGTCGTCCAGGCCGCCACCTACGGCGGCCTCGGGGATGCCCTGGTGGTCCAGCAGGACTCGCCGCTGCGCACCGTGGCCGACCTCGAGGGCAAGACGGTGGCCGTGGCCCCCGGCAGCTCGGCGAACTACAACCTGCTCGCCCAGCTCCAGGCCGCGGGCCTCTCCTACGACGACATCACGGTCAAGAGCCTGCAGCCCGCCGACGCGCTCACCGCGTTCAGCGGCGGCTCGATCGACGCGTGGGCCATCTGGGAGCCCTTCACCTCCCAGGCCGAGCAGGACGCCGGCGCCCGCGTGCTGGCCGACGGCAGCACCCTGATGAACGGCTACACCTTCCAGGTCGCCTCCGACGTCGCCCTGGAGGACCCGGCCACCTCGGCCGCGCTGGAGGACTACCTCTCCCGGATCGCCCAGGCCCAGGCCTGGTCGGCCACGCACAAGGAGGAGTGGGCGAAGGTCTGGGCCGCCGAGACCGGTCTGCCCGAGTCGATCACCGTCGCGGCCGTGGCCAAGCGCACCATCGAGACCCTCCCGATCGACTCCACGATCATCGACTCCGAGCAGCAGATGGCCGACGCCTTCGCCGACGCCGGGCTGATCCCGGAGAAGGTCGACATGAGCGGGTTCTTCGACGACCGCTTCAACGACGCCACCACCGGCACCGGAGCCGGTACCGCGAGCACCACCACCACCAGCGGCGGGGCCGCCTCGTGACGCGCCCGGTACGGCTGCACTGGTTCCTGCCCACCTCCGGCGACTCCCGCTCCCTGCTCGGGGCGGGCCAGGGGGTGCCCCACGACGTGGCGCAGTCATTGGCCGAGACCGCGACCCACGGCTTCCGGGCCCCGACGATCGACTACCTCGCCGACGTCGCCCGCACCGCCGAGCGGCTCGGCTTCACCGGGGTGCTGACCCCGACCGGCACCTTCTGCGAGGACGCGTGGCTGGTGACCGCCGCCCTGCTGCGCGAGACCACCCGGCTGCGGTTCCTGGTCGCCTTCCGACCCGGGGTGATCAACCCCGTGCTCGCCGCGCAGATGGCGGCCGCGTACCAACGGATCTCGGGCGGTCGGCTGATGCTCAACGTCGTCACCGGTGCCGAGCCGCGCGAGCAGGCGCGCTTCGGCGACGAGATCGGTGCGGGCGACAAGGACGCGCGGTACCGCCGCACCGGGGAGTTCCTCGAGGTGCTGCGCGGCACCTGGGAGCAGGCGCCCTACGACCACCGCGGGGAGTTCTTCGCCGCCGAGCAGGCGATCATCGGCGGGACGCCCGTCGACCGTCCCGATCTCTACTTCGGGGGCAGCTCGGACGCCGCCCTCCGCGTCGCGGCCGAGCAGGTGGACGTCTACCTCACCTGGGGCGAGCCGCCGGCGCTGGTGGCGGAGAAGATCGAGCGGGTCCGGGCCCTGGCCGCCGCCCGCGGCCGGACCGTCCGCTTCGGCCTGCGGATCCACACGCTCTCGCGCGACACCCACGAGCAGGCCTGGGCCCACGCCCAGTGGCTGCTCGACAGCCTGGACCCGCGCGCGGTGGAGGCCGCCCAGTCGGCGCTGCAGGAGAGCCGCTCGACCGGCCAGCAGCGGATGCTGGCGCTGCACGGCGGAGCGACCGCCGTGCGCGAGGCCGGGGGGCGCATCGGCGCCCACGACCTGGAGGTCTCGCCCGGGCTGTGGGCCGGCGTCGGGCTCGTGCGCGGAGGGGCCGGCACCGCACTGGTGGGCTCCCACGAGGAGGTCGCCGAGCGCCTCGGCGAGTACGCCGACCTCGGGATCGAGGAGTTCATCCTCTCGGGGTACCCCCACCTCGAGGAGGCCCACTGGTTCGCCGAGGGCGTCATGCCGCACCTGCGGCGCCGCGGGCTGCTCACCGCGCCGGCGTCGTCCTGACCCGGCCCCGGAGCCGCACCCGGCCGTGACCCCGTGTGGCAGGCTCGCACCATGGAGCAGACCGGCTACGGCGCGCTCACCCTGGCACTCGTCCTGGGTGGGAGCGCCGGCACATGGTGGGCCTGGCGCCGGCGCGGCGCCGTCAGCGGGCTGCGGTGGGGGGCGGCCACCCTGCTCGTGGTGGCCGCCTACCTCACCCGCACCCTGCAGCTGATCGGCCGGATCGCCGACGCCGTGGGCGACTGGGCGGCGCGGCTGGTGTTCAGCCCGTCCGTCTGGGTCGGGCTGGGCGTCGCACTGCTGGCGGTCCTGGTGTGGCTCGCCGCCGGGTTCCTGGAGCGCCGCGGCCGCGGCGCCGCACCCACCGCAGCGGTCCCGCCGACGCCGGCGACGGCACCGCGGGGCGCCGTCGCCGGCGGGGGTGCGGGCACCGACGAGTTCGCCGACATCGAGGCCCTGCTGCGTCGTCGCGGCATCACGTGAGCACGGCACCTCCCCCGCCCGGGAACCCGCCCGACAGCCCGCCCGTGGCCGCGACCGCCGCGGCGATCGTCACCGAGGCGCTCGCGCTGGTGCGCCGTCGCCCGCCGACGCTCGGCCGGCTGCGACTGCTGGCCGTCGACGGACCCGCGGGGTCGGGCAAGACCACGCTGGCCGAACGACTCGTGGCGGCGGCCCCGGGCAGTGCCCTGGTGCACGTCGACGACCTCCTGGACGGCTGGGACGGTCTCCCGCGGGTGGGCGAGGCGGTGCGCGCCGCCTTGCTCCCGCTCGCGGCGGGCGGCACGGGCACCTACACCCGCTACGACTGGGTCGCCGGGGCGCCCGGCGAGACGGTGCGTCTCACCGCGCCGCCTTCGGGCCTGGTGGTCCTGGAGGGCGTGGGGGCCGCGGGCCCCCGCGTCCGCGATCTCGCCACCGCGATCGTCTGGGTCGAGGCCGGCAGCGCCGAGCGGCTGCGCCGCGGGCTGGCCCGCGACGGCGCGCACCTGGCGCCGGAGTGGGGGCGGTTCCGGGTCGCCGAGCAGGCCCACTTCGCCGAGGCCGGCACCCGCGCCCACGCCGACCTGCACTGGTGGACGGGGACCGGTCCGTCCACGGGCGTGGACGGCGACGTCGACACGACCGCGGGCGTGATCGGATAGCGCGCATGCTGCCTCCCAGCGGTGACCAGTTCCGGCTCACGGCCGGCGGCTACGACGCGGTCGTGACCGAGAGCGGCGGTGCCCTGCGCCTGCTGCACCACGAGGGGCGGGCCCTGCTGGACGGCTTCGCCGAGGACGCGACGGCCTCGGCGGGGCGCGGTCAGCTGCTGATGCCGTGGCCCAACCGCATCCGCGACGGGCGCTACTCCTTCGCGGGGGAGGACCTGCAGCTGCCGATCACCGAGCCCGCCCGTCAGCACGCCTCCCACGGCCTGGCGCGCTGGGTGGCCTGGACGGTGCAGGAGCACACCCCGCGCTCGGTGGTGCTGCACTACCGGCTGATGGCCCAGACCGGGTACCCCTGGACGTTGGACCTGCAGGTGGTCTACGACCTCTCCGCCGACGGGCTCACCGTCACCCAGACCGCCACGAACACCGGCCCCACGCCCGCGCCCTACGCCTGCGGCGCCCACCCCTACCTGCAGGTCGGTGGTGGTCCGCTGGACTCCTGGGAGCTGACGCTGCCGGCACGCACGCGCGCGCTGGTCGACGACCGGCTGATCCCCCTTGGGACCGAGCCCGTGGCGGGCACGCCCTACGACTTCACCGCACCGCGCCCGATCGGCGACCTGGTGCTCGACGACGCCTTCACCGACCTCGAGCGCGACGAGACCGGCGAGGCCACCGTGCTGCTGCATGATCCCGCCGAGGGCCGCACCGTGGCCCTGTGGGTCGGCCCGGAGGTCCGCTGGCTGCAGCTGTTCACGGGACACGGGACCGGCGCCGCCCGCCGCTCGCTGGCGGTGGAGCCGATGACGGCCAACGCCGACGCCTTCAACTCCGGGATCGACCTGCTCGTCCTGGGGCCCGCGGGCAGCGGCACCGACGAGGTGTCAGTGACCTGGGGGATACGGACGGTCGAGGAGGGCGCGTAGCGCCGCGACGCCCTGCCGGGCGCGGGCGCCGTCGGAGCCCTGGAGCGCCATGACCGACACGGTCGAGCCGTCGTTGAGGTCCAGCGTCGCCCACGGCTGGCCGGGCCGCAGCCGGATCGCGATGACCTGCGGCCATTCCAGGCGCCGCGACCGGTAGCCGTTGACGACCACGAGCGCGTCCTCGGTGGCGGTGACCCGGCAGCGCGCCAGGGCGTGCAGGCACGCCAGGCCCAGGCCGAACATCAGCACGGCGGTGCCGCGCTGGAAGGGCGTGACGGCCTGCTTGGTGTTCTCGTCGAAGCTGATCCACAGCATCGCCAGGATCGCGACCAGCGCACCGCCGCCCACCGCGCCGGCGATCCGCGGACCCAGCGGACGCCAGGTGCGCGGGAGGTCGGGGAGTTCGCTCATGCTCACAACCGGCAGGCGTGGATGTCGGTGAGCAGGATGCCGCGGGCGCCGAGGTCGTAGAGCTCGTCCATCAACCGGTTCGCGCCCTCGCGGGGCACCATCGCCCGCACCGCGCTCCAGCCGGCGCGCTGCAGCGGCGCGACGGTGGGCGCCTCGATGCCGGGCGTGAGGGCCGTGGCGGCGGCGAGGTCGACGTCGGCGACGTCGTAGTCCATCATCACGTAGCTGCGGGCCACCAGCACGCCCTGCAGGCGGCGCTTGAAGATGTCCAGCGCCCCGCCGGACACCCCGGGCCGGGTGATGAGCACGGCCTCGGACTCCAGCACGGGCTCACCGAACGTCTCCAGGCCGGCGCGCCGCAGCGTCGTGCCGGTCTCGACGACGTCGGCGATGGCGTCGGCGACCCCGAGCTGGATGCTGGTCTCGACCGCGCCGTCGAGGCGCACGACCGTGGCCGCGATCCCGCGCACGGCGAGGTAGTCCTGCACGATCCCGACGTAGGAGGTCGCGATCCGGGTGCCGGCGAGGTCGGCGGCGTCGGTGAAGCGGCCCACGGGGCCGGCGAAGCGGAAGGTGCTGCGGCCGAACCCGAGGTCGAGCGCCTCCTCCGCCTTGGCGCCGGAGTCGCGCAGCAGGTCGCGGCCGGTGATGCCGACGTCGAGGGTGCCCTCGCCGACGTAGAGCGCGATGTCGCGGGGGCGCAGGTAGAAGAACTCCACCCCGTTCTCGGGGTCGGTGAGGGTGAGCTGCTTGCTGTCCTCGCGCTGGCGGTAGCCGGACTCGCGCAGCATGTCGGAGGCGGACTGGGACAGCGAGCCCTTGTTGGGGATCGCGATCCGCAGCGGGCTGTCGGTCATGGGAGCGGCCTTCGGGGTCACAGGTGGGCGTAGACGTCGTCGAGCTCGATGCCGGCGGCCAGCATGAGCACCTGGGCGTGGTAGAGCAGCTGGCTGATCTCCTCCGCGGCCCGCTCGGCACCTTCGTGCTCGGCGGCCATCCAGGACTCCGCGGCCTCCTCGACCAGCTTCTTGCCGATGGCATGGACGCCGGCGTCGAGGGCGGCGACCGTGCCGGATCCCTCGGGACGGGTGCGGGCCTTCTCGGACAGCTCGGCCCACAGGGCGTCGAACGTCTTCACGAGGGCCAGCCTACGGTCTGTCGCGCCCGGTCCCCGCACCCGCGGGGACCGGCGAGACCGGCCCTCACGCGAGCGTGGCGAGGGTGCGGGCGGTGAGCAGGGCCGCCGAGGCCGCCTCGTGGCCCTTGTCCTCCACCGAGCCGGGGAGTCCGGCGCGGTCCAGCGCCTGCTGCTCGGTGTCGCAGGTGAGCAGGCCGAAACCCACGGGCGTCGCGTGGTCGAGCGCGACCCGGGTCAGGCCGTCGGTGGCGGCCGAGCAGACGTAGTCGAAGTGGGGGGTGCCGCCCCGGATGACCACGCCCAGCGCGACGACGACGTCGTAGCCGGCGCGGGCCAGGGCGTCGGCGGCCACCGGCAGCTCGAAGGCACCCGGCACCCGCACCAGGCGGGGCTCGACGACGCCGAAGTCGGCGCACGCGCGCTGCGCACCCGCCACCAGGCCGTCCATCACCTGGGTGTGCCAGCTGGCGGCGAGGATCGCCACCCGCAGGTCGCTGCAGTCCACCGGCTCGGTGGTGGGGGCGCCGTGTCCGGCCATCAGTCGTCTCCCTCGGCGGTGTGGATCGCGGTGTCGATCGGGGCGCCCGCTGCGGCCGTGGTCGGAAGGTCGGGCAGCTGGTGGCCCATCCGGTCGCGCTTGGTGAGCAGGTAGGCCAGGTTGTGGTCGTTGGGGTGCGGCGTGAGCGGCACGCGCTCGGTGACGGTGACGCCGTACTCCTCGAGGTTGGCGACCTTGTCGGGGTTGTTGGTGAGCAGCCGCACGGCGCCGACGCCGAGGTCCTTGAGGATCTGGGTGGCGGTGCCGTAGTGGCGGGCGTCGGCCGGCAGGCCGAGGTCGAGGTTGGCGTCGACGGTGTCGCGGCCGCCGTCCTGGAGCTGGTAGGCCTGCAGCTTCGCGACCAGGCCGATGCCGCGGCCCTCGTGGCCGCGCAGGTACACCACGACGCCGCGGCCGGCGGCCACGATGCGCTCCAGCGCCTCGTCGAGCTGCGGCCCGCAGTCGCAGCGGTGGCTGCCGAAGACGTCGCCGGTCAGGCACTCCGAGTGCACCCGGGTGAGCACGGGCTCGTCGCCCGCCTCGGCCAGGTCGCCGTGCACGAGCGCGATGTGCTCGGAGCCGTCGGTGGTGATGCGGTAGCCGTAGGCGGTGAACTCCCCCGCCCGCGTGGGGAGCCGGGTCTCCGCGGCCCGCTCGACGAGGATCTCGTGACGGCGCCGGTAGCGCACGAGGTCCTCGATGGAGATCATCGCGAGGTCGTGCTCGTCGGCGAAGGCCCGCAGCTCGGGGGCCCGCTTCATGGTGCCGTCGTCGTTGACGACCTCCACCAGCACCCCGGCGGGGGTGAGCCCGGCGAGCCGGGCGAGGTCGACGGCGGCCTCGGTGTGGCCCCGGCGCACGAGCACCCCGCCCTCGCGGTAGCGCAGCGGGAACACGTGCCCGGGGCGGGTGAGCTCCCACGGCTCGGTGGCGCTGTCGGCCAACACGCGGCAGGTGCGGGCCCGGTCGGCGGCGGAGATGCCGGTGCTGGTGCCGTCGCGGGCGTCCACCGAGATCGTGTACGCGGTGCGGTAGGCGTCCTTGTTGTGCGGGGTCATCAACGGGATCTCGAGCCGGTCGAGCATCGCACCCGGCATCGGCACGCAGATCACGCCGCTGGAGTGACGGATCGTGAACGCCATCAGCTCCGGGGTGGCCTTGCTGGCGGCGAAGATGATGTCGCCCTCGTTCTCACGGCCCTCGTCGTCGACCACCACGACGGCGCGACCGGCCGCGATGTCGGCGATGGCGCGATCGACGGAGTCGAGCCGGACGCCGCCGTGCTGGGGCGCGCCCAGCCCGGCGGCGGACAGCAGGTCGTCGGGGGTGTGGGCGGCGGTCATCGCGCGCCTCCTTCGCTGGCGGGGGTGGGGGTGCTGGCAGGCTGACCGGGCTGACCAGGCTGGCCGAGCTGGCCGAGACGCGCCTCGAGGAGCTTCTCGACGTGCTTGGCCAGCACGTCCACCTCGAGGTTCACCGCCTCGCCCGGCTGCCGCAGGCCCAGCGTGGTGCGGGCGAGGGTCTCGGGGATGAGCGAGACGGTGAAGCTGGTGGGGGTGACGTCCACGACGGTGAGGCTCACGCCGTCGACGGTGATCGAGCCCTTCTCGACGAGGTAACGGCCGAGCTCGGCGGGCATCGCGATCTCCACGATCTCCCAGTGCTCGGAGGGGCGGCGGGCCACGACGTGGCCCACGGAGTCGACGTGGCCCTGCACGATGTGACCGCCCAGCCGCTTGTCGGCGGTGACGGCCCGCTCGAGGTTGACCCGGTGTCCGGGGGCGATGCCGGCCAGGCTGGTGCGGTCCAGCGACTCCTGCATCACGTCGGCGGTCCAGCGGGCGCCGTCGTGGCTGACGACGGTGAGGCAGCAGCCGTTGACGGCGATGGAGTCGCCCAGGCCGGTGCCCTCGAGCACGGTGGTGGCGGCGACGGTGAGTCGGATGGCGTCTCCCTGCTCCTCGACCGCCTCGACGGTGCCGAGCTCTTCGACGATGCCGGTGAACATCAGTTCCCTCCTGCGGGACGGGGCGTCGCGGTGACGCGCACGTTGGGCTGCTCCCCCGCCGCGGCGGGCGGGAGCACGGTCAGGTCGGTGACCTCGGGGCGCAGGGCCTGCTCGATCGAGGTCACTCCGAGGTCGGCGACGGCGGGCGTGCCGGCGCCGAGGAGCACGGGGGCGAGGTAGGCGACGATCTCGTCCACCAGGCCGGCCCGCACGAACGCGGCGGCCAGGGCGGGACCGCCCTCGAGCAGGACGTGGCGCCGGCCGAGGTCGAACAGCGTCGCCAGGGCGGCCTCGGGGTCGCGGGTGCGCAGGTGGCGCCCGGGCTCCCCGTCGGTGCCCGCGGGGGCCCACAGGCGCAGGGACTCCGGGAGGTCGCGCTCCCCCATGACCACGCGCAGCGGCTGGTGCGCCAGGTCGACGCCGTCGTCGTCGCGCACGGTGAGCGCGGGATCGTCGGCCAGCGCGGTACCGGTGCCGACGAGCATGACGTCGACCTGCGCCCGCAGCCGGTGGACGTCGCGGCGCGCGGCGAGCGAGGTGATCCAGCGGCTGGAGCCGTCGGCGGCCGCGGATCGACCGTCGAGACCGGCGGCGAACTTCCAGGTCACGAGGGGGCGGCCGGTGGCGATGCCGTGGAGCCAGGCGCGGTTCAGGGCACGGGCCTGGGCACCGCCCAGGCCGGCGACCACCTCGACCCCGGCGGCTCGCAACGTCGCGGCCCCGCCCGCGGCGATCGCGTGCGGGTCGCCCGTGGCGTAGACGACGCGACGCACCCCGGCGGCGATCAGCGCCCGGGCGCAGGGGCCCGTGCGGCCGGTGTGGTTGCACGGCTCCAGGGTCACGACCGCGGTGGTCCCGCGCGCCGCCTCCCCCGCCCGCGCCAGGGCGTCGGCCTCGGCGTGGGCCGTCCCCGCGCCGCGGTGGTGGCCCTCCGCGACCGTCCGGCCGGCGTCGTCGAGCAGCACGCTGCCGACCCGCGGGTTGGGACCCAGCGGCACCCCCGGGGAGGCGGCGAGCGCGAGCGCGCGCGCCATCGCCGCCGTCTCGGCCGGCACGGGCCAGTCGGCAGCGCCCTCGAGGAGGTGCGGGTCGGTCATCGTGGTCTCTCGGGTCCGGTCGCGCGCTCCTGGGGCGACTCGGACGACGACGCACGGCTCCGCCGGGGCGGAACAGGCGTCGAGGACCTCGTGCGTGCGCTTCCCATCCGGACTCTGACCGTCGGTCCAGGAATTCCACCTGGTCAACCGGTGGCTGGCTGCCACCGGGTCGCGGACTCTCACCGCCGGCTCGGAATTTCACCGACCCCAGTGCACGCGAGCATGTGCTCGTCGTTCCTAGCGTGCCACAGGGGGCGACACGCCGGTGGTGGGGTTCACATGACGTCCGTCACGCGGACGCCGCGGGACCCCCGGACCGCCGGGCGCGCCGGGCGACGTGGTCGAGCAGACCCACGTACGCCCAGCCGAACCACGCCGGCCAGGGGACCGTGAACGCCAGGCCGAGCACGCACAGGGCAGCGCCCGCGATCAGCCAGCCGTCCACGAACCTCACGCGCAGGAACTTACTGCATCGACTCACTCGACTAAAGCGGGGCACGCCAGGCGTGACCACGACCCCGGCAGGCGGGCCCTGCCACGCGCCGCTCGTCCCGGCGTCGAGGAGGCGGGATCAGGGGCGGGCGGCCTCGGCGGCGGCGCGGAGGGAGGCGATCATCGCGTCGGGGTCCTCGGCGGAGTAGACGGCGCTGCCGGCCACGAACACGTCCGCGCCGGCCTCGGCGCACCGCGTGATCGTGTCGAGGCTGACGCCGCCGTCGACCTGCAGGGCGGTCGCGACCCCGTGGCGGTCGAGCATCGCCCGCGCGCGGCGGATCTTGGGCAGGCACAGGTCGAGGAACTTCTGACCGCCGAAACCGGGCTCCACGGTCATGATGAGGAGCATGTCCAGCTCGGGCAGCAGGTCCTCGTAGGGCTCGATCGGGGTGGCGGGGCGCAGGGCCATGCTGGCGCGCCCACCGGCGGCGCGGATCTCGCGCGCCAACCGCACCGGGGCCCGGGCCGCCTCCACGTGGAAGGTCACCGACGCGCAGCCGGCCTCGACGTAGGCGGGCGCGTGCCGGTCGGCGTCCTCGATCATCAGGTGGGCGTCGAGCGGGATCGAGGTGCTGCGGGCCAGTGCCTCGACCATCGTCGGACCGAAGGTCAGGTTGGGCACGAAGTGGTTGTCCATGACGTCGACGTGCACCATGTCGGCGCCCGGGATCCGGGCGATCTCCGCGCCCAGGGCGGCGAAGTCGGCGTTGAGGATGGACGGGGTGATCTGGACGTGTCCCACGGGCGCCCACGGTAGCGGCGCAGCCCGTCGGCCGGACTCAGGTCGGGTCCTCCCGAGACAACCGGACCTCGAGGTCGGCCATCTGCGCCCCGAGCAGCTCGAGGGCCCGGACGGCCGCGAGCGCCAGCCGGGGCGCCTCGGCCAGGGAGTGCTCCCGCTGGTAGGTGGGGTAGTCCGGGGACCAGGGCCGCGACCAGCCCTGCCGCTCCAGGGCGGCCTGCTGCGCGGCGTCCATCGGCCACTCCCCGCCGAACTCCGTGGCACCGACGCACTCCCCGATCAGCACGTCGCGGGCGGCGGTGATGCGCACGAAGCGCGTCGGGGCCGCCGGCCCACCCGACGCCGCGCGCCGCCGCCAGCGGGAGCGCGGTGCCTGCGGCGCCCGCTCCCGGATCTCGAGCACGTCGTGCAGGTCCAGGCCGAGGATCGCGCCGGTGAGGCGACGGTTGAGGTCCTCCCAGGTGCCGTTCATCCCGCGTCCTCCTCCGGCACCGGGGCGCCCGCGGCCTCGTCGCGCGCGGCCCACTCCAGCAGCGGGGCCAGGTCGAAGACGTCGCGGTCGATGTCGGCGTGCAGGTCGCCGATCGCGGCGAACCGGGCCGGCATCGTGAGGATCGTGAAGTCGTCGGGCTCGCAGTCGGGGACCTCCTCCCAGCGCACCGGCGCCGACACGCGGCCGTCCGGGCGTCCGCGCACCGAGTAGGCCGCCGCGATCGTGTGGTCGCGGGCGTTCTGGGTGTAGTCGTCGAACAGGTGGCCCGGGTCGCGGTCCTTGCGCCACCACGCGGTGGTGACGTCGTCGGGGCAGCGCCGCTCGACCTCGCGGGCGAAGGCCAGCGCGGCGCGCCGCACGGCCCGGTGGTCGTGGTCGGGGCGCACCCGCACGTAGACGTGCAGGCCGGCGCCGCCACTGGTCTTGGGGTGTCCCACGGCCCCGAGCTCGTCGAGCACCTCGTGCACGACGCCGGCCACGCGCCGCACCTGCGCCCAGTCCGAGGCCGGCCCCGGGTCGAGGTCGATGCGCCACTCGTCGGGCTTCTCGACGTCGTCGCGGCGACTGTTCCACGGGTGGAACTCGACGGTCGACATCTGCACCGCCCAGATGATGCTGCCGAGCTCGGTGACGCACAGCTCGTCGGCGGTGCGTCCCCAGCGGGGGAAGAACAGCTCCACCGTCTCGACCCACGGCGGCGCGCCGGCGGGCAGCCGCTTCTGGTGCACCTTGGGGCCGGCCAGACCCTTCGGGAAGCGGTGCAGCATGCAGGGCCGCTCGTAGAGCGCGGTGAGCAGGCCCTCCCCCACGGCGAGGTAGTACTCCACCAGGTCCAGCTTGGTGAGCCCGAGGTCGGGGAAGTACACGCGATCGGGGTTGGACACGCGCACGACGCGGTCGTCGACCTCGATCTCGACCGCCGGTGCGCTGGACGCCATGCCCGAAGGCTAGTCCGCGGGCCCCTCGGCAGGCCCGTCCGGCCGGCGCAGGAGCGCCATGAACATCGCGTCGGTGCCGTGGCGGTGGGGCCACAGCTGCACGGTGCCGGGCAGCGGCCCGGCGGCGTCGGGCACCGCGGGCAGCACGTCGGCGACGTCCTCGAGCACGACGCCGGGACGCGAGGCGAGCACGGACTGCACCACGCCGGCGGTCTCCATCAGCACCGGCGAGCAGGTGGCGTAGAGCACCACCCCACCGGGCCGGACGAGGTCGAGCGCCGCGCCGAGCAGCTCCTTCTGCAGCAGCCCGAGGTCGATGAGGTCCTCGGGACGACGCCGCCAGCGCGCCTCGGGACGACGTCGCAGCGCCCCGAGCCCGGTGCAGGGCACGTCGACCAGCACGCGGTCGGCGCCACCGGGCCGCAGCGGGGGACGCCGGCCGTCGGCGGCGACCACGCCCACCACGCCCGGCGCGCCGGTCGCGGCCACCGTGGCGCCGGCGCCGAGGGCGCGCGCGACCAGGCCGGCGCGGTGCGGGGCGTGCTCCACCGCCAGCAGGCCGGCGCCGCGCTCGGCGGCCAGGGCCGCGAGCAGGGAGGCCTTGCCGCCGGGCCCCGCGCACAGGTCCACCCACGTGCGGTCCGGTCCGCGCGGCGCCGCGGCGGCGAGCGCGAGCGCGACCAGCTGCGACCCCTCGTCCTGCACCCCGGCTCGACCCTCCGCGACGGCCGGGATCGCACCCGGCGCGCCGCCGTGGGAGACGACGCCGTACGGCGAGTACGGGGTCGGGTCGCCCGGGAGCTCCTCCCGGGTCGCCCGGCCCGGACGGGCCACGAGGGTGACCGCGGGCGGCTCGTTGTCGGCGGCGAGCAGGTCGTCGATCTCCGCGGCCCGCTCCCCCAGGGCGTTGCGCAGCTCGCGCACCACCCAGGCGGGATGGCTGTGGGCCACCGCGGCATGCCCGATCGGGTCGGTCGCGGCGTTCGGGGCGACCTGCGGCACCCACTCCTCCAGCGACCGCGCCGCCACCTTGCGCAGCACCGCGTTGGCGAGCCCGGCCGCACCGGGGTTGGCGACGTCGCGCACGAGGTCGACGGTGGTGCTGATGGCGGCGTGCACCGGCACCCGCATCGCCAGGAGCTGGTGGCAGCCCAGCCGCAGGGCGTCCAGCACCCCGGCGTCGAGTCGGGTCAGGGGGCGGTCGACGCAGGCCGCGAGGACGGCGTCGTAGGTGCCGCGACGGCGCAGCGCACCCGAGGCGAGCTCGGTGGCGAAGCCGGCGTCGCGCGGGTCGAGCGCGTAGTGGCGCACGACCGCCGGGAGCACGAGGTTGGCGTAGGCGTCGGCGGTGCGCACCGCCTTGAGCACCTCGTAGGCGGCCCGACGCGGCGGGTCGGAGACGGGCCGGGAGGTGCCGCCGGCAGGCCGGGCGCCCGGACGGCGGTCCGGACGGGGTCCCCGCTGACCCGTGCGGCGGCGGGGCGGCTCAGTCACCCTCGCCGAACCGGACCCCGGACTCCAGCCGGACCCCCCGGGCCCAGTCGGCGGCCGGCATCTGCTTCTTCCCGAACGCCTTGACCTCGCCCAGGCGCACGGGGTCGGTGCCGGTGCCCACCAGCACCTCGTTCTTGGACACCCGCAGCTCACCGGGCGCGAGCGGCGCTGCGTCGGGGGCCGCGGCCACCGGGACGACCGGTCCGATCTTGATGCGCTCGCCGTCGTGCAGCGACCAGGCGCCGGGCCCGGGCGTGCAGGCCCGGATCCGACGGTCCACGCCCACCGCGGGCTCGGACCACACGATGCGCGCGTCCTCGACGGTGATCTTCGGGGCCATGCTCACCCCCTCGGCCTGCTGCTCGCGGGCCTCCAGGGTGCCGTTCTCCAGACCGTCGAGGGTGGCGACGAGCAGTCCCGCGCCGCCCTCGGCGAGGCGGCCGAGCAGGTCGCCCGCGGTGTCGGTGGGCCGGATCCGCTCGGTCATGACACCGAAGGTGGGGCCGGCGTCCATCTCCTTGACGATCCGGAACGTGGTGGCGCCGGTGACCTCGTCGCCGGCCCACAGCGAGTGCTGCACCGGCGCGGCGCCGCGCCAGGCGGGCAGGCAGGAGAAGTGCAGGTTGACCCAGCCCAGCGGCGGGATGTCGAGCGCCGACTGCGGCAGCAGGGCGCCGTAGGCGACCACCGGGCAGCAGTGGGGCTCCAGCGCGCGCAGGGCGGCCTGGAACTCCGGGTCGCGCGGGTGGTCGGGCTTGAGGACGGGCACGCCGAGCTCCTCGGCGCGCTGCGCCACCGGGCTCGCGACGAGGCGCCGACCGCGACCCGCGGGAGCGTCGGGCCGGGTGACCACGCCGACCAGCTCGTGGGAGGAGGCCGCGATGGCCTCCAGGGACGGCAGCGCCACCTCGGGCGTGCCGGCGAAGACGACGCGCATCAGAACCCCCATCCCCGCGTCGGGTGCGGGCTCACCTTGATCGTCGGCTTCTCCAGCCCGAACCACTCCGACTCCCGGATCTCGCGCATCGCGGCCTTGCGGGCGGCGTCGTCGAGGCGGTCGACGAACAGCACCCCGTCCAGGTGGTCGGTCTCGTGCTGGATCGCGCGGGCCAGCAGGTCGCTGCCCTCGATCGTGATCGGCTCCCCGTGCATCGAGAACCCCCGCGCGACGACGGAGCGCGCCCGGCGGCAGTCGTAGACCAGGCCGGGGATCGACAGGCAGCCCTCGTCGCCGTCCTGGGTGTCCTCCGACAGCGACAGGTCGGGGTTGATGAGGTGACCCACCTCGCCGTCGACGTTCCAGGTGAACACCCGCAGGCCGACACCGAGCTGGGGCGCGGCCAACCCGGCGCCACGGGCGTCCAGCATCGTGTCGGTGAGGTCGGAGACCAGGGCGCGCAGCTCGCGGTCGAACGTCACGACCTCCAGCGCGGGCTTGCGCAGCACCGGGTCGCCGAAGAGCCGGATCGGGCGGATCGCCACAGCACTCCTTCTCGGGACGTCGTGAGGTCGGGGGTGCTGTTCGTCGTCGTCACCAGCGGAATGCACCGGATCGGGGCCCGAAGTGGT
>NZ_CAXQZB010000018.1:0-51055 GCF_964228225.1 Nocardioides sp.
ACAAGCAATCGGCAGGCGTCTTCGGCCGAATCGCCTGCCGATTGCTTGTGACGACGGACAACAGTGCCCCCAGGACGGACCTCGGCCCGCGCACCCGGACGGGCGCGGGGCGGGGTGGTGGGCGCCGGGCGTGCCGGCGCGGGACCGGTCAGTCCTGCTGGAGGATGGCCAGCAGGCGCAGCAGGTTGGTGTAGATCCAGACCAGGCTGACGGTCATGGCGAACGACGCGCGCCACGACTCGTTCTCCGGCAGGCCGTTGCGGATGCCCTGCTCGACGAAGTCGAAGTCGAGGATCAGCATGAACACACCGAGGGCCAGACCGGCGATGGCGGTGACCATGCCGAGCCCACCGAAGCCGAAGAGGCCGAAGGAACTGCCGAAGAGGCCGAGCATCAGCTCCATCAGGCTCAGCGCGACCATGCCGAACATGGCGGCGATGACGAAGGTGCGGAACTTCTGGCCGACCTGGATGTCGAAGAACTTGTAGGCGGCCAGGGTGCCGCCGAAGGCGGCGAAGGTGCCGATGACGGCCTGGACGACGATGCCGTCGCCGAAGTAGGAGTCGAAGAACTTGCTCAGCGCACCGAGCGCGACACCCTCGAAGGCGGCGAAGGCGAGCACGAGGGCCGGGCTGGCGACCCGCTTGAACGAGTTCACCATCGATAGCGCGAAGGCACCGATCGAGCCGATCGTCATGGCCGCGAACAGCGTGCCGAACTCGGCCCCGGTCACGGAGATGTCGGGGGTGATGATCCAGGTCGCGAAGGCGAAGGCCACGACGACGGCCAGCGTGATGGCGGTGGACTGCACGACCGTGTCGATCGTCATCCGACCGCCGCGGCGCACGGCGTCGTAGCCCATCGGGGCCGGCGCGCCCCAGGCCTGCTGGCCCGGGTCGCCGTAGCCCGGCTGGCCGTAGGGGGCCTGGGCCTGCCCGTAACCGACGCCGGCCCGGTTGAACTCCTCCGAGCGGCGGAACACCGGGTTGTTGCTCTGCATGGTCTCCTCCTTGGAGGACGGTAGGTGGTGCGGGTGAGAGTCCACCCTGCTGGATGTCCTCTACCCCGTGCAACGACCGGGCACCCGCGAGAGTTCCCGGAGGACGCCGGGGGCGGCTCACCGCGGCGTGAGGCCGGTCTCATCGACCCCGTTGCTACCCTCGGGCACGGCCCACGGACGTCGCGAGGAAGGAGCCGGCCCGGTGACCTCGCGACCCGATCGCACCTCCGCCACGGCGTCCGGGTCCCCCCGGCCGGGGCTGCGCGGCGACATCCAGGGCCTGCGCGCGATCGCGGTGCTCACCGTCGTCGCGGGCCACGCCGGCCTCACGTGGCTGCCCGGCGGGTTCGTCGGGGTGGACGTGTTCTTCGTGATCTCGGGCTTCCTCATCTCCCAGCTGCTCTACCGCGAGGTGGAGCGCTCCGGGCGGGTCTCGCTGGCGGAGTTCTACGCCCGCCGCGCCCGCCGGATCCTGCCGGCCGCCACCGTGGTGGTGCTCGCGACCCTCGCGGGCGCCCTGGTGTGGGCGAGCGCGCTCGACACGATCGAGGCGACCAAGGACGCCGTCTGGGCCACGTTCTTCGCCGCCAACATCCGCTTCGCCGCGGTCGGCACCGACTACTTCGCCGCCGACCAGGGGCCCTCGCCGCTCCAGCACTACTGGTCGCTGTCGGTGGAGGAGCAGTTCTACCTCGTGTGGCCGCTGCTGCTCCTGCTGGTGGTCGTGCTCGCCCGACGCCGGGCCACCGCGCGCCGCGACGCCGGCGCCCGACGCCGCGAGGCCCTGCCCCGGCTGACCCTGTTCTGGGTGCTGGCCGCCGTCACCGCCGCCTCCTTCGCCTACGGCGTGCTGCACACCCAGGCCGACCCGACGGCGTCCTACTTCTCCACCCCGGCGCGGGCCTGGGAGCTGGGCCTGGGAGCGATCACCGCGCTGGTCGCCACCGCCGTGGCGGGCCGGCTCGGCGCGCCGGCCCGGGGCGCCCTGGCGCTGGTCGGGCTCACGCTCATCGGCTACGCCTGCGTGGCCTTCGACGAGACGACGGCCTTCCCCGGCGTCGCCGCCCTGGCCCCCGTGCTGGGATCGGCGCTGGTGCTGTTGGCGGGCGCGGGTCGGCACGAGCGCGAGCCCTGGCCGATCCGGATGCTCGGGGTGCGCCCGATGCAGTGGGTGGGCGACCTGTCCTACTCGCTCTACCTGTGGCACTGGCCGCTGCTGATCCTGCCGACGATGACCGGCGCGACCCTCTCCCCGGTGGAGTCGGCCGGACTCGTGGCGCTGGCGTTCGTGCTCTCGATGCTCACCTACCGCTACGTCGAGACCCCGCTGCGCGAGGCGCGTCGGCTGCCGCGTCCCCGGGCGCTGGCGCTGTACCCGGTCACGATCGCGCTGGTCGTGGCTGGCGCGATCGGCGCGCGGCAGCTCGCCGAGGCCGCGCTCATCGGCGACGGCACCACGATCACCGTCGCCGACGCGCGCGCCGAGCCCGACGTGCGCCTGAGCAAGAACGACACCATCGCCCTCGTGCAGGCCTCGGTCATCGCCGCCCGCGCGGGTCACGAGGTGCCCTCGACCCTGCGCCCGCCCCTGATCGGGATCGGCGACGACGTGCCCGACGTCGGCGCGTGCGACTACACCGACGGCACGGTGCGCGAGCTCTGCCCCCGCGGCGACACCGACGCCGACCGCACGCTGGTGGTGCTGGGCAACTCCCACGGCCGGATGTGGATCCCGGCGTTCGAGCGGATCGCGCAGGCCGTGGGCTACCGCACCTACTACTTCGTCAAGCCCAACTGCACCGCGGCCTCGCTCGTGGTGAGCGACGTCGAGCCGGCCACCCGCAACGAGCCCTGGACCGACTGCCTGGACTGGCGGGAGTGGGCCTTCGAGCAGATCGAGGCCCTGCAACCCGACCTCGCCGTGGTGTCGACCAGCGGACCCAACCCCGGCATCTTCCTGCCCGACGGCGCCCGGCTGGGGCAGTCCGACCCGGGCCGGGTCGAGGCCACCGAGGCCGGCTTCGTGACCACCTTCGAGCGGCTGGAGCAGGCGGCCGACCGCGTCGTGCTGATCCGCGACGTGCCCAAGGCCGAGGTCGCCGCCCCCGACTGCCTGGCCTCCGGCAAGGGACTGCGCGAGTGCATGTTCACCCCGATGCCCGAGCAGGAGGTCGACAGCGACGCCTCCCAGCGCGCCGCCGAGGAGGCCGGGGTCGACGTCGTGGACCCGCGGCCCTGGCTGTGCTTCGAGGACCAGTGCCCCGCGGTCATCGGCGACGTGCTGCCCTACCGCGACCGCGGCCACATCTCCGCGCTCTACGCCGGCGAGCTCGCCGACGAGCTGGGCCGCAAGATGGGCATCTGGGACGGCGGCCGCTGAGCCGGACAGCCCCGGGCGCACGGGCGTGACCTCCGTCACGTCGCGTCGTTGAACCGGCAGCCCGCTCCCCCACCGTCGGGCCCACCGCACCGACAGGACCCGCGATGCGCCCCACGCTCCCCCGGCTTCTCCGCACCACCCACCCCACCAACCCGGCCCGTGGACGACGACGTCGGTGGCGCCACGCCCTGCCGATCACCGGTCCGATCGGCCTGGCCACCCTGCTGCTGGTGCTCGGGCTCAGCAGCCTCCCGGACCTGCGCACCACCGAGGGCGAGGTGCGCACCGCGCCGCGGGTCGGCGCCACGAACCCCGACACCGACCCCTTCTACCGCTCCGGACGCGACCTGCGCGGCCTGGCGCCGGGCACGATCCTGCGGTCGCGCCGCGTGACGTTGGCGGCGCTGACGCTCGTGCCGACCGGCGTCACCGCGACCCAGGTGCTCTACCGCACCACCGACCAGATCGGGCGGCCCGCGCTGGCCGTCGCCACGATCATCCGGCCGCGGGCGGCCCGCGCCCACCGGCTGGTGTCGTACCAGACGTTCTACGACGGCCTGGCCGGCCGTTGCGCGCCGTCGTACTACCTCCAGGGCGGCACCCCGCCCCTGGCCTCGGGGGTGATCGACGCCGCGCTCCTGACGTCCTACCTCTCCCTGGGCTACACCGTGGTGACCGCCGACTACGAGACCACCGAGCACCACTACACCGCCGGGCAGGGCTCGGGCCGCGCCACCCTGGACGGCATCCGCGCGGCGCTGCACCGCCTCGACGCGAGGCCGGCGCGCACGCGGGTCGCGATGGTCGGGTACTCCGGCGGGGCGATCGCCTCGGCGTTCGCCGCCGAGCAGGCCGCACGCTACGCCCCCGAGCTCGACCTCGTGGGCACCGCCGTGGGCGGACCGCCGGTGAGCCTGGCCCACACGCTGCGCTACATCGACGGCTCGCCCACCTGGACCGGCACGCTTCCCTACGCCCTGGTCGGCCTCGCGCGCGGCTTCGGGGTGGACCTGCGTCCCCACCTCACCCCGCTCGGGCGCACCGAGTTCGCCGACGCCGGCCGCGGCTGCCTCAACCCGGTGGGGGTCTACGGGATGACGGACCTGTTCAAGGCCCGCGACCCCTACGCGATCCCGGTGCTGCGCCGGATGCTGGCCACGGTGACCATGGGGCGCACCGCCCCCGACCATCCCGTGCTGCTGGGCGTCGGGAACTACGACGGCCGCGGCGACGGCGTCATGATCGCCCGCGACACCCGCCGGCTGGCGGCGTCGTACTGCGCCCGCGGCACCCGCACCCAGTTCCACGAGTACACCGGCCTGGACCACTACGGCGCCATCACCCGGTTCTCCGCCGACGCCCTCGCGTTCGTGCAGGCGCGGCTGGAGGACCGGCGGGTGCCCACCACCTGCCGCTGACGCGGTCCCGACGGACCACCGCGTGCCCCCGGTGGGACTCGAACCCACACTGCAGCGTTTTTAAGACGCCTTCCTCTGCCGATTGGGATACGGGGGCGGGGCTCCCGGGCGGGCCGGGAGGAGTGAGGACCCAGGGTGACCTAGAGGTAGGTCTGGCGGGCGTGGATGGCGTGGGCGCCCGCCACGCGGTCGAGGAACAGCAGTCCGGCGCAGTGGTCGATCTCGTGCTGCAGGGCGCGGGCCTCGAAGGCGTTGGCGTGGAGCACGACCTCCTCGCCGGTGCCGGGCAGCTGCCCGCGCACGACGACGCGGGAGGCGCGCTTCACGTCGCCGGTGAGGTCGGGCACGCTCATGCAGCCCTCGCGGGCGCGCTCGTTGCGGCTGGACTCCACCACCTCGGCGTTGCACAGCACGAAGGTGCCGTGGTGGTCGCGGGTCTTGGGGTGGGCGGCGACGTCGACGCAGAACACCTGCACCCCCACCCCCACCTGGGGCGCGGCGAGCCCGACGCAGCCGGGGCTGACCCGCATCGTGGCCACGAGGTCGGCGGCCAGCTGCACGACCTCCGACGCGGTGGGGTCGACCTTCTCGCCCGGGGTGGACAGCACCGCGGCCGGTGCCCGGACGACGTCGAGCACCCGCCCCTCGACGCCGAGCTCGGCCTCGGTCCAGTCACGCACCCGGGGGTCGACCGACGAGGACTGCGGATCGCTCACAGCTCGTCGGCCTCCGCCGGGCGCAGCGTGGCCTGCACGCCCAGGGCGCGGGCGGCCGCCCCGATCGCGGCCTCCACGACGGCGGGGTCGGCGCCGGTGGGCAGGTCGAGCTCGGCGATCAGCAGGTACAGCTCGCCGGCCAGCCGGGTGGTGAGGTCGGTGACGTTGCCGCCCACCCGGGCGACCTCGGCGATGACGGCGGACACGATGCCGGCGCGGTCGCCGCCGTGCACGGTGAGCACCCACGGCGAGCCGGCGACGGCGTCAGCCCGCTCGGCGGGCACCTCCCGCACGGTGACGTCGAGGGTGCCGTCGGCGGTGAGCGGGGCCAGGGCCGCCTCGATCTCGCCCTGCGAGGCCTCGCCGGCGCAGATGAGCATCATCGCGAAGTGGCCCCGCAGCAGGGTCATCGTGGAGTCCTCGAGGTTGAGCCCGAGTCCGGCGAGGCGCTGGGTCGCCTCGGCGATGATGCCGGGCCGGTCGTGGCCCAGGACGGTGATGGCGTGGAGGTGGTCGGCAGGTGCGTCGGTCACGGCTGCATTCTGGCAGCGGCCCGACCGAGCACGTCGTCCAGCATCGGTTCGGTGAGCCGACCGGTGAAGGTGTTCTGCTGGCTGGGGTGGTAGCTGCCCAGCAGCAGCACCTCCCCGTGCGGGCCGCCGAGCACCGCCTCGGCACCGTGGCCGAAGCGCGGTTTGGGGCGCGGCACCTCCCATCCGGCCTCGCGCACGGCTCCGAGCACGGCGTCCCAGCCGATGGAGCCGAGCGCCACCACGGTGCGCACCGTGGGGGCCACCAGCGCCAGCTCGCGGTCCAGCCAGGTGCCGCAGGTGCGCTTCTCCTCGGTGGTGGGCTTGTTGTCCGGCGGGGCGCAGTGCACGGCCGCGGTGATGCGGGTGCCGTGCAGCGCCAGCCCGTCGCCGCGACGGGTGCTCGTGGGCTGGGAGGCCAGCCCCACCCGGTGCAGCGAGGCGTAGAGCCAGTCCCCGGACCGGTCGCCGGTGAACATCCGCCCCGTCCGGTTGGCGCCGTGGGCGGCGGGCGCGAGACCGACGATCAGCACCGACGGCGTGGCGGAGCCGAACGCCGGCACCCCCCGGCCCCAGTACTCCTCCTCCGCGTAGGAGGCGCGCTTCTCACGCGCGACCTGCTCGCGCCACGACACCAGCCGCGGACAGCGCCGACAGCGCGCGATCTGGGCGTCCAGGCGGGCGAGCCGCTCGATCCGCACCGGCTCCGGGAGCACCATCCCCCGCCCCCTCAGCCGGGGAGCCCGGGGAGCCCGGGGAGCCCAGGGAGCATCGAGGCGGCGATGCCGTCGAGGATGTCGCACTCGGAGACCACCAGCTCCGCCGCGCCGGCGCGCTCCAGCACCCGGGTGACGATGAGGCCGCCGGCCACGATGACGTCGGCGCGACCCGGGTGGAGCCACGGCAGGTGACGCCGCTCGGCCACCGGCATCGCAGCCAGCCGCTCGACCAGCGCCACGACGTCGTCGGTGGCCAGGCGGGCGCGGTGCAGGGCGTCGCGGTCGTACTCGGTGAGCCCGAGCACGCCGGCGGCCAGGGTGGTCACGGTGCCGGCCACGCCCACCAGGGTCGCGGCGCCTGCGGGATCGACCGGGCACGCGTCGAGGGCGGCGTCGACGTCGGCGAGCAGCGCGGCCTGCTCGGCCGGGGTGGCGGGGTCGGAGAGCAGGTGGCGCTCGGTGAGCCGCACCGAGCCGATGTCCATGGAGTGCGCGGCGGTGGGGGTCGGCACCGGGGTGGCGGTGCCGGCGATGAGCTCGGTGCGGCCACCGCCGACGTCCATGACCACGAGCGGCTCCGGGGCACCGGCGAGGGCCGCCACGGCACCGCCGAAGGCGAGCGACGCCTCCTCCTCCCCGCTCACGACCTCGGGCTCGCAGCCCAGCCGCGCCCGCACGCCCGCGACGAACTCCGCGGCGTTCTCGGCGTCGCGGCTGGCGGAGGTGGCACAGAACCGCACCCGCCGCACGTCGTGGGCGGCGATGAGCGCGGCGTACTCCTCCAGCGCCATGAAGGTGCGCGCCAGGGCGGCGGGGGCCAGCCGACCGGTGCGGTCGACGCCCTCGCCCAGCCGCACCATCCGCATCTCGCGCACCTGCTCGCCGGCCGGGCCGGTGATGAGGAGCTTGACGGTGTTGGTGCCGCAGTCGATGGCCGCGACCTGTCCCCCGCCCACCGGGGTCGCCGGGGTCGCCGTCATGCCGGCTCCTCCGCCGTGGCGCACGGCCCCTTGGCCCAGAACTCACCGAGGGTGGCCAGCACCTCGTCTCCGAGCGGGTTGACCCCCGGGCCCGCGGCGAGGGCATGGCCGGCCAGCACGTGCAGGCACTTCACCCGGTCCGGCATGCCGCCGGCGGAGACACCCTCGATCTCGGGCACCTCCCCGAGCGCGGCCCGGGCCGCCAGGTAGTGCTCGTGGGCGGCGCGGTAGGCCGCCGCCAGCTCGGCGTCCTCGCCCAGGCGGGCCTGCATCGTGCGCATCACGCCGTCGGCCTCCAGCGTGCCGATCAGCGACGCCGCCCGGGGACAGGTGAGGTAGTAGGTGGTCGGGAACGGCGTGCCGTCGGGCAGCCGGGGCTCGGTGGCCACGACGTCGGGGTTGCCGCACGGGCAGCGGTGCGCGATCCCGGCCACGCCGCGCGGCGGGCGCTTGAGCTGGGCGGCGATCACGGCCTCGTCGTGGGCGTCCATGGGCTCGGCGACGGGAGGAGGGTTCACGCCCCGCATCATCCCGCGTCGGCGTCGTCGCCGTCGTCGGGGGCGCCCTCGGGGTCGGTGATCTTCAGGGCGGGGGGCGGGTCGGTGCGGCGCGGCGGGTCGCCGGCGACCTCCACCGAGGCCCACGCGGCGTCCCACCAGGCCGGCGGCACGGTGCTGCGCGAGGACGGCGGGTCGAGCACCGCCTCGGGCTCCAGCGGCGCGCCGTCGCGCAGGGCGACGAACGGGATCTCGCCGGGCGCGACGAGCCCCAGCGCCCGGCCCTGCTGCTCGATGAAGGCGGGGTCCTTGCGGCGCTCGATCTCGCGCTCGCGCTCGGCGATCAGCGCGGTGTCGGCGTCGATGCTGCGCTGCAGCTCCTGCAGGTGCGCCCGCTGCTGGAGGTAGGCGCGCAGCATCGAGGAGTAGGAGACCGCCAGCACGGCCAGCACCACGACGAGCACGACGGCCCGGCTGGTGACGCGGCTGCGGTGGGCCCGCTCGCGCTCGGCCTGCGCCCGGGCGCGCGCGTCGCGGCGGGCCTGCTCGCGGCCGGCGGCCGAGGACCGGCTGCGGTCGGCCCGCTCGGCGCGGGCCGCGCTGCGGGGCCGCGCACCGCCCGGCGTCGCACCGGAACGGGCGGGCCCCTCCGGACGGTCGGGGCGGCCGGGTCGGCTGGAGCGGTCGGTGGGCCGGGCCGAGGAGCGGGTGCTGCTGCGGGGGTGGCTGCGCGGGCGACCGGCCTGGCCGGCGCCACGGCGCGCAGACGGTCCGGACGGGGAAGGCATGGGGTCATCCTCCCCCGTCCGGGCCCGGGATCAGCGCTGGAAACGCGGGAAGGCGGCGGCTCCGGCGTAGCGGGCGGCGTCGCCGAGGTCCTCCTCGATGCGCAGCAGCTGGTTGTACTTCGCCACGCGCTCGGAGCGGGCGGGGGCACCGGTCTTGATCTGGCCGCAGTTGGTGGCCACGGCGAGGTCGGCGATCGTGACGTCCTCGGTCTCGCCCGAGCGGTGGCTCATCATGCAGCGGTAGCCGTTGCGGTGGGCGAGGTCGACGGAGTCGAGGGTCTCGGTGAGCGAGCCGATCTGGTTGACCTTCACCAGCAGGGCGTTGGCCTGGCCCCCGGTGATGCCGCGCTGCAGGCGCTCGACGTTGGTCACGAACAGGTCGTCGCCCACGAGCTGGGTGCGGCTGCCGAGGCGGTCGGTGATGGCCTTCCAGCCCTCCCAGTCGTCCTCGTCCAGCGGGTCCTCGATCGAGACGATCGGGTAGGCCGAGACCAGCTCGTCGTAGTAGGCGGTCATCTCGGCGGCGGTCTTCTGCGCGCCCTCGAAGGTGTACAGCCCGTCGGTGCAGAACTCGGTGGCGGCCACGTCGAGGGCGAGCACGACGTCGGTGCCGAGGCTCAGGCCGGCCTTCTCGATCGCCTCGGCGATGAGGTCGAGCGCGGCCCGGTTGGAGGTGAGGTCGGGGGCGAAGCCGCCCTCGTCGCCGACGCCGGTGGCCAGCCCGCGGGCCTTCAGCACCGACTTCAGCGCGTGGTAGACCTCCGCACCCGTGCGCAGCGCCTCCCGGAAGGTGGGGGCGCCGATCGGGGCGATCATGAACTCCTGGATGTCGACGTTGGTGTCGGCGTGCGCCCCGCCGTTGAGGATGTTCATCATCGGCACCGGCAGCACGTGGGCGTTGGGGCCGCCGACGTAGCGGTAGAGCGGCAGGTCGGCGGAGTCCGCGGCGGCGCGGGCGACGGCCAGGGAGACGCCGAGGATCGCGTTGGCGCCCAGCTCGGCCTTGTTCGGGGTGCCGTCGAGCTCGAGCATGGTCTGGTCGACCAGGCGCTGCTCGTCGGCGGGCAGGCCCTCGATGGCGGGCGCGATGCGGTGCAGCACGGCCTCCACGGCCTTCTCCACGCCCTTGCCGAGGTAGCGGTCGCCGCCGTCGCGCAGCTCCACGGCCTCGAACGCGCCGGTGGACGCGCCCGAGGGCACGGCCGCCCGCGCGGCGATGCCGTCGTCGAGGACGACCTCGACCTCGACGGTGGGGTTGCCGCGGGAGTCGAGGATCTCGCGGGCGTGAACTGCGTCGATGCTGGCCACTGGCTGTGCTCCTGGGATCGGGGGTGGGGATCGGGGGTGGGACCGGGCGGACGTCCGGGCTGTGTGCCGGGCGCCCAGCCTAGGCGGGTCGGTCCCACGACGGCGTCCCGAGGTCCGCGCACCGGAACCGCGGTGCCCTACCCTCGGAGCCGTGTCTCCCCGCCTCCGGGCCCCCGCACCGGCCACGACCGTCCTGCTCGCACCCCTCCTCCTGGTGCTGTGCCTGCTCGGCATCACGGCCTGCGGCGGGGGCGACGACGACGCGGTGCCACCCCAGGTGCAGGCGCTCGCCGACCGGCTGCAGCAGGGCCTGGACGCCATGGCCGACGGCGACGTCGACGCCGCCCGTGCGTCCTTCGACGCCGCCCTGGAGATCGACGCGACCAACGTGCTGGCCCACTACAACCTCGGCTACCTGGCCCAGGTCGAGGGCGACGCCCGGACCGCGCTGGCGGAGTACGCCACCGCCCTCGACGGCGACCCGGCCTTCGAACCCGCGCTGTACAACCGGGCGATCCTCACCGAGAGCAGCGACCCGGACCAGGCGGTCGCCGACTACCGCGCGGTGCTCGCCGCGAACCCCGACAACGCCCCCGCGCACGTGCGCCTGGGCTACCTGCTGATCCATCTCGGCGACACGCGCGAGGGGCGTGCGCTGGTGAAGCAGGGCGTCGCACTCGACGCGAGCCTGGCGGACCTCACCCCGCCGTCGTATAACGACCGATCCTGATCCGGGGCCCGGATCAGGCGCGCTCGGCGCGCTTGATCTCCTCCCAGCGGGCGGTGATCGCGTCCGCGTCGAGTCCCACCAGGGCCGCACGCTCGGCGTCGGTGCCGAAGACGTGGGGGTTGCGGCGTCGCATCTTCTCGGCCAGGCCGCGGGCGACGTCGTCGATGGTGAACTCCCCGCGCTCCTCGGCGATCGCGGCGTGGAAGTAGATCTGCAGCAGCAGGTCGCCCAGCTCCTCGCACAGGTGCGCGGCACCGCCGGGCACCCCGGCCGCGGCCTCCTCGACGGCCTCGGCCACCTCCGCGGCCTCCTCCGCGAGGTAGGGCAGCAGGGAGGTGTGGGTCTGCTCGGCCTTCCAGGCGCACTCGGCGCGCATGCGCCGCATCATCGCGACGAACTCGACCAGGGGCGCGCCGTCGGCGGGCCCGGGTCCAGGTCCGCGCGCGGCCTGCGACATCGGCGGGATCTCAGCCGCAGCGCTCGGAGGCCGGCAGGTCCTCCGCCGGGGTGTCCTCCCCGACCTTCACCGCGACGCCGGTGTCGGCGGCGGTGAAGGCGCCGTCGGTGAGCGCGATGCCCAGCACGGGGTTGAGCACGACGTCGGCGTCGGTGAACCACGCGGCGATCGCCTGCGCGCCGCGGGTCTGCCCGGCCTGGAGCGCCGCGGTGGGGTCGGCGGGGTCGGTGGCGGGCGCGGTGCCCTCCTGCTCGAGCAGCGCCTGACCGAGGCCGATCGTGCCGGCCTGGCTGTAGATGCTGGACTCGCTGAGCGTGCGCATGGCGTCGCGCTGGGCCTCCGGCACGGTGGCCAGCCCCTGCTCGTTGCTGGCCAGCTGCTCGTCGTAGCCGTCCACGAGCGAGGCGCCGGTGTCGGCCAGCAGCGCCTTGACGGCGACCTCGCCGGCCAGGGTCTGCACGACCTGGAGCCGCAGCGCGCTGCGGGTGGTGACCTCCGTGGCCGGCGCGCCGTCCTCGGCGAGGGTGGCGTAGTAGGCGCACGCGTCGGTGACCAGGTCGTTGACCTCGTCGAGGGTGTAGGAGGTGCCCGCGACCTCGAAGGCAAGACTGGGCCGGATCGCGGTGGCGTCGGAGACGCCGCAGCCGCTGAACGCGACCGCACCCAGGGCCAGCAGGGCGACCGGGGCCATCAGCCCGAGCGGTCGGCGGGACCGGTGACCCCGGCGGGGCCCGGCGATGAGCTTCGCGCCCACGTTCACTCCTTCGGATCCAGGACGGCGTCGATCACACCGCGGGCCCATTCAAGCAGGGCGATGCCCTCCAGCGGGCGACCGGTCGCACCCGGGGTGCCGGGGCGCGGCACGAGGACGGTGTCGACCGTGGTCTTCACGATCGACTTGGGGTACATCCGCTGCAGCCGCACGACGCGGGAGTCGGGCAGGCTCACGGGTGCGAACCGCACGTTGCGGCCCGCGATCGTGACCTCCTTCAGCCCCGCCTGCCGGGCCCGCGCCCGGAACCGGGCCACCAGCTGGAGCGAGACGACCTCGACCGGCGGCTCGCCGTAGCGGTCGACCATCTCCTCGGCGATGGCGTCGACGTCGTCGTCGCTGCGCACCTCGGCCAGGCGTCGGTACATCTCCAGGCGCAACCGCTCGCTGGGGATGTAGTCGTGCGGCAGGTGCGCCTCGACGGGCAGCTCGATGCGCACCTCGCCGAGCTCGGGCTCGTCCTGGCCCTTGAACTCCGCGACCGCCTCCCCCACCAGGCGCACGTAGAGGTCGAAGCCGACGTCGGCGATGTGGCCCGACTGCTCGCCGCCCAGCAGGTTGCCGGCGCCGCGGATCTCCAGGTCCTTCATCGCGATCGCCATGCCGCCGCCGAGGTCGGAGTGCTGGGCCAGGGTGGCCAGGCGCTCGTGGGCGGTCTCGGTGAGCGGCTTCTCCCCCGGGTCGAGGAAGTAGGCGTAGGCGCGCTCGCGCGAGCGCCCCACCCGGCCGCGCAGCTGGTGCAGCTGGGAGAGACCCAGGGTGTCGGCCCGCTCGATGATCATGGTGTTGGCGTTGGAGACGTCCAGGCCCGACTCCACGAGCGTGGTGCACACCAGCACGTCGAAGCGCTTCTCCCAGAAGTCGAGCATCACCTGCTCGAGCTGCTTCTCGTTCATCTGGCCGTGGGCGGTGGCCACCCGCGCCTCGGGCACCAGCTCCTTCAGGCGCCCGGCGGCCTTCTCGATCGAGTTCACGCGGTTGTGGATGTAGAACACCTGGCCGTCGCGCAGCAGCTCGCGGCGGATCGCGGCCGTGACCTGCCGGTCCTCGTAGGCGCCGACGTAGGTGAGCACCGGGTGGCGCTCCTCGGGCGGGGTGGTGATCGTCGACATCTCGCGGATGCCGGTGATCGACATCTCCAGGGTGCGCGGGATCGGGGTGGCGCTCATGCTGAGGACGTCCACCGAGGTGCGCAGCCGCTTCATCTGCTCCTTGTGCTCCACACCGAAGCGCTGCTCCTCGTCGACGATGATCAGGCCGAGGTCCTTGATCCGGATGTCGGGGTTGAGCAGGCGGTGGGTGCCCACGACGATGTCGATGGTCCCGTCGGCGAGGCCCGCCGTCACCTCGGCGGCCTCCTTGTCGCTCTGGAAGCGGCTCAGCGCCTTGATGACCACCGGGAAGCCGCTCATCCGCTCGCTGAAGGTCGAGAGGTGCTGGGTGACCAGCAGCGTGGTGGGCACCAGCACGGCCACCTGCTTGCCGTCCTGCACGGCCTTGAAGGCGGCCCGCACCGCGATCTCGGTCTTGCCGTAGCCGACGTCGCCGCAGATGAGGCGGTCCATCGGCACGACCTGGCGCATGTCGGCCTTGACCTCCTCGACCGTGCTCAGCTGGTCGGGGGTCTCGGTGTAGGGGAAGGCGTCCTCGAGCTCGCGCTGCCAGGGCGTGTCGGGGCCGAAGGCGTGGCCCTTGGTGGCCTGGCGGGCGGCGTAGAGCTTGATCAGCTCGGCGGCGATCTCGCGCACCGCCTTGCGGGCCCGGGCCTTGCGCTTGGTCCAGTCCGCGCCGCCGAGGCGGTCCAGGCTGGGCTGCTCGCCGCCGACGTAGCGGGTCACCTGGTCCAGGGCGTCGGCCGGCACGTAGAGCCGGTCCGGCGGCGCGCCGCGTTTGCTGGCGCCGTACTCGAGCACGAGGTACTCGCGCACCGCGCCCTGCACCTCGCGCTGCTTCATCTCCACGAACCGGCCCACACCGTGCTGCTCGTGCACCACGAAGTCGCCGGCCTTGAGCTCGAGGGGGTCGATCTGACGACGCCGCCGGGCGGGCATCCGCCGCATGTCGCGGGTGGAGGCCTGCTGGCCCGAGACGTCCTGGCCGGTGAGCACCGCGATCCGGGCGCCGGCGTCGACGAAGCCGTGGCCCAGCGCGCCGCAGGTCACGCTCACCACCAGCGGGTCGGGCGCCTGGTCGGGCTCCAGCAGCCGGGCGGGCTCGTCGCGCTCGCCGAGCGCCTCCACCATGCGCTGGGCGGGGCCGTGACCGGGGTGCACCGCGACGACGGTGTAGCCCTCCGCACGCCACCGGGCGAGGTCGGTGAGCGCCGCGGCGACGTCGCCGCGGTAGGCCGGGGCCTCCTCCACCTGCAGGGTGGCGTCGACGTCGACGTCGATCCCGGCGGGCCGGTCGGACTCGGGGTCCAGGCCGAAGGGGCCGAGGGTCCACCACGCCTGGCCGCGGGCGAGCACGTGCTCGCGCACGTCGGCGAGGCTGCGGTAGGAGGCGGCCCCGAGGTCGATGGGCGCCGGGCCGCCGCCGGCGGCGGCCGCCCAGCTGGCGCCCAGGAACTCCTCGCTGGTGGCCACCAGGTCGGCGGCGCGCGTGCGCACCCGCTCGGGGTCGCAGACCAGCAGGTGGGTGTCGGCCGGCAGCAGGTCGACCAGCAGCTCCATCTCCCCCACCAGGGCCGGCGCCAGCGACTCCATGCCCTCCACCGCGATGCCGGCTGCGATCTTGTCGGTGAGCTCGAGCAGCTGTGGGTGGGCGCGGCCGAGCTCGGCGGCGCGGGCCCGCACGTCGTCGGTGAGCAGCAGCTCGCGGCAGGGCGGGGCCCACAGCCGCGGCACCTCGTCGATCGTGCGCTGGTCGGCCACCGAGAAGGAGCGGATCTGCTCGACGTCGTCGCCGAACAGCTCGACCCGCAGGGGGTGCTCCTCGGTGGGCGGGAAGACGTCGACGATGCCGCCGCGCACCGCGAACTCCCCGCGCTTCTCCACCAGGTCCACCCGGCTGTAGGCGGCGTCGACCAGGCCCTGCACGAGCTCGTCGAGACCGATCGCGTCGCCGGGGTGCAGCTCGACCGGCGCGAGGTCGCCCAGGCCCTTCACCTGGGGCTGGAGCACCGAGCGCACCGGCGCCACGACCACCTGCAGCGGGCCGGTGCCGGCGTCGGTGCCCGGGTGGCACAGCCGGCGCAGCACGGCCAGGCGGCGTCCGACGGTGTCGGAGCGGGGGCTGAGGCGTTCGTGGGGCAGGGTCTCCCAGCTGGGGTAGAGCGCCACGACCTCGGTGCCGATCAGGTCGCCGAGCTCGGCCACCAGCTCCTCGGCCTCACGGGTGGTGGCGGTGACGACCAGCGCCGACCGCCCCGCCCGCACGAGCGCGGTGGCCACGAACGGCCGCAGCGCGGCCGGACCGGTGAGGGACAGCGTCGGCTCGTCCCCGGACCGGGCGGCGGCGTCGAGACGCTGCAGCGCCGGACCGGCGAGGACGAGGTCGGCGAGCGGGGCCAGGGGCGGGCGGGACACGTGGGCACTCCGGAGGACGGCGGGGCAGGACGAACGGCCCCGGGCGCAGCGCACCGGGGGCTCCCCCGCAGTCTAGGCGGGGCTCCGCCCCACCCGTCCGGGCACCGGGGGCCCGCGGGTTCAGCCGAAGCGGCCGTTGACGTAGTCGGCGGTGCGGGAGTCCTGGGGGTTGCCGAACATCGCCTGGGTGTCGCCGTGCTCGACGATGACGCCGGGGGTGCCCTGGCTGGCGAGGAAGAAGGCGCACTGGTCGGAGACGCGGGCGGCCTGCTGCATGTTGTGGGTGACGATGACGATCGTGACCTCGCGGGCGAGCTCGACCATCGTCTCCTCGATGACGCGGGTCGAGGTCGGGTCCAGGGCCGAGCAGGGCTCGTCCATCAGCAGCACGCGGGGCTTGATCGCCAGCGACCGGGCGATGCACAGCCGCTGCTGCTGACCGCCGGACAGGCCGCCGCCGGGGGCGTCGAGGCGGTCCTTGACCTCGTTCCACAGCCCGCCCTTGACCAGGCAGGACTCGACGAGGGCGTCCTTCTCGTCCTTGCTGGCCTTGGCGCCGGTGAGCTTGAGGCCGGCGAGCACGTTCTCGCGGATCGACATCGCCGGGAACGGGTTGGGCTTCTGGAACACCATGCCGATCGCGCGGCGGGCGTCGATGAGGCGCTTGGAGGGGTCGTAGATGTCCTCGCCGTCGAGCAGGACCTCCCCCGCCAACGCCGCCGAGGGCACCAGCTCGTGCATGCGGTTCAGGATGCGCAGGAAGGTCGACTTGCCGCAGCCCGAGGGACCGATGAGGGCGGTGATCGAACCGGCCGGCATGACCAGCGAGACCCGGTCGAGCACCATGCGGTCGCCGAACCAGGCGGTGATCTCACGGCCCTCGAGCTGGGCCAGGGGCGCCTTGGCCCCCGCGAGCCCGTCGGTCGGGGCGGGGTCGGTGACGGCGGGGAGCTGGGTGGTGTGGGCCATGACGGCGGTCTTCCTGTGCGGAGGCGGTGGCGGCGGGGAGGGCGGGACTCGAGGAGAGAGGGCCGCCCGGGCCCGTGGTGCACGGGCCCGGGCGGAACCGGATCAGGCAATCAGGGTCGGGTGAACATCACGTGAAGCGCGGCCCTCCCGCAGATCGCCCGGAGGTCACTTGAAGGTGACGGTGAAGGTGAGGGTGGAGCCGACGGCCTTGGCGTCGCCGGCGTAGGTGGCCTTGACCGTGCTCTTGCCCTTGCCGAGCTTGGCCTTGGTCAGGGTCACGGTCAGCTTGCCGCCGGACAGGGTGCCGGAGCCGACGACCTTGCTGCCCTCGGTGAGGGTGATCCGACCGGTGGGAGCACCGGCGAGCGCGAGGTACTTGGCCACGATGGCGCCCTTGACGTTGGCCGCGCCCTTCTTGCTGGCGGCCGGGAACGTCTCGGCCAGGCGCGACCCGTCCTTGACCACCACGGTGGCGTCGTCGCTGGAGGCGACGAAGGCGGTGTCGGCCTCGGGGGTGTAGGTGGCGGTGACGCCCAGCGCGCCCGGCGTGCGGCCGGTCAGCGTGATCTGTGCGGTGCCGCCGATGAGCGCGGCCTCGCCCAGCTCGGTCTCGGTGGCGGTGTCGACGAACGTGACCGAACCCTGGGGCGCGGTGCCGGCGCCCGTGCGGGCGACGGCGGCGCTCAGGCGCACCTGGCCCCGGGCGGTGCTGGCACCGGTCACCGTGGTGGTGGTCTCGATCGGCTCGACCGGCACGTTGAGGTCGAAGTCCGAGGTGGCGGTCTGGGTCGCCACACCGCACACACCGCCGTCCTCGGGGCGGGCGAGCTGCTCGAAGCCGGCCGCGGCGATCAGCGGGAACGCCGCGTCGGAGCAGACGAAGCCGGCGGAGCCGAAGACGGCCTGGATGTCGGAGTTGCCGACGACCGTGCCGCGCACCACGTTGTAGAGCGCGCGGTTGGCCGTGAAGCCGTCACGCAGGGCCAGCGCGGTGCCCGCGAGGCTGGCCCGACCGACCGAGAACGGCGCGACCGCGTTGGCGTTGTTGCGGATCGGGGCCGGGTCGTGCTCCTGCACCTCCTGGACCGAGGCGGCCAGGGTCACCGGGGTACCGCCGTTGGCGGCGGTCAGCTGGGCGATGAAGAACGAGCGGGTGCCCGAACCGTTCTGGGGGATCTTGGGCTCGATGGTGCCGTTCTGGCCGCCGATCTGGTTCCAGTTCGTCACCTGGCCGCTGTAGATCTGCACCATCTGGGCCGGGGTGATCGTGGCCGGCGCGTTCGACGCGACGTCGTTGGAGACGGCGAGCTTGAGGCGGTCGAGGGCGAACGGGATCTGCTGGAGGCCCGCGTTGGTCTCGGCGGTGTTCAGCGAGGAGGAGGACCGGGCGAAGTCGATCTCGGGGACGCTGGGGTTGTACAGCTGGTTCTTGCCCGAACCGGACCCGTTGGGTCGGGTGATCTCGGTGCCGCCCGGCAGCGTCAGCGTGCCACCGCCGGTGGCGGCGTACGTGGCGATCTTGACCGCCGGCGCGGGGTTGGTGCCGTTGTAGGCGTTGGCGAGCCGGAACAGCGCGTTCTGGCTGGTGTCGGAGCCGACGCCGATGAGGTCGGAGCTCACCGGGGTGAAGGTGGTGTCGTCGGGGTCGGCGGTGTAGACGGCGTGGGCGGTGCCGGTCGCACCGGCCAGCGCGGCGCCGGTCAGGGCGACGGTCAGAGCGCCGGCGAAGGCCTTGCGTACGAGCATGTTCGCTCCTCGTGAGGGTTCTGCTTCGGGATGAGTGGTGGTGCGGTGCTGCGGTGGTGCGGTGGTGCGGTGGTGCAGTGGTGTCGCGGTGTGGTGGTGCGGGGCCCGGGCCCCGATCACACGAGGTTCGGCAGCAGCCGGGCCGCGGTGTCGGTGGTGATCCAGGCCAGGGCGATCACGAGCGGGCTCGCGATCACCCAGGTCAGGACGGCGGAGAGCCGTTGGCGGACGGCGACCACGCCGAGCGTGAGCGCCAGCAGCAGGGCGAGGCACAGCGCCAGGGCGGGCAGGGCCTCGGGATCGGTGCCCATGGCCTGCTCGGCCTCGGGCGGCAGCGCCGCCGTCGGTGCGCTCGGGGTGCCGAAGCCCTCGGCGGCCTCGGCGTCGACGAAGACGGTCTCGGTGGGGGTGAACCGGGCGAAGGGGCCCGAGCCCTCCGCGGTCACGAGGGTGAGCCGGGCGACGCCTGCGGCCGCGGGCTGCGGGAGGGGGTCGCCCTCGCGCCGCAGCCCGATGACCGAGAACGTCTGCGTGCCCTGGGCGGAGACGGCGACGATCGGGTCGCCCACCGCCAGACGGGGCAGTTCGCGGAACGGCCCGCCGTAGGTGGCGGCGCGGCCGTAGACCACCGAGGTGCCCACCTGACCGGGCAACGGGGTGCCGCGGCGGTGGCCGGGACCGGCGCGGAGGTCGCCGGAGTTCGTGCCCTCGACGACCACCTCCTCGACCCCGATGGTGGGCAGGGTCAGCAGCGCCACCGGCGTGCCGGGCTCGATCGGCCCGCCCAGCGGTGCGGTCTGCTGGGAGAGGTCGACGCGCAGGTCGCGGTAGAGCAGGGTCTGCGCGCGGTCGTGGGAGATCGAGCCGAGCACGGTGAGCTGGACGACCAGCCAGAGCGCGATGAGCGCCGCCATGGTGAGGCCGGTGTTGATGACCTGGACGGTCGGCGGTGCCGCGGCGGGCGACGTCGGGCGTGCGCCGGCCGGACGGGGCGCGAGCAGCGTCATGAGCCGCTCCCGGGGGTGCGGGCGGCGCGCAGCGGCGCGACGAGGAACCGGACGAGCACGACGGCACCGCCGGCGACCAGGCCGAGCAGCAGCAGCGCCGGCAGCAGCCAGCCCGCGATCCCCGCCTCCGCGCCGCGCGTGGAGGCGGTCGAGACGACGTCGATCTCGGCCGGGGCGTCGGTGGTGGGGGCCGGCGTCTCGGTCGGCACCGCACCGTCGGTCGGGGCGTCGACCGCGGGGAGATCGGTGTCGCCCGGGACGTCGGTGCCGCCCGAGTCGGTGGTCCCGGTGTCGGTGTCGGAGTCACCGGTCCCGTCCGTGCCGTCATCCGTGCCGTCGTCGTCGCCTCCGCCCTGCCGGGGCGGGCGGGTGTCCTGGGCGCTGACCAGGGCGGCGACCTCGGTGGCGGCCTTCTTCAGCTTCGCGGTGGGTCCGCCGTTGCGGATCGGCACGAACCCGCCAGGCAGCCGACCGTTGCCGCTGCCGGGGCGCTGACCCTCGGTGGTGGAGACCCGGATGAACTGGGACACCGAACGTGCGGTGTCGGGGTCGACGCCGAACAGCTTGGAGGCGGTGTAGACGACCATCGTGCCGGGATAGGCGTTGGAGGAGCGGCGCAGATCGGCCTGGTCGAGCTCGAACGGACCGCGCGGCGTCGACCTGGTCATCAGACCCACGGCGTTGGCCATCGTCTGGGGGGTCGGGGCGACGAACCGGTTGGGCCGGGTCTCCAGCGCCGCGGTGCGCAGGCCGAAGCGGGCGGCGTCGCCCAGGCTCACGAGCCCGAGCATGAAGCGTGCGCCGTAGGACTGCCGGGCGATCTTGCCGATCTTGAACGTGCCGGTCGGCGGGTCGAACTCGCAGCGGGTCTGCACGTTGGGCTGGCCGTCGAGCAAGGCGTCGGAGATCTTGCGCAGGCTCGTCACCGGGGCCGCCACGGCGCTGAGGTAGACCACCGGGTTGGCCTGGCGGCAGCTGTCC
The DNA here is from genome assembly GCF_964228225.1 of Nocardioides sp. Taxonomy (GTDB): domain Bacteria; phylum Actinomycetota; class Actinomycetes; order Propionibacteriales; family Nocardioidaceae; genus Nocardioides. Next base: position 20,526 of record NZ_CAXQZB010000018.1, read on the forward strand.
TGGGTCTCGGGGACGTAGGTGTCGAGCAGCGGGAACTCGTCCAGCGGCACGGCGAGATCGCGGTAGGCGGGGTTCACCCGCATCCCCCACGGGTCCTTCTGCCCGGCGATGAACGCACGTGCCTCGGGGTCCGCAGCGAGGTAGGCGGTGAGCTGCTCGATGACGTCGGAGGACACCGAGAGCGAGAGCACGGTGGCGGCCGCCTCCTGATCGATCCGCGACAGCCCCGGGTTGAGCCTGATGAACTCGGGGTCGTTCACGATCGAGATCGGGTTGTCGGCCATCCCCGGATGACCGCGACCGAGGTCGGAGGCGGGGTAGGACTGGGTGAGCAGCTTGGCGATCAACCGGGCGTTGAGCTTCAGGGAGTCGTACTCCCCGGCGTTGTCGGGCCGGTCGATGATGTAGCCGATCGCGAACCCGGTGACCGCGGTCGGGGCGTAGCCGACCGGGATCTCACCGCGCTGCTCCTGCTCGGAGGAGACGACGGCCGCGGCCGCCTGGTCGGACTCCATGAGGTTGAAGCCGGCGGCGTCGGAGGTGATGTTGAGCTGGAACTTGAAGCGCTTCTTGTTCAGGCAGTAGGCCGGCGCCCACTGCAGGCCGGCCTGGGCCAGGAGCTCGGAGCCGAAGAAGCCCGTGGGAGGGCGCGGGTCCAGCACGTCGCAGGTGTCGGGCGGGAGGCCGAAGCTGATCGGGATCTCGAAGCGGTGGCGCCAGTTCGACTCCGACCACCACAGCGCCGGTCCGACGGCGGTGTCGATGCCGTCGTTGGCGAAGTTGCTCGACCCGGGCGCGAACTGGCCCCGGCGCCGGCAGGCGCGCTCGCTGAGCGAGGCGGTGTCGCCCTCCTGGCGGTCGCAGCTGATGCCGACGATCGGGATGACGACGATGGAGCAGTCCACCGTGTTGTTGCAGCCCAGGGACTCGTTCTCCACGTCCGAGCGCACCTCGAACTGCACCGACCCGGCGCCGTCCTCGTCGGTGAACGCGGCGACCTCGGCAGGCGGGAAGGCGGCGCCGACCGCGGCCTCGGGCGGCATCGTGTCGGCGTTGCAGGCGGGGTAGACCGTGCCGTTGGCGGCCACGAACTCGGTGAGCCGGGAGGAGAAGCCGTTGGTGTCGGCGGTCGGGCACTGCTCGGTGGGGATCGGGTCCAGCCCCGAGACGCGGGCCTTGTCGGCCTCGTCGGCGGCCGCGTCCTCGCGCCACACCGACTCCAGGTCCGAGCGCAGCAGCTGGGAGCGCTGGGAGAACGAGCTGGTCCAGCACGTCTCCGGCCGCACGTCCTCGCCCTGCCCCCGGCACTGCATGATGACGACGGGATACTCCTGGTTCAGCCCGTTCTCGCCGTAGGGGTTGGCCGCGCGACCGCCGCTGGGCTGGGCGCCCGACCAGGAGATGCGCACCCGCTGCCGGCCTCGCAGGTCGCGGGTGGTGTCGGCGGAGACGGTGACGTCGTAGGAGGCCACCGTGCGCTGCTCACCCGAGGCGTCGGTGAAGGTGCGGGTCAGGGTCCGGGTCTCGCGGTAGCCGTCGGCGGCGGCCCGCTCGGGCGGGGTCCCGACCGCGGTCGGTGCCGCCGCGCTGGTGGGCGCGGGCAGTACTGCCGGGACGGCCGCGAGGACGGTCACGGCGAGGGCGAGGGCTCCGAGGAGGCGACGCATCAGGCACCTGCCGCGCGACGTCGGTAGTAGGCGACGAGCAGCCCGGGCAGCAGCACCAGCGCCAGCAGCTCGACGGCCGCGACCAGGCCGAACGCGCCCGAGTCGGGCGGGTCGCGGTCCAGCGTGGTCGAGCTGGCGAACACCGCGGTGTCGCCCGAGACGACCGAGCCGTCGGTGGTGACGACCGCACCGGTCTCGGGGTCGACGACCGGGGCTCCCCCGTCGCCGGGGGCGTTGCCGGGGGCACTCGGTCCGCCCCCGGTGTCGGTGCCCGTCGTGGTGCCGTCACCGCTGGTGGTGCCGTCACCGCTGGTCGTGTCGTCACCGCCGTCGGTGCCGGTCTCACCACTGCCGTCGCCACCGCCGTTGTTGGTGTTCTGACCCGTCGAGGTGCCACACGGCCCCTCGCCCTGCTTGTCGCAGGCCGGCGGCTGCTCGGCGATCTCGGCGAGCAGGTTCCGGTTCGGGTTCTTGCCGTCGAAGGTCGGGTTGTTGCACGAGGCGATGTCGCGGTTCTTGATGTCCACGTCCGGATCGGCCGCGGCCAGCCGGCCGATCTGCTCGAACCCGGCCTTGACCAGGTTCACCGGGAGCGGGGAGTACCCGTAGGGCCCGGCCTTGGTCTGGCCGGAGCACAGGGAGTAGAAGAGGAAGTCGGCCAGGGTCTGCCGCTTCGACGTCGTCATCCGCTGGTCGTCGGCGCCGGTCGGGATGATCATGTAGCTGTAGGAGCTCACCGGGTAGGCGCGGGGATCGGCGTTGTTGTAGACGCCGTCGAGGATCTGGGTGAGGTAGGTCGAGGGGTTGCTCGGGTCGGACTTGTCGATCTTGGCCTTGGTGAGCGCGACGGCGACGTTGTACTGCGTCGGCTCGACGTAGTACCCGGCCTTGTTGAGCACCTTGACGACCGGGTAGTCCTTGTTGACCGGGTAGGCGTACTCGACGTAGCCGATCATCCCGTCGCCGGCGAACCCGGCCACGGTGTTCATGACCTGGTCGGAGCCGGACTGACCGACGATCCCGGTGCGGCCCTCGCGCGGGTAGAACGACGTCAGGCCCGACCGGCCCGCGAAGGGCCGCCACAGCGAGGGGTACTGCTTGTCCAGCCACGCGGTGAACTGCGCGGTCGTGCCCGAGCCGTCGGAGCGGACCACGGGGATGATCGCCTTGTCGGGGAAGCTGCGGCCGTTGTTGTCGGCGGTGATCTGCGGGTCGTTCCAGTTGGTGATCTCCTGGGTGAAGATCTTGGCGATCGTCTCGCCCGAGAGCCGCAGGTTGCGCACGAGCTCGCCGCCGACCTCCAGGTGGTAGGTGAACGCCGTGCCGCCGGCCACGATCGGGAGGTAGGCGAAGTCGCGGCCGTTGCTGGTGTCGGACTGCCCGTTCTCGTCCTCGCCCTGGTAGGGGATCTCGGAGATCGCGAAGTCGACGCTGTTCTGGGAGAAGTCCTTGCGACCCTTGGTGGAGCCACCGCCGGTGTAGACGACCTTGAGACCGTTGGCGTCGACGTCGGCGATCCACTGCTGGACGATCAGCTCCGACCACGTGGAGCCGGTGCCCTCGATGGTCGTGTAGGCGGCACGCGCGGCGCTCGCCGGCGCCTGGCCACCCTCGGCGGCCAGGGCGGTGCCGGCGGCCGCCGGGAGTGCCACCACGCCGAGCACGGTGGCCCCCAGCAGCAGGCGTCGCGCCTGCGGGCGCAGCCGCAGCCGGGAGCGCAGGGACGGCAGGAACGGGGTGAGGCTCATCGGGACTTCCGCTTCCGGGTCGAGCTGCCGGGCGGGCGTGCCAGCAGACGGGCGATGACGAAGAACACGAGCACGATCACGAGCAGCACGAAGGCCGCGCCGTAGGCCCGCTGGATGGCGGTCGGGTCTCCGGACCGCACGTTGGAGTAGACGAAGAGCGGGAGGGAGTTCATCGAGGTGCCGAACGGGTTGAGCACGGTGAACTGGGCCGCGCCGCTGGTGAGCAGCACCGGGCTGGTCTCGCCGATCCCGCGGGCCACCCCGAGGATCAGCGCGGTGGCCAGGCCGGGCCGGGCCGTCGGCAGGACGACGTGCCACACGGTGCGCCACCGGCTGGCGCCCAGGGCCAGGCTGGCCTCACGCAGGCCGCCGGGCACCACCCGGAGCACGACGTCGGCGGCGCGGGCGATGATCGGGAGCATCATCACCGAGATCGCGAGGCTGGCGGCGAAGCCCGAGCGGGGCTGACCGAGGGTGACGATCCAGACGGTGTAGATGAACAGGCCGGCCACCACCGAGGGCAGCGCGGTCATGGCCTCGACGACGGTGCGCACGATCCGGGCGAACCGGCCGCCGACCTCGGTCATGAAGACCGCGGTCCCGATGCCCAGCGGCAGGGTGATCACGATGGCGATGCCGACCTGGATGAGCGAGCCCAGGATCGCGTGGCGGATGCCGCCACGGTCGAAGGGGTCCTGCGGACCGACCCCGCCCATGTCGGAGCCGAGGAAGTTCAGGTTCAGCACCGGTTCGTAGCCCTTGACCGCGACGAAGGCCACGGTGCTGAAGAGCGCGACCCCGAGGGTCAGTGCTCCGCCGGTGACGACGACCTGGGCGAGCCGGTCGACCACCTCCACCCGGGTGCCGGTGAGCAGGGTGATGACGACGGTGAAGGACAGCCCGCACAGGAAGGTGACGATGACGAACCACGCGACACCGGGCAGCGGCAGCAGCCGCTGGGTGAGCAGCCAGGCCGTCGCCACCGAGGCGACCCAGGTGCCGGCCGCGAGCAGCCGCTCCTCCGGCGTCGGCTTGCCGAGGCTGGCGCGACGCACCGCCGGGGCGGCGTCGGGGTCGAGGACGGGCCGGTGGGTGAGCTTGGGGGTGGTGATGGTCGTCGGCGCCTCGTCGAGGTAGAGCGCCTTGGCGTCACCGGGGGCCGCGGCCGTCGCAGGCTTCGCCGCCTCGAGACCTCCGGGGACGGTGGGCCCGGTCGGGGCGGCGACGTGCTTGCCGAGGGTCACCTCGGGAGCACCGGAGTCGGGGTGCACGGTCGTCATGCGTCGGTCCCCGCTCCCGATCGCGAGCGGTTGACCACCATCGCGGCCAGGGTGTTGATCACCAGGGTGATGAGGAAGAGCACGAAGCCGGCCGCGAGGAGCGCGGAGAGCTGGTTGCCGTCGGCCTCGGCGAAGCGGTTGGCGATCAGCGCGCTGACGCTGTTGCCCCCCAGCTCGAAGGGCCGGACCTTGAACTCGAAGGTCGTCGAGAGGATCAGGACCACCGCGATGGTCTCCCCGAGCGCGCGGCCGAGCCCGAGCATCGAGCCGCCGATGATGCCGCCGCGACCGAAGGGCAGCACGACCGAGCGGATCATGCCCCAGCGGGTGGCGCCGAGCGCGAGCGCGGCCTCCTTCTCCCCCGGCGGCGTCTGGGAGAACACCTGGCGCATCACGGCGCAGGCCATCGGGGTCACCATCATCGCCACCGCGATCGCGGCACAGAAGGCGCTGAAGCTGTAGCGGGAGATCGTCGGCGCCGGCGCATCGGGGTTGCCGCCCACGACGTCGAAGATCGGGATCCAGCCGAGCGTGCGGTCCACGAACAGCGCGAACTGCGAGGCGTACTCCATGATCAGCAGCGCGCCCCAGAGCCCGTAGACCACCGAGGGCACGGCCGCCATCAGGTCGACGATCGAGACCAGGGTCGGCTTCAGGCGCGGCGGGGCGTACTCGCTGATGTAGAGCGCGGTGAGCAGGGCGAGCGGGAAGGCCATCGTCATGGCTACGGTCGCGATCACGATGGTGCCGAGCAGGACCGCCGCGATGCCGATGACGTCGGCCTCGGGGTTCCACTCCCGCTCGGTGAAGAAGCTCCAGCCGTAGCGCTGCAGGGTGGGGTAGCCCTGGTAGCCGAGGAACAGGCCGACGCCGCCGGTGATGATCAGGACGGTGGCGCCCACGGCGCGTGCGCCCTGCGCGAAGATCGCATCGACCCCCGTGAAGGTCTTGTTGATCGGCCGCGGCGTCGGCGTCGGCTTGTCGTCGACGCGCTCGCGTTCGGGGAGCGTGGTGCTCACGGTGGGGCGGGGTCCTGCCTGTCGGGGAGCGCCGTCCGGGTGGACGGCCTCGCCGAGTGTCAGGAGCGCGCGAGAACGGAGGCGTCGCGTTGGGTGAACGGGGACCGAACGCGACGGGTGACTTCAGGGAACGCGAACGTGACCTGGACCACGCACCCGTTCCGACCTAGTCACAACGGGCCAGGAGGGCTGGCCCGACCGGGCCAGGAACACCGTGAGCCGCCCTCCGAACGCCGACGGCCGCCCGGATCGTCGGATCCGGGCGGCCGTCGCCGTGGTGCTGGGAGTGCTCAGCCGTGGGCCGCGACGAACGCGACGATCTCCTCGGCCAGCTCGGGGCGGCACACGATGAGGTCGGGCAGGTAGACGTCGTCCTGGTTGTAGCGCAGCGGGGAACCGTCGATGCGGCTGGTGAAGAGACCGGCGGCGCGCGCGACGGCGACGGGCGCGGCGGAGTCCCACTCGTACTGGCCACCGGCGTGGACGTAGGCGTCGGCGAGGTCGCGCACGACCGACATCACCTTCACCCCGGCGCTGCCCATCGGCACGAGCTCGGCGTCGATCTCGGCCGCGAGGGCGTCGACCACGGCCGGCGGACGGGTGCGGCTCACCGCGATGCGGGGCCGGGCGCTGGTGCGGGGCGGGACGACGGCGGGGCGGCCGGTCGTGAAGGTCTCCCCCAGCGCGGGCTGGGCGACCGCACCGGCGGTGAGGTCGTCGGCGCTGCGCTCCCACAGCGCCACGTGCACGGCCCAGTCGTCGCGCGGCGGCTCGGAGAACTCGCGGGTACCGTCGAGGGGGTCGATGATCCACACGCGGTCGGCGACCAGGCGCACCTTGTCGTCCTTGCCCTCCTCCGACAGCACGGCGTCGTCGGGGCGGTGCTCGGCCACCAACTGCATGAGCAGCTCGTGCGCGGCCCGGTCGCCGGCGTCCTTGAGGGCCCGGCCCTCCAGGCCCTCGCCGCGGACCTCGAGCAGCCGGCGGCCGGCCTCCTCGGCCAGCCAGGCGGCGAGCACGTGGTCGTCGGTGGCGGCGGCGGGCGGGGGCGTGGAAGTGTCGGTCACGCCGCGCAGCCTACGGCCTGGGTCAGCGGTTGAACTGCTGCTGGGTGCGTTCGAGACCGTGGGTGATGAGCGTCTCCACCGCGTCGGCGGCCTCGACGATCTGGAGCGGCAGCTCCTTGCGCTCGGTGCTGGAGTAGTTCGACAGCACGAAGTCGGCCGGGTCCTGGCGTCCCGGCGGGCGCCCGATGCCGGCGCGCACGCGGTGGAAGTCGCCGGTGCCCAGGGAGGAGCGGATCGACTTCAGCCCGTTGTGGCCGTTGTCGCCGCCCCCGAGCTTGATGCGCAGCGTGCCGAAGGCGATGTCGAGCTCGTCGTGGATCGCGACGACGCGCGCGGGCGGCACCTTGTAGAAGGTGGCGAGCGCCTTGGTGGGGCCGCCGATCTCGTTCATGTAGCTGCGCGCCTTGGCCAGCACCACGCGCGGAGCGGTGCCGCCGGGCGGCGCGAGCCGGCCCTCGACGACGTCGGCGCGGCCGGTCTTGTGGGCTCGGAACGGCGAGCCCATGCGACTGGCCAGCTCGTCGACGACGAGGTAGCCGATGTTGTGCCGGTGCCCGGCGTAGGAGGGACCCGGGTTGCCCAGGCCGACGACGAGCCAGACCTCGGCGTCCATGGCGTGCTCCTCGGTGGCAGGGGGGTCGACGACGGGTCCGCGCGCGGCGGGGGCGATCAACCGGCCCAGGTACCACCGGAGCCGGCTGATCCCCCGCGCACGCGTCAGGGGCGAGTCACCTCGCCGGGCGCTCACTCGGAGTCGCCGGACTCCTCGGTCTCGGCGGCGGCCTCGGCCTCGGCGACCTCGTCGTCGGACGGGTCGCGCTCGATGCCGGCCTCGGCCTCGGCCTCCTCCAGCTCGGCCTCGAGGGCCTCGGCGGAGATCTGCTGGGTGACGTTGACGACCAGGGTCTCGCCGTCGGTGAGCAGCTCGACGCCGCTGGGCAGGGACACCTGCGAGGCGAGCACCTGGGTGCCGGCCTCCAGGCCCTCGACCGAGACCTCGATCTGCTCGGGGATGTGGGTGGCCTCGGCCTCGACCTGCAGGGTCGCGCTGTCGGTCACGACCAGGGTCTCCGGGCCGGCCTCGCCGACGACGACCACGGGGACGTCGACGGTGACCTTCTCGCCGCGCTTGACGGCCACGAAGTCGACGTGCTCGAGCACGCGACGGATGGGCTCGACCTGGATCTGCTTGGTCAGCGCGAGCTGCGGGGTGCCGTCGATGACGAGCTCGAGCACGGCGTTGGGGCCGCCGTGGCGCAGCGCCATCTTGGTGGCGTGCTCGGGCAGCGCGAGGTGCTGGGGCTCCTGGCCGTGGCCGTAGATGACGGCCGGGATCTTCTTCTCGCGGCGCAGGCGGCGGGCCGCACCCTTGCCGAACTCGGTGCGGGGCTCGGCGACGATCTTCTCGGTGGACATGCGGGGTACTCCTCGGGCGGGGCGGCGCTGACGCGGTGCAGACTCGGGACGGGGCACGATCGGGATCGGGTGCCGACGAGGGGCGGGAGCAGCGCGCACGACGGCGCAGCACGGTCTCCCGTACGGCCCTGTCGATCACGGAGCGTGGCTCCCTCGCCGAGGCAACTCCCCTACCTTACGCACCGCCGCCCCCGGTGCCCAATCGCCGGTGCCCCATCGCCGGTGCCCCGTCGCCGAGGGCCGCGGCGCTGCGTCCGAGCGGGCGGTGCGTGTGATGGGGTGGAGGGGTGAGCCTGAGCCTGAGTGAAGCCCGTGCCCGCGCCGCCGCCGTCGCGCAGGTGTCCTACGACGTCGACCTCGACCTGCGCGACGCCGCCCCCGGCGCCCGGTTCGGGGTGTGCGCCCGCATCGGGTTCACCGCCCTGGCGACCACCGGTGGCGAGACGTTCCTCGAGCTCACCGGCGCCGTGCTGGAGCGGCTCGCGATCGACGGCGTGGCGGTGCCGACGTCGCGCTACGACGGCCGGCGCCTGCCGCTGCCCGGCCTCGCGCCCGGACGCCACGAGGTGGAGGTCGTGGCGCAGGTGCCCTACGTGACTGACGGCGACGGGCTGCACGTCGTCACCGACCCCGCCGACGGGCGCACCTACGCCAGCGCCTACCTCGGCATGGACGTGGCGCAGCGGGTGATCCCGTGCTTCGACCAGAACGACCTCAAGGCGCCGCTGACGCTGCGGGTGCGGGCCGACCCGGAGTGGACGGTGCTGGCCAACGGCCCGCTGGAGTCCCACGACGCCGCCACCGGTCGCTGGGCGTTCGCCACCACGCCCCCGCTGCCCACCGCGATGCTCGTGGTGTGCGCGGGCCCCTGGCACTCGCGCACCTGGATCTACGAACGGCCCGGCCGCGCGCCGCTGCCCTGCGGCTGGCACGCCCGCGTCTCGCTGGCCGCCGAGCTGGACCGCGACTTCGAGGAGCTCGCCCGCACCACCGAGGCCTGCCTGGACCACTACGCCACGCTGTTCTCGGTGCCGATGCCCTTCCCCTCCCACCACCAGGTCTTCGCCCCGGGCCAGAACTGGGGGGCGCTGGAGACCCCGGGCTGCATCACCTACCGCGACGAGTACCTGCCCCGCGGGCTGCTCACCGACCGGCTGCGCGCTTCGCGCGCCACCACCATCGCCCACGAGACGGCGCACCTGTGGTTCGGCGACCTCGTGACCATGACGTGGTGGGAGGACACCTGGCTCCAGGAGTCGTTCGCCGACTACATGGGCTACCGGGTGGCCGAGGACGGCGCGGGCTACCCCGACCTGCGGGTCGGCTTCGAGACCACCCGCAAGGCGCGCGCCTACCTCGCCGACGCCCGCCGCTCCACGCACCCGGTGGCGCCGGTGCCGGAGGACGTGCCCGACGTCGACAGCGCCTCGGGCAACTTCGACATGATCAGCTACGCCAAGGGCCACGCGGCGCTGCGCCAGCTGGTGGTGTGGCTCGGCGACGACATCTTCCTCGCCGGCGTCGACGCCTACCTGGCCGCGCACGCCTTCGGCAACGCCACGCTCGCCGACTTCGTGGCGGCCCTCGACGCCGCCTCGCCGCGGCCGGTGGCGGAGTGGGCCGAGCGCTGGCTGCGCACCACGGGCTTCGACACCCTGCGGATCGAGCTCGACGCCGACGGCGTGCCGGTGCTGCACCACGAGGGGTCCGCCGGAGCCGACGGGGCGCCGGTCCGGCGTCCGCACCGGGTCCTGGTCGTCGGCTACGCGGGCCCGGGGCTGCGCGAGGCCGCCCGCGTCCTGGTCGACCTCCCGGGCGACGGCGTACCGGTGCCGCTGCCCGACCTGCGGGGGCTGGTGGTGCTGCCCAACGCCGACAGCGGCACCTACGCCCGCGTGGTGCTCGACCCCGCCTCCCGGGCGGCGGTGCTGCAGGATCTCGCCGCGCTGCCCGACCCGCTCGCCCGCGCCGTCGTGTGGGGCGGGCTGCTGGCCGACGCCGACGACCGACCCGACCGGGCCGCGCTGCCGGTCGAGGACCTGCTCGACGCCCTCGCGCGACTGCTGCCGGCCGAGACGCCCGACACCGTCGGGGCCGTGCTGGCCCGGGTGCTGGGCCGGGTGATCCCGCTGCGGGTGCCCGGCGCCGGGGCCGCGGGGGTCCTGCGCCGCCTGGCCGCCCTGTGCGCCGCGGCCCTGCCCGGGGCCGCGTCGGAGGAGCACCGGCTGGTGTTCCTCGACGGCGTCGTGGCCGGCACCGACGACGCCGCCCTCCTGCAGGGATGGCTCGACGCCGGCGACGCGGCCGGCATCGCGCTCTACCCCGGCCTGCGCTGGCGGCTGCTCACGCGGCTCGCGGCGCTGGACGCCCCCGGCACCGAGGAGCGGATCGCGGCCGCGGTGGCGGCCGATCCCGGGGTGGACGCCGAGCTCGGCGCGGCGCGGGCCCGGGCGGCGCGCCCGGAGGCGGCGGCACAGGCGGCGGCGTGGGAGCGGATCGACGACCCGGCCACCTCGAACCGCCTGTTCGAAGCCCTGGTGACCGGGTTCTGGCAGGTGGAGCAGGCCGACCTGCTGGCGCCCTACGTGGAGCGCTACCTCGCCTGCGCCCCGACGTGGGCGGCCCGCGGCACCGCGGCGGCCCAGGCCGCCGGCCACGCGTTCCCGGCGATCGCGCTCACCCCCGCCCAGCTGGAGGCCGTGCGGGCCGCGGTCAGCGACCCTGCGGTGCCGCCGCTGCTGCGGCGGGCGTGGGAGGACCACCTCGACGACCGAGCGTGACCACGAGCAGGCTCACCGCCATCGCGGCCAGGGCGACGCCGAGCGCGGTGGCCCCGCCGCCCAGCGCCCCGAGCACGTACGGCACGGCGAAGCCGAGATAGGTCAGGGCGTAGAAGACCGCCACGGTGGCGCCGCGCTCCTCCGGGTCGGCCAGCCGCTCGGTCTCCCGCAGTCCCGACACCAGCACGCAGCCGTACCCGACGCCGAAGATCGGTCCGAGCGGCAGCAGGAGCAGCCGGCTCCCCAGCGCCAGCACGCCGAGCCCGAGCAGGCACGCCAGCAGACCGGCGGCCAGGCCGACCTCGCCGGCCAGCAGGGGGCGGCGCTCCTCCAGCCGTCGGGCCCAGGGCTGCACCAGCACCCCGGTGCCGAGGGTGAGTCCGGCGAGCAGGCCCGTGAGGGCGAGCGCCCCCTCGCCCGCCTGCGGCAGCTCGGCGGGCAGGAAGACGATCGAGAGGGCCGCACAGCCGAACACCCAGGGGGCGGCCGGGGCCACCACGAGCAGGAACCGGCGTCCGCGCGTGACCGCCGGCAGTCGCACCAGCGCGCGCCGCACCGGGTCGCGCGGTGCGGGTCCGGGCGCGGGGAGCAGCAGGAGCACCGCCACCGCGCCCATCACCAGGTGCGGGAGGTAGGGGGTGATCAGGATCGCCGGCGACCACTGCGCCACGAGGCCGGTGACCAGGGGCCCGACGCCGAACCCGGCGGAGAGCGCGATCGCCGCGCGCCGCGCGGCCGTGCCGGGCGCCTCGTCGACCGCGAGGTCGGACACCCAGGCGCTGGCCGCGCTGAACACGACCCCCGAGCACACCCCGGCGAGCAGCCGCCCCGCCGCGAGGCCGGCGGTGGACTCGCGCTCGAGGACCAGCAGCAGCGTCGCGAGGGGGCTCAGTACGACCGCGGGCAGCACGACGGCACGGCGTCCCCACCGGTCCGAGGCGGCGCCCCCGACCAGCAGCGCCGGCACCAGGCCGGCGGCGTAGACCCCGAACAGGAAGGCCCGGGTCTGCACCCCCATCCCGAGCTCGGCGCCGTAGGCCAGCAGCATCGGGGTGAACTGGTTGGCGCCCCAGCCCACCGCGAACATGGCCAGGGCGACGCGCTGCCAGGCCTTCACGGGCCCGTCACCGGGGCCCTCACCGGGCCCTCACCGGGCTGTCACGCGTGGCCGTCGAACATCGAGGTGACCGAGCCGTCCTCGAACACCTCGCGGATCGCCCGGGCCAGCAGCGGGGCGATGGAGAGCACGGTGAGCTTGTCGAACATCCGCTCCTCCGGGATCGGCAGGGTGTTGGTGACGATCACCTCCACGGCCGGGGAGTCCTTGAGCCGCTGGGCGGCGGGGTCGGAGAGGATCGCGTGGGTCGCGGCGATGATCACCCCGGCCGCGCCGTCGTTCATCAGGGCCTCGGCGGCCTTCACGATCGTGCCGCCGGTGTCGATCATGTCGTCGCTGAGGATGCACACCCGGCCCTTGACGTCGCCGACCACGCGGTTGGCGACGACCTCGTTGGCGACGTCGGTGCGACGGGTCTTGTGGATGAAGGCCAGCGGCGCGCCGCCCATCCGGGCCGACATCCGCTCGGCGACCTTGATGCGGCCGGCGTCGGGCGAGACGATCGCGAGGTCCTGGTGGCCGTACTTGCGCATCACGTAGTCGGTGAGGGTCGGCAGCGCCATCAGGTGGTCGACGGGGCCGTCGAAGTAGCCCTGGATCTGGTCGGCGTGGAGGTCGACGGTGATCAGCCGGTCCGCGCCCGCGGTCTTGAACAGGTCGGCCACCAGGCGCGCCGAGATCGGCTCACGGCCGCGGTGCTTCTTGTCCTGGCGGCTGTAGCCGTAGAACGGCATCACGACGGTGATCCGCTTGGCCGAGGCCCGCTTGAGGGCGTCGACCATGATCAGGTGCTCCATCAGCCACTCGTTGATGGGCGCGGTGTGGCTCTGCAGCACGAACGCGTCGCACCCGCGCACCGACTCCTCGTAGCGCACGTAGATCTCGGAGTTCGCGAACTCGTAGGCCGTCGTGGGCACCAGCGGGGTGCCGACGAGGTCGGAGACCTCCTGGGCCAGCGCCGGGTGGGCCCGGCCGCTGAAGATCATCAGGTTCTTCTCGGTGGCCCGCTGGATTCCGGTCAACGCCCTACTCCTCGATCGATGGCACGGCCCCCACGCGAGCCGGACCTGCTCCGGCTCAGTCGGCGGTCGGGGTGTCCGGTGCCGGATCGGATTCTGCCAAAGCCGCCGCCGCCGCCTTCGCCTGGTCCGTGCCCGGACGACGTGACACTGCCCACCCCGGGAGGTTGCGCTGGGGGCCGCTGGTCACCGCGAGGGCACCGGGCGGCACGTCGCGCCGCACCACCGTGCCCGCGCCCGTGCCGGCACCGTCGCCGATGTCGACGGGGGCGACGAAGGTGTTGTTCGAGCCCGTGCGGGCGTGCCGGCCCACCCGGGTGCGGTGCTTGGCGACGCCGTCGTAGTTGGCGAAGATCGTGCCGGCGCCGATGTTGGTGCCCTCCCCGATCTCGGCGTCGCCGACGTAGGAGAGGTGGGGCACCTTGGCGCCGGCGCCGAGCACGGAGTTCTTGACCTCCACGAACGTGCCGACCTTGCCGCCCTCCCCCACCTCGGCCCCGGGGCGCAGGTAGGCGAAGGGACCCACCGTCGCGCCGGCCTCGATCCGGGCCTGCTCGCCGTGGCAGCGCACCACACGCGCCTCGGCCCCCACCACGCAGTCGCGCAGCGTGGTGTCGGGGCCGATCTCCGCGCCCTCGGCGACGCGGGTCGTGCCGTGCAGCTGGGTCTGGGGGTGCAGCACGACGTCGGGGGCGAGCTCGACGTCGACGTCGACCCAGGTGGTGGCGGGGTCGACGACCGTGACGCCCGCGCGCATCCAGCCCTCCAGCACGCGCCGGTTGAGCACGGAGCGCAGCCGCGCCAGCTGCACCCGGTCGTTGACGCCCTCGGTCTGGTCGACGTCGGCGACGGGGTGGGCGGCCACCGCCAGGCCGTCGGCACGGGCCAGGCCGACGGCGTCGGTGAGGTAGTACTCCCCGCCCGCGTTGTCGTTGCCCAGCCGCGGCAGCACCTCGGCGAGGAAGGCGGCATCGAAGGCGAGGATGCCGGAGTTGACCTCCGCGATGTCGCGCTGCAGCGGGGTGGCGTCCTTCTCCTCCACGATGGCGGTCACCTCGCCGTCGTCGGTGCGCAGGATCCGGCCCATGCCGGTGGGGTCGGCCACCACCCCGGACAGGATGCTCACCGCGGCCTGCGAGGCCCGGTGCTCGGCCACGAACGCGGCGAGGGTCTCGGCGGTGAGCAGCGGGGTGTCGCCGGTGGCGACGACGACCGTGCCGGGGCCGGCGGTGATGGCCGGCACGGCCGCCACGGCGCAGGCCACCGCGTGCCCGGTGCCGTGCTGTTTCTCCTGCACGGCGGTGAGCACGTCGGGGGCGATCTCGGCGAGGTGCGCGGCCACCGCCTCGCGCTGGTGGCCGATCACCGCGACGACGCGGGCGGCGCCGACCCCGCGGGCCGCGGCGACGACGTGGCCGATCATGCTGCGCCCGCCCAGGGTGTGCAGCACCTTCATCGTGCGCGACCTCATCCGGGTACCGCCACCGGCGGCGAGGACGACGACGGTCAGCGCCGGATCGTGGACGTGCTCTGCGTGAGGACCTCGGGGGGACACCCGCCCCACTGTAGGGGCAGCCGCCCCGCCCCCGCCCCTGCGGCGTGGCGGTGGCCGGGGCGCCGCGACGGGTGTCAGCATGCAGCCATGCCCGACCTCCCGCTCGATCCGCTGCGTCTGCTCTCGAAGTCCCAGCAGGTCGCGCTCAAGGTCGCCGGCGACACCCTGCGCGCCGTGCGCGACACCGCCGTCACCGGCGTCACCCGGCCCGAGGACCTCGTGGCGGAGGTGCCCAAGCTGGTGGGCCAGGTGGCCGGTCTCGCCGACGCCGTCATGGACCTCACCGGCGCCATGGCCCAGCCGCTGCAGGACTTCGTGGTGCGCCAGCGCGAGCTGGCCGACACCCTCGCCACGCTCGCCCAGGCCCAGGCCGAGCTGGCGGGCCTGGTGGCCACCCTGGCCGACCGGCACGCCGACACCGTCACCGCCCTGGAGCGGCTCTCGGCCCCGGTGTTCGCCCTCGTCGGCACCGATCCCACGCCGACCCCGGCCGAACGCCGTCAGGCCCGCCGCACCGGCGACTGACGCCGGCGCGACAGGCCCGTGGGGACGGGCCTGAGGGCGCTCAGCCCCGGCTGGTCGCCATCGGGCCGATGTGCGCCTCGGACTCCACCAGTCCCTCGTCGCTGGGCGCCACGCCCTGCCCGAAGACCCGCTCGTGCTGGCGGGCCCGCAGGTCGGGGTGGGCCCGGTCGGGCCGGTCGAAGCCGTAGCGGGCCTGGGCCTCGCGGGGGGTCATGGTGATCGGCTCGCGGGCCGGCAGGTCGAGCAGCACCGGCGCCGCGACGGCGACGGCGTCGGGGGCCAGCAGCTCGAGGAAGGCGATCTGCAGGGGCACCGACGCGGCGAGCACTCGGTGGCCGACGCGATTGGCCAGGATCGCGGCGGCGTCGACGGCACGCGACTGGCGCACGTCGAACATCGCCCGCACGTGGCGCGGGTAGGTCGCGACGATCCCGGCGCGCATCACGGTGAGCAGCGGGCGGGAGCCCAGCGCGAGCCACCGCGGCAGGTCCTGCGGCAGGGCGACGTCGAGACCGAGGATGAAGCGCACCATGTCCTGCGCGGCCTCGGAGGTGGCCAGGTGGGGGCGCCACTGCGCGAAGTAGGCGCGCACCTCCTCGCGGCTGCGGGGCACGGTGTCGGGGTCGATCGTCTGCAGCTCGGCGGCGCGGGCGCACTCCGCCCAGTACTGCGCCTCCTCGGCCGCGCTGAGGGGACCGGGGCCGAACTTCTCGTAGCAGTAGAGGATCGAGTGCCACGCGGTCATGTGGATCCACAGCTGCGACGACGGCCGGTTGGCGTCGTAGGTGCCGCCGGTGACCGGGTCGTGCCCGATCGCCTTGGTGTGCACCTTCACCAGCACGTCGGCGGCCTTGGCGGTGGGCTCGGTGGCCCCGAAGGCGACCATCGCGAAGTAGCGCACGGTGCGTCCGTAGCGGGTGCGCGGGCGGTACTTGACCCCGCCGGAGGTCACCACGGCGGCCGCGAGGTTCGGGTCGAGGTGCTCGATCGTGACCGAGCGGGTGAAGCCGAGCACCACCGACGTGGGGTGGCTCCACACCTTCCACGTGACCGAACCGGGACCGAAGAAGCCCTGGTCGGCGTGGGGCTCGTACCTCTCCGCCAGCCGGCGACGGCTCTGCAGGACCGTCGGGATGCGGGTGCCGGGGATGCGGATGCCGGGGATGCGGGGGGCGGGGATGCGGGACGTGAGGGCCATGGGCCTGCCTTCCGGTCGGACACTGCCGCGTGCGATGACGCCTGCGATTGCTACAGGTGTGTAGGTTGGCCTGAACCTACACCACCGTCATATCGTGGGGGAATGGCCGACCCCGTCCCGCGTCAGCGGCGCTACGCCCCGCGGATGCCGGCGGCCCGACGGCGGGAGCAGCTGCTCGACGCCGCGCTGGCCGTGCTGGTGCGCGACGGCTACGGCGCCGTGAGCGTGGAGGCGATCGCCCGCGAGGCCGGCGTCACCCGGCCCGTCGTCTACGCCCTCTTCGAGGGTCTCGAGCCGCTGCTGCTCGCCCTGCTCGACCGGTCGCAGCAGCAGGCCCTGGAGTCGGTGGTGCCCCTGCTGCCCGCCACCACCGACCTGGCCGGCCTGAGGCTGGACGACTGGCTGCTCGAGGCGATCGGCAGCCTGCTCGACGTCGTGCGGGCCCGCCCGGAGGTGTGGCGCCCGGTGCTGGGGCTCACCGAGAACGCGCCGCCCGTGGTACGACGTCGTATCGAGGACACCCAGGAGGTCCTGCGGGCGCAGCTGGAGCAGGTGCTGCGCCGCGGCCTGGCGGCGCAGGGGGCGCCCGACCTCGACGTCGAGGTGCTCGCCCACCTGCTCATGGTCACCGGCGAGCGGCTGGCCCGGCTGTCGCTGGCCGACCCCGACGCCTACCCGCGCGACCGCCTCGTCGCCGCGCTGCGCCCCCTGCTCGCAGCGGCCCGCCAGGCCTGACGCCGGGCTCTCACCACCCCCGCGGGGAGTCGCGGTGGGGCACCATGTCCGCCATGAGCACCGCCGCCCTGGCCGCCCGTCGTGACCACCTCGCCCGCGCGGCGGCCGGGCGCACCCCGCCGGAGGGCGAGGGACCCGCAGGCCCCGGAGGCCCTGAAGACCCCGCGGGCCCTGTCCCCGCGCGCCGCCGGCGCCCGAGCCGGATCGACCTGCTGATGGTCGCGCTCGCGCTGGTCTCGGTGGGCCTGCTCGGCTACGTGATGCTGGCCGACCCGCCGCGCGAGGTCGAGCACCGGATCTTCCTGATCGACGCCGGCATCTGCGCGATCTTCCTCGTGGAGTTCCTGGCCCGCTGGCGGCGCAGCGGGCAGGGCTGGGTGTTCGTGGCGCGCAACTGGTACGAGGTGCTGGGCATGATCCCGGTGTCCCACCCCGCGCTGCGCGGCTTCCGGCTGGTGCGGGTGGTGCTGCTGGTCGTGCGCCTGCTGCGCGTGACCGACCGCGCCTTCGGCGCCGGGTTCACCTACCGCCTCGCCCAGCGCTTCGCCGAGCCGATCGTGGAGGCCATCCGGCGTCCGGTCACCCTCGCCGTGCTCGACGAGGTGGTCGCGGTGCTCGAGACCGGCGACTACCCCGCCAACCTCGCCGCCTCGCTCAACGAGAACCGCGAGGAGCTGCGCGGGATCGTCGCGGAGAAGCTGCGCGACGACCCCGCCGCCGGCCGGCTGCGCCGACTGCCGTTCCACGACGACGTCGTGGAGGGGGTCGTCGACACCGGCTTCCGCGTGGTGCTGGAGGTCCTGCGCGACGAGCGGATCGACGCCTTCTTCGCCCACGTCGTGTCGCAGAACCGCGCGCAGATCCGGCAGGCGGTCGAGGAGGGCCTCAACCGCCCGCGGGTGCGCGCGCAGACCACTGCCGACCGACCTGCCAACCGACCCGCCGACCGACCCGCCGACTGACGCCCCGATCGGGTCGGGTCAGTCCTGGGCCAGCGCCTCGGCGACGGCGTCGGCGAGCCCCAGCGGCGCGCGGCCGAGCAGCCGCTCGAGGTCGTCGGTGGGCACCAGGAGCTCGCCGCGCGCGATCCCGCTGTCCACCTGCGCGAGCCAGGCGGGCATCGGGTCGGGCAGTCCGGCGCCGGCCAGGATCCCGGCGAGCTGCTCCTCGGTGACCGGGGCGGGCGCGAGCTCGATGCCGAGGGCGGCCCCGATCGCGGCGGCGATCTCGGCGTGCGTGGCGGCCGGCCCGCCCAGCTCGTAGGTGGCGCCCAGGTGCGCGTCGTCCAGCAGCGCGGCCACGGCCGCCTCGGCGTACTCGCGGCGCAGGGCGAGGGACACGGTGCCCTCCCCTGCCGCGCTGGCCATGCCGAACTCGCGGTAGACCGGCGCCTGGTCGGTGTAGTTCTCCACGTACCAGGCGTTGCGCACCACGACGCTCGGCACCGTGCTGTCGGCGAGCAGCCGCTCGGTGGCGGCGTGGTCGGCCAGCAGGTCCAGGGAGGAGGTCGACGCCCGCGGGCCGGAGGTGTAGACCACCCGCTCCACCTCGGCGGCGGCCGCGAGCTCGATCACCCGCGCGTGCTGGGCGACCCGCTGCGGCTCGGTGCCCGAGATCAGCAGCACCCGCGCGCCGGGGGTGAGCACCTGCGCCAGGGCGTCGGCGTCGTCGCGGTCGATGCTCCGCACGTCCACCCCGCGCGACGCCTGGTCGGCGAGGCGCTCGACGCTGCGGCCGGTGGCGATGATCGCGGCAGGAGCGACGCCGCGCGCCACCAGGTGCTCGACGACGTGGCGGCCCAGGTGCCCGGTCGCGCCGATCACGACGACGGGGCCGGACGGATGGGTCGGGACGGCGGGGCTGGAGGTGAGGGACATGAGGATCTCCGCAGGGTGTGAGGACGTGCTGACACCGACCCGAACCCGCCGCCCACCCCGATACTTCCCAAGAGAGAGTAGGCACTTCGAAGTGCTGTGGTTACCCGTGGGATAGTGACCAGGTGAGCGTCGTGACCCAGCCCGTGCCCCACACCCCCGACCCCTTCGTGGCGGCCTGTCCCACCCGCGAGGTGCTCGACCGCATCGGGGACCGGTGGACCGTCCTGGTGCTGCTGGTGCTGGCCGAGGGCACCCACCGCTTCACCGCGCTGCAGCGCCGCATCGACGGCGTGAGCCCCAAGGTCCTCACCCAGACGCTGCGGGCCCTGGAGCGCGACGGCCTCGCGACGCGCCGGGTGCACGCGGAGGTGCCGCCCCGGGTGGAGTACGACCTCACCCCGCTCGGCGCGACGCTCATCGACGTCGTCCGCGAGCTCGACACCTGGGCCCGCACCCACATCGACGCGGTGGTCGCGGCGCGGGCCGCCTACGACGCGGGATCCGCCGGGGCGGTGGGCTCCACCGGGCCCACGCCGCCGAGCACGAAGGCCGGCTCGGTGGACATCGAGACCCGGCGTTCGGTGCCGCCGAAGTAGCCGGGCGCGGAGAACCCGTCGGTCTGGATCCAGTTGAAGCGCTCCCCGTCCGGGGAGACGTACTGGTGCAGGACCTGGCCGTTCTCGTAGACCACCACCGCGTGGCAGTCGTCGAGGAACTGGTACTCCCCCAGCAGCCGGCCGTCCAGGCGCGACCCCGCCACGCGGAAGGCGTTGGTCACCACACGGTCGCCGTTGTACACCTCGAACCCCTGCTCCACGTGGGCCCGGCCGCCGTACTCACCCCGCGCGCGGTAGAGGTAGGTGCCGGTCAGGGTCGCGGAGTCGCAGCGCGGCTGCGTGGTGTCGTCCACCCGCTCGGCAGCGCCGTCGAGCAGCGGCTGGTCGGTCACCCCCGTGGCGCCCACCACGAACCAGGTGAGCTCCTCGCCCCCGGGCGCCAGGGTGGCCTCGAGCGGCGCGAGCGCGGGATCCTCCGGGGTCAGGGTGGCGCGGCAGGTGTCCTCGACCCGCAGGGTCCAACGGGTCGTCGACTCCTGGTGGTGGCGCGATCCGGTGCCGACGCCGCGCACCCCGCCCCGCCCGTCGGCGACCAGGAGGCCGACCTCGAGGTAGGGGGTGGTGTCCGCACCGCCCGCGCCCTGGACCTCGTAGAGGTAGGTGCCGCGGATGTCGCCGACGTCGCAGGCGGTGTCGGCGGGCGGAGGCGACAGCGCGGGCGCGTCGTCGCTCCCGCAGCCGGCGAGCAGGATGAGCAGCACGGCCGAGCCGACGATCGGGCGCGCGCGGCGGCGGCGACCCTCGCTCATCCGGCCTCCCGACACCCCCGGGGTCGTCGTCGACCCGTGCCCAGGGTGCCAGTCACCGACCATCCCCGGGGGTGAGGGCACGCCGGACGGACGCCGCCGTCCCTGCAGGGACGACTCAGGGACCGTCGAAGCCCACGGTGCCGGGGGCGGGCTCCGGGCTGGGGCAGCGACCCTGGTTGCAGCTCACGCCGGTCGAGGTGTAGGCCGAGTCGGTCGGCGCGATCATCGGGTTGTTCGCGCCACCGGAGTTGCCGCTGGCGGGTCCGGCGCCGGGCAGCACGGCCCGGGCGGCGAGCGCGGCGGCGGCCGCCGCGGCCCGGATCAGGGAGGGGCGGGCCAGGGAGGAGTGGGCCAGGGAGGAGTGGGTCAGCGTCATCGTGTTCTCCGATTCGAGCAGGGTGCGAGCAGGGTCTCGGGAAGGATCTTCGGAAGGGCGGGTCAGTCGGCGGTGAGCGCGGTGTCGACGGCGGTGCTCACGCGGTGCTCGTGGCCGCCGAAGAAGCCGGGGGCGTCGAAGCCGGCGGTCTGGATCCAGTAGAACTCCGAGCCGTCGGGGGCCACGTACTGGTCGAGGGTCTGACCGGAGTCGTACTCCACGACCGCGTGGCAGCCGTCCTGGAAGGAGAACGTGCCGGTCTGGCTGGTGCGCTCGTCCTGGCCGGCCACGAGGTAGACGTTCTCCACCGCGCCGGTGCCGTCGTAGACCTCGAAGCCGTGCTCGACGTGGGGCTGGCCGCCGAAGACGCCACGGGCGCGGTACTGGTAGGTGCCGCTCAGCACCTCGTCGTCGCACGCCGCCGCGGTGTCGGAGGTGACGCGGTCGGCGGAGCCGTCGAGGTAGGCCTGGGCGGAGTCGGAGCCGGCCGCGAAGAAGGTCAGCTCCTGCCCGCCGGGGCTCATCGAGACCCGGTAGGCCGAGCCGTCCGCGAAGGTGAACTCGCCCACGCAGTTCTCGGCCACCGTGAAGGTGACGTCCTCGCTGGCCTCGGTCAGGTCCACCGAGTTGGTGCCGGTGCGGGTCACGCCGCCCTCGCCGTCGGCGACGAGCAGCCCGACCTCGAGGTAGGGCACGAAGCCCTCGGCGACCTGCAGGTCGCCGTGGATCTCGTAGAGGTAGCTGCCGGTGAGGTCGGCGACGGCGCACGAGGACGCGTTGCCGACGCCGTCCGCGGCGGCACCCGGGGTGGGGTCGCCGTCATCGCCACATCCGGCGAGCAGTCCGGTCGCGAGGGCCGTGAGGGCGAGCAGGGAGACGGTGGAGCGGGGGAGGCGGAACACGTGGCGACCTTTCGCCGAGGGGGAGGGAGCGACCCGAGTATGACGACCGCGGCGCCGTCGTCCCAGCGGATCGGGCCGTGGCGTGGCCGGATCGGGGAAACTCCCATCGCGGTCGTCCCGTCGGCCCGCGTGGGGAGGCCGCACGGCTGAACGATCGTTCAGGTGGCCGCCGCGCACGACCCCGGGGGCGACGGCGTGGCCGGCGACACGCCCGCACCGCCGTAACCCGCACCATGGCCGCGGCGTTGAGCGGTCATGATCGTCCACCTCGCCCTCGACTGCCTCCACGACGCCCACCTCGACGTCCCCCGCGGCGTCGGCCTGGTGGTGCTCCCCCTCCCCCACCACGACGTGGTCCTGGACGGCTCCTCGCTCCACGCCGCCGCGTGGGACCACGCCTGCGACCGGCTGGCCGCCATGGGCTGGGAGCCGCGCCGCGCCGCCGACACCGGCCTGCGTCGCCTCGGCGTGACGATGGAGGGCCGCCCCGTGGTGGAGATCGAGCAGGTCGACCCCGCCAGCGACGACGACCGCCGCCCCGAACGCGACCTGCGCCGCGCCGCCGGCATGCGGGTCTGAGCCCCCTCAGACGAGGTAGATCCGCCCGTCGCGGATCGTGAACGCCCGCGCCGCGAGCGGACTCGGCGCGGGTCCGGCCACGACCGCGCCGGTCGTGATGGCGAACTGGCTGCCGTGACAGGGACAGCTGATCCGCCGCTCCGCCACGCCCGACACCGTGCAGCCGGCATGGGTGCAGGTGGCTGAGAAGACCTTGAAGCGACCGCGTCGGGGCTGGGTGACCACCACCCCGCGGCGGGCCACGACGACGCCGCCGCCCACCGGCACCCGCGACGTCGCGATCACCGGAGCCCCGGCCGCCTGCGCGGCGCCGTCGGACTCCAGCACCACCAGCGGCACCCCGAGCCCGGCCGCCGCCGCCATCAACGCCTCACGCCGCCCGCAGGTGCCCGTCATGCCGACCATGATCACCGCCCGCACAAGGGGACAGGGACGAGCGCCCGGGAGACGTGGGACCCCGGCGTCGAGCTCCCCGGGTAGGAGTCGAACCTACGTCGCTAGTCCTGATTCAAAGTCAGGCGGGCCCTGCCGGCAGACCAACCGGGGAATCGCTTCCAGCCTAGGGCCCGCCCCGCGGGACGGCACCACAGGCCCGCGGTGACGTCGCACCAAGCGATCGGCAGGCCGATCGGGGGGAACGGCCTGCCGGATGCTTGGTACGACGGGGACCTCAGGCGGCGGGCACCGGCGGGAAGAGCCGGTGGAGCAGGTCGGTGAGGGTGAGGACGGCGGGTCCGGAGGGCGTCGTCACGAGCACGAGGTGGTGGCGCCCCTCGCGCATCCGGGTGAGTGCCTCGGGCACCGTCAGGTCGGCGGACAACGTCGGCACCCGCCGCACGAACGGGGCGAGCGGGGCCCCGGCGTCGGTGGCCAGGGTGTCGCGCACGTGCACGACCCCGTCGGGGACGACGCCGGGGGCCGGACGCACCAGGATGCGCAGGTGGCCGCTGGCCCGGGCGGCCTCGCGCACGGCGGCGACGTCCTGGTCGACCAGCACGGCGGTGAGCCCGCGGCCGGGGGTGACGACGTCGCCGAGGGTGACGTCGCGCAGCGCGAGGGCGCGGGCCAGCGGCGCGGAGTGCTCCCCGCCCAACGACCCGGCCTCGGCGGAGTGGGCCACGAGCTGGGCGAGGTCGTCGGGGGTCTGTCCGCCGTGGATCGAGTCGGCCGGGGTGACGCCGACGCGGCGCAGGCAGGCGTTGGCGACGTCGTTGAGCAGCACCAGCAGCGGCCGGAAGACGACGAGGAAGCCCCGCATCGGCAGGGCCAGCCACACCGCGGCCCGCTCGGGGTGGGCGATCGCCCACGACTTCGGCGCCATCTCCCCCACCACCAGGTGCAGGAAGGTGACCACGATGAGCGCGAGCACGAAGCTGGCCCCGGTGACCAGCCAGTCGGCCGCACCGACGGCGTCGATCACCGGCGCCAAGGCGTACTTCACCGCCGGCTTGGTGATAGCACCCAGACCGAGGGCGCAGGCGGTGATGCCGAGCTGGCAGCCGGCCAGCAGCACGGTGAGCTCGTCGTGGGAGCGCAGCGCGGCCCGCGCGGCGGCACTGCTCGCGGCGAGGTCGAGCAGCCGGTGCCGCTTGGCCGCCAGGAGCGCGAACTCCGCGGCCACGAAGAACGCGCTGAGCGCGATGAGCAGCACGGTCACGGCCGTGACCGCCCAGGGGCCGCTCATCGGACCTCCTCCACGACGACGGGATCCATGGGCTTCTCGGACTCCCCAGACTGCTCGGACTGCTCGGACTGCTCAGACTTCTCGGCGAGCGCGGGAGCCTCGGGCGGAGCAGGGGCGAGCAGGGTCAGCCGCAGCTGACCCGGCACGTGCCGCTCCAGCCGCAGCACCTCCAGCGACACCTGCGGGGCCGCGTCCTCCTCCAGGTGCAGGTCGGGGTCGACGACGTCGCACACCACGACGGTGCCGACCTCGGGCAGCTCGCCGAGCAGCGCGGTGACCAGGCCGCCCACGGTCTCCACCCCGGGACGCGGCAGGTCGTGGCCGATCACGCGCTCGACCTCGTCCAGCGGCAGCTCGCCCGGCACCAGCCAGGCGCCGTCGCCGGCGGGCCGGACGGCGGGCAGCAGCGGGTCGTGCTCGTCGGCGATCTCGCCCACCAGTTCCTCGGCGAGGTCCTCGACGGTCAGCACGCCGGCGAACCCGCCGAACTCGTCCAGCACGCAGGCCAGCTGCGCGCGGTGCTCCACCAGTGTGCGCAGCGCGGCGGGCAGGGTCATGGTCTCGGGCACGAGCACCGCCGGGCGCTGCAGGTCGGCGGCGCGCTCGGCGGTGCGGACCCCGGCCAGCACGTCGAGGACGTCGAGGAGGTGCACGACGCCGCTCACCTGGTCGTCCGCGTCGAGCACCGGGTAGCGGGAGTGGCCGGCGACCATCAGCTGCTGGAGCTGCACGAGCGTCTCGTCGCCGTCCACGGTGGTCACCCGGGCGCGGGGCACCATGGCGTGCGCGACCGGCTGCTCGGGGAACTCCAGGATGCGGTCGAGCAGCTGGGAGAGCCCGGCCGGCAGGTCGCCGGAGGCCTCGGAGTCGGCCACGATGTGCTCGAGGTCGCGCGCGGTGGCGGCGTGCTCGACGTCGTGCACCGGCTCGATGCGCAGCAGGCGCAGCAGCCGGTTGGAGGCGGCGTCGAACACGCGGATCAGCCAGCCGAACGCGGCGAGGTAGAGCAGCGTGGAGGAGGCGAGCCGGCGCGCCACCGGCTCGGGGCGGCTGATCGAGAGGTTCTTGGGGAACAGCTCGCCGAACACCATCTGCACCAGCGTCGAGAGCAGCAGCGCCGCGGTGGTGCCGATGCCGACACCGACGGCCGAGGGCACGCCCACCAGGCCGAGGCCCTCGCCGAGCGACTCCCCGACCAGCGGTTCGGCCACGAACCCGACCAGCAGGGCGGTGACGGTGATGCCCAGCTGGGCACCGGAGAGCATGAAGGAGGTGCGGCGGGTGACCTGCAGGGCGCGGCGGGCGGCGGCGTCACCCTGCTCGGCGCGCGCCTTCAGGCGCGACCGGTCGACCGCCATGTAGGAGAACTCCTGGGCCACGAAGTAGCCGGTGGCGGCGGTGATCGCGAGGATCACCAGCAGGCCGAGCAGCAGCGTCAGCACCCACACGGGGCACCCCCGAGGACGGGGCGGACTGGCTCGACCGGGGTCGGGAGCGTGGCGCGGGTGGGCGGGGCGGTGAGGGTCGGATGGTGACCCGGACTGTCACTGTCCATCGGCGTGTGCGGGATGTCCTGTCGTCATGATCGGCGGCGGAGCCACCATCATGCCCGACCCGACCAAGCCCACACCGCCCGACCGACCCCGGACCGGGCCCTAGTGTGACCCCGTGCACCTGCCGGTCCTGCCGCCCCTGCTCCCGATGCTCGCCAAGCCCGTCAAGGGGGTGCCGGACCCCGCGAAGGTCGGGCCGATGTCGTTCGAGCCGAAGTGGGACGGCTTCCGCTGCGTGCTGTTCAAGGACGGCGACGAGGTCGAGCTCGCCAGCCGCAACACCAAGCCCCTCACCCGCTACTTCCCCGAGCTCGTCGCGGCGGCGCGCGCGCAGTTGCCGGCGCGCTGCGTGCTCGACGGCGAGATCCTGGTGGCGATCGGCTCCCGGCTGGAGTTCGAGGTGCTGCAGGAGCGCATCCACCCCGCCGCCAGCCGGATCGCGCGGCTGGCGGAGGAGACCCCCGCCCGGTTCGTCGCCTTCGACCTGCTCGCCCTCGACGACGACTCCTACCTCGAGCGTCCCTTCGCCGAGCGACGGGCCGCCCTGGTCGACGCGCTGGGGCACCTCGACGCGAGCGGTCCGTGCCACCTGACCCGCACCACCGAGGACCCCGCCGTCGCCGCGGAGTGGTTCCACCGCTTCGAGGGCGCGGGGCTCGACGGCGTCAGCGCCAAGCCGCTCAGTGCCCCCTACACCCCGAACGTGCGCTCGATGTTGAAGATCAAGCACGAGCGCACGGCCGACGTCGTGGTGGCCGGCTACCGCGAGCACAAGACCAGCACCCCCGAGCGGCCGCTGCTCGGCAGCCTGCTGCTGGCCCTGCACGACGCCGACGGCACGCTCCAGCACGTCGGCGTCAGCGCCAGCTTCACCGCCGCGCGGCGCGCGGAGCTGATCGAGGAACTGCAGCCGCTGGTGTGCCCGATCGGCGAGCACCCGTGGGGCGCGTGGCAGGAGTGGGCGGTGGCCAACCCCGACCGGGTGCCGGGCACCCAGAGCCGCTGGAGCCAGGGCAAGGACCTCAGCTTCACCCCGCTGCGCCCGGAGCGGGTGCTCGAGGTGCGCTACGACGCCATGGAGGGACGCCGGTTCCGCCACACCGCCCACTTCCTGCGCTGGCGTCCCGACCGCGACCCGGCCTCCTGCGGCTACGACCAGCTCGAGCAGCCGGTGTCCTACGACCTCGCCGACGTGCTCGGTGGCGCGTGACCCCCACCGGGCTCCTCGCCGGGCTCCTGACCGGAGCGGACGCCCATTGTCGAGCGGACCGCTAGGGTCTGGCTCGTGAGGATCGCCCGGCGACGAGGCCACGACACCGACCGACCCGAGCCGGGCACCGCGCCCGCGCCGGTCGACCCGAGGGTGCCCCCGCCCGGGCGCGTCGTGGCGGAGTTCGCCGGCATCCTCGACGGCCGCTCGCTGTGGGTGGCGGTGACCGCCCGCCCCGGCCGGCTCGCGCTGCGCCCCGTGGGCGGCGACCAGCCCCACGCGCTGCCCGACCACGGCACCGACGACCAGCCGGGCTGGCTCGGCGCCCGTCTCGACCTCACCGCCCTGCCCCCGGTCACCGAGGACGGCGGCCCGGCCGTGCACGAGGTCGTGCTGCTGCCCCCGGGCGGCGCCGCCGCCCAGCCGCTGTGGACGCCGCCGCTGCGCGAGCACCGCCCCCCGCCGGCGGTCCGGGCCGGCGCCCAGTTCCTGCTGCGCCGTGCCGAGGACGGCACGCTGCGGGTGCGGCAGGTGCCGTGGACGCCGGGTCCGACCCTGGCCCGGGTCGCGGGGGGTCGGGAGTCCCTCACCCTCGTGGTCGCGGGCGCGGTCCCGGCCGGCGCCCACCACCTCGCGCTGGTCGACGACGCCGGCGAGATCGCCCGCGTGCCGCTCGCCGACGGCGTCGCCCAGCTGGACGTCGCCACGCTGGACGCCCTCGACGCCGCGACGGTCGCCGACCGCACCGCCCGCGTCATCGTGCTGGCCCCCGACGGCGCCGCGCACGTGATGCGCCACGCCAACGACCTCGGCGACGCCCGCGTCGGTGCCCCGCTGCCGACCCTGTTCGACCCCGTCACCGGCGCACCCCGCGTGCGGTTGCGCTGGGGCCCCGGTGGCGGCCTGCTCGCCCGGCTGCCCGAGCTCGCCGCGGGCGCGGAAGGAGCCGAGGCATGAGGATCGCGTTCCTGGTCTTCAACCTGGCCGGCATGGGCGGCACGAGCCGCTCCGCCATCACCCAGGCCAACGCCCTGGCCCCCGACCACCAGGTACGGCTGATCAGCGTGGTGCGCTCGGCCGACGAGCCGCACTACGCGATCGACCCGCGCATCGAGGTGGAGTGGCTGGTCGACGACCGCGTCGAGGACGCCCCGGCCTGGGGCGACCTGCCCCCGCTGACCGCGCGGGCGCTGCACGAGCGCGAGTCCACGCTGGTGCCGGCGCGCTGGGACCGGCAGTTCACCGCCCTGTGCGACCTCGCCCTCGAGGCGCGGCTGCCGCGGATCACCGAGGACGTCGTCATCACCGTGACCCCGGGCCTGCTGGGCTGTGCGATCGAGCTCACCCCGGACGCCGTCGTCGTGGTGCACCAGGAGCACCGCTCCTCCAACGAGCGCACCTCGGGGCTTGAGCCGCTGCTCGCCTACGCCCCGCGGGCCGACCTCGTCGCGCTGCTCACGCCGTCGGTGGAGCACTGGTTCCGCGACCAGCTGGGCCCGCTCGCCCCGCCCACCGTCGTGGTGCCGAACCCGCTGCCGCAGGGCTGGATCCCCCGCGCCACGCTGGAGGAGCCGCTGATCATGGCGGCCGGCCGGTTGGTGCCGGAGAAGCAGTTCGGCAAGCTCATCGACGCCTTCGGCCAGGTCGCCGACCGCATCCCCGAGTGGCGGCTGCGGATCTGCGGCGACGGGAACCAGCGCCTGGAGCTGGTGCGCCAGATCCGCAAGTGGGACCTGTGGGACCGCGTCGAGCTGCCCGGCAGCCTCCCCGACCTGGCCGCGGAGTGGCCCAAGGCGTCGATCGTGGCGCTCACCTCGCGCAGCGAGGGCTTCCCGCTGGTGCTGCAGGAGGCGATGGCCGCCGGCGTGCCCGCCCTCAGCTTCGACTGCCCCTCCGGGCCGCGCGAGATCATCCAGCACGAGGTGAACGGCCTGCTGGTCGCGCCGCAGTCGGTGGCCGGCATGGCCGCGGCCCTGTTGCGGCTGGCCACCGACGACGAGCTGCGCCACCGCCTCGGCACCGGCGCTCGCCACTCCGCGCGTCAGTACGACCCCGCCGCGCTCGCCGAGCGCTGGACCGGGATCCTCTCCGACGCCCGGGTGCGCCGCGGCGACCGCGGCCGGCTCGCCAGCCGGGCGCTCAGCCCGGTGCCGCGCCCCGACGCCGACCCCACCACCGGGCTCGTGCTGGGCGACCTGACACCCGCGCGGGCCCGCAGCGAGGCGCTGCGGTGCGCGGTCGGGGCCGCCCGCGCCGCGACGGACACCTGGCTGGTCGTGCCCGCTCACGAGGCCGAGAGCCCCGTGGTCGTGGTGCCGATGAGCGCCCGGGCGGCCTACCTCGACGCGCTGCGCGAGGCGGCGACGTCGGGGACTGCTCCGCGGTGGCTCTCACTGCGCGACCCGGCCGAGAACGGCTGGTTCGAGCGTCGCGGCACCCTGGCGGACCTGCCCGCCGAGCTGCGCCACGGCATGACCTCCACCCTCGTGGTGGAGCCGTGGCCCGAGATCGAGGGCCGCGCGAGCGTGGTCGGGCAGCGCTGCGGGGTCGAGGTGCAGTTCTGGGAGACCGACGCCGGTGGCGCGCTGATCGCCCCGCGCCGCAACCCCTACACCGACCGGATCCCCGCCGGGACGGCCACCGTCACGACCGAGGTCGACGGACTGGAGGTGCCGACGCTGCCGCTGATGGCGGCGGCCACCGTCACCGAGGCACGGTTCCCCGTCGACGTCGTCTACACCTGGGTGGACGGCGCCGACGCCGCCTGGGACGCCGCGCGAGAGGCCCGCCTGGACGCCGTGGCCCGTGAGGCCCGGGACGGCGGGGCGGCGGCCGCCACCCGCGCGTCGAGCGGACGCGCGCGCTACGTCGACCGCGAGGAGCTGCGCTACAGCCTGCGCAGCCTGCACCTGTTCGCGCCCTGGGTGCGCCGCATCCACATCGTCACCGCCGGGCAGGTCCCGGACTGGCTCGACGTCGACCACCCGGCGATCCACCTGGTCGACCACCGCGAGATCCTGCCGGCCAGCGCGCTGCCGACGTTCAACTCCCACGCCATCGAGACCGCGCTGCACCGCATCGAGGGGCTGGCGGAGCACTTCGTCTACTTCAACGACGACTTCCTGCTCGGGCGGCCGGTGCGCCCGGAGACCTTCTTCACCGCCGGCGGGCTGCCGGAGGTCTTCCTCTCCGCGCAGAACGTCGGGCTCACCGACGCCGAGGGCGCACCGCCGTTCCTCGCCGCGGCGTGGAACAACCGGCGGCTGCTCGAGCGCGACTTCGGTGCCGTCGTGCTGGCCAACCTCGCCCACGCCCCCTACGCCCACCGCGTGTCGGTGCTGCGCGAGGTCGAGGAGCGCTACCGCGCCGAGGTCGACGCCACCGCGCACCACCCGTTCCGCAGCCCCGAGGACCTCAGCGTGCTCAGCTCGCTGGCCCCGCACCTGGGCCTGCTCACCGGCCGCGCCGTGGTCGGGGACCTGGAGCGCCGCGGGCTGTCCTACGTCAACATCTCCCGCTCGGACCTGGAGCAGCAACTGCGCCGCCTCACCGACCGGCAGCAGGACTTCGTGTGCCTGGGCGACCACCACGACCACGCCCTGCGCGAGGAGCGGCTGCGCGCGGTGCTGGGGTCCTTCCTCACCGACTACTACCCGGTCGCCGCGCCTTGGGAGCGCACGACCGACTGACGCTGCAGGCGCCGCCCGGAAACGGTGACAACCAGACGTGGCGGGGCGGCGTCCCACTCCACGACGGGTCCGGACCGCGGACCCCACGAGACTCGGGAGTCCCCCATGCGCACACGCACCCTCACCACGGCCGTGGCGCCCCCCCCCCCCCCCCCGGGCCCCCCCGCC
>NZ_CAXQZB010000019.1:0-18865 GCF_964228225.1 Nocardioides sp.
CAGCCGAGCAAACTGCCCCCGCCCGGCCGGGTGGCCGGATCGGGTCACCCGCCGTCGGCGAGGCGGATCATGCCGGCGAGGGTGGCGACGTAGAGGGTGCCGTCGGGGCCGAGGTAGATGGCGGCGTAGTGGTTGTTCCACTGGATGCCGGTGCCGGTGAGCCGGCTCCACGCGGTGCGGCCGGTGCGCAGGTCGATGGCGGTGACGTACCAGGCGTCGATGCCGTCGCTGCGGGCCGGCTTGGTGTAGGCGTAGAGCAGACCGGAGCCGTGGGAGGCCTTGGCCACCGACGTCGGGGCGATCGAGTCGTTGGTCCAGGCCAGGCGGCAGCCGCGGCGGGTAAGCACCACGCGGGCGATGCCGGGGGTGGTGGTGCGGCCCAGGGTGGTGGTCTGCACGCCCTCGTAGCCGTAGTTGTTCTCGATGATGAACGAGCGGCCCGCCGCCACGAGGCTGTTCTCCGTGGTGCCGGCGTTCGCGGGCAGGGTCGGCACCGCGCAGTGCTCGCGGCGGGCGGCCGGGACGCCGCGGCGACGGTCGTAGACGATCACCGACGTGCGCGGGTCGGCGTTGTCGGCGATCGCGATCCAGCGCTTCCCCAGCAGGGTCGGGGAGGTGCCCGAGCCGCGGGAGAGCATGCCCGGCTTCTTCCGGCTGCCGCGGTCGTAGACCTGCCGCCAGGTCACCTGCGGGCGACCGCGGCGATCGGCGTCCATCCGGTACAGCGCGTGGGTGGTGACGAGGTACACCGCCCCGGTCTCGTCGCTGCTGACGGAGTTGAAGATGCCCTCGCCGCGCGGCAGGGCGAGGATCCGGGCGACGCCGGTGCGGCGGTCCAGGATGCCGACGCGGGCGTCCTGGGTGACGAACCAGACCAGGCCGTTCCAGTCCACGGTGGTGGCCACCAGGCAGTCGTCGGCCGGGACGACGCCGGCCAGCGGCCACGTGCGGCCGCGCTGCAGCGTGCCGTCGGGGCGCACCGCGACCTCGGCGATCCGGCTGCCGATCGTGGTGGCGTAGACCCGGTCGCGCTGGTCGAGGAAGAAGTAGGTGCCGCCGCAGATGTCGCTGAACGGGTTGGCCCCCGAGAGCAGGTCGCGCTCGGAGAGCTGCACCTCGTCGATCGGGGCGAGGGTGTCGGGGTCCAACGACATCAGCGTGAAGCCGGCCAGGTCGCCGCACAGACCGATGAGGTGGCCGCGGGAGTCGAAGGCGGCGGTGGCGCACTCGCGCACGCCGTAGCTGGCCGAGGTGACCTGCAGGTCGCGCCCCAGCGGCCCGGCGACCTCGTAGGCGTCGGTGCTGTAGGCGTCGTTGTGCATGCTGCTGGTGCCGTTGGCCGAGAGGTAGGGGTTCTGCGGCACCCGGGGTGCGGCCATCGGGCGCGCCGCCACCGGGGCGCCCGAGAACTGCGGCACCAGCGCGTCGGTGAGCCCGGGCGGGATCGGGAGGCCGGGCACGGCCGGGATGCTCGGGATCGCCTGGGCGCCGCCCGCGGTCAGACCCGGCAGCAGGCCCAGCGTCGTGGAGACGCCGAGCAGGCCGGAGGCGAGGAGCAGGGGCAGCCGGGATCGCGGGGAGCGCACCGGCGCACCCTAACCCGGAACCCGACCTGAGAGGTGGTGTTAATTCCGATCAGTCCCGACCGGAACAGATGGTGACGACGGCGCCGCGGCGTCAGCGGTAGCGCTCGGCCCGCTGCGCCGGCGTGCCGGCGCCGACGCGCAGCAACCGTGCCAGCTCGAACTCCAGCACCGCGCCCACCCGACGGCAGAACTCCTCGGGCTCCTCGGCGGCGTCGGGCTGCTCGGCCACGATCCGGTCGACGACGCCGAGGCGGTGCAGGTCCAGAGCCCGCACCTGCTGGCGCCGCGCCATCTCGGGGGCGTGGTCGAGGTCGCGGTGCACGATCGCGCTCGCGCCCTCGGGCGGGAGCGGGGAGAGCCAGGCGTGCTGGGCGGCCACCACCCGGTCGGCCGGCAGGAAGGCCAGCGCCCCGCCCCCGTTGCCCTCGCCGAGCATCAGGCACAGCGTGGGGGCCGGGAGGGTGACCAGCTCGGACAGGCAGCGCGCGATCTCGCCGGCCAGCCCGCCGTTCTCCGCCTCCGGGGAGAGCGCTGCGCCCTGGGTGTCGATGACCGTCACCAGCGGCAGGCCCAGCTCGGAGGCCAGCCGGAAACCGCGCCTGGCCTCGCGCAGGGCCTGCGGCCCCATCGGGTGGTCGGCGGTCTGGCCCCGGCGGTCCTGCCCGAGGACCACGCACGGCGCCTCCCCGAACCTGGCGAGGGCGATGAGCAGCCCGGGATCCTGCTCGCCCTGCCCGGTGCCGTTGAGCGGGACGACGTCGCGCGCGGCGTAGCGCAGGAGTCGCCGCACGCCGGGCCGGTCGGGACGGCGGCTGCGGGTGACGGCGTCCCAGGTGTCGACGTCGGGCAGGGGCGAGGTCGGCGGGTCGGCGACCTCGGGGATCGGGCCCTTCGCGGCCAGCAGCACCGTCAGCGCGCGGTCGAGGATCTCGGCGATGTCCTCGGGCGCCACGACGGCGTCGATGATGCCGCGGGCGTAGAGGTTCTCCGAGGTCTGCACCCCGGCGGGGAACTCGCGCCCGTACAGCGCGGAGTACACCCGCGGCCCCAGGAAGCCGACGAGCGCGCCCGGCTCGGCCACCGTGACGTGGCCCAGCGAGCCCCACGACGCCATCACCCCGCCGGTGGTCGGGTGACGCAGGTACACCAGGTAGGGCAGGCCCGCGGAGCGGTGGGCGGCCACGGCCTCGGAGATCCGGACCATCTGCACGAACGCCGGCGTACCCTCCTGCATCCGGGTGCCGCCGCTCACCGGCGCCGCCAGCAGCGGCAGGCCCTCCGCGGTGGCGCGAGTGATGGCGGCGACGAGCCGGTCGGTGGCCGCGCGGCCGATGGATCCGGCCAGGAACCCGAACTCGCCCACCAGCACCGCCACCCGGCGTCCGCGCATGAGGCCCTCGCCGGTGAGCACCGACTCGTCCACCCCGCTGCGGCGCGCGGCGGCGGCCAGCTCGGCGGCGTACTCCTCGCCCACCCCGGTGCGGTCCGGGGCGGTGTCCCAGCTCGTCCACGACCCGGGGTCGAGCACCAGGTCGATGAGGTCGCGGGCGCTCGGGCGGGCGGGGCCGGACGTGGTGCGGGACACGGGGCTAGAACCTAGCCCGAGGTGCGTGCCTCAGGAGGAGGGCTCCCGACGGACGGTCAGCCGGGGCACCCCGCCGAGCCGCTTGGGGTAGCGCACGTGTCCCTCGAAGGCGGCCAGGGCGTCCCAGAGGGCGCGGTGCGCCGCCCACGGCAGGGGGTCGTCGCCGCGGTGCCAGGAGTCGCCGAAGGACACCCAGATCGGGGTCCAGTCGCGCGCGTCGTCCCAGGAGCCCTGCCGGGCCTCGACCATCCGCCGGCGCATCTGGAAGGCCTGGCGCGGACCGTCCACGCAGATCGGCGCCGTCGCCACCGGCCACACGCGCAGGTCCAGGAGCATGAGCGCGAGCTCGAGGTCGTGCAGCACGTCCGGGTCCACCAGCACGGTGGCCACGTTCTCGTGGGGGCGGCGCGCCCGGAGGCCGTCAGTCACCGCCGCCTCCGCCGCCACCGCCGCCACCGCCGTCTCCGCCACCGCCGTCTCCGCCGCCACCGGAGTCACCGCCCCAGCTCCAGCCGCCGCCGTCGTGCCCGCCGCGGTCGTCGCCGGAGTCACCGAAGAAGACGCCGCCGTCGCCGCCGTCGCTGCCGCCGCGACGCGGTCGGGACCGGCCGTTCTGCGAGGCGCCGATGATCACCACGACCACCAGCGCCACCAGGATCAGGACCACGACGACCACCGCGATCAGCGCCCGTCGGGGTACTCGTGGCGCACGGTGACCGTCAGCGGTCCCGTCTGCTGGCGGGCCAGCCGCAGGTTGCGCACGAACAGCACCATCGCCAGGGTCAGGAACACCAGGAAGAGCACCCCGCCCGCGATCATCGCGATCAGGAAGGCCTGCTCGGTCCAGTCGGGCTGCAGCGGGTCGAGGTCGCTGTCCGTGGCGAGGGGCGAGAGTGCGCTGAGGGTCATCGAGGTGCTCCGAGGGTGATCCGTGACGACGCGGCGTCGGTGCCGAGGGTGCTGACGATGCCGTGTCGGTCGGTCTCGCGCCACCCCCGAGCGGCCCGATCAGTCCCCACCGCCACCTCCGCCACCATCTCCGCCACCATCTCCGCCGCCACCACCTCCGCCGTCGCCACCGCCGGAGTCGCCACCGCCGAAGTCCCCGCCCCAGGACCACCAGCCGCCGGAGCCGCCGGAGCCGCCGGAGTCGCCGGAGTCGCCGTGGCGCGGGTCGTGGGGGTCGCCGTACCAGCCGTCCACGCCGTCCCCGGTGCCGGATCGCGGGCGGGGGTGCGGGCCGCGCCGCGCATCGCGCGGGCGCGCTGGTCGCACGCGCGCACCACCGCCACCACCACGGCGACGGCCATGACGAGGAAGATCACGGCCGCCGCGCCGAACACGAGCAGGACGATCAGCCGGGCGCTCATCGGCTCGGCTCCGTCCGCGCGGGCCGCCGGCGGCCGCGATCAGTCGCCACTGCCGCCACCCCCGTCGCCGCCACCCCAGCCGCCCCCCGAGCCGCCGGAGTCGCCCGAGTCGCCGGAGCCACCGAACCACGACGACCAGCCCGACCGTTCGGCGCCACCGGTGCGGGTCGCCCCGCCCCGGTCGTCGTCGCCGCCTCCGACGCCGTCCACCACGTCGGCGGCCAGGTCCAGCAGGCCGTCGCCGCGTTCGGAGGAGCGGCGGCGACGCCGCCGGGGGCCGGCGAGCAGGAGCACCACGAACCCCACGACCAGCACGGCGAGCAGGCCGAGCAGGGCGTAGAGGATCCCGGACAGCAGGGAGTCGATCAGGTCCATCGCGCGCCTTCCGGCCGAGTGGGTGATAGGTGGGTCAGGTGTCAGGTGGCGCAGCGCACCATGCCCGCCCCGCGCCGGGCTAGTCCTGCCTGTCGCCCTCGGTCCCGGCGGCGTCGCGCGCGTGCCAGGCCGCCAGCACCGCGCGCTCCTCGTCGCGCGTGAGCCCCGTGCGCACCGCCGCGGGCCCGGCCGCCCTGCTCCAGGTCAGGGTGTCGCGGGCGGTGTCGGCGATCGGTCGCCAGCGCAGTCCGGTCGCCTCCGACGGCGCCGGGTCGTGGCGCATCATCGCGTCGTGCTCGGGGCGCGGCAGCCACAGCGGCAGGGAGCGGGGTCCCATCCAGGGCGCGACGTCGAGCGCGGCCAGGGCGGCGTCGGGCACCCAGGAGGGCTGCCAGATCGCGGCACCGACACCGGCCGCCACGGTTGTGACGAGGTCACCGAACGGCGTGGCCGGGCCGACGGCGTCGACGGTGCCGGTGGTGCCCTCCTCGGCGAGCAGCACCAGCCAGTCCGCGAGGTCGCGCACGTCGATCACCTGCACGGCGTCCTCGGGGCGCCCTCCCAGCAGCACCTCGCCGCCGTCGGCGAGCCGCTCGGGCCAGTAGGTGAACCGGCCGCTGGGGTCCTCGGGGCCCGCGATCAGGCCGGGCCGCACGATCGTGGCAAGGGCCGCGCCGGCGCGGACGTGCTCCTCACAGGCCACCTTCGTGGGGCCGTACGCCGTCGGGTCCTCGCGCAGGTCGACGTCCTCGTCCCGGGCCGGCTGCGGGGACACCGTGGCCGGGCTCGCGCCGACCGGGTACTCGTCGG
Source organism: Nocardioides sp. (assembly GCF_964228225.1). GTDB lineage: Bacteria > Actinomycetota > Actinomycetes > Propionibacteriales > Nocardioidaceae > Nocardioides. The sequence goes on from NZ_CAXQZB010000019.1 coordinate 5,727, forward strand.
GGTAGACGCTGATCGTCGACACGAACACCCAGTGCGCCCCGGGCAGGGCCGCGACGGCGTCGCGCACCCACGACGGCGTCCGGCCGACGTCGACCACGACCTCCGGCGGTCCGCCCAGGGCCGTGTCGATCGCGGCGACGGGCACCGGTTCGACCGCGCGGTCCCAGCGCACGTGCCGCACCCCGGGCGGCACGGCGCCGCTGCGGCCGCGGCACACCGCCGCGACCTCGTGGCCCCGTGCCACCGCGGCCCGCGCCGTGGCGCGGGACAGGAAGGCCGTGCCGCCGAGGACCGCGATCCGCATGCCCCCACCCTCCCCAGCGGGGCCGGGGCGGTCAACGCGCGTCCGCTCTCAGCGCAACCGGGCCGGGTCGCTCAGCGGCCGGTCGCCGGTGCCTCAGAGGCCGGGCGCGGGGTCCGTGGGCACCAGCCGGGCGTCCTCCAGCGCGGCGGTGCGCAGGTGGGTGAAGGACTGGTACTCCGGGTCCATCACCGCATCCAGGAACGCCTGACGGGAGGGGTAGCGCACCAGCAGGACCTCGTGCCACCACGGGTCGGGGCCGATCACGGCGGCCGCTGCCTCGCCGGCGTAGACGACGCTCGCCCCGGCACGGTGGAGCAGCGGCAGCGCCTGCTCGGCGTAGGCGCGGTAGGAGGCCCGGCCCTCCTCGCCCGCGAAGCGCAGCAGGTTGACCATCACCACCGGCCCGGTCGCCGTGCGCGCCTCGGCGGCGAGGGCGCGGATCTGATCGGGGGTGGGGTCCACGGTGGGCATGGTGCGCAGGCTAGCGGCGAGGCGGGCGGCCCGACGTGCGCGGGTCAGCGCGGCAGCTCGGGGGAGACCCGCGCCAGCAGCCAGGACCGCCACAGGTCGTCGAGCTGCCGGCCGGTGCGCTCCTCCAGGAACGCCAGCAGGTCGGCGGCGCGCACGCTGCGACCGGCCTGCTGCGCCGGCCAGTCGCGCACGACGGCGAGGAAGGCGTCGTCGCCGATCTCGCGGCGCAGGGCGGCCCAGAAGTAGGCGCCGCCGTAGTAGACGTTGGTGGACCCGAACTGGCGCGGGTCGGGGCGTCCCGGCGGGCCGGCCTCCACCCGGGCGTAGGCCTCGTCGCCCGCGTACCGCTCGAGGTAGCGGTCCAGCGGCACCCCCTCCTGCTCGGCCTCCCACCACCACTGCAGGTACATCGCCATGCCCTCGTTGAGCCACAGATCGCGCCAGTCCGCGGGCGTCACGAGGTCGCCCCACCACTGGTGGGCGAACTCGTGGAGGATCACCGCCGGGCTCGTGGCGTAGTCGGTGTCGCCGAGGGTGATCATCGACTGGGTCTCCATCGCGCTCGCCGAGCGCACCACCACCGCCCCCGCGGTGTCGAACGGGTAGGGCCCCAGGTGCTGCTCGAGCCAGTCGATCGCGGCGGGTGCGGTGTCGAGCGCGTCGTCGAAGCGCCGCTCCCCGCGCGGGGTCCACAGCGTGATCGGGACGCCGGAGCCGCTGGTGAGCTCGCGGGAGGTGTAGTCGCCCACCGCGAGGGTCACCAGGTAGGCGGCCGCGGGGTCCTCGAGCCGGTAGGAGGTGGTGCGGCGCCCGTCGGCGGCGGCCGTGTCGCCGACCGGTGTGCCGCCCGCGACGCCCACCCAGCCCGGGGGCGCGGTGATCGTGAGGTCGTAGAGCGCCTTGTCGGAGGGGTGGTCGTTGACGGCGTACCAGGTGTAGGCCCCGAACGGTTCCTGCATCGTCCACAGCTGGTGGTCGGGGTCGATGGTGAGTCCGAGACCCTCGATGTCGGTCCGGGTGGCCGGCGCGGCGACGGGCTCGGGGGTGCCGGCGTAGGACAGCGTCAGCTCGGCCACCTGGTCGGCGACGACCGCGGCCTGCACCACGAGGTCCTTGCCGTCGTGGGTGGTGCTCACCGGGGCGCCGTCGAGCAGCGCCTCGGTGACGGCCATCGTCCCGGCGAGGTCGAGGCGCACCTGCGCGGCGTCGGCGGTGGCGCGGAAGGTCAGCACCTCGGTGGCGGTGAGGGTGTCGGTGTCGCGGTCCCAGGCCACGTCGAGGTCGTAGTGCAGGGCGTCGACGCCGGGGTCGCCGACCTCGGGGTAGGCCGAGTCCTCCGCCGGGGTGCTGCGGGCGGCCGCGAGGGCGGGGTCCACCTCGGTCGCCACGGACCCGGTGGGGGAGCCGGTCGGCGCCCCCGACGCCGCGGCGCCGCCGGTGGTGCCGGCGCCGCCGGTGGTGTCCGGTCCGCCGCACGCGGCGAGCCCGGTCGACCCGGTGAGGACGACGGCGAGCAGCGCCGTCGTCAGGGTGCGCCGCCGCCGGCTCACCCCTCGCCCCGCAGCAGCGGCCGGGCGAGCTTGCGGCCGTGGTGGATCTGGGCCTTGATCGTGCCGAGCGGGGCGCCGACGAGCGTGGCGATCTCCTCGTAGGGCAGCCCGTACACGTCGCGCAGCAGCAGCGGCTCGACGTACTGCGGGTGGTCCTTCTCGATCTCCTCCATCGCCTCGAGCAGGTCCAGCCGGGTGCCGGCGATGACGCTGGTCGTGCGCGGGTCGGGACGCTCGGTGATCGGGCTGTGCTCGAGCGGGTCGGCGGCCTGGGCCTGGGTGCGCATGCGCCGGTAGGTGCTGCGCGCGGAGTTCACCGCCACGACGTGGGTCCAGGTCGTCACCCGGCCGCGGCCGTGCCAGCCGGTCAGCTTGGTGGCGATGTTGAGCAGCGCGTCCTGGCAGGCGTCCTCGGCGTCGGGGGTGTAGGGCAGCACGCCGCGGCACACCGCGAGCACCCGCGGCCGCAGCGCGGTGAGCAGATCCTCCATCGCCGCCCGGTCGCCGGCCTGCGCCGCGCGGGCCCAGGCGTCGAGGTCGTCGGGGGTGGGGGCCTCCGGGGCGCTGCTGAAGCTCATGGCCGACTTCCTTCCCCCGTCCGGGCCGTTCGATGCCGCCCCGCGCTGTCGTGCGGTGCGTCCGAGCGCCCATAATGCAGCCGTGGCCTTCGTCGGACCCAGCCATCTCGGGCGTTATGCCGTGCGCCGTCGCCTCGGCAGCGGCGGGTTCGCCACGGTCTGGCTCGCCTACGACGAGCAGCTCGACGCCCCGGTGGCCATCAAGGTGCTCGCCGAGAACTGGGCCGAGCAGCACGAGGTCCGCACCCGGTTCCTCGAGGAGGGCCGCTACCTGCGCCGCGTGGAGTCCCCCCACGTCGTACCGGTCTACGACGCCGGCCAGCTCGAGGACGGGCGGCCCTACCTCGTGATGGCCTACGCCGACCAGGGCACGCTGGCCGACCGTCTCGAGCAGCTCACCGCCCCGGATCCGGCCGCCGATCCTGCCGCCGGGCCCGCGGGCCTCCACCCCGCCCAGGCGGCGCTCATCGTGCAGCAGGTCGCGGCGGGTCTCGGCGCGCTGCACGACCGCGGCATCCTGCACCGCGACGTCAAGCCGGCCAACGTGCTCTTCCGCACCGTCGACCTGCCCGGGGCGTCCGCGGGCGCCGGCGGGGCGGGGGCGGAGCCGCGGGTGCGCGCCATGGTCGGCGACCTCGGGCTCGGCAAGGCCCTCGACGTGTCCTCGCGCCTGACGATGATCGCCGGCACCCCGGCGTTCGTCTCGCCCGAGCAGGCGCGGGGGGAGGGCCTGGACGCCCGCGCCGACCAGTACTCCCTCGCCGTGCTGGCCTTCCTGCTGCTCTCGGGCCGGCTGCCCTGGACCCACGCCACCCTGCCGGCGGCCGCCGAGCCCGGCGAGCCGGTCACGCTCAGCACCTCCGAGCGCCGGTTCCCCGCCGAGGTCGAGGACGTCGTGCGCCGCGGCCTCGCCCGCGACCGCACCGCCCGCTTCGACACGGTCTCGGGCTTCGCCGACGCCCTCACCGCCGCGCTCGCCCCGCTGGTGGGCGACACCGCGCCGACCACCGTCACGATGCGGCCGCTGGAGGTCACGCCGTCGGGCGCGCCCGCGCTGCCCCGCGACCCCGACCTCACCCAGCCCGGCGTCCGCCCCTCGCCCGCACCCGCCGACCCGCCCGCCGGGTCGGGTGCAGGGTCGCCCGCCGGACCGGGTGCCGTGGCGGCGCTGGCCTCCAGCGCCACGCGGATGGACCCCGCCGAGCCGCCCACCTCGGTGGGCGCCGACCTCCCCGCGCCCCCGCCGGCGCCCGGCGCCGCGCCCCGGGGCCGGGGCCGCGCGGTGCTGGCCACCCTCGCGGTCGCGGTGGCCACCGCCGGACTCGGCGTCGCGGCCGGTGCCGGCGTCGGGGTCGCGACCGCCTCCGGCGCCCCCGAGACCCGCGAGGTGAGCGACGACTCCGGGGCGTTCGTCGCCGTCGTCCCGGGCGACTGGGACGCCGAGGCCGACGGCGGCTGGGTCCCGCCGAGCGACGCCGAGCCGGCGGGCGACACCGCGTTCCCCGCGCTCTCGGTGGGCAACGGCCCCGACTGGCCGCAGGCCACCGACGGCGAGGGCCTGTTCGTCGGCCTGATCCCCTCCGCCACGCTGCCCGACGTGCTCCCGGGGCACCCCGACTGCGCCTCCGCCCGCGGCGTCACCGGCGACCGGACCCCCGACGGCGTGCAGCGCACCCAGGTCTTCGAGCAGTGCGCCGACGGCGACGGGGTGGTGGTCGAGCGGGTCGTGCAGGTGGCCGACGAGCAGATCGTGTGGATCCAGGTGCGCGCGGCCCGGATCGCCGACGCCACCGCCGTGCTCGACAGCCTGCAGTTGCGCGACCTCTGAGACCCGTCCCGGTGTACCGGCGGCTCAGCCCGCGGCGGGGGCCTGGGCGTCCGGTCCGGTCACGACGTCGGCGCTGATGCGGTCGAGCAGGTCGCGCATGCCGGCGCGGTCGGCCTCGCGGCCGTAGACCGCGATCAGGCCGTAGGCCAGGGCGCCGTCGGGGCCGGGGAAGGCCTGCTCCATCGTGACGCGCCGGTACCCGCCGGAGTCGATGTAGGAGGCGGTGAAGGAGTCGGAGTCGCGCTCCTCCACCTCCAGGTCGAGGAAGTTGCCGTCGGCCAGGGCCGACTGCAGCTCGGAGATCCGCTGCAGGATCGCGGTCTGCAGCACCGCCTGCCGCGGATAGATGAGGTCGACCCGGATGCCGTAGGTGTTCGGCGGGTTCTCCGGCACGGTGTAGGTCCACCGGGCGACCTGGGACTGGCTCTCCACCCACTGCGGGTCGCGGGGCATGGGGGCCCGGAGCAGCAGGCCCCGGTAGGCGTCGCCGCGGGGCGCGGTGCTGCGGAACGTGACCGGCACCAGCGGCAGGTCCGTGGTCAGCGCCGGGGTGTCGGGGTCGGGAGAGACGGCGTAGGTGGGCAGTGGGTTCGCGGGGCTGCGGGCCGGCACCGGCGCAGGAGCGTCGAAGGCCGTCACCGCCGGGGCGTCGTCGCGCGGGACCGCGAGGAAGCCGGCCGCGGCACCGGCGGCCAGCATGACCACCGCCACGAGCGCGAGCCGAGCCTTCACAGGCGCGACCCTACCCAGCCCGGGCGCCGTCGAGCCTCCCGGACCGCTCCCCGCGCCCGTGTCGGCCTCCGCTGGCCCCGGGTGCGGGCTCGGTAGGGTCGGGTGGTGGACGACCTGCTGCTGCGCGACGTGCGCCCGCTCGCCCTCCGTCCCGGAGCCCCGGCGACCCCCGAGCCGGTGGACCTGCTGCTGCGCGACGGCGTCGTCGTCGCGGCCGGGCCCGGGCTGGCGCGGCCCGCCGGGGTGCCCGAGCTGCAGGCCGCGGGGCGCTGGGCGATCCCCGGGCTGTGGGACCAGCATGTGCACCTGGGGCAGTGGACCCTCACCCGCTCCCGGCTCGACACCGCCGGCTGCGCCTCGCCCGAGGAGGCGGTGGCGCTCGTCGCGGCGCGGGTGGCGGCCGAGCCTGGCCGCCCCGTCATCGGCTGGGGACACCGGCCCGGTGGCTGGGGCCGGGAGGTGCGGGCCTCCGAGCTGGACGCCGTCGCCGGGGTGACCCCGGTGGTGCTCATCGCCGGCGACGCCCACCACGCCTGGCTCAACTCCGCGGCCCTGGCCGCACTCGGCCTCGGCGCCCGCGAGGAGGTCGTGCGCGAGAACGAGTGGTTCGCCGCCTACGAGCGCCTCACGACCATCACCGGCGACGCCGGCACCACCCCGGCCGACTACCGCCGCACGCTGGAGGCGGCCGCCGCCCGGGGCGTGGTCGGCCTGGTGGACCTGGAGTTCACCGACGGCGTCATGGCCTGGCAGGAGCGCTGGAGCGGGCAGCTGGACCTGCTCCGCCTGCGGATCGGGGTCTACGCCGACCGGCTCGAGGACGTCATCGCCCGCGGCCTGCGCACCGGGGCGCCGCTACTGCCTGAGGACCCGACGTCGGACCGGCTGCGGATGGGCAGCCTGAAGATCATCAGCGACGGCTCGCTCAACACCCGCACCGCCTGGTGCTGCGACCCCTACGGCTCCGGGGGCTCGGGCGGCGACGATCACGGGGCGGCGAACCTGGCGGCCCACGAGTTGCAGGCGCTGCTGGCCCGCGCGCACATGTCGGGGCTGGAGATCGCCGTGCACGCCATCGGCGACGCCGCCTGCGGCGCCGCCCTCGACGCCTTCGCCACCACCGGCGCCGCGGGGTCGATCGAGCACGCCCAGCTGGTGCGCCCCGATGACGTCGCCCGGCTCGCCGCCCTCCGGCTGCGGGCCTCGGTGCAGCCGGCCCACCTGCTCGACGACCGCGACGTCACCGAGCTGCTGTGGCCCGGCCGGGGCGAGCGGAGCTTCGCCTTCCGCTGGATGCTCGACGCCGGCGTGCGGCTGGTGCTCGGCTCCGACGCGCCGGTCTCCCCGCTCGACCCCTGGCTGGCGATGGCGGCCGCGGTGCACCGCAGCGCCGACGACCGCGACCCGTGGCACCCCGAGCAGGCGCTGACCCCGCGCGAGGCGCTCGCGGCCTCGACCGACGAGCACCCCGGCCTCACCGTGCCCGGCACGCCCGGAGACGTCGTCCTGCTCGACCACGACCCGCTCGCCGTCGATCCGGCCGAGCACGGCAGCGCCGCCGCGGCCGCCCACCTGCGCACCACCCAGGTGGCCCTCACCGTCGTCGGCGGCCGGGTGGTCGCCGGCGCCGTCTAGGCCCGCGGGTGGTCGCCGTCTCCCGTTGCCACGAGCGAAATTGGCAGGAGGCGTCGGCGGTGGCACCCCCGTGACCTGCCAATTTCGCTCGTGGCAACGGACCCTCGGTGAGCACCGGCGGTCCGGAGGGGGCAGGCTCAGGCGCCCTCGACCAGGCCGACGACGAGGTCGGCGACGGCCCGCTGCTCGGCGGGGTAGGGGTGCAGGCCCATGGCGCGCCGCGGGTCGCCCCGGATGCCGGCGACCCAGGGCTGCTCGGAGCAGATGTCGTGGCCCTGGCTGGCGGCGACGAGGTCGACGTACTCGGCGCCCGCCTTCACCCCGCCCTGGGCGACGGCCGCGGCGAGGTCGAGGTTGAGCCCGCGCACGTAGTCGTAGTCGCCCAGCGCGAGGGGCAGCTTGGCGGTGCAGGTGCCCTCGTCGGGCAGCAGCTGGGGGTAGCCGATCAGCAGGATCCGGGCCGAGGGCGCCTGGTTGCCGATCGCGCGCACCACGCGGGTGACGCGCTTGCGGATCTCGCCGAGCTTGCGCTCGAGGCGGTCGCGGCCGGCGTCGGTGCGGTTGCGGTCGCGGCAGGGCGCGCCCTCGGGGTCGCGCTCGGCCAGCTTCAGGCAGGTGAACATCATCTTGGAGAAGAACCGGAAGTCGTTGGCCCCGATGCCCAGGGTCACGAGGTCGACCTCGTCGGACAGCGCGTCGAGCTGCGGCGGCCGCGCACCGCTGGTGAAGGACTGCTCGCTGAAGATGCTCACCGTCGAGGCGCCGGAGCAGCTGACGTCGGTGACCTCGATCCCGAGCCGCTGCGCCACGAGCGAGGGGTAGTTCTCCTGCGAGCGCAGGCAGTCGTCGATCTGCTCCCCGCTCACCAGCGGGAACAGCGGGGCGGCGGTGTAGGAGTCGCCCATCGCGACGTAGGTGAGCTCGCCGTCAGCGGTGGGCGTGCCGGTGCCGTCGGGGGCCGGGGACGGCGACGCCGAGGCGTCCGGCAGGGCACGGCCGTCAGCGCTCTGGCAGCCGCCGAGCACGAGGGCGCCCAGGGTCAGGCCGACCACGAGGGAGAGGCCCCGCCGAGTGCCCGGTCGAGCGCCCGGCCGGGTGCCCCGTCGCAGACTCAGGGCGCGTCGGTTCACGCGGGTCAGGATACGAGGTCGGACGTCCTACCAGACAAACCCGGGTGCCTTGGGGGGTATGCGTGTCGGTCAGCGTCCGCGCCGGCCGCCCTCCCGGGCGGCGGGCGGGTCGGTCGGCGGGTCGGCCAGCAGGTCGGCGAGCAGGTCGGCCACCGCGGTCTGTTCCACGAGCCGCGGGTGCACCGGGATGCCGTCGCCCTCGGCGGGGTCCAGGCCGTTGACCCACGGGGTGGCGGCGCAGATGTCGTGCCCACGGCTCGGGGTCGCGACGTCGAGGAACTCCACGTCGGCGGCGCGCGCCGCCCACTCCAACGCGGCGGACAGGTCGGTGTTGACCCCGGCGATGAACGCGACGTCACCGGCGGCGACGGGCAGCACGTCGGGGCAGCCCGGTCCGGAGTCCGGCAGCAGGGCGGGGTAGCCGACGACGACGACGCGCGCCCGCGGCGCCCGGTCGACGACGGCGTCGATGACGGCGCCGACGTTGTCGTCGATCTCGTCCAGCACCTCGGTCGTGCGGTCGCGGATCGCGGCCTCGCAGGGGCTGCCGGTCGGGTCGGTGGCGGCGTAGCGGGCGCAGGACCCGAGCAGCTGGGTGAACAGGCCGCCGTCGTTGCCGCCGATGCTGAGGGTGACCAGCCGGGTGCGGGGGCCCAGCTCGGGGAGGTCGCCGGCGACGGCCCCGGCGAGCAGGTCCTCCGAGGTGGCCCCGCTGCAGGTGGCGTCGGCGAGGCCGAGGTCGAGGCGCTCGGCCAGCTGGTGGGGGTAGTTGCGGGTGGAGCGGAAGCAGCCGCCGCTGCCGGGGGCGACCGGGTCGATCCCGGCGCCCGCGGAGTAGGAGTCGCCGAGGGCGACGTAGCGCACGGGTCCCGCGGCGTCCGGACCACCGGGCTCGCCGGGCGCCGTGGTCGTCGTGTCCGCGGCCGGCGGGATCGCAGCCGGCGCGCCGCCGGGATCGGCCGATCCGCCGCAGGCGGCGAGCGTCGTGACCAGCAGCAGCGCGGGGCCGACGGCCCGCAGGGCGCGCGCCTCGACCGGGGTCCGGGGGCGGCGGGGACGCGGGACGGGGCGGTTCATTCCCGCCAGCCTACGACCGCGGCGGCCACCCCCCGGCACCCCCGACGACCCGGGCCCGCGTCAGCCCAGCCCGATGGTGGCCGCCAGCACGAAGTCGGGGTCCTCCAGCCGGTCGCCGTAGGCCTCGCGCAGCTGCGCCACGCGGTACCGCACCGTCTGGGGATGCACGAACAGTGCGGCGGCGACGTCGTCGCGGCGGCCCTGGTGCAGCACCCAGGCGCGCAGGGTCTCGGCCAGCTTCTCCCGCGCGGCGGGGCGCAGCGCGGCCCGCGGCGCGAGCACCCGGGCGCGCAGGTCGGCGCGGGCCTCGGCGTCGGCGGAGAGCACCAGGGCCGGCAGGTGCTCCTCGGTGTCGCCGGCCAGGCCGGCACGGTGGGCGCGCACGACGCGGTCCGCCGAGGCGCGCACCGCCTCCCAGGGGCGGGCCGGCCCCACGACGGCGTGGCGTCCCCGGACCGCCCGCAGCAGGGCCGCGCGGCCGGCGCCGTGGCTGTCGGGCACCAGCAGCAGCACGCCGTCGTCGGGGGTGAGGCCCGGTGGGTCGGCGGCCTGGAGCGTGCCCGGCGGCAGGGCGCTGATGACGGCCCGCACCTGCGACTCCGCCAGCAGCACCGCGGTGAGGGTGGCGGGCAGCGACCACTCGGCCCGCTCCGCGGCGCCGAGCACGACGTCGGCGGGGGAGCCGGTGAGCAGGTGGTGCGCCAGGCGCTCCCGCTGGCGCTGTCGGAGGCGACCCGCGGTGGCGAGCTCGTCGTGGTACCCGGCGACCGAGGCCGCCGACAGCTCGTCGATGTAGGCGAAGACGAGCTCGGCGAACGCCGCCAGGGTGCGGGCGTCGAGGCCGGAGGCGACGCCGCGCTCGGCCATCGCGCGCCACGACACCCGGGCGCCGATGCGGTACGCCGACAGGATCACCTCGCTGCTGCGCTCGTGGCGGGCCTCGCCGCGGCCCAGCTGGTAGGCGCCGTCGACGGCGGTGGCGGTGGGGGCGGTGGCGGTGCCGCCGCGTCCGGCGGCCAGGGAGAGGAACCCTCCGAGGGCGACCTCCACGGCGGTGCGGATGGTGGCGCCCATGGGCCCGGAGAAGGCGTCGGCGTAGCTCGGCACCTCGGCGATGATCGCGGCCACGGCATCCTCGGCGATCACGGGCAACGCCTCCCGGATGCCGGCCACGGCCTGTGCCGGGAGGGACAGATCGCCGGGTTCGCGCATGGCGTCATCCTGGGCTCTTTGTTCGCAGATGACAAGAAAGCCGGTGCGGTTCACGTGAGGAGCACAGGAGTTCGACGCCGGGCGAGGACATGCTGGTCACCATGACGGCCCTGCCCCTTCCCGGACCGCTGACGCGCACCGCCCGCGCGGGCTCCCTCACAGGGTCCCTGACCGACGGCGTCGCGTGGCGCACCCGCGCGCGACGCGTCGCCGAGGCCGCCCTCACACCGATGGTGCCGGCCGACGTGCTCGACATGGTCGCCCCGCTGCGCGCGGGCGCCGACCTCCGGGCGCGGGTCGTGGCGGTCGAGCCCGAGACCCTCCGGGCCGCCACCCTCGTGCTGCGCCCCGGCCGCGACTGGGCCGGCCACACCCCCGGGCAGTACCTGCGCCTGGGCGTCGACGTCGACGGCGTGCGTCACTGGCGCGCCTACTCCCTCACCCACGGCCCGCGCACGGACGGCCTGATCAGCGTCACCGTGCAGGCCATCGAGGACGGCGTGGTCTCGAACCACCTCGTGCGCGGCCTGCGCCCCGGCGACCTGCTCCACCTCGACCAGGCCGCGGGCGACTTCACCGCCCCCGACCCGGCCACGCCGGTGCTGTTCGTGACCGCCGGCTCCGGCATCACCCCGGTGATGGGCATGCTGCGCCACCACCGCTACGCCGACGCCGTGCTCGTGCACTCCGCGCTCACGGCCGAGGACGTCGTGTTCGGCGCCGAGCTGCGCGTGCGCGCCGCGCGGGGGGAGTTCCGTCTCGTCGAGTTCCACACCGACCGCGACGGGATGCTCGACGTCGCCGACCTCGCCACCCTGGTGCCCGACCTCGCCGCCCGCACCACCTACGCCTGCGGCCCGGTCGGCCTGCTCGACGCCCTCGAGGCCCACCACGGCGACGCCGGCCTGCCGCTGCACACCGAGCGGTTCCGGCCCAGCGTCGTCGTCACCGGCGAGGGCGGCACGCTGGCCCTGGCTCGCACCGCCACCCCCGCTCTGCTGGAGGCCGACGGCGCCACGCCGCTGCTCGACGTCGCCGAGCAGGCCGGGGTGCTCATGCCCAGCGGCTGCCGGATGGGCATCTGCTTCGGCTGTGTGCTGCCCCTGGTCGACGGCGCCGTGCGCGACCTGCGCACCGGCGAGGTGACCACCGCCGACCCGATGACCGGCGCCGTGCCGGTGCAGACCTGCATCTCCGCCGCCGCCGGCCCCTGCACGCTCGACCACTGACCGCACTCCCGTACCCGACCGCACCCACCGCGACCTTCGAGGGATTCCCGATGACCGTCATCACCAAGCAGCCCGTCAGCCCCATCGCCCACCTCTCGGCCGAGGACGTCGAGCTGCTCGGCAAGGAGCTCACCGCCATCCGGCAGTCGGTGCTCGACACCCGCGGCGAGTCCGACGCCCGCTACATCCGCCGGATGGTCGCGGTGCAGCGTCGTCTCGAGCTGGGCTCGCGCGCCGTGCTGCTGGGCAGCGCGCTGCCGCCGCTGTGGGTGCTCGGCACCGCCGGCCTGACGATCGCCAAGATCCTGGAGAACATGGAGATCGGCCACAACGTCATGCACGGCCAGTGGGACTGGATGCGCGACCCGAAGATCCACTCGACCACCTGGGAGTGGGACAACGCCTCCCCGGCCGAGGGCTGGAAGCACAGCCACAACGAGGTGCACCACACCTACACCAACATCGTCGGCAAGGACAACGACCTCGGCTACGGCATCATGCGCGTGGACGAGGACCAGCGCTGGCACCCCTTCCACCTCGGCCAGCCGCTGTGGAACTTCCTCAACGCCTGCCTGTTCGAGTACGGCATCGCCGCCTACGACCTCGAGCTGGGCCGCAACCTCGCCCTGCCGAAGGACAAGCGCCCCGAGTCCTTCACGCGCGGTGTGAAGGCGACGCTGGGCAAGATCCGCAAGCAGGCCACCAAGGACTACCTGGTGCACCCGCTGCTCGCCGCCCCGACCGGCGCGGCGCCCCAGGTGCTGCTCGCCAACGTCGTGGCCAACGTGCTGCGCAACCTGTGGTCGCACTCGGTGATCATGTGCGGCCACTTCCCCGAGGGCGTGGAGACGTTCGAGAAGAAGTCGATCCCGGACGACGAGACCCAGGGCCAGTGGTACCTGCGGCAGATGCTCGGCTCGGCCAACATCTCCGGCGGGCCGTTCCTGCACATCATGACCGGCAACCTCTCCCACCAGATCGAGCACCACCTGTTCCCCGACCTGCCCAGCAACCGCTACGCCGAGGTCGCCCCCCAGGTGCGCGAGGTGTTCGAGAAGTTCGGCCTGAACTACCACAGCGCGCCGCTGCCGCAGCAGGTCGCGAGCGCCTGGCACAAGGTCGTGCGGCTCTCGCTGCCCAACGGCTGGCTGGCCACCACCACCCCCCGCAACCTCCCGACCCAGCTCAAGCTGCTCTACGCCATGTCCACCGGCGGCCCCAAGGTCCGCCGCGCCGCCCAGGCCCGCCTCGACCAGCAGGCCCGCCGCCTGGCCAAGGAGAAGGAGGCCGCCGCCGCGGCCTGACCCCTCCCTCCCTGGCCGTCGTGGGTCGCCGGGGGTACGTCGTCACAAGCAAACGGCAGCCGGAATCAGCGATTCCGGCTGCCGTTTGC
>NZ_CAXQZB010000020.1:0-75306 GCF_964228225.1 Nocardioides sp.
CGCCCGCCGGCGCTCACTCCTCGACGACCGGCCACCGGCGTCTCCCAGAGGCGGTCAGAAGAGGCCGGAGAACGACCGGGAGGTGCGCACGACGCCGAGCTCGCCGGGCAGCGGGAGCTTGGGGTAGTCCTGCTGGAACTCGGCGATCGTCAGGAACTTCACCGTGCAGCCGCGGGTCCGGTAGTCGTCCTCGTCGGGGTCGATGTCGCCGACGTAGACCAGGGTGCCCTCGTCGGGGGCCAGCGGCCCGGTCTGGCCCTTGCAGCTGAGCAGGTCGCGGTCGCCGTCGGCGGCGGCGACGATGAGGTCGACCCCCTCCTCGCCGAACACGTGGTCGATGCCGTCACCGGGGTAGATCGTGTCGTCGCCGCTGTCGCCGGTGACGTCGAAGCCGAACGCGCCGTCGGCACCGTCCTCGGCCGGGAAGCGACCGGTGGCGCAGCGCGGGTCCGGGGCCTGGCAGAAGTCGTCGCCGGGTCCGGCGTCGATGAAGTCGTCGCCCTCGTCGCCGTCGACGTGGTCGCGGCCGGGCCCGCCGAACACCCGGTCGTTGCCGGGGCCGCCGGCCGGGTGGTCGTCGCCCTCACCGCCGTCGACGACGTCGTTGTCGGGCCCGCCCTGCAGCCAGTCGTCGCCGTCCTCGCCGTAGACCTTGTCGTCGCCGTCGCCGCCGTTGAGACCGCTGTAGCCCTTGCCGCCGGCGCGGTAGTCGTCGTCGTCGCCGCCGCGCAGCACGTCGGGGCCGGTGTCGCCGTTGAGCTGGTCGCGCCCGGTGCCGCCCGAGAGGGTGTCGGCGCCGGGGCCGGTGGTGAGCAGGTCGTCGCCGGCGCCGCCGAGGGCGATGTCGTCGTCGGGGGTCTGGGCGCCCTTCTTCGGCGCCGCGGTGCCGACGAGGTCGTTGCCGTTCCCGCCCGACACGGTGTCGTTGCCGAGGCTGCCGGCGAGGTTGTCGTCGCCGTCGTCGCCGTTGATCCGGTCGTTGCCCTGACCGCCGACGACCTTGTCGTTGCCGCCGCGCGCGAGGATCGTGTCGTTGCCGTTCAGGCCCGAGATGACGTCGGCCACCGTGGTGCCGGTGAGCTTGTCGTTCTTGTTCGTGCCGTTGATCGTGCGGGCCTGCGCCGCGAGCGGAGTGAGGACGACCAGGCTGAGGACGAGGGCGGGGACGACACGTCGGGGGGCGCGCATGCACCGAAGGGTACGCCGTCGCTAGGGTCCGCGTGTGGGATCGACCGGGGACGACACGGCACCCGCGGCGCCTGCGTCGGACGCGGTGGCCGAGCGGCTGGCCGGGCTCCGGACCCGCGCGGGATCACCCTCCTTCGGCGAGATCGCGGCGCGCGTGGGCCGGCTGCGCAGCGCGCGCCCGGAGGACGCCGGGCGCCCGGGTCGCACCACCGTCTACGACGCCTTCCGGCCCGGGCGGCGCAGACCCGACGCCGGCCTGATCCTCGACATCGCCACGGTGCTCGGGGCGACCGACCGGGACCTGCAGGAGCTCGCGGCACTGTCGGGCGAGGCCGCCGCACCGGTGCGGACCGGAGCCCGGTTGCGCGCCGGCACCGGCCCGCGCGACCTGCGGCTCATCGGACGCGAGGACGCGCTGGCCGCCGTCCTCGAGGGGGCGCCGCGCGGCCCCGTCGTGGTGCACGGTCTCGGGGGCATCGGCAAGACCGCACTCGTGCTGGCGGCCGCCGAGTCGTTGCGGTCCGCGGGCGGTCTCGCGCCGACCGTGGTGATCGAGCTGCGCGGTCACGATCCCTCGCACGCACCGGTGGACGCCGATACGGCGGCCACCGCCCTGCTCACCGCGCTCGGCGTCGGGGTGGTGCCCACCGGGGCCGTCGAGCGGCGCCGGATGCTGGAGACCCGGCTGCGCGCCGAGCCGCGGGTCGTGGTGCTCGACAACGTCGCCGACACCGCCCAGGTGGCCGCCCTGCTGCCGCGGGCGCTCCCCACGCTGCGGGGCTCGGCGGTGCTGCTGACGGCGCGCCAGGACCTGCCCGGCCTGCCGGTGGCGCCCGTGGCCCGGGTGGCGCTGCCACCGCTGTCCGGCGCCGCTGCGCACGCCCTGTTCGCCCGCCTCGTCGGCACGGACGTGGCGGCCACCGACCCGGCCGCGGCGACCGCCCTGGTCGACTCCGCCGAGGGCATCCCCCTGGCGCTGCACCTGGTCGGGGCGCGGGTCGCGACGCGACCGGAGTGGACCCTGCGCGACCACGCCGACCTGCAGCGCGAACGACGGCGCGAGCGGCTGGCCGAGGACCCCCTCACCGAGATCGTCGGGGCGGCCTACCACCGGCTCGGCCCGGCCGCGCGGTGGGCGCTGCGACGGCTGGCCGACCAGCCGTGTGCCGCCCTGGACCTGGCGAGCTGGGCCGCGTCCGTGGACCTCGAGCCCGCGGACCTCGAGCCCCTGGTGGCCGAGCTGCGCCGCCACCACCTCGTCGTCCCGCTGCGCGGCGGCGAGCACGGCCCGGTGCGGTACGGCCTGCACGACGTCGTGCGGACCCACGTGGTCGCCGCGGCCCGCGAGGAGGACCCGCCGCGGGTGCGCGAGGAGGCCCTGGACCGGCTGTGCGCCCACCTGGTGGGCCGGGTCTGGGCGTGCTCGGCGGTGGCGGCGCTCGCGACTGACCCGTGGTACCCGCGTCCCGACACCGTCGCGCCCCAGCCCTCCCCCGCGCCGCGCGAGGCCGCCGGATGGCTGGAGGCGACGACCCCTGACGTCCTGGCGCTGGCGCGGGCCGTGGCCGAGACGCGCCCGCGCACCCTGATCGACCTCGCCGACGGCCTGCACCCGTGGCTGCACGGGCAGTGGCGCCTGGTCGAGGGACAGCACCTGCACGGCCTCGCGGTGCAGGCCGCCGAGACGCTCGGCGATCGCGGGGCGCTGGCCCGGGCCCGGCACCACCGGGGCTCGCTGTTCGTGTGGCTGCAGCGCTCGGTGGAGAGCCGGGGTCACCTGGAGCTGGCCCTGCGCGCCTACCGCGACCTCGGGCTCCCGCCCGAGGCGGAGCTGGCCGTGCTCGGCTCGCTGTCGCTGGTCGAACGGTTCTCCGGACGCATGGCCGACGCCCTCACCCACACCCGCGAGGCGCTCGCGCTGCTGCCCGAGGAGGCGGTCGCGCCACGCATCGACCGCTGGTGGACCGAGATCCACTGCCTGCGGATCCTGGGCCGCGAGGCGGAGGCACGGGCGCGGATCGCCGCGATCGAGGCCGACGCCGCCGTCCTGCTCGCCGAGCCCCAACCCCGGATGTGGCACCTGCTCTACGGCGCCGAGGAGCTGATCGCCGACGGCGAGCACGCCCGCGCGCTGGCCGATCTCGACCGCGCCGAGGAGGCGCTGGCCCTGCTGCCGGCCGAGGACGAGATGCCCGCCTACCCCGCCGTGCTGCGCGCCGGCGCGCTGGCCGGCCTGGGGCGCCCCCAGGAGGCGCTGGACCTCATCGCGGCCTCGGTCCCGCGCAGCGAGGCCCAGGGCGACCTCCAGCTGGTGGTGCTGGCCCACACCTACGCCGCGCTCGCCCACCGGGCGCAGGGCGACGCCGAGCAGGCCGTGGGATCAGCCGTCGCTGCGCGCGACCTCGCGATCGAGCTCGACAACCCGATGGCGACCGCCGAGGCCTGGCAGGTCCTGGGCGAGCTCGCGCTCGACGCCGGCGACCCCGAGACGGCGGTGACCGCGTGGCACGCCGCAGCCGAGCTGTGGGAGCGGGTCGGCGCGCCCCGGGCCGCGCACTGGCGCACCCGGGCCGAGGACCTCACTCGATCGGCAGGGCCTCCAGGGCCAGGGCGTCGAAGCTCCCGCCGTTGACGACGTCGGTGATGCCGAGGTCGATCATCCGCTGGGCCGCGATGGTGGAGCGGTTCCCGCTGCGGCAGTACACGACGTAGCGCGCGTCGGGGTCGAGCTCGGCGAGCCGGGCGTCGGCGTCGGGGGCCTCGATGTCGAGGTTGATCGCCCCCGCGATGTGACCGGCCTCGTACTCCTCCGGCGTGCGGACGTCGAGCAGGACCGCCCCCGCCTGGATCGCGTTCACCGCGGTGACGGTGTCGACCACGGTGCTGCCGGTTCCCGACGTCGTCGGCGCTGGGTCGTTGGTGCCGATGGAGGCCGCGCCGACCGCGAGGCCGACACCGAGCAGGGCCGCCAGCACCAGCAGCGCCACCGCCTGTCGTCGTCCGGTCATCAGCGGAACCCGCCCTTCTCCTCCTCGCGCAACCGGGGCACGGTCGCGCCCTCGGGTCGGATGCCGGTGATCCCGGCGTAGAAGGACCGCACCATGTCCATGTCGGCCACGAGGTCCTCGCCGGGGTGGAACGTCGGCCCCCATCCCACCGTACGTGAGGGGGCGTCGAGGAACGCGAGGGTGATGGGGAGGCCGGTCTGCTGGGCGATCCGGTAGAAGCCCGACTTCCAGTACTCGCCCTTGCTGCGGGTGCCCTCGGCGGCCAGGCCGAGCAGGAAGGAGTCGGCGGTGGAGGAGGCGGCGACGAGCGCCTTGATCGTGGCACCGGGGTTGTCGCGGTCCAGTGACACCGCGCCGGTGGCCTTGAGGATCCAGCCCAGCGGGCCGACGAACAGCGACTCCTTCACGAGCAGCCGGATCGTGACGCCGCTGTCCCAGGCCAGCAGCTGGGTGAGCACCCAGTCCCAGTTGGAGGTGTGGGGCGCCCCGACCAGGATCGCCGAGCGCGGCACCTCCCCCGACGTCCGCCAGCGGAACAGCCGCAGCAGCAGCCGGGCGATCGCGCGGCGCAGACGCACTCCCAGGCTCATCGACGCACTCACTCCCACTCGATGGTGCCCGGGGGCTTGCTCGTGACGTCGAGGGTCACGCGGTTGACCTCGGCCACCTCGTTGGTGATGCGGGTCGAGATCCGCTCGAGCAGGTCGAACGGCAGGCGCGCCCAGTCTGCGGTCATGGCGTCCTCGGAGGTGACCGGGCGCAGCACGACGGGGTGGCCGTAGGTGCGGCCGTCGCCCTGCACCCCGACCGAGCGCACGTCGGCCAGCAGCACGACCGGCATCTGCCAGATGTCGCGGTCGAGGCCGGCACGGGTCAGCTCCTCGCGGGCGATGGCGTCGGCGCGGCGCAGGATGTCGAGGCGCTCGCGCGTGACCTCGCCGATGATCCGGATGCCCAGACCGGGGCCCGGGAACGGCTGGCGCCACACCATCGAGGACGGCAGGCCCAGCTGCTCGCCGACGGCGCGGACCTCGTCCTTGAACAGGGTGCGCAGCGGCTCGATCAGCTCGAAGGCGAGGTCGTCGGGCAGGCCGCCGACGTTGTGGTGGGACTTGATGTTGGAGGTGCCGGCACCGCCGCCGGACTCCACGACGTCGGGGTAGAGGGTGCCCTGCACCAGGAACGCGGTCTCGCCGGGCCCGGCCTCCCCGAACACCCGCACCTGGGCGGCCTCGAAGGTGCGGATGAACTCGCGGCCGATGATCTTGCGCTTCTCCTCGGGGTCGGTCACCCCGGCGAGGGCGTCGAGGAACTGGCCGGAGGCGTCGACGACGTCGAGGACGTCGAAGACCTCCTCGAAGTCGTGGCGCACCTGCTCGGTCTCGCCCTGGCGCATCATCCCGTGGTCGACGTACACGCAGGTGAGCCGGTCGCCGATCGCGCGCTGCACGATCGCGGCGGCCACGGCGGAGTCGACGCCGCCCGAGAGCGCGCAGATCGCCCGACCCTCGCCCACCTGGGCGCGGATGTGCTCGACCTGCTCCTCGACGATGTTGAGCATCGTCCAGGTCTGGCGGCACCCGGCGATGTCGTGCAGGAAGTGCTCCAGCACCTCCTGGCCGTGCTCGGAGTGCAGCACCTCGGGGTGCCACTGCACGCCCGCCATCCGGCGCTCGAGGCTCTCGAACGCGGCCACGGGGGTCACCGCGGTGGCGGCGAGCACGTCGAAGCCCGCGGGTGCCGCGACGACGGAGTCGCCGTGCGACATCCACACCGAGTGCTCGGCCGGGACGTCGTGGAGCAGCGTGCCCGGCGCGGTGACCTGCACCGGGGTGCGGCCGTACTCGCGGGCGCCGGTGGCGGCGACCTCGCCGCCCAGGCCCTGTGCCATCAGCTGGAAGCCGTAGCACATGCCGAACACCGGTACCCCGGCCTCGAGCAGGGCCGGGTCGAGCCGCGGGGCGCCGTCCTCGTACACCGACGACGGGCCGCCGGACAGGATGATCGCGGCGGGCTTGCGGGCCAGCATCTCGGCGACGGGCAGGTGGTGGGGCACGATCTCGGAGTAGACCCGCGCCTCGCGCACCCGGCGGGCGATCAGCTGCGCGTACTGCGCCCCGAAGTCGACCACCAGCACCAGGTCGTGCTCGCTCGCCTGCGTCATCGACACCCCTCGCTCCCGCACCACCGGCGTGGCACGTCGGCATCGTATCGAGGCGCCACCGCCCCGCCCGACGCGGTCGCGGGCCCCGGACAGCCGGCGGGCGGGGCCGAAAACGGAGACAGGGCCCCGCCGGGGAGGGAGGGTGGCGGGGCCCTGAGTGTCCACGCGACTGTGAACACAGTGCCTGGACTGAAGCCGGCCCTTCGGGAGGGAGCAAATCACTACCGGCTTCGAGAGGCTCAACGACGCCCCATCGGGCGGGTTACGGCGCTCACCGAGAAATTTCGTGGACCCCCGGTCACATCCCCGCGCGGCGCGGAGGCGGTGGCGCAGGGAGCGGCACGCTCGGCGAGGACGGATCGGCGCCGACCACTGGCGTCGGCGACGAGAGGACCGCAGGTACCCGCTGCCGCCCTGTCGGGAGTCGTCGGGCACGGCACGGTCGTCGAGGAGCGAGCCCCGGCGAGCGTCACGAGACGCCCGCACCCGACAAGCCTCCTCGGGCCAGTGCCGACTGCGGGCTCGCCGCGGCTCGTGACGGCCCCGGGGCGCCTCCTCGACGAACGCGGGGGACGCGTCGGGCGTCGTCGCCTGCGGGAGGCGCAGCCGCCGGCCGTGGGGTCCGAGGCGCTGACTGCACATTCCGCGGGGGGACGGCACGGTCGTCGAGGAGCGAGCCCCGGCGAGCGTCACGAGACGCCCGCACCCGAGGGACCACCTCGGGCCGGTGCCGACTCCCGACTCGCTGCGTCTCGTGACGGCGCCGGGGCGCCTCCTCGACGAACGTGGGAGGACGGCATGGGCGTCGTGGGGCACGGCACGGTCGTCGAGGCGCGAGCCCCAGCGAGCGTCACGAGACGCCCGCACCCGACAGACCACCCCGGGTGCCGCCTGAACGTGCTGCCCCGATCCAAGGGGATGCGCCTCATGCAGCAGGGGCCGCCCACCGCGATCGGTGAGCGGCCCCCGCAGGGATCGGTCGGATCAGGACACGCCGACGATCGGCAGGCGCAGGGCGCCGGGGGCGGCGCCGGGCACGGCCGGCTTGGCCGGGGCGACCGGGCTGATCCGCTCGTAGGCGGCACCGAGCTCGGGGCGCGGGTCGGCCTCGCCCTTGTTGGGCCAGAAGGACATGGCCCGCTCCGCCTGGGCGGTGATGGTGAGCGAGGGGTTCACGCCGAGGTTGGCGGTGATGGCCGAGCCGTCGGCGACGTGCAGCCCCGGGTAGCCGTACACGCGCTGGTAGGGGTCGATGACGCCGGTCTCGGGCGAGTCGCCGATCGTGCAGCCACCGATGAAGTGCGCGGTGAGCGGCATGTTGAACGGCTCGCCGATGTTGCCGCCGGGGGTGCCGCCGCCGAGGTGCTCGGCGATCTTGTTGACCGCCTCGTTGGCCTCGGGGATGTAGGTCGGGTTCGGGGAACCGTGACCCTGCTTGGAGGTCATCCGCCACGGCAGGAACTTCGACTTGGTGCCGTAGGTGGTGATCGAGTTGTCCAGCGACTGCATGACCAGCGCGATGACGGTGCGCTCCGACCAGTGCTTGAGGTCGTAGAGGTCGGCCACGTTGGTGCGCTGCTTCCACAGCTCCTTGAGCCACTGCTGCCACCGCTTGCCGGGCAGCGAGCCGTCGGTGAGCACGGTCTGCATCAGCGCCATCGCGTTGTGGCCCTTGCCGTAGCGGCACGGCTCGATGTGGGTGTGCTCGTCGGGGTGGAAGCTGGAGGTGATCGCCACGCCGTAGGAGTAGTCGGTGGTGTTCGACTTCGGCGCGATCGCGCCCAGGATCGACTCCGAGTTCGTGCGCGAGAGGTGGCCCAGCCGGTCGGAGATGCGGGGCAGGTGGCCCTCGTCCTTCATCCGGTGCAGCAGCTTCTGGGTGCCGAGCGAGGCGGCCGCCATCACGACGTGCTCGGCGGTGAGCACGCGGGTGTTCTTGGCAGTGGCGCGCTTGGCCTTGGTGTACTTCACGCGCACGTCGAAGCCGCCGCCCTCGCGCGGGTCGATCTGGGTGACGGTGGTGAGCGGCAGCACCGTGGCACCGTTCTTCTCCGCCAGGTAGAGGTAGTTCTTCACCAGGGTGTTCTTGGCGTTGTGCCGGCAGCCCGACATGCACTCACCGCAGTTGGTGCAGGTGTTGCGGGCCGGGCCCTCACCGCCGAAGAACGGGTCCTCGACCTTCTCGCCCGGCTGCTGGCCGGGGCCGCCGAAGAACACGCCGACCGGCGTGGGGTGGAAGGTCTCACCCACGCCCATGTCGGCCGCGACCTTCTCCATGACGTCGTCGGCGGGGGTGCGCACCGGGTTCTCGACCACGCCGAGCATCCGCTTGGCCTGGTCGTAGTAGGGCGCGAGCTCCTCGCGCCAGTCGGTGATGTGCGACCACTGCGGGTCCTGGTAGAACGCCGGCAGCGGCTCGTAGAGGGTGTTGGCGTAGACCAGCGATCCACCGCCCACGCCCGCGCCGGCCACGATCAGGGTGTCGCGCACGGCGTCGACGCGCTGGATGCCGTAGCAGCCCAGCGCGGGGGCCCACAGGTAGCGGGTGAGGTCGAAGGTGCCCTTGGAGAAGTCCTGGTCCTCGAAGCGGGCGCCCGCCTCGAGCACGCCGACGCGGTAGCCCTTCTCGGTCAGGCGCAGCGCCGTGACCGAGCCACCGAAGCCGGACCCGATGACGAGGACGTCGAAGTCGAACTGCTGGTCAGCCATGCTCAGGCCCTTCCGATCTTGTTCATCAGTCGCAGCGAGGCGGTCATCACCTTCGCGTAGGTCTCATCCGACATCCCGAACGCCGGCCCGAGCGTGAGGCCGCGCTGCGTGGCGACCGACTGCGACTCGGTGTAGCGGTGGATGCCCTCGCTCCCCTGCCGGCGGCCCATGCCCGACTCGCGCATGCCGCCCATCGGGGAGTCGATGCTGGCGAACGTGGCCCCGAAGGCCTCGTTGATGTTCACGGTGCCGCACTTGATCTGCGCGGCCAGGGCGCGGGCCCGACGGCCGTCGCGGCTGTAGATCGAGGCGTTGAGGCCGTACTCGCCGTCGTTGGCGCGGGCCACGGCCTCGGCCTCGTCGTGGAAGCGGTAGAGCGACACGACCGGGCCGAAGGTCTCCTCGCCGAAGCACGTCATGTCGGGCGTGACGCCCTCCAGGATCGTGGGCTCGTAGACGTAGGGGCCGAGATCGGGACGGGCCCGGCCGCCGGCGAGCACGCGCGCACCCTTGGCGACGGCGTCGTCGACGTGGGCGACGACGGTGGCGAGCTGGTCGGCCGAGATCAGCGAGCCCATGTCGTTGCCCCAGTCCAGGCTCGCCCCCAGGGTCATCGCCTTGGTGCGGGCCACGAAGCGCTCGACGAACCGGTCGTAGACCTGGTCGGCCACGAACATCCGCTCCATGGAGACGCACAGCTGGCCGGCGTTGGAGAACGAGCCGCGCACGGCACCCTCGGCGGCCTTCTCGACGTCGGCGTCGCGCAGGATGAGGATCGGGTTCTTGCCGCCGAGCTCGAGCGAGCAGCCGATGAGCCGCTCGGCGCACTGCTGGGCGATCACCTTGCCGGTGGCGGTGGAGCCGGTGAAGCAGATGTAGTCGGCGCGGCCGATGATGCCGCCGCCGATCCGACGCCCGGGCCCGGACACGACCTGCCACAGGTCGCGCGGGATGCCGGCCTCCTCCAGCAGCTGCGCGCCGTACAGCGCGGTGAGCATCGTCTGGGAGTCCGGCTTGGTGACCACCGCGTTGCCGGCCAGCAGGGCCGGGATGCCGTCGCACAGCGCCATCGTGAACGGGTAGTTCCAGGGCGAGATGATGCCGACGACGCCCTTGGGCACCCGGTTCACCTCGACGCGGGTCAGCACGGGCATGACGCCGGACGTGCGGCGGGTCTCCAGGTGCTGCTCGGCGGTGCGGGCGTAGTAGCGCGCGGTGAGCGCGATGTGGATCGGCTCGTCGAAGGCGTGCTTGCGGGCCTTGCCCGACTCCAGCACGGTGAGGTCGATGATCTCGTCCTGGCGGTCGAGCACCAGGTCGTGCAGGCGCAGCAGCGCCGCGGCCCGCATCTCGATCGGGGTCCGGGCCCACCGCGCCTGGGCGGCCCGCGCGCGGGCGAACGCCTCGGCGACGTCGTCGTCGCTGGACTGCGGGATGTGGGCCAGGGGGGCACCGTCGAGCGGGCTGTAGACCGCGACGGTCTCCCCCGACGTCGAGACGATGCGCTCGGTGAGCGAGGCGACGTAGTCCGGCTCGAGCCGGTAGGCCGCGCGAGGGTCGTGCTCGGGGTCGGCCGGACCGTCGACGAGCGGGGCGCCGCCGGGCTCGGACTGACCGTCGGGTGTCTGCGACGTCATGTGCGGAATCGTAGTGATCGGCGTCTCGTTCCGATACCGCCCGGTAGCAAAAGTGTCGGTTGACACAGGCGCACACGGTGTCAACTGCACAGACGTGATCTTACAAATGCTCTGGACACGCTGTCTTGAACTTCTGGGACGGACGCGGCCCACCCGTCCGGGTGGGCCGCCGGGGTCCCGCTCAGCCCGCGGGGGTCTCCAGGTAGACCGACTTCAGCTCGGTGTACTGCCCCAGCCCCTCGGGCCCGAACTCCCGGCCCAGGCCGGAGGCCTTGAAGCCGCCGAAGGGCGCGGCGAAGTCCATCGTGTAGGTGTTCACGCCGTAGGTGCCCGCCCGCACCCGGCGCGCGACGTCGAGCCCGGCCGCCTGGTCGGCGGTCCAGACGGTGCCGGCCAGGCCGTACTCGGAGTCGTTCGCGATCCGCACGGCCTCCTCCACCCCGTCGTAGGCGATGACGGAGAGCACCGGGCCGAAGATCTCCTCCTGCGCGATCCGCATCCGGGTGTCGACGTCGGCGAACACGGTGGGCCGCACGTACCAGCCGTGGTCCAGGCCGCTCGGCATCCCGAGGCCGCCGGTGACGATCCGCGCCCCCTCGGACTCCCCGAGGGCGATGTAGGACGACACCCGCTCCTGCTGGCGCTGGGCCACCATCGGACCGATCTCGGTGGCCGGGTCGGTGGGGTCGCCCACCGCCATCCCGGACACGGCGGTCGCCAGGGCGTCCACGACCTCGGCGTAGCGCGAGCGCGGGGCCAGGATCCGGGTCTGCGCCACACAGGCCTGCCCGGAGTTCATCAGGCCCGTGAACTTGATGCCCTCGACGGCGTGGGCGAGGTCGACGTCGTCGAGCAGGATCGCCGCGGACTTGCCACCCAACTCCAGGCTGACCCGCTTGAGCTGCTGCCCGCACACCGAGGCGATCGCCCGACCGGCGGCGGTGGACCCGGTGAAGGCCACCTTGTCGATGCCGGGGTGGGCCACCAGGTGCGCACCGGTCTCCCGGCCGCCCGGCACGATGTTGACCACACCCTCGGGCACCCCGGCCTGCTGCAGGAGCTCGGCCATCAGGTAGGCGTCCAGCGGGGTCTCCGGGGCCGGCTTCACCACCACCGTGCAGCCCGCCAGCAGCGCCGGCACCACCTTGGACATGATCGTGAACTGCGGGACGTTCCACGGCGGGATCGCCGCGACGACGCCGACCGGCTCACGGCGCACCACCACCGGCGCCCCCAGCGCACCGGGCCGGGTCTCCTCCCAGCCGAACTCCCGCGCGATCGCCAGGAACGCCTCGATCTGCATCCACGGCGCCGGGCTCTGCGCGAGGTTCGCGAAGCTGGTCGGCGACCCCATCTCCAGGGTGATGAGCCCCGCCATCTCGACCATCGCCCCGGCGTAGAGCCCCGAGAACGCCTCGATCACCGCGATCCGCTCCGCCGGCGTCATCCGCGGCCAGGGACCCTCGTCGAAGGCCCGCCGCGCCGCGGCCACCGCGGCGTCGATGTCGGCCGGGGTGCCCTCGGGAACCCGGGCGATCACCTGCTCGGTGTGCGGGGAGACCACCTCGATCACCTGGTCGGTGGCCGGGGCCGTCCAGCCGCCGCCGATGAAGAACGCGTCACGGTCCAGGCCGGTGGTGTCGTGGGGGTCGCGCAGCTGGGTCATCGCAGGGCTCCTGGCGTGGATCGGATCGGGCGGGTGGTCGGGTGGGGCGTCAGAGTCGGACGGGCAGGTGCTTGATGCCGTTGAGCCAGCCCGAGCGCAGCCGCTGCGGCTCGCCGAGCTTCACCGGCTCGGGGGCGTGCTCGGCGAGGGCCTCGAAGAGCAGCCGGATCTCCAGGCGCGCGAGGTTGGCGCCGATGCAGTAGTGCGCGCCGTGGCCCCCGAAGGCCAGGTGCGGGTTGGGGCTGCGGGTGATGTCGAAGGCGTGGGGGTCGGCGAACACGGCGTCGTCGAAGTTGGCGCTGCCGTAGAAGAGGCCCACGCGGTCGCCGGCCCGGATCTGCGCGCCGCCCAGCTCGACGTCCTGCACGGCGGTGCGCTGGAAGGAGGTGACCGGGGTGCCCCAGCGGATGACCTCGTCCACCATCGTGGCGGCCAGCTCGGGGCTGCGGTGCCGCACCCAGCGCTGCCACTGTTCGGGGTGGTCGAGCAGGGCGTCCATGCCGTGGCTGATGGCGTTGCGGGTGGTCTCGTTGCCGGCCACCGCCAGGGCGATGACGAAGAAGCCGAACTCGTCGTCGGTCAGGCCGCGGCCGTCCTTGTCGGCCTGCACGAGGGTGGTGACGATGTCGTCGCGCGGGTTCGCCTTGCGCTCGGCGGCCATGGCAAGGCTGTACATCAGCACCTCGGTGGAGGCGGCCTCGGGGTCTCCGGCGTAGTCGGGGTCCTCGTTGCCGGTCATCTGGTTGCTCCAGGAGAACAGCTTCTCCCGGTCCTCCTGCGGCACCCCGAGCAGGTCGGCGATCGCCTCCAGCGGCAGGGCGGCCGCGACCTCGGTGACGAAGTCGATGCCGTCCTCGGCGCGGGAGCGGGCCACCGCCTCCTTCACGATGCGCTGGGCGCGCTCGCGCATCACGTCGGTCAGCGCCTCGATCGCGCGCGGGGTGAACCCGCGCGAGACGATGCGCCGGGTCTGGGTGTGCTCGGGGGCGTCCTGGTTGAGGATCACCACCCGGGTCAGCTCGACGTTGGCGCGGGTGGCGTCGGGCCCGAGCCGGATCAGCGCCCCGTTCTCGGCGCTGGAGAAGACGCTGGAGTTCTTCGACACGGTGGCGACGTCGGCGTGGCGGGTCACCGCCCAGTAGCCGGTGCCGAGAAACCCCGCGCGGGCCTCCGGCGTCTGCTCGATCCACTGCACGGGGGCGGCGGTGCGCAGGCGGGCGAACTCCGCGTGCGGGATGCCGGCGAGGTTGAGGTCGGGGTCGGTGAGATCGAGCACCGGGGCGGTCATCGGGGTCCTTCCGGAAGGGGTGTCAGGGGGCGACGGCGAACCAGTCGCCGAAGCCGGTGGGGTCGTGGCGGCCGATGCAGAAGTGCTCGAACAGGCCCCACCCCTCGTGGGTGCGGCCGTCCTCGGTGAGCACGGCGCGACCGACGTGGTCGACGCAGCCGAACATGAAGCGGCCCTGCACGGCGGGGTCGGCGAGGTCGTAGGTGACGCGTTCGGCGAACCCCTCGCCCTTCCACTGGCCGTGGGTCCAGTCGGGGTCGCCGCCGTACCCGGCGCCGACGTGCAACGGGGCCGCCAGGAGCGAGGCGACCTCCACCTCCAGCGTGCGGCCGTCGGCGGTGATGCAGGTCAGCGTGGCGCCGGTCGGGGTGCGGGTGCCGGGGGCGTAGCGGATGCGCACCTGCGGCCAGCCGAGCTGCTCCACCCGGCCGTCGGGCCACACGCGGTGGCAGTCGTTGAGGCTGCGGTAGCCGTCGGGCTGCTCCTGCAGGATCACGACGAGCGCGAACTCCTCGAAGCGCATGGGCACGTAGAGCCACCACATGCCGTCGAACGGCGGGTCCGACGGCGCCCCGGCGGGCTCCGCCTCGCCGACCGGGCGGATGCCCCAGGACCGGTCGCGGGTGCCGACCCAGACGTCGGGGGTGACCTCGATGCGCTCGCCGTCGACGACGACGTGGCCCTCCCAGGTGCCGACCTGCGCGAAGCGCTGGGCGTCGAGGGTGACCCGGGCCCCGGAGCGCATGACGTGGGGCTGCTCCTGCAGCACCGGGAACGAGCCGGTCCAGGTGAGGTCGGCGCTGACACCCTCGGTCTCCTCCAGGCGGATCCGGAGGCGCTGCAGCGGCTCGATCACCTCCACCGAGTAGGGCCCGACGTGCTGGTTCAGGCGGTCGTCGTCGCAGCGGTCGGAGAGGTGCACCGCGGTGTGCTTGCCGTCGCGGGCCAGCAGCAGGTAGGCGTCCTTCGTGCCGAGGTTGGGGTAGTAGCCCAGGCCGGTGATGAGGAACAGGTCGCCGGTGCGATCGTGGGCGTTGAAGTAGTTGCGGTCGTAGAAGTTGCGGTCGCTCGAGGCCGGCCACATCGCCGGCAGCGGCGCCTGGTGGATCGGGAACTCGTCCAGCGGCGAGACCATCTCAGGCACCCGCCTGGGCCAGGATCCGCTCCACGAGCGGCTTGCAGTGGAACAGCGCCTCGATGTCGTCGGGCCGTTCGATCTCGCCGAAGTGGATCTGGCGGGCGCCGGTGCGCATGAACACGATGCACCACTGCAGTCCGTTGTAGACGTGGTACCAGGTGAGGTCGCCGACCTCGACGCCGGTGAGCCGCTCGTAGGTGGCCACGACGTCGGCCTCGGTGAGGAAGTCGGGCATCCCCGGCAGCTCCATCAGCGAGGCGATCGACTCGAAGACCTGGTGGGCGAAGCACAGCCAGGACAGGTCCAGCGCGCGCGGCCCGATGGCGGCCATCTCCCAGTCGAGCACCGCCACGGGGGCGAAGTCGCGGTAGATCATGTTGCCGATGCGTGAGTCGCCCCAGCACAGCACGGCGTCCTCGTCGCGGGCGCCGGGGCCGGTGGGGATATTGGCCTCCAGCCAGGCCAGGCCGCGCTCCACCAGCGGGGAGCGGCCGAGGTCGGCGACGGCGTAGTCGTACCAGGCGCGGGTCCGGGCGACGTTGCGGGCCAACAGGCTCAGGCCGTCGTGGCCGTGGTGGGCGGGGTCGAGGAACCCGAAGGTGGTCACGGGGTCGGCGATGCCGTGCAGCTCGGCGATCGTGGCCACGGTGGCGTCCTGCAGCGCCCGCTGCTGCGCGACGGTGGCGTCGGCCAGCCAGTTGCCGCCGAAGTTGTAGGGCAGCACGTCGGGCGGGATGACGCCGTCGATGCGCTCCATGAGGAAGAACGGCGTGCCGAGCACCTCCCCGGTGGGCTCGAGGAAGCTCAGCCCCGGCACCGGCACCCCGCTGCGCTCCCCCACCATCCGGATCGCCTCGTACTGCTCGCCGAGGTCGTAGCGGGGGAAGACCGGCAGGTCCCCGGCCGCGGGCGCCACGCGGGCGACGTACTCCCCGCGCTGCGCGCCGGCCTGAGGGTCGGTCCAGTCGACGTCGAGCACCAGCGTCTCGCTGCTCATGCCGTTGGCGTCGATCCCGGAGTGCAGCGTGACGCGCGGGGCCGCCCCCTCGGGCAGCAGCCCGGTGAGCCACCCCTCCAGCTGCGCCGGCACGGTGGCGGCGTCGCGGCTCGACCGCTGCATCCGCATGTCCTCGGGGGGTGTGGTCTGCGTCACGCCCCGATCGTCGCTAGAACACGTTCTAGTGTCAATGGTCGGGGGCTCACGGCCCTTCCGTCGTCACCAGCGAAATGGTCGACTTCTCCGCCGAACCGGTGCATTCCGCTGGTGACGACGGGAGACAGCACCCCCACTCAACGCAGGACGGCGTGGGTGCTGGTGGCCTTGGCGAGCAGCCGGCCACCCTGGGTGATCTCGGCCTCGGCGGCGAGGATGGTGCGCCCGCGGCGCAGGCAGCGGGCGGTGGCACGCAGGGGCTCGTCGGGGCGGCCGGCGCGCAGGTACTGGACGTCGAGGTGCACGTGGGGGGCGAGCTGGCCGGGTTCGAGGGCGCCGTGCACGGCCCAGCCGGTGGCGGAGTCGAGCAGGGCGGAGAGGTAGCCGCCGTGCAGGATGCCGCCGCCGTTGCAGTGCTCGGACCGCGGGAGCGCCGACATCTCCGCGCCCTCGGCGTCGGCGTGCACGAGCTCGAAGCCCAACAGCTGGGCGAAGGGGCCGGGCGTGGAGGTCCTCATGCGCCGGCCTCGGGGGCGGCTCCCGGCGCGCCGCCCGGAGCGGTGGAGTCGTCGGCGAACAGCTCGGCGATCACCTGCTCGGCGATGTCGGGGTCGTCCATGAGGATCTCCACGACGTCCTCGACCTGCGCCAGGACGTCGGGGGCGATGGTGATGCCGGGGATGCGCGCGGCCTCCAGGGCGTAGTCGATGAGGAAGCGCGACTGGCGCCAGGAGATCGCGTGACGCAACGCCTGGTCGACCGCGCCGTTACAGCGGGGCACGTCGCCCAGCACCCGCCAGGTCTCGGCGACCTCGCTCAACGCATCGAGCACGAGCGCCTCGGGCACCTCGCCGCGCACGGCGTCGTCGGCCTCCAGCGAGAGCCGGACGGCGACCTCGGCGGCCAGCCGCCGCGCCTCGGGGTCCTCGACGCCGCGCAGCAGCACCATCAGCCGCCCGTCGCCCAGCCAGGTCTCCTCCCCGCCCACCCGGGCGGTGAGGGTCTCGAAGCGGGAGAGCACCGTGGGGTCGAGGTCGGGCAGCTGCTCGACGAGCAGGCCCAGCAGCATCTCGAGCTCCTCCGTGGCGGCCTCCAGGCGCCCGCGCCAGTAGGCGGCCGCGGCCCGGTGCAGCTCGCGGTAGCGGGCGTCGGAGGCGGAGTCGAGGGCGGCGCGGTGCAGCGCCACGCGGGCGGTGAGGCCGCGACCGCTGCCCGGCAGGGCCGTGAGCAGCAGGTCGACCCGCGCCGCCTCGAGCGGGCGGGGGCCGGTGGCATCGGCGTCGAGGTGGCTCATGGCGTCGGCGGTGACGAGCTCGGAGAGCTCCTCGGCCGGCGTCATCGGCCGGTGGTCCTCGCGCATGGCTCCAGACGATAGGCCCTGGCACCGACGATCCCGGGGATCACCCCTTGCCGCATGAAGTGAATCGTGGTTCAGTTCTTGGGTGGCCTACCGACGCACCGCTGCCGTCCAGCAGCGCCTCGACGGCGCCCGGGCGCGGGTGCTCGCGGCCGCCCACGCGCTCGTGGCCGAGCAGGGCTGGGCCGGCTGCACCGTCGCCGCCGTCGCCGCCCGCGCCGGCGTCGCCACCGGCACCGTCTACCGCCACGTGCCCGACAAGACGACCCTGCTGGTGGAGGTCTTCCGCGCCGCCACCCAGCGCGAGGTCGACGCCGTCACCGCGGCGGCCGCGGCCCCCGGCACCGCCACCGCGCGCGTCGCCGCCCTCACCACCGCCTTCGGTCAGCGGGCGCTGCGCTCCCCCCGGCTGGCCTACGCCCTCATCGCCGAGCCGGTGGACCCCGCCGTCGAGCGGGAGCGGTTGCGCTACCGCGCGGCGTACCGCGCGATCGTGGCCGACGTCGTGACCGCCGGGATCGCCACGGGCGAGCTGCCGCCGCAGGACCCCGACGTCACCGCCGCGGCCCTGGTCGGCGCCCTCGCCGAGGCGCTCGTGCTCGCCACGCACCCGGACGCACCGCGCCCGTTGTCCCCCGACCCGGCCGGCACCGTCGTGCCGGCCCTCACCGATCTCGTCACCCGCGCCCTGGGAGGCCCTCGATGACCGCGTTCCCGCACGCCACCCGACCCGCCGCGACGCACGACGTCGTGAACCAGGTGCCGCCCCTGGTGGGCCACGACACCGCGCAGGACCCGGCCCTGCTCGCCGCCGTCGAGCGCGAGGGCGCGTCCTGGGCGCTGCCGGAGCTGCACGAGCTGGGTCGGCTGGCCGGGAGCGCCGAGGCGCATGAGTGGGGACGCCGCGCCGAGCAGCACCCGCCGCGGCTGCACACCCACGACCGCTACGGCCACCGCATCGACGCCGTCGAGTACGACCCGGCCTACCACCGGCTGATGGAGACCGCGGTCGGCGCGGGCCTGCACGGCGCGCCGTGGGCCGACGACCGGCCCGGGGCGCACGTGGCGCGGGCCGCGAAGTTCCTGGCCTGGAACGTCGATGCCGGCCACGGCTGCCCGATCTCGATGACCTACGCCGTGGTGCCCGCGCTGCGCGCGGCCCCCGAGCTGGCCGCCGCCTACGAGCCCGGGCTCACCTCGCGCGCCTACGACCCCGTGCTCGCGCCGCCGCGGGGCAAGGCCGGCCTGATCGCCGGCATGTCGATGACCGAGAAGCAGGGCGGCTCCGACGTCCGGGCCAACTCCACCCGGGCCGAGCCGCAGCCCGACGGCAGCTACCGGCTCACCGGGCACAAGTGGTTCACCTCCGCCCCGATGAGCGACCTGTTCCTGGCGCTGGCCCAGGCGCCCGGCGGCCTGTCGTGCTTCCTCGTGCCGCGGGTGCTGCCCGACGGCAGCCTCAACCCGATGGTCGTGATGCGGCTCAAGGACAAGCTGGGCAACAAGTCCAACGCCTCCAGCGAGATCGAGTACGCCGGCGCGCACGCCTGGCTCGTGGGCGAGGAGGGTCGCGGGGTACGCACCATCGTGGAGATGGTGAACATGACCCGGCTCGACTGCACCCTGGGCACCGCGTCGGGCATGCGGCTGGGCACGATCACCGCCGTGCACCACGCCCGCCACCGCAGCGCGTTCGGCCGCACGCTGCACGACCAGCCGCTGATGCGGCAGGTGCTGGCCGACCTCGTCGTGGAGTCCGAGGCCGCCACCACCGTCGCGATGCGGCTGGCCGGCGCCACCGACCGTGCCGTGCACGGCGACGAGGCGGAGGCGTCGTTCCGACGGCTCGCGCTCGCGGTGAGCAAGTACTGGGTGTGCAAGCGGGGTCCGGCCCACGCCGCGGAGGCGATGGAGTGCCTCGGCGGCAACGGCTACACCGAGGAGCACGGGCTGGCGAAGGTCTACCGGGAGCTGCCGCTGCTCTCCATCTGGGAGGGATCGGGCAACGTCGCCGCCCTCGACGCGCTGCGCGCGATGGGCCGGGAGCCGGCGTCGGTGGAGGCGTTCTTCACCGAGGTCGAGCTCGCGGCCGGCGCCGACCACCGCCTCGACGACGCCGTCGCGATGGTCAAGAAGGAGCTCTCCGACTCCGCCGAGCTGGAGCTGCGCGCCCGCCGGATCGTGGAGCAGCTGGCCCTGGTGCTGCAGGGCTCACTCCTCGTGCGCCACGCCCCCGCCGCCGTCGCCGACGCGTTCTGCGCCAGCCGGCTGGGCCGCGACTGGGGCGGGGCGCTCGGCACCCTGCCCCCGGGCCTCGACCTCGCCGCGATCCTGGAGCGGGCCGCCGTCGACGTCGGCTGAGCGACTCGGCCCGCCAGGCAAGGGCAACTGGGCCGAGCAAACCGTCACGACACGCCGTGCCGCCCGCCGCTTCGCGACAGTTTGCTCGGCCGGCCGAGCAAACCGTCGCTCCCCCGCACCGGGGGCTCAGGCCTCCACGATGTCGGGGACGGCGACCCGGGCCTCGTCGGCCTCCTGGTCGGTGAGCTTGAGCTGCGACTGACGCTCGGCCTCGACCCGACGGCGGTAGTGGTCGACCTCGTCGGCCACCCGCGCGTCGTCCCAGCCGAGCTCGGCCGCCATCAGCCGGGCCACCTCGGGAGCCGCGCCGACGCCGCGGTCGAAGGTCTCGATCGAGATGCGGGTGCGGCGCACGAGCATGTCGTCGAGGTGGCGGGCGCCCTCGTGGGTGACGCCGTAGACGATCTCGGCGGCGAGGTAGTCCTCCGCGCCGGGCACCGGGAGGGCCAGCACGCGGCGGCGCGCGATGAGGTCGAGGATGTCGTCGATCTGGCCGCCGTAGCGGCCGAGCAGGTGGTCGATGCGCGCGACGTGCAGACCCGAGCGGCGGGCGAGCAGGACCCGCTGGTTGGAGCGGGTCTCGAAGCCGTCGGCGCCCAGCAGCGGCACCCGGTCGGTGATGGAGTCGCGCACCGCGACCCCGCCGAGGGTGCGCAGGGAGTGGGCGGCGGCGTCGACGGCGTCCTGGGCCATCACGCGGTAGGTCGTGTACTTGCCGCCCGCGATCATCACCAGCCCCGAGACCGGGGTGACGACGGTGTGCTCGCGCGAGATCCGCGACGTCGGCTCCGACTCCCCCGACAGCAGCGGGCGCAGGCCGGCGTAGACACCCTCGACGTCCTCGTGGTCCAGCGGCTCGCGCAGGATCTGGTTCACCTGGGCCAGGACGTAGTCGATGTCGGCGCGCGAGGCCGCCGGGTGGGCCTTGTCGAGGTCCCAGGGGGTGTCGGTGGTGCCGATGATCCAGTGCCGGCCCCACGGGATCACGAAGAGCACCGAGGTGGCGGTGCGCACGATGAACCCGGCCTCGGAACGGATGCGGTCGCGCGGCACCACCAGGTGCACGCCCTTGGAGGCCTGCACGTGCAGCGCGCCGCGACCCCCGACCATCGCCTGGATCTCGTCGGTCCAGACGCCCGCGGCGTTGATGACCACCCGCGCCCGCACCTGCAGGTCGACGCCGCGCTCGAGGTCGCGCGCGGTGACGCCGACGACGCGCTCGCCCTCGCGCAGGAACCCGGTGACCTTCACCCGGGTCGCCACGTGGGCGCCGTGACGGGCGGCGGTGCGGGCGGTGGCGATCACCAGGCGGGCGTCGTCGACCTGGCAGTCGTAGTACTGGATGGCGCCAGCGAGCTTGTCGGACTTGAAGTCGGGGGCGATCCGGGCCACCGAGCGCCGCGAGAGGTGGCGGTGGCGCGGCACGCCCATGTCGTAGCGCGAGGCCATCGCCATGCCGTCGTAGAGCGCCAGGCCGGCGCCGACGTAGGGCCGCTCCCAGAACCGCCGGGTGAGGGGGTAGAGGAACGGCACGGGCCGCACCAGGTGCGGGGCCAGCCGGGTGAGCAGCAGCCCGCGCTCCTGCAGCGCCTCGCGCACCAGACCGAAGTCGAGCATCTCGAGGTAGCGCAGGCCGCCGTGGATCAGCTTGGAGGAGCGCGAGGAGGTGCCGGAGGCGAGGTCGCGCTGCTCGAGCAGGCCGGTGCTCAACCCGCGGGTGACGGCGTCGAGCGCGACGCCGGTGCCCACCACGCCGCCCCCCACCACGAGCACGTCGAGCTCGGCCTCGCCGGCCAGGCCGGTCATCGCGGCCAGGGCGTCGTCGCGGGCCTGCGGGCTGAGGGCTCCGTCGCTCATGACTCCATCCTGACAGGGCCGGATGTCACCCGGATGTCGAACGCCGCACCCCGTCCGGGGCCGCCGGCGGGGCGGGGTCAGGTGGGCCGGTCAGGGGGCGACGTCGAGCAGGGCGCCGGGGGTGGGGAGACCGATGCGGCCGGCGGGGGTGCGGTCGAGCCAGTCGATGAAGTCGCGGTGGGCACGCAGGATCGGGACCATCTCCCCCTGCGCGACGGCGTCGAGGTCGTCGAGCTCGTCGTAGAGGTAGATCGGCCCCGCGATGAGGCTGATGGTCGGCACGCCGGCGGCGAGGGTGAAGGAGGCGTCGGTGGGGATGCCGCCCGCGGCCTGCATCAGGGTGCCGTTGAGCATGGTCGTGGCCCGCAGGTCGTGGCGCAGGATCGTGTCGATCATCATCGCCTTCCCGGCCGGCGCCAGGTTCTCGAAGAACCCGCGCGGCTCGACCTCGTCCAGCAGCTGCAGCTGCCCGTCGGGACCGATGCGGCCCTTCTTCGCGATGTGCTCGATCGTGACGTTGGCCGCGATCCGGTAAGGCGAGCGCGGGTTCTCGACGTACTCGTCCACGAAGTGCATGTGCGACTGGTAGCCGGTGAAGTGGCTGTCCATCGTGGTGAACATCAGGGTCTTGGTGGGGCGTGCGCCACGCGCGACCTGCGCGCCGTAGTGCTCGGCCAGCGCGAGCACCTGCGCCACACCGGTGGCGTCCTCCACCGCGCCCGGGCCGAGGGAGTCGTGGTGGGACTGCACCATCACCGTCTGGCGGCTGCTCCCCCGCAGGATGCCGATGGGCTGGCGGGCCACGACGGCGCGGCGGGTCGTCGTGAGCCGCATCGTGGCGGTGGGGTCGCGGCGCAGGAGCCGGCGCAGCCGGACGGCCTCCTTCTTCGTGACCCACATGCCGGGGATGGTCATGGGCGAACGGCGGTAGTACTCGTTGAAGTACTTGTTGGACTCGAAGTAGTCGGCGAGCACGCCGATCATCCCGGCGGCACCGGCGGCCTGCAGCGCATCGATGGTGTACGGCAGGCTCGTGATGTAGGGGTTGGGCGTCAGCAGGGTCTGGGCGTCGAGGATCTCGCCCTGCGGGTCGTGGATGAACTCGATGAGCGGCGAGAGCGCGGCCAGCGGGGTGAGGAACTTCAGGTCGACCATCACGATCTTGCCGCGCACGTCGATCTCGCGCAGGGCGCGCAGCGGGTCGCCGCCGAGGTCGACCACCGGGGC
The DNA here is from genome assembly GCF_964228225.1 of Nocardioides sp. Classification (GTDB taxonomy): domain Bacteria; phylum Actinomycetota; class Actinomycetes; order Propionibacteriales; family Nocardioidaceae; genus Nocardioides. The sequence goes on from NZ_CAXQZB010000020.1 coordinate 22,754, forward strand.
GTCGAGGCCGGCGCGGCCCAGCGTGCGCACGCCGGTGCCCGTCGGGCCCTTGATGAAGGAGAAGCCGATGGGGTGCTGGTCGATCTCCTGTCCCGCCACGCGCAGGCTGTCGCCCGAGGCCTTCCAGGAGTACGACGTCGTCCGCTCGATCCAGACCTCGTCCATCCCGGCCTCGCGCAGCCGGCGGGCGACGTAGGCCGCCGCCCGCTTCCCGCCGGGCGTGCCGGTGGCGCGCGGGGCCATGTCGACCAGGTCGCGCACGGTGCGCATCATCTGGCCGCGACTCGCCAGGGGCGCGGCCGCGCGGGCGGAGGCGACCCGGTCGGGCGCGGGGCGGTCCGCGGGCGCGGCGTCGCCGGGGACGCCGAGCAGGCCGGCCAGCGCGACGACGCCGCCGGTGGCGCAGGCGAGCAGGGTGCGGCGCCCGCGGGCGACGGCGGGGCGGAGCGGGGAGCGGGTCACGAGACCTCCTGGGTGACGACGATCACCCGTAAAGTAACAGTCGTTACTTTGATTGGCCAGCCGCGCCGTAGAGCAGTGCCACCCACGCCGTGGCCTCCGCGGCGATCTCGGCCAACGGCCGCCCGGCGGGATCGTCGAGGGTGTCGGAGGCCAGCTGCCGCACGCCGTAGACCCCGGCCAGGTAGGCCGAGGCGGGCAGCGCCGCCGCGGCGTCGGCGTCCCAGTCGCGGTGCTTGGCCTGCAGCAGGTCGGCCATCGCGGTGAGCGACTCCCGCCGGCGGGCCCGCGCCGGCGCACCCAGGGCGTCCATCGCCACCTGGAAGGCCCGGGCCACCACGAGATCGGCGGCCAGGGTGTCGAAGTAGGCCGCGACGACGTCGTGCACGTACTCCTCCCACGAGCGCCCCTCGGCCCGCACCTCCACCAGCCGGGTGAGCAGCACGCCGATGAAGCGGTCGTAGGCGGCGAACACGCACTCCTGCTTGTCGGCGAAGATCGCGTAGAAGGCGCTGAGGGAGAGCCCGGCCCGCTTGGCGACGTCCCGCACGCCGATGCCGTCGACGCCGTGCGCGGCCAGCAGCTCGGTGACCGCGATCATCGCCCGCTCGCGCTGCGCCGCCAGCACCTCCTCGCGGCTCAGGCCGTGGCGGCCGCGCGGCAGCGCCGCCGGGACGTGGAAGAAGGCGCCGTCGGTGACGGCGTCGGGTTCCCGCTCGTCCATCCGCACCGCCTCCTGCCGCTCCGGTTGCGGTGAGCCTAGGGGTCGCCTCCGGGTGCGGGGCAGCGCGGGTCGGCACGGGTCGACGTGGTCGGCTCGTAGGGTGGCGGCGTGACCCGCCTGCAGCAGCTGCTCGACGTCGAGATCCCGATCATCCAGGCCCCGATGACCTTCATCGCCCGCGCGCCGCTGGCCGCGGCGGTCTCGGAGGCCGGGGGGCTCGGGATCGTGGAGACGCTCTCCCCCGAGGGCCGCGCCGACCTGCTGCGGATGCGCGAGCTCACCGCCAAGCCGTTCGGCGCCAACCTGATGATCCAGGGCTGGAAGAAGGACCCCTCGATCGTCGACGTGCTCGCCGAGGCCCGGGTGCCGGTGGTCACCACCTCCGCCGGCGACCCCGCCCTGTTCACCGACCGCCTCCACGACGCCGGCATCACCGTGCTGCACGTGGTCGGATCGCTGCGGGCCGCGCAGAAGGCGGCCGACGCCGGGGTCGACGGGCTGGTCGTGGAGGGCGTGGAGGGCGGCGGCTTCAAGAGCGCGGGCGGCGCCTCCACCCTCGTGCTGCTGCCGCTGGTGTGCGGCGCCGTGGATCTGCCCGTCGTCGCGGCCGGCGGCCTGTGCGACGCCGCCTCGGTGGCCGCGGCCTTCGTGCTCGGCGCGGAGGGCGCGCAGCTCGGCACCCGGATGCTGGCCACCGAGGAGGCCGGGGTGCACCCGGCGTTCAAGCAGGCCATCACCGCGGCCGGCGACGACGCCACCGTGCTGCTCTCGGTGCCGGGCAACCCCACGATGCGGGTGCTGCGCAACAACTTCGGCGCCCAGGTGCTGGCCGGGGAGCGGGAGGGCCGCCTGCTCGACGGCATCCACGAGCTCTACTTCGGCGGCGACATGGAGGCCAGCGTCGCCAACACCGGGCAGGTGGCCGCGCGCATCGACGACGTCGTGCCGGTGGCCGAGCTGGTGCGCGGCATCTGGGACGGCGTCCAGGGCGCGCTCGACGCCGGACGCTCCCGGCTGGGCTGACCACTCCGCCCGCTCGGCGCCTCGCGCGAGCCCCGCCCGCGGTCCGTGACAACCACGGGGCCGTGCGGCGCGTCTCCCCTGCATGCCCCGACCCCGCCTGCTCCTCACCGTCGCCTGCCTCGCCGCGGTGGGGGCGGTGCTGCCGGTGGTGATCGCTGTGGGGGGCGCGGGTGGGCGGGGCGGCGTGCCGGCGCCGACCGCGGTGGCCGATCCGGTGCCCGCAGCCGCCCCGAGTGCCGCGCCGCCGCGCACACCGGACCCTCCGCGCACGCTGACGCTCACGATGGGCGGGGACCTGCTGTGGCACAACACCGTGTGGCAGGCCGCGCAGACCGACGCCGCCCGCACGGGCCGTGGCACCGACGGCTACGACTTCGACCCGATGTTCGCCGGCGTGCGGTCCTGGTTCGCCGACGCCGACCTGGCGCTGTGCCACGAGGAGGTGCCGTTCGCCGCCCCGGGGGCCGCGCCGCGCAGCTACCCCCTCTTCGCCGCGCCACCGGCGGTCGCGCCCTGGCTGGCCTCGATGGGCTTCGACGCCTGCACCACGGCCTCCAACCACTCCCTCGACGACGGGTTCGAGGGCCTGGTGCGCACCCACCGGATGCTGCGGGCGCAGGGCATCGCCCCCGTCGGCACCTTCCCGACCGCGGCCGCGCGGCGGCGTCCGGTGCTCCTCACCACCGACGACGGCGTGCGCGTCGGGATCGTGGCCGGCACCTACGGCACCAACGGTCTGCCGCTCCCCGAGGGCCGGGCGTGGTCGGTGTCGCTGTGGGACGCGGAGAACCTGCTGGCCCAGGCCCGTCGGGCGCGGGCGGCCGGGGCGGACATCGTGGTGGTGCACCTCCACGGCGACGCCGAGTACGTGAGCACCCCCACCGCCACCCAGCAGGCGCTGGTCGCGCGGCTGACCCGCTCGCCCGACGTCGACCTCGTGCTCGGCGAGCACGCGCACGTGGTGCAGCCGATCACGCGGGTGAACGGCACCTGGGTGGCCTACGGGATGGGCAACCTCGTGGCCCAGCACGAGACGTGGCGCAGCGACGCCTACCGCGGCGTGGTCGTGCGCTTCACCTTCACCGAGCAGCCCGCCGGGAGCGGCGGCGGGTTCGAGGTCACCGGGGCGGAGTACAGCGCGGTGGGCTGGAACGTCGGCGGCGCCGGCACCCCGATCCGGGTGCGACGCCTGCCGCCCTCCTCGGCCGGGGCACAGGCGGTGCGCGCCGACGTCACGGCGCTGGGGGCGGCACCGGGTCTGCGGCTGCGGTAGCGGTCTGCGCGGACGGACGCCGGGCGAGACTCGCCACCGCCCCCAGCACCGCCACGACCCCGAGCACCCCGAGCACGCCGAGCCGCTCGTCGAGCACGACGGCGGCGGCCAGCGCCGCCGTCACCGGCTCGAGGAGGCTCGCGAGCACGGCGGCGCTGCTGCTGGTGGTGCGCAGTCCGGCGTAGAGCAGGGCGTAGGCCAGGGCGAAGGTGGCCGCGCCGAGGTAGAGCAGGGTGAGCAGGGCTGCGGGGTCGCCGGTGGCCACCGGATCGCCGGCGACGAGGGCGACCAGCAGCGCGACCGGCACCATCCCGGCCGCCCCGACCGTGGTGGTGGCGCAGGTGAGCACCAGCGGGTCGGCGTCCTGGGCGGCGCGCTCCCCGAGCACCGTGGCGAGGGCGTAGGCGGTGCCGGAGCCGAGGGAGGCCACGACCCCGAGGACGGGGTGGCTGCCGGTGCTGGCACCACCGCCGGCCACGCTCACGAGCACCAGCCCGGTGAGGGCTGCGACGACCGGCACGACGGCCGCCGGCGTGGGCACCCGACGGGCCACGACGGCGTCGCGGACCGCCAGCAGCACGGGCGCGACCCCGAGGCTCACCACGGTGGACACGCTCACCCCCACCGCGACCACGCCGGCGAAGTACAGCGCCTGGTAGAGCGCGGTGAGGCCGCCGACGGTGACGACCAGGGCGGGCCGGGTCCGCATGAGGTCGCGCACCGCCGGGCCGCGGCGCAGGAGCAGGGCCGCCGCGGCGAGCACGAGCGCGGCGATCCCCACCCGCCACGCGCTGATCGTGAGCGGGCTCAGCGGCGCGTGGTCGCGCACGACCTCGACGGCGAGCCCCCCGGTGCCCCACAGCACGCCGGCGAGACAGACCTGGGCGAGCCCCCAGCCGGGCCGGTCGGCCCGGGGGCCCCCGGCGTTCAGCACCCGGTGACGACCTCCACGCGCTGGAACTCCTTGAGCTCGGTGTAGCCGGTGGTGGCCATGGAGCGCCGCAGCGCGCCGATGAGGTTCATCGTGCCGTCGGCCACGTGCGAGGGGCCGAACAGGATCTGCTCGAGGGTGCCGACCTGCTCGAACTGCACCCGCTGGCCGCGCGGGAGGTCGCCGTGGTGGGCCTCGGCGCCCCAGTGGAAGCCCAGGCCGGGGGCGTCGGTGGCGCGGGCGAAGGGCGAGCCCACCATCACGGCGTCGGCGCCGCAGGCGATCGCCTTGGCGAGGTCGCCGGAGGTGCCGATCGAGCCGTCGGCGATGACGTGCACGTAGCGGCCGCCGGACTCGTCGAGGTAGTCGCGCCGGGCTGCGGCGACGTCGGCCACGGCGCTTGCCATGGGCACCGCGACGCCGAGCACGGTGCGGGTGGTGTGGGCGGCTCCCCCGCCGAAGCCGACGAGCACGCCCGCCGCGCCGGTGCGCATCAGGTGCAGCGCGGCCTGGTGGGTGGCGCAGCCGCCGACGATGACGGGGACGTCGAGCTCGTAGATGAACTCCTTGAGGTTCAGCGGCTCGGCCTGGCCCGACACGTGCTCGGCGCTGACGGTGGTGCCGCGGATCACGAACATGTCGACCCCGGCGTCGACGACGGTCTTGGCGAACTCCTGGGTGCGCTGCGGCGACAGCGAGCCGGCGACGGTGACGCCGGCGTCGCGGATCTGGCGCACGCGCTCGGTGATCAGCTCGGCCTTGACCGGCTCGGTGTAGATCTGCTGCATCCGGCGGGTGGCCTCGGCGCCCTCCAGGCCGGCGACCTCCTCGAGCAGGCCGGTGGGGTCCTCGTACCGGGTCCACAGGCCCTCGAGGTTGAGCACGCCCAGCCCGCCGAACCGGCCCAGGGTGATCGCGGTCTCCGGCGACATCACCGAGTCCATCGGTGCGGCGAGCACGGGGATGTCGAAGCGGTAGGCGTCGATCTGCCAGACCGTGCTGACCTCCTCGGGGTCGCGGGTGCGCCGGGAGGGCACGATCGCGATGTCGTCGAAGGAGTACGCGCGGCGGGCCCGCTTGGCCTGGCCGATCTGGATCTCGCTCACCGGAGGACTCTATCGAGGAACACCGACAGTCCCGACAACCCGCGAGACGCGGGCAACCTCCACGACCCTCCAGCGCGTAGGAGGGAGTATGACCGCCATGATCGGGGACGCCGGCCCACCGGGCCGCCCAGTTCTCGGGGAGCCCGACCCCGCGCTGCCCACCCGTCCCGCGCCCCGTACCGGCTCCCGCGGCGCCGCGAGGGGCGCCGGAACCGGCTCCGGGATCGCCTTCGACGAGTTCGTCGCCGCCCGCTCCAGCGCCCTGCTCCGCACCGCCTACCTCCTCACCCGCGACCACGGCCGGGCGGAGGACCTGCTGCAGACCTCACTCGCCAAGTGCTGGTCGGCCTGGTCGCGCATCGACGGCGACCCCGAGCCCTACGTGCGCCGCACGCTCGTGACGACGTACACCAGCTGGTGGCGGCGCCGGTGGAACGGGGAGATGCCGCAGGGCGACCTCCCCGAGCAGAGCCTGACCGCGCCCGCCGCGGACCAGGCTGTCGCGCACCGCCACGATCTCTGGACCGCGCTGGGCCGACTCCCCCGCCGTCAGCGCGCCACCCTGGTCCTCCGCTTCGTCGAGGACCTCACCGTGCAGGAGACCGCAGCGGTCCTCGGGGTCTCCACGGGGACCGTGAAGAGCCAGACCTCCAAGGCCCTCGCCGCCCTGCGCATCGACCCCTCGCTCGCTGCGGCACACGACCACCACCCGGAGACCATGACATGAGCCACGACCTCGACGACCTGCGCCGCACCCTGCACGAGCACCGCCACGACCTGCACGACGAGGTCGGCACGGCTGCCCGACTCCACAGCGTGCACCGACGGATCCGCAGGGCGCGTCGCCGGCGCGCGACGGCCGTGGGCTCCGTCCTCGCCCTGGCCATCGGCGGAGGAGGAGGCTGGTGGCTCAGCACCGGCGACGCCCGCCCGGACCCTGCGCCCGCGGCGTCACTGTTCGGGATCGACGTGCCCGAGTCGATCCGGATCGAGGGCATGCGCTACGACCTCGCCTCGCTCACCGACGTCGGCCTCGGCCGGGAGCAGACCGTGCGCGCGCGTGGCGCCGACGCCCGGCCGGCGCTGCGGGCGCTCGTGGTGGCCGGCCTCGACGAAGGCTACGTGACGCTGAGCACCGGTGGCGACCTCCTCGCCCGCGCCCACTCGGACGGCCTCACGCCGGCCGCGGAGACGAACGGTGACCGCGTGGACGTCACCTCGTCGCAGGACACCGACGTCCGCGTGGGTGTCGCCACCTACGTTCCCACCACCGACCTGGGACCGGGTCTGGTCGGGCCCGGTGGCACGACCTTCCGCCAGACGAGCGACGGCCGCGTGCTGGAACGCGCCGTGTTCGCCCGGCCCGGCCGACCCGCGGCGCTGAGCCTGACCACCGCGACCGCCGGGCCGGTGTGGACGATGAGCACGTGCGCGACCGCGCTCGACGGGCTCTGGGTGCGTGAGGAGATCGACGGGGAGCCGCGCGTGTGGAGCACCTGTGGCCCCGAGGGCGACCTGGACGCCGCCCGGGACTCGGCCCGGGTCGACACGCTGCCCGCGGGCACCACCGTCGGCATCGTCGTCTCCCGCACCCGCAACGGCCCGCCGGTGACCGTCTCCGCCAGCCCGGGTGCGCCCGACGTGACCCTGGGCCTCGCCCTCTACCGACCCGGACCCGAGGTCGAGACGACCATGGGCCCGATGGCACGCGAGATCCTCGACGGTGGACGCCGATGGGTGCTGGACCGGATCCTGACCGCGAACGACGTGCGGACCGACCCCGACCTCGCCACCCCCGCCGTGACCGGCGACGACCGGCTCGTCCGGCTCGCGAACCTGCCGCTGCGCGGTGTCGAACCTCGCGGCCCGGCCAACGGCGGACGCGACGTGACGATCACGCTGACCTCACCCAGCGACACCCTGGGGCTGACGCAGACAGGGTCCGCCTTCAGCGGCAGTCTCGGCACCGTCGGGACGATGCTGAGCGGGGAGACCTACCGCATCACGCTGACCGGACCCGGCGCCGGCGAGGCACTCGTCCTGGTCTACCGGCCCTCTCAGGAGCCGCTGTAGTTCGGCGCCTCGACGGTCATCTGCACCCCGTGGGGGTGGCTCTCCTTGAGCGAGGCGGCGGTGATGCGGATGAACCGGCCCTTGTCCTGCAGCTCCGGGATGGTGCGGGCCCCGACGTAGAACATCGACTGGTTCAGGCCGCCGATGAGCTGGTGGGCCACCGCGGCCAGCGGGCCGCGGTAGGCCACCTGGCCCTCGATGCCCTCGGGCACGATCTTGTCGTCGCTGGCGACCTCGGCCTGGAAGTAGCGGTCCTTGGAGTAGGACTTGCGGCCCCGGCTCGACATCGCCCCCAGCGAGCCCATGCCGCGGTAGGCCTTGAACTGCTTGCCGTTGACGAACACCAGCTCGCCGGGCGACTCCTCGCAGCCGGCCAGCAGCGAGCCGACCATCACCGCGTCGGCACCGGCCACCAGGGCCTTGGCGATCTCACCGGAGTGCTTCATGCCGCCGTCGGCGATCACCGGCACCCCGGCCGGCTTGCACGCCAGGGAGGCCTCGTAGACGGCCGTCACCTGCGGCACACCGACGCCGGTGACCACGCGGGTGGTGCAGATCGAGCCGGGTCCGACGCCGACCTTCACGGCGTCGGCGCCGGCGTCGACGAAGGACTGGGCGCCCTCACGGGTGGCCACGTTGCCGCCGATCACCTGCACGTGGCGGGTGGCGGGATCGGTCTTGAGCCGGCGCACCATGTCGAGCAGCATCGCGACGTTGCCGTGGGCGGTGTCGGCGACGAGCACGTCGACGCCGGCCTCGATCAGGGTGGTGGCACGCTCCCAGGCGTCGCCGAAGTAGCCGATGGCGGCACCGACCATGAGGCGGCCCTGGGCGTCGTGGGAGGCGAGCGGGAACTGCTCGGACTTCACGAAGTCCTTGACGGTGATCAGCCCGCCCAAGCGGCCCTGGTCGTCGACCAGCGGGAGCCGCTCGCGCTTGTGCTTGCGCAGCAGCACGGTCGCCTCCTCCCGCGAGATGCCGACCGGGCCGGTGATGAGCGGCATGGGCGTCATCACCTCCTCGACCTTGGTGGTGGCCCACTCCGCGACGGGGGTGAAGCGCAGGTCGCGGTTGGTGATGATGCCGAGCAGCCGGTCGTCGGCGTCGACCACGGGCAGGCCGGAGACCCGGTACTCGCCGCAGATGCGGTCCAGGTCCTCCAGGGTGCGGTCCGGGGTGATGGTCACCGGGTTGGTGATGATGCCGGTCTGGGTGCGCTTGACCAGGTCGACCTGGTAGGCCTGGTCGGCGATCGAGAGGTTGCGGTGCAGCACGCCCAACCCGCCCTGGCGCGCCATGGCGATGGCCATGCGCGACTCGGTGACGGTGTCCATGGCCGCACTCACCAGCGGCACGCGGATCGAGAGCTCCCGGGTGAGCCGGGTGGTGGTGTCGATGTCGCTGGGCGCGAGATCGGAGTACCCCGGCAGGAGGAGCACGTCGTCGTAGGTGAGACCGAGGGCGGCGAACTTGTCGGGAACCTCCACCGCCTCAGTCTAGGGTGCGCCTCGCCGGCGCGAGCACCTGGTGGACGTGATCTGCGGCGCGCGGCCGCCGCGGGCCGGCTCAGCGTCGGCGGGCCTCCACGACGGCGATGCGCACGGTGAGCCGGTCGCCGGCCATCCGGATCCGACCGCGCAGCCCGGCCGCCATCACCATCGGCATCACGGCACGGTTGTCGCTGCTGGTGGCCAGCACGATCTCGTGGGCACCGGCCGCCCGTGCGGCGCGCACGGCCTCCCCGAGCAGCCGCGTGCCGACACCCCGGCGCTGCCAGCTGACCTCGACCGCCAGCTCGACCGGCCGGGTGGCGGGGTCGGCGGCCTCGGGCTCACCGAGGACCGCGCGCCCGATGGCGACGCCGTCGGCCAGCGCGGTGATCACCGGCCCGTCGGTGACGTAGGCCGGGGTGGCGCCGGTGCCGAGGCGCCGGTCCCCGCTCGGGGCGAAGGCCGGGCGCTCCCGCCCCAGGACGTCGCTGACCAGCGCCGCCATCGCCTCGCCGCGGGCCCGCTCGATCGCGGTGAACGGTGCTTCGCGCCGGATCTGCACCTCGACCTCGCCGACGACGAGCTCCATCACGTCCTGGTGGGCGGCGGTGGGCACGACGTCGGCGTCGAAGAGGGTGGCCACGATCTCGGGGAAGGAGGTGGGGGCCGCCAGGACCGCGCGGGCGGCCGCGACGTAGCGCGTGGGCTGGTCCTCGCGCGCCTGCTCCCCGCAGGGTCGGGCGTGGGCGGACTCCCCGCCGGCACGCTCGACCAGGGCGGCGAGCTCCTCGGCCCGCCAGCCCTCGGGGGCCTCGAGCACGAGCTCGTCGGTGACGCTGCCGGCGCCGGGGAAGACCTGCAGGGCGACGATGTTCACCCCGGCCCGGCCGCACTCCTGCGCCAGCACCGCGAGCGCCCCGGGCCGGTCGGGCAGGGTGGCGCGCAGTCTCCAGAGCATGGCTCGAGCCTCACCTCCACCTGTTGCGGGTCGTGGACACCGGTGTTTCACCGGTGCTAATTGACCCGGGCGCCCGGCGGCGACCCGCCCTCAGAGGAGGATCAGGTCGTCGAGCTTCCACACGCCGTTGCGGCGCGCCATGGTGACCAGCACCCGGCTGGGACGCACCTCCCCCGCGTCGGCGGAGGGGGCGACCTCGGTGAGGTCGACGAAGGCGAGCACCTCGATGCGCTCGGAGGTGAGGACCCGGGCGAGCCCCGCGCCGCGCACGCTCGCGGTGGTGACCTGCCGCCGCACCAGGGCCGCGGGCCGGATCCGCTGCTCCACCAGGGTGGCGTAGGTGCGGGCGTAGCCGGGGGTCATCGTCGCCTGGGCGCGCCGCACCCCGCCGTCGAGGTCGCGGTAGTCGACGGCGAGCACCGAGGGCAGCACCGCGGCCGCGGCAGCGACCGCCTCACCGGAGTCGCCCGGCAGGGTGACGGCGGCCTCGCGCGCGGTGTCACCGCTGGTGACGGTGAGCGTGCCGGGCGGCTGCTCCCGGGACACACCGAGCCACAGGCACAGCGCCGAGAGCAGGATCACCAACAGGCCCAGCAGCACGACGTACGGCGGCTCCCAGCCCTGCGGCCGGCTCCGCAGCCGGGTGACGACGTTGGGCTGGTGCAGCGACTCGATGCCGTCGTCGACGCGGGTGCTCATCAGGCCACCTCGGCGAGGTCGTCGAGGTACCAGCCGTCCTCGAGCCGCTGCAGCACGACCCGCATGCGGTAGGGCGCGGTGCGCGCGCCGGCGGCGGAGGTGGTGGTGACGTCGACGGCCACCAGGACCTGGGCCGAGCGCGCGGTGAGGTACTCCAGGCCGACGCCGCCGGTGGGCACCCGGGCGGTGAGGTCGAGGTCGAGGGTGCGCACCCGGCGGACCAGACCGTTCACGCGGTCGTCGTAGGAGGCACGGAAGGTCGGGCTGCTGAGTTGCCGCAGCCGCGCGACGTCGCCCGCAGCGCGCGCGTGCCGCAGCGTGAAGTAGGCGAGGGTGACCTCGCGGGCCGCCCGGATGGCCTGGTCGGCCTCGGTGGCGGAGGCGCGCATGGGAGCGGGAGCGTCGTCGCGCCGGTCCTGGACCTGCACGGTGACCGCCAGCAGCAGTCCGGCCAGGAGCAGGACGAGCAGCACCGACACGGCTCGCGGGACGCCGTCCTTCTCCGGGACGTCCGCGGCGATCGAGCGCGCGCGCACCATGGTTGTTCCTTCCCCTCCGACCCGATGACGGGTCCCCCCGACCTGACGGTAGCGCGCGACCGAGCGGCCGGCAGCCGAATCCGCGGAACCCGTGGGGGTACCCCCTCACCGCGGCGCGCGGACCCCCGGGACGCAGCACGGGACACGGCCCGGATGCGCGACGCCCCCGCCGGGACCCGAGGGTCCCGACGGGGGCGTCGTGGGGAGGTGGATCAGTGGCCGTGGCCATGACCGTGACCGGCCGCGGCGGGCTCCTCCTCCTCGGGCTTGTCCACGACGAGCGTCTCGGTGGTGAGCAGCATCGCGGCGATCGAGGTGGCGTTGATCAGCGCCGAGCGGGTGACCTTGACCGGGTCGAGGACGCCCTGGGCGACGAGGTCGCCGTACTCGCCGGTGGCGGCGTTGTAGCCCTGGCCGACGCCGAGGTCGCGCACCTTGGTGGTCACGACGTAGCCGTTCTCGCCGCCGTTCTCGGCGATCCAGCGCAGCGGCTCGTCGGCGGCCTTGCGCACCACGCGCACGCCCACGGCCTCGTCACCGGTGAGGCCGAGGTCGTCCTCGAGCACCGACACGGCGTGGATGAGGGCCGAGCCGCCGCCGGCGACGATGCCCTCCTCGATGGCCGCACGGGTGGCGGAGACGGCGTCCTCGATGCGGTGCTTCTTCTCCTTCAGCTCCACCTCGGTGGCGGCGCCGACCTTGATCACGCACACGCCGCCGGCCAGCTTCGCGAGGCGCTCCTGCAGCTTCTCGCGGTCCCAGTCGGAGTCGGTGTTCTCGATCTCGGCCTTGATCTGGTTGACCCGGCCCTCGACCGCGGCGGAGTTCCCCGCACCGTCGACGATGGTGGTGTTGTCCTTGGTGACGACGACGCGGCGGGCGGTGCCCAGCACGTCGAGGCCGACCTGGTCGAGCTTGAGGCCGACCTCGGGGGCCACCACGGTGCCGCCGGTGAGCACGGCGATGTCCTGCATCATGGCCTTGCGACGGTCACCGAAGGCGGGGCTCTTCACCGCGACGGCGTTGAAGGTGCCGCGGATCTTGTTGACCACCAGGGTCGAGAGCGCCTCGCCCTCGACGTCCTCGGCGAGGATGAACAGCGGCTTGCCGGCGGCGATGACCTTCTCCAGGAGGGGCAGCAGGTCGGCGATCGCCGAGATCTTGCCCTGGTGCAGCAGGATGTAGGGGTCGTCGAGGACGGCCTCCATCCGCTCGGGGTCGGTCACGAAGTACTGGCTGATGTAGCCCTTGTCGAACTGCATGCCCTCGGTGAACTCCAGCTCGGTGCCCATGGTGTTGGACTCCTCGACCGTGATCACGCCGTCCTTGCCGACCTTGTCGAAGGCGTCGGCCAGCAGGTCGCCGATGTGGGCGTCGCGGCTGGAGATCGTGGCGACCGAGGCCATGTCGGCCTTGGTCTCGACCTCGCGGGCGGCCTCGCGCAGGGCGGTGCCGACGGCCTCGGCGGCGGCGTCCATGCCCCGCTTGAGGCCCATCGGGTTCGCACCGGCGGCCACGGCCCGCAGACCGGCGTGCACCATCGCCTGGGCGAGCACGGTGGCGGTGGTGGTGCCGTCGCCGGCGACGTCGTTGGTCTTGGTGGCGACCTCCTTGGTGAGCTGCGCACCGAGGTTCTCGAAGGGGTCGTCCAGCTCGATCTCACGGGCGACGGTGACGCCGTCGTTGGTGATCGTGGGGGCGCCCCACTTCTTGTCGAGCACGACGTAGCGGCCCTTGGGGCCGAGGGTCACCTTGACGGCGTTGGCGAGCGCATCGACGCCGCGCTCGAGGGCGCGGCGGGCGTTCTCGTCGAACTCCAGGATCTTGGGCATGAGGGGTTACTCCCTGCAGAAGGTGTGGGTGTCTCGGGACGTGCGGGTGGCGGCGCGCCCACCACGGGGCGGACGCCGGACTGGCAGGGCCCCGCGGTGCGGTGCCCTGCCAGTCGGGGTGTCAGGTGTGAGGTGCCGGTCGACTCCCGACCGGCACTCTCCGGTCCTGGTGCACCGGGCGCATCGCGCTCGGCACTCTCAGGTCCTGACGTGCTCCGCGCCCGGCTGGGAAGGCGCGGCCGCGAAGGCGACCTTGGAGGCGGAGCGGTCGTCGAGCGGCCGCAACGCTCCCAGCCGGGATGCGGAGTGCGTCAGGAGACGACGGCGAGGACGTCGCGGGCGGAGAGGATGAGGTACTCCTGGCCGCCGTACTTGACCTCGGTGCCGCCGTACTTGCTGAAGATGACCTTGTCGCCGACCGCGACGTCGAGGGGGACGCGGTTGCCGTTGTCGTCGACGCGACCGGGGCCCAGCGCGAGGACCTCGCCCTCCTGGGGCTTCTCCTTGGCGGTGTCCGGGATGACCAGGCCCGAGGCCGTGGTCTGCTCGGCGTCGAGCGGCTTGACGACGATGCGGTCCTCGAGAGGCTTGATGTTGACCGACACTGGATCGACCTTCCACTTCACGGATAGGGGCTTGTACGTGCAGGGTGGTCCGCGGTGGTGCGCCGTCGCGGGGGTCGCACCGGCAGGACCGTTGGCACCCTCGGGTCGAGAGTGCCAATCAGAAACTAGCACTCATGCCCCATGAGTGCCAGCAAGGCCCCCGTCCCCCGACCCCGGGACCGCCCGCTCAGACGACGGCGCTCCAGCGCAGGGGCAGCGAGGTCGGGCACGCCCCGTCCGGCGCGCCACCCGACCGCAACTCCTGCTGCGCAGTGAGCAGCAGCGTCCGCTCACCCTCGCCCTCGACCTCGGCGACCAGTCGCACGCGCCCCGGGTCGGTGTCCCGTGAGACCAGGATCAGGGGGCGCCCCTCGAGGCTGGCCCGCAGGTCGGTGAGGTCGTAGACCCCGCAGTCGCGCTCTCCCACGCTCACCACCGGCGCGGGGAAGACCGTGGTGTCGACCACGAGCCACCGCTGCGCGGGGTCGCTCACCCAGCCGCGGTCGACCAGCCACGGCGCCCGGGCCACAGCCAGGCCGCACGAGGCGTCCTCGGGAGCGAGCCGCACCCCGCGGCCGGCGGCACCCGGCACCTGCGCGGCAGCGCAGGCGCGCGGGGCCTGGGCCAGCGCGTCGGGCTGCCCGTAGAGCGACTGCGCGACGGTCCCGGCGGCGGGGACCGCCTCGCGGGCGGCGGGGTCGAACCGCTGGGTGACGCCGTCGAACTCGACCTCCAGGGCGAGGTCGGCGACCACGCCGCCCGGTCGCGCACCCGCCACGGCGATCCAGGCACCGCCGTCGACGCCGAGCGGACCGGTCGCCTGCTCCGACCCGGCCTCGAGGGGCTCACCCGTGACATCGACCAGGGCGACGTCGTCCAGCGGAGAGCGCTCCTCCCCCGCCACCAGGGTGAGATGGGCGAGCGGGAACTCGCCCTCGCCGCTGCGCATCACCCGCGGCATCCCCTGGGTGTCGCTCTGCCAGCTGACGCCGATCCAGGCGCCGTCGCCCTCTACCCCGACGCGGCGGTCGACGGTCGGGACCGACTCCTGGGGCTGGCCGATCGTGACGATCAGCCGCCCGGTGGGCACCCGTACGTCGAGCGGGTCGCCCTCCGGTGCCCCGAGGGCGGGCAGGACGGTGCCGATCGCCTCCGTGGGCACGGCCTCCTCACCCGTGCAGCCGGCCAGCGCAGCGCCGATCAGCAGCATCGCCGCCACCGCCGCCACGGTGGGCCGGGTGGGGACGGAGCGCGTCACAGCGCGACCTCCCAGCGCAACGACAGCTGCGCAGGGCAGCCCGGATCGTCGTCGTCGCCGCGCTGGACGGTCTCGATCGTGAGCGTTCCCGGACCGTCCGCGGAGGTCGGGGCCACGACGGTCGACGTACCGGTGGGTCCGGTGACCGGCTCGCCGTCGAGGGGCTGCAGCTCCACCGGAACGCCGTCGAGGGTGGCAGTGACGGCGGCGCTCAGGTCGACGTCGCGGGCGTAGGACCCGCACAGCGACCTTCCGACGCGTGCGCCGCTCGCAAGGCTGAGGTAGAGCCGGGCGCTGAACCAGCCGCCGTCGACGTCGCTCACCCACCCGCGCCCGCGCAGCCAGGGCACCGTCGCTGAGGTCAGTCGACAGGTCGGCGGGGCGAGACCGAGGCTGGTCCGGTCCGCGGCCGCACCGGTGACCACCGGGCGGCCGCACTCGCGCTCGGTCTGCGCCTGCCGGTCGCTGTCGCGGTAGAGCGTCGCGGCCGGGCTGGACGCGCTGACGTCGGCGAACGGGTTCAGTGCCGTGAACTCCTGGGTCTCACCGTCGAACTCCACCGTGAGCCGCCAGTCGGTCCGGCCCAACTCGACGTCGAGGTCGCTGCCCGCGTCGGCCGCAGCGAGGTAGACCCCGCCCAGGCCCGTGATCGGGGCGAGGTCGTCGTCGCCCAGGGCCGCGACCCCGGAGTCGGTGAGGAGCACCTCGTCGAGGTCGTAGGTGCGGTCCTCGATCTCGAGCTCGACGTGCGCCCGCGGGTACGGGCCGGACCCGTCGGCGCGCATCGCCTCCGGTGCTGCTCGGGTGTCGGTCTGCCACCCGATACCGATCCACGCCGCACCGTCGGGCACCCCGAGCACACCCTCGGGCGTCGTGATCTCCCGACGCGGTGCCCCGATCGTCATCACGACCTCGGCCGTGGGCAGCCGCACCACGACGGCCTGACCGCCGGGGTCGACGACGTTGTCCACGAACGTGCCGACGGCGCGCTCCTCGGCGTCGGAGCCGAGCAGTCCGCAACCGGTGAGGAAGGCGGGGGCGGTGAGACCGAGACCGACGGTCCGCAGGAGTCGGCGGCGGGCCGGAGCGGGACCGGTGGGCAGGGAGGTCAGCACCCCCGGCTGTTTCCACCGCCCCGCGAGGTCGAAACCGCGGACTGCTTGGGAGGATCGCGTCATGGATCTGGCGAGCCTGGAGTGGCTGCTCACCGACGAGGGCCGGCACGTGCTCGCCGAGGCCGAGGCGGCGGTGGCGCAGGGCGGGGACCCGCTCGCGGTGCAGCAGCGACTGCGCCGCGCGGTGCAGGCCGATCCCTCCCAGATCGCGACTGCGCTGAGCCAGGTCGAGCTGCGGGCGCACGCCGTGGCGAAGTTCGGCGACGACGCAGCGCGGATGTACTTCACCCGCGACGCGCTCGAGCAGGCGACGCGGCTGAGCGTGGCCCGGCACCGGGCGGCGCGGCTGCGCGCCTTCGGGGGCGGGTCGCTGGTCGACCTGGGCTGCGGGCTCGGGGGCGACCTCATCGCCGCCGCCGAGGCCGGTCTCGTCGTGGCCGGGGTCGACCTCGACCCGGTGCGCGTGGCCCTGGCCCGGGCCAACCTGGCGGCCCTCGACCTGCCGGGGGCGGTGATGGTGGCCGACGCGGTGGAGCTCGACACCTCCGGTTTCGACGTCGCCTTCGCCGACCCCGCCCGACGCGGGGCCGCCGGACGCACGTGGCAGGCCGAGGACTGGACACCGCCGTGGTCGTTCGTGGAGACGCTGCTGCGCCGCGACGCGTGCGTGAAGGTGGCCCCGGGCGTCCCCCACGACCTGATCCCCGACGACGTCGAGGGCGAGTGGGTCAGCGATCACGGCGAGGTGAAGGAGGCCGCGCTGTGGAGCGGGCGGCTGACCACCGTGCGGCGCCGCGCGACGGTGATCGGCGACGGCGGCCTGGCCACGCTCACCGACGAGGACGACCCCGGCCGTGAGGAGATCGGCACCCGCGCCGTCGGCGGCTTCCTCTACGAGCCCGACGGTGCGGTGATCCGCGCCGGTCTGGTCACCGCCGTCGCCGCCGGCGTGCAGGGCGCCCTGCTCGACCCGAAGATCGCCTACGTCACCTCCGACGCCGCCTTCCGCTCCCCCTTCGCCCGCGGCTACCGCGTGCTGGAGGAGCTGCCCTACCGCGAGAAGGCGCTCAAGGCGGCGTTGAAGGAGCGCGACATCGGCACCCTGACCATCAAGAAGCGCGGGGTGGACGTCGTGCCCGAGCAGCTGCGCAAGCGGCTCGGGCTGCGCGGGTCGGTGCCGGCGACGCTGGTGCTCACCCGGGTGGCCGGCGAGGGCACGGCCCTGCTCGTCCAGCCGGTCTGAGCGCGGCCCCGGCGCCGGGACCGACGACACGCTGGTCCCAGCCCGCCCACAGCCTGCTCACAGCGGGGCCCGACAGGCTGCCGCCCATGACCACCCCCACCCCGCACGGGCCCGCGTCCCGGACCGTGCCCACCCGTCGGGCGGTGCTGCGCGCCACCGGCCTCACCACCGCCGCCTCGCTCGGCGCGCTCGCACTGCCCGCGCTCTCCGGTCTCGCCCGCGCCGCCTCGCCGTCCGCAGTCCGGGCGCTGACCACGAGCTCGGGCTGCGCGACCCTGACCCCGGAGGAGACCCAGGGCCCGTTCTGGGTCGACGAGCGGCTCCAGCGCCGCGACATCCGCGCCGACAGCGTGACCGGCGCCGTGCAGCCGGGCATCCCGCTCACCCTCACGATCACCCTGCTCGACGCCAGCGGCGCGTGCAGCCCGCAGCAGGGCGCGTATGTCGACCTGTGGCACGCCAACGCGCAGGGGGCGTACTCCGACGTCTCCGGCCAGGGCAACCCGAACAACATCGGCGTCGACTGGCTGCGCGGGTACCAGGTGAGCGACGAGAACGGCCAGGTCACCTTCACCACGATCTATCCCGGTTGGTACGTCAGCCGCACGATCCACCTCCACTTCCGCGTGCGGACGTCGCTGTCCGACGGTTCGACGGTGAACTTCACCTCCCAGATCTTCTTCGCCGAGTCGGCGAACGCCGAGGTGGTCGCCACCAGCGCGTACCAGAAGTCCGGCACCCGCACGACGAACGCGACCGACTCGATCTACGACGCCGTGCTGCTGGCGCCGGTCAGCGGATCGACCGGCACCGGCTACACCGCCGCCTTCACCGTGAACCTGGACTTCGGCGACGGCGCCTCGACGGGCACGCCCACCGACGACCCCACTGACGACCCCACTGACGACCCGACCGACGAGCCGACCGACGAGCCGACCGACACCGGCACGACGGACACCGCGGTGGCGGCGAGCGTCGTCGGCGTCGCGGTGGTGCGCCGCGGCCGGCGCCGTGTGCTGCAGGTCGACCTCGACCGCGACGAGCGGGTGGCCGCACAGATCCGCCTCGTGCGCGACGACGTCGCGCTGGTGAGCCGCCGCACCGGATGGCTGGGAGCCGGTCGCTCCACGCTGCGACTGCGGGTCCCGCGCGCGGTGGACCCCGGAGCGGCGCGGGTCGTCGTCGGCGTGGCCGACAGCGCCGGCCACGTGTCCTACACCCGGCGCCGGGTGCGCGTGCCGGCCTGAGGCGTACCCGCAGCCGTCAGGCGGGCGGGTCGAGCCGCGTGATGGTGCCGGTGAAGCCGGTGACGTACAGGCTGCGGGCCCGCCAGCCGGGACCGGCACCGAAGCGCAGCGAGGAGGCGAAGGCCAGGCCCTCGGCGATCACGCAGGTCTCGCCGGTGGCGGGGTCGAGGCGCACCACGCGGCCCGCGGCGTTGAGGGTGAGGTAGAGGTCGTCGCCGCGGCGCGTGATCTCGTCGGCCGCGTTGAGCGGGCCGAGGCCGGGCACGGTGAACACCCGCGGTGCGGCGTCGGGACGGCGCAGGTCCACCCGGCTCACCGTCGTGGTCGGGGTGAAGGTCGAGACCACGAACAGGAAGCGCCCCGTGCGGTCCAGCACCATGCCGTTGGTCGAGGTCACCGAGGGCGCCAGCGGCGTGCGGGTGCCGTCGCGTCGCAGGCGGGTCATCGACGTCGTGGCGCCGAGGTCGCGGCTCACCACGAAGTCACCGCCCGGGAGGCGGATCAGGCCGTTGGGCATCGTCAGACCCTCGGCCACGGTGCGGGCGCGACCGCGGGCCGCGGGGCGCAGGTCGACGGCCAGCAGCGTGCCGTCGGCGCGCCCCAGGATCCCGCTGGCGGCGGCGTTGCCCGTGGTGACGTAGAGCGTGCGGCCCCGCACCACCTGTCCGCCGGGCGAGACGACGTCGTCGAGCAGGGTCGTGACCTCCCCCGACGGCGCCACGCGCAGCACCGACCCGCCGCCGGTGCGCTCGGAGCTGGACACCAGCATGGCCCCGCGCCGGTCGAAGGACAGGTTCTCCAGCGTGCCGAGCCCGGAGGCGATCGGCGTCGCGGACCAGGCCGTGCACTCCCCGACGGCCGTCGCCGGCGCGAGAAGCGGACCGGGCCCGACCGGGACGGCGGCGGCGCCCGCGGCGAGCAGCGGGACGAACAGGAGGCGGAGGCGGAGACGTCGGGGCACGCCGGAGCAACGAGGGCGGGGGCGGTGCGTCACGCACCACCCCCGCCCTCGTCCTGCTGCGCGCCTCAGCCGCGCCCCAGGCCTGCTGCCTCCGCACCGATCGTGGTGTCGTCGCCGTGGCCGGTGTGCACGACGGTGTCGTCGGGCAGCGCGAAGAGCCGGGCGCGGATGGAGGCCTCGATGGTGGGCCGGTCGCTGAAGGAGCGGCCGGTGGCGCCGGGGCCGCCGTGGAACAGGGTGTCGCCGGTGAAGACGCAGCCCAGGTCCGGGGCGGAGAGGCAGACCGCGCCGGGGGCGTGGCCGGGGGTGTGGAGCACCTCGAGCCGGGTGCCGCCGACCTCGATGACCTGGCCGTCGCTCAGGTCGACGTCCCAGAGGTGCTCGGTGTGGGTGAGCTCCCACAGCGGCCGGTCGTCGGGGTGCAGCAGGATCGGGGCGTGGGTGACCTCGCGCAGCGCGGGCGCGACGCGGCAGTGGTCGTCGTGGGCGTGGGTGAGCACGATCGCCTTCACGGTGCGCCCGCCCACCACCGCGAGGATGTCGTCCACGCTGTGCGGAGCGTCGATCACCACGCACTCGGCGTCGTCGCCCACCACCCAGATGTTGTTGTCCACCTCGAAGGTCTGGCCGTCGAGGGAGAAGGTGCCCGAGGAGACCGCGTGGTCCACCCGGGCGGACCCGGACGCCGTCACAGCACGACCACCGAGCGCAGCACGCCGCCGTGGTGCATCTTCTCGAACGCCGCCTCCACGCCGTCGATGCCGATCTCCTCGGTGACGAACGCGTCGAGGTCGAGGCGGCCCTGGCGGTAGAGGTCGACGAGCATCGGGAAGTCGCGGTCGGGCAGGCAGTCGCCGTACCAGCTGGACTTCAGCGACCCGCCGCGACCGAACACGTCGATCAGCGGGATCTCGGGCACCGTCATGTCCGGGGTGGGCACGCCCACCAGGACGACGGTGCCGGCGAGGTCACGGGCGTAGAACGCCTGCCGGTAGGTCTCGGGGCGGCCCACGGCCTCCACCACGACGTCGGCACCCTCGGCGCCGTCGTAGGTCTCGGCACAGATCCGCTTGATCTCCTCCACCGGGTCGACCTTGCTGGAGTCGATGGTGTGGGTGGCGCCGAGCTTCGTGGCGGCCTCGAGCTTGGCGGCGTCGATGTCGACGGCGATGATCGGGCTCGATCCGGCCAGCGCCGCACCGGCGATCGCGGCCACGCCGACGCCGCCGCAGCCGATCACGGCCACCGAGCGACCCCGGGTGGCGCCGCCGGTGTTGATGGCCGCGCCGAGGCCGGCCATCACCCCGCAGCCGAGCAGGCCGACGGCCGCCGGGCGCGCCTCCGGGTCGACCTTGGTGCACTGGCCGGCCGCCACCAGGGTCTTCTCCGCGAACGCGCCGATCCCGAGTGCCGGCGAGAGCTCGGTGCCGTCCTCCAGCGTCATCTTCTGGGTGGCGTTGTGGGTGTTGAAGCAGATCTGCGGCTCCCCGCGCTTGCAGGAGCGGCACTGGCCGCACACGGCGCGCCAGTTGAGGATCACGAAGTCGCCGGGCGCGACCGCGGTGACGTCGGGGCCCACGGCCTCCACCACACCGCTGGCCTCGTGGCCCAGCAGGAACGGGAAGTCGTCGTTGATCCCGCCCTCGCGGTAGTGCAGGTCGGTGTGGCACACCCCGCAGGCCTGGATCTTCACCACCGCCTCGCCCGGCCCGGGGTCGGGCACGTTGATGGTGACCAGCTCGACCGGCGCGCCCTTGGCCTTCGCGACCACGGCCTTGACCTGCTGCATGACGTTCTCTCCTCCGTCGTGGGCCCGCTCGGGTACGTGCCCCGCGTCACTCCTACCACTGCGACGGCCCCGGTTTCACCACCTGTGCAGTCGTGGCGGACACCGGCCCGCTGCGGGGCGGCGGCAATGGCAGGCTGGGCGCACCATGCCGCCGCTCCCCCCGCACCCTGCCGCCTTCTGGGAGCGGTGGCTGCCCGCCCGGTCGACCGCCCGGCTGGTCCCGTGGCGCACGGTCCGTGACTCCCCCGGCCCCGTGCTCGCCGACGTCGACCGGCTGCGTGCCCATGGCTCGCACCCGGGGGCCGGGGCGCGGTTCGTGACGGCCTGGACCGCCGGCGCCCTGGCCGAGGTGGTGGGGCGCACCCTCGCGATCGCCGACGCCGCGCTGGTCGTGTCCGGCGACACCGGGCTGCTGCGGCACCCCGGCGGGTGGAGCGACGGCGTCGTGCCCCACGCGGCCGGTCCCGCCGACGTCCGGGTGGCCGCCACCCACCCCTGGTGGGGCGCCCCCGGCACGGCCGCGCCGGGGACCGACGTGGTGGAGGACGCCGTCACCGCGCTGGTGCAGCAGTGCCGTCCGGTGGTGGAGGCGATCGCGGGCCACGTGCGGATCTCGGCGAGCGGGCTGTGGCAGGAGGTCGCCGACGCGCTCGTGGGCGGGGTGCTGCTGCAGCCCGGGCTCCGCCTGGACGAGGCGGCCCGCGCACGCCTGCGCGCCGCCGTCGACGGGCCCGGGCGTCCCTGGCCCCGGACACCCGAGGTGGAAGTGGTCGGGGAGGGGCCGGAGGACGGGCCGGAGAACGGGCTCGGCGACGTCGTGGGGCGGCGCGGCGGCTGCTGCCTGGCCTTCACCACCCCCACCGCCCCGTTCGACGCCACCCGCATCGGCGACCCGCTGCTGCGCGACTGGTACGCCCGCTTCCCCCTCGAGGCGCCGGGCCGGCAGTACTGCTCCTCCTGCTCCCTGCGCACCACCGACGACGCCCACACCCGCCAGCGGTTCTGGCTGGCCCAGCGCCGCACCTGACGCCGCCCCCCACCTCACCGCGTCTCGCGACGGCGCCGGGGCGCCTCCTCGACGAACGTGGACCCGACGGTCGTCGAGGAGCGAGCGCCCCTCGCCACCGACCCCGACCTCACCGCGTCTCGTGACGGCGCCGGGGCGCCTCCTCGACGAACGTGGACCCGACGGTCGTCGAGGAGCGAGCGCCAGCGAGCGTCACGAGACGCGCGCACCCGACAAACGACCCCGATTGCAACCATCCGGGCCCCGGCGGCGTGGAGAGGGTGTGACCACCACCGACCTGCCCGAGAACGCCTCGGGTTCCCCGCCCCCACCGACCGCCGTGGGCCAGACTGACCCCATGTCCGGTGCGCCCGACTCCGCCTCCGCGCCGCTCGCCCGGGCGGGCGGCGGATCGCGCGACGAGGAGTTCAGCGCCTACCTCCACGCCCGACGAGCCGCACTGCTGCGCACCGCCTACCTGCTCACCGGCGACGCCCACCTGGCCGAGGACATCGTGCAGACCAGCCTGGCCAAGCTCTACCTGGCCTGGGACCGGGTGCGCGACCACGGCCAGCTCGACCCCTACGTGCGCCGCATCATGGTCAACGAGACGACCTCGTGGTGGCGCCGGGCGTGGCGGCGCCGGGAGCACAGCACCGACCGGCTGCCCGACACCGAGGGCTACCACGACCGCTACGACGACGGCCTCGGCGCCGACCTCTGGGCCGCCGTGCACACGCTGCCGCCGCGGGCGCGCGCCGTCGTGGTCCTGCGCTACTACGAGCAGCTCACCGAGGCCGAGACGGCGGCCGAGCTCGGCATCTCCGTCGGCACCGTGAAGTCCCAGTGCAGCCGCGCCCTCGCGGCGCTGCGCGACCGCGTGCCGGCCCACCACGACCCCCGGCCCCCGGCCACCACCCGTTCCGAGGAGGAGCGATGAGCACCGACCCCACCCCGCTGGAGCAGCGCCTGCTCGACACCCTGCACGACCGGGCCGCCGAGGCCGAGCGCCTGCGCGGCACCACCGGGTCCGACCCGCTCGGACTGGACGCCGTGCGGGGTCGCGCCGGGGCGATCCGACGCCGTCGTCGCGCCACGGTGGCGGCGGCCGTCGGCACCCTCGCCGCGGCGGCCGTGGTGCCGGTGGCCCTGCTCGCCCTGCAGTCGGGCGAGCGCACCGCCGCGCCCGACCCCGCCGCGACGGTCCCGACGACCGGCGCCACCTACCTCACCGGCGACGTGCTGCACCGGGCCGATGGCACCACCCGCGCGCTCCCGGGCGCGCCCGGCGCCGGGTTCGACCAGGCGGTCGAGCTGGACGGCTACCTCATCACCGCCCGTAGCCGCGACGACGGCACGCGGCTGATCGCGATCACCCCGCCGGACGGGGTCGCGACCGACCTGTTCGAGGGTGGCATCGAGGCCGCCGGACCGTTCGTGCTGGACTCCGACCGCGACCGGATCCTCTTCCAGACCGGCCCCGAGGGCCGCACCGTGCAGGAGTTCCGGGTGACCGGGGACGGTGCCGCCACCACGATCCTCGGCACCGTGCCGGCCTACTCCAGCCTCGACGTCGTGCTCCCCGGCGACGCCGCGGCCCTCGCGATCACCGACGGCTCCACCGGCGCCCTGCGCTACTTCGTGGACGGGTCGCTGACCGAGGTCGGCCCCGAATCGCCCGCGGCCGGACTGCTCGGCTACACCGACGTCGAGGGCGACCTCGCCACCGGCGTCGTCATCTCCCCCGACGACCCGAACGCCTACTGCGGGCGGTGGCTCGACCTGGCCGCGCCCGAGGGCTCACCCGACGCGACCGTCCTGCTCGACTGCGAGCACCGCCTCGAGCGGATCGCCCCCGACGGCGCCCACGTCAGCGCCGTCGGCATCGAGACCGACGGCCCCGGCGCCGCGGCGCTGACGGTGCTCGACCGGACGGGCGCGGAGGTCACCCGCTACGACCCCGACGGCGACCGGTTCGTCGCCGACGCCGTGTGGAGCGATGCCGAACACCTGCTGGTGCTCACCGGCGACGTCGTCGGGGCGGCGTGGCAGGTGGAGCGGCTCGCCCTCGACGGCAGCGTCGAGGTGCTCGCCGGCCCCGCGGCCGGCACGGCCGGCGGCACCGACGCCCCGTTCGCGCTGCAGGACTGAGCAGGGCGGTCGCCCGCGCCGATCAGGGCGCGGGCGAGGCCGTCAGGAGCACCGAGGTCATGACCTCGCGCTGCTCCTGCTCGGTGACGCCCTCCTCGTCGGCGGTCGACCCCAGCTCGACGACCCCGTCGTCGGCGAGGTAGATCGCGATCCACGACCGTCCGGTGTTCCCTCCGGAGGAGCTGTAGTCGAGGGAGACGAGCGTCACCGGGGTCCCGGCGACGTCGAGGGGCTCCAGCGCGGTCGTCTCCGCGTCGCTCACCTCGGCGACGTAGCGGGCCAGGGCCGCCGTGGTGGGTGGGTCGTCGTAGCTCGACGGCGGGAACAGGCTGAGCTCGTGGTCGGGAGCGCCGGCGGGCTCCCGCCACGACGCCACACCGAGGGCCGTGAGCGAGCGGTCCTTCACCTCGCGCCAGCCGGCCGGGAACCGCGCACTGACGGTCCACTCGGGGAACACCCGGTTGCGGGCGCGGGCCTCGGGACCGGTCGCGGGTGCCACGCCCGTGGTCTCCTCGGCCGGGTCGTCCGTCGGGTCCGCGGTCGGATCGGTGGTCGGGTCGGTCGGGGTGCCCGGTGCGGCCGCGGTGGAGCCGTCGGTGGCGGGTGCCGGCGGATCGGCGGACCCCTCCTCGCCGCCGCAGCCGGAGAGCAGCACGGCCACCGCAAGCACGGAAGCCGCCGCCCGGGCCGGGTGCCGTCGGCGGGTCGGGCGGGCGGGGACGGACGAGAGGGCGCGCATGAACCCGTCCTACCCCGTGCGCGAGTCGCCGACACCGGACGGGTTTGGCCGCGCCGCAGTCGGGCATGGGCAGCCGTGGTGCACGGGTACACCGACCTGGAGGAGGGCGAGAGCCGCATGAACCGACCGACGGACGGAGCAGGGTCCGGGGGCGACCTCAGGGTCGACCCCGAGGAGCTGCGCGCCATGGAGCGCACGCTGGACCGGATGGCGAGCCTGCTCGCCGATCTCGATGCCGACACCGCCGGGCTGCCGCTCGGCGCGTCGGCGGCCGCCGCGCAGCTGCGCCACCACGCGGGGATCGTGGGCGAGCACATGAACCGCGCGCTGACGCAGATGAGCACCGGCGTGCGCGGCTACGGCGACAACGTGCGGCGCTTCCGCGAGGACGTCGTCGCCACCGACGACGACGCCGCGGCGCGCCACGACGCCACCCGGGCCCGCACCGAGAACGCGCCAGCGGTCACGATCCCGGCCGCGGAGGCGTGCGCCGCACCGGCGAGCATCACCGACGGCGACCTCGACCAGTGCACCGTGCCGACACCGGCCGACGGCGCGGGGAGCGGGTCCTGATGGGCGGGCCGCAGGAGAGTCGCTTCCGGGCCGCGGTGCAGGGCGCGGCACCGGGCACGCTCAGCAGCCGGGTCAGCCGGCTGCGCACCACCGCCTCGGCGCTCGAGCAGGTCTCGCGGGACCTCGAGACGCTCGCGGCCAAGGACGAGACGATCGGCGGGCAGACCGGGCCGGCGCTGGGCCAGTCGCTGCGCACGTCGTCCGCGCGCATGGTCGACCGGTCCTTGGAGGTGCGCGTCGTGGCCACCTCGATCCTGGAGGTCGCCGATCTGCTGGAGAAGGCGCAGAACGCCCTCACCGAGCTCGACACCCAGCACCCGATGCCGAGTCATCCCGGGCCCTACCGCGCCCCGGTCGGCCCGGCCACGCCCGACAGCGAGCAGGACCGGATCCGGCACGACAACCAGGTCAAGTCCTACGAGTCGACGCTGGCCACGCGCGAGCGGATCTCGCAGCAGTGGGCCGACAAGCTCGACGAGACCATGCAGGACCAGGTCGTGCTGATGAAGCGCATCCACGGCGAACCCGACCCGGTCGAGCCCACCGACGGCGGTCCGGGCGGGACCGGTGGGACCGGCGGGACCGGTGGCCGGCTTCCCGGCGGACGCCCCGAGGGTCCGGTGGGAGGACGCCCGCCGGTGCCGCCGACCTACCCGACCGAGCCGCCGCGCCCCCCGACGATCCCGGTCGCGCCGATCACGCCCACGCCCACCATCGGCTGCCCGGGCGGCCCGGGTGAGCCGACCGCTCCGACCCCCCAGCCGCCCACCGGGACCCCGCAGTTCCCGACTCCGGGCGGGCAGCCCGGCACGGTGCCGCCCTCGGGCGTCCCGGTGTCCACCGGAGGCACGGGCGCGGTACCGCCCTCCGGCCTCGGCAGCACCGGCGCCATCGTGGGCGGTGCCGGAGCGGCCGCCACCGGCGCCGGCGTCGTGGCCGGGCTGAGGGGCAACAGCGTCCTGCCCGGCGGCGTCTCCTCCGCGGGCGGCACCACCCCGGCGCGGGCGATCGGCAGCAGCAGTCGCACGGCCGGGTCGGGCACCCTCGGTGCCCGCGGCGGCTCCGGCGTCAGCGGCACCGGCACGAGCGGCACCCGTGCCGCGGGCCGGGGCGCGGCCGCCGCCGGTTCGGGCGGGCGCTCCGGCGGCCGCGGCGCCGGATCGGGCGGTCGGGCCGGCGCCCGTGCCGGTGGTCGCGGCGGTGCCGGCGCAGGCGGGGCCGCGGGCCGCGGCGGTCGCCGGCGCGAGGACGACGAGCGCCTCGAGGACCGCGATCTCGTCGACGACGGTCGCGACTGGGTGGACGACGAGGGGGCGCCGGAGGTGCTGGGCTGAGCCTCAGGCCGGCGCGCGACCGCCGCAGCCCCGGCCCAGGCCACGGCGCATGACCACCGCGGTCGCCCCGTCGCGGTAGTAGCGCTCCCGGCGGTCGATCTCCACGAAGCCGGCGGCGGCGTAGAACGCCAGCGCGCCGCGGTTGTCGGCCCGCACCTCGAGCAGGAGCCGGTCGGCCCGCGCGGCGCCTGCGCGGGCCACGACCTCGGCGAGCAGGTCCCCGGCCAGGCCGAGGCGGCGACGCCGGGGCGCGACCGCGATGCGCTGCAGGTCGGCGATGTCGCCGGCGACGCTCAGCACCGCGTAGCCGACGACCGGCTCGCCCGTCACGAGCAGGGTCGTGCCGCCCGTCCCCGCAACGGCGTCGGCGAGCGCGGCCCGCGACCACGCGTCGTCGCCGAAGCACTCCTGCTCCAGGGCGACCAGGGCATCGAGTGCGGCGTCGGCGTCGGCGTCGGCCCCGGGCACCGCGGGCCCGAGCGCTCGGACGTCGCTCACGAGACCGGCTTCGGGGCGCCGGGCACCTCGGCGTCGGGGCGCCGCAGGTACCACGGCTCGGGGTCGACCAGCTCGACCCGCTCCCCCGCCACCGCGCGGCCGAGGTGGGCCGCGGAGGGCCGCAGCGGGGACCGCGCGTCGGGGAACGCCTCGGGGTAGAGCGACCCGCCCTCCCCCACCACCGGCACGTCGGTGGCGAGCACGGCGGGACGATCGACCACGGGACCGCTGAGCCGCACGCCGTCGGCGTCGTAGCCGGCGAGGAAGACCTCCTTGCGCCGGGCGTCGGTGGCGACGAGGAACGGCACGTCCACCCGACCCTCGTCCACCGCCTGCACCGCGAGCGCGTCGAGGGAGCACACGCCGTAGACGGGGACGTCGAGCACGGCCCCGAGCGTGGTGGCGGTGACCAGGCCGACCCGCAGCCCGGTGTAGGGGCCCGGTCCGACGCCCACCGCGACGGCGGTGAGGTCCAGCCGCGTGGCACCCGCCGCGTGCAGCGCGGCCTCGATCAGGGGGGCGAGCTGCTCGCCGTGCCGCATCGCCTGCTCGGAGACGAGCTCGGCCAGGACCTCCTCGCCCTCCAGCAGGGCGACGCTGACGGTCGGGGAGGCGGTGTCGAAGGCGAGCAGCACGAGGACCGAGGTTAGCGGTCCGGGCGGCGGGGCGCGGGCGGGCGGGTGAGCAGGTCGCGCACCCAGCGCTCCCCGAGCCGGCGGATCTCCACGAGGCGGGGCTCGTCGACGTCGCCGACCTCCGCGTCCTCCCCGTCCTCCTGCCCGACGTCCGGGGCCGCCGGCGTGCCGAGCCGGCGGATGCGGATCTCCATGCGCGACTCGGCCAGGCCCTCCGCCAGGCCCTCGCCCCACTCGACGACGGTGACGACGTCCTCGAGCGAGGCGTCGAGGTCGAGGTCGTCCAGCTCGGCGCTGCCACCGAGGCGGTAGGCGTCGACGTGCACCAGGCCCGGGCCCTCGCCCCGCGCCTCGTGCTCGCGCGCGATCACGAACGTCGGGGACGTCACGGCCCCCGCGACACCGAGGCCGCGGGCCAGGCCCTGGGTGAACGTCGTCTTCCCCGCGCCGAGGTCGCCGCTGAGCACCAGGACGTCGCCGGCCCGCAGGTCGGCGGCCACCCGCTCGCCCAGCGCGCGCATCGCCTCGGCGCTGGTGACGGTCTCCAGCAGCGGAGTGCGGCGGGTGAGCTCGACGTAGGGACGCCGGGAGTCGGTGCGCACGAAGCCCCGGCGCTGCCAGAACGCGACCGTGGCGGGCAGCTCCTCGCGCGCCACGACCTTGAGCCAGGACCGTCCCCCGGAGGCCTCCTCGGCGGCCTGCACCATCGCGGGCGCGACGCCGCGGCCCCGGGCCGCGGGGAGCACCCCGAAGCGGCGCAGCCACATCGTGTCGCCGACGGCCTCCAGGAGCAGGCAGCCCACCGGCTCGCCGTCCACGCGGGCGACCAGTCCGCCGCCGAGGGCGAGCCGGGTGCTGATGGAGTCGCGGGTGTCGGTGAGGGCGTCGGCGGGCGGGTCGAGCACCGGCCGGTTGGCGAACGCCTCGCGGATCAGGTCGAGCACGAGCCCGGCCGACTCGGGACCGACGCGGCGCACGCTCACCGCCCCGGTGCCGCCCGGACCGGAGGCGGCCGGCGTCACGAGGCACCGCCGAGGGCGCGGGCCAGCAGCTGGTCGAGCTCGGCGTTGACCTGCTCGTGCCGCTCCAGCGGGATCATGTGGCCGGCGTCGAGGCACTCCACGAGCCGGGCCCCGGGGATGCGGGTGCGCAGCTTGCGGGAGTGACCCAGGGCGGTCAGGCGGTCGCGGGTGCCGCACAGGATCACCACCGGCACCGCCCCGAGAGCGGCCAGGGAGTCGAACTTGTCGAGGCGGTGGAAGGCGGGGAAGAAGTCGGCCACGACCTCGAACGGCGTGGCGGCCAGCATGTCGTCGACGGCCTGCACGTAGCTGACCGGTACGTCGCCGCCGAAGGCGAAGTGGTGCGTCGCGGCCTCCAGCACCTGGCGCCCGGCGCGCCGCGCGAGGTCGACCAGGCCCGAGCCGCGGTTCAGCGCCGCCACCGTGCTGCGGGTGACGCCGCCGGTGAGCCGCACGGGCAGCACCGGCAGCAGGATGCGCGCCGGGTCCAGGCCGCCGGCGGTCGTGGAGAGCAGGGCGACCCCGACCACCCGGTCGCCGAACAGCTCGGGCTGCTGCTCGGCGAGGGCGATGATGCTCATCCCGCCCATCGAGTGCCCCACCAGCACGACGGGGCCCTCCGGCGCGGCGGTCTCGATCACGCGCGCGAGGTCGCGGCCCAGCTGGTCGATCGTGGCGTGCTCGCGGTCCGAGCGTCCCGACCGGCCGTGGGAGCGCTGGTCGTAGAACACCGTGCGCAGCAGTCCGCGGTAGGCCGCGCGCTGGAAGTGCCAGGAGTCCAGGGTGAGGCAGTAGCCGTGCACGAAGACGATCGTGGGCGGCGCCTCGGCGCCCCGTCGCCGTCCGGGGCGGGCGCGGGGAGCGAGCCGCTCGCGCACCGCCGCCACCCGCGCGGCCGCGGAGGTCGCACCGGCGGCCCCGGACGCGCCGTCGCGGTCGACCTCGTCGATCTCGACGTGCAGCGGCACGCCGTCGTCGGCGACGACGGTGAGGGCGGGCGAGCGCAGCGTGCCGAAGGCGACCTGGTCGCCCGGCGCGCGATCGAGCTGACGCCGTTCGCGCAGCACCCCGATGGCCGTGCCGGCCGCCGCGACGCCGAGCGCTCCCCCGAGACCTCCGAGCACCCAGCGGCGCCTGCTCCCCCCGCTCACGCGGTCCCCTCCTGTGCTGATCGGCCCGGGTCGTGGCCGACGTACCGCCGGGTCAGGCGGCCCCCGAGGCGGGTGACGATCTCGTAGTTGATGGTGCCGCAGGCCTGTGCCCACTCCTGCACCGTGGGTCGCGAGCCGTCGGGTGCGGGCGGCCCGAACAGCACGACCTCGGCCCCGACGGGCGGGGCGTCGCCCCCGAGGTCGACGACGACCTGGTCCATGCACACCCGGCCCCGCAGCGCACGACGTCGTCCGGCCACCTGCACCTCCACGACGCCGCTGGCCGCGCGGGGCACGCCCTCGCCGTAGCCGACCGGCACGAGCCCCACGGTGGTGCCGGCCGGGGCCGTCCAGGTGTGGCCGTAGGAGACCGACTCCCCCGCGGCCCGCGGCTTGACCAGCACGAGCGGGGCCCGCAGGGTCAGGGCGGGGCGCAGCGGGAGGCCGTGGGGCACCTCCGGTGCCGGGTCCAGGCCGTACACCGCGATCCCGCAGCGCACGAGGTCGTGGTGGCTGGCGGGGTCGAGCACGCTGGCCGCGGAGTTCGCGAGGTGCCGCAGCCCCGGATCGAGGCCGTGCTCGGCGACCACGGCGAGGGCGTCGGCGAACGCCGCCCGCTGCGCGGCGTTGGCGGGGTGGGCCGGCTCGTCGGCGCACGCCAGGTGCGACCACACACCGGTGAGCTCGACCGTGCCCGCGGCGACCGCCGCTGCCGTGGCGGCCACCAGCGCGGGCCAGTCCTGCGGAAGGGCGCCGTTGCGACGCAGGCCGGTGTCGATCTTGAGCTGCACCCGTGCCGCCCGGCCGGCCCGCTGGGCCGCGGCCGTCAGGGCGGTGAGCGAGGCGCGCGTGCCGGCCGTGACGTCGACGCCGTCGCGCACCAGGTCGCTGAGGTCCTCACCGGGGGTGAGCAACCAGCACAGCAGGGGCCCGGTGTCGCCCGCCGCGCGCAGCGCCCTGGCCTCGTCGGTGGTGGCGACGCCCAGCCAGGCGGCGCCCGCGGCGCGCGCGGCCCGCGCGACCGGCAGCATGCCGTGGCCGTAGCCGTCGGCCTTGACCACCGCCATCACGGGCCGGCCGGTGTGGGCGCCCAGCAGCCGCACGTTGTGGGCGATCGCGTCGAGATCCACCACGATCTCGGGACGCAGCAGCGCGCCGGCGGCGTCCCGCGGCGTCGTCGTCCCGGTCATGGACGCCAGTCTGGCAGGACCGCCGCCAGGCTGCTCGGGAGGTGCTCGGCCACGTCGAGGGCGCGGATCGGGCCGCGCCGTGCAGCCCGGGTGGCGGCGACCCCGTGCCACCACGATCCGACGGCGGCGGCGTCGGCGGGAGCGAGTCCGGCGGCGAGCAGCGCGCCGATCACCCCGGCCAGCACGTCGCCCGCCCCCGCGGTGGCGAGCCAGGGGGTGCCGGAGGTCGTGACCCGGGTCGGGAGGCCCGGGGCGGCGACCAGGGTGCGGCGCCCCTTGAGCAGGACGACGGCGCCGCTGGCCCCGACCGCGGCGTGCACGTGGTGCCAGGGCCGGGCCTCGACCTCGGCGCGCGTCACGCCCACGAGGGCGGCGAGCTCGCCGGCGTGGGGGGTGAGCACCAGCCGGGAGCCGACCGCCGCCGGATCCGCGGTGGCGCGCTCCCAGGCAGCGGGGAGGGCGTCGGCGTCGGCCACCACCGGCACGTGATCCGCGACGGCGGCGGCGAGGTGGTCGGCGGCTTCGGCGCCGCCGCCGGAACCCACCACCCACGCCTGCACCCGGCCCGCGCCGACCACCTCGGGGTAGCGCCGGTGCACCAGGGCGAGCACCTCGGGTGCGCCGACGTGGCGCACCATGCCGGCCAGGCCGCAGCTGGCGCCGGCGACGGCGAGCAGCCCCGCGCCGGGGTAGGTCGCGGAGCCGGCGCGCACGCCGACGACGCCGCGGGTGTACTTGTGGGCCACCGGGTCGGGGCGTGGCACGAGCGCCGCCACGTCGGCGGCGGTGAGCGCGACCGCGACCGGCGGGGGGCCCGCCGCCAGGGCGGCGTCGACCTCGGGCCCGAGCGAGACGACGTGCACCCGGCCGGTGGCCGCGGCGGCGGGATCGACCAGGTGCGCCACCCGCAGCGGACCGAAGGTCACGGTGTCGGCGGCCCGGACGTGGTCGCCGGCCAGGGTGCCGTCGTCGACCCCGACACCGCTGGGCACGTCGACGGCCACGACCGGGGTGCCGGCGACGGCCCCGAGCGCGGCGACCGCGTCGGGGCGCAGGCCCGGCCGCCCGCCGATGCCGACGATGCCGTCGACCACGAGGTCGTAGCGGCCGTGGGGCGCGGTCACGACACGACCGCCGGCGGCCTCGCACGCCGCCAGACCGCCCGGGTGCGGCCGGTCCCCCAGCACGAGGGCGTGCACCTGCACGCCGCGGCGCGCGAGCACGGCACCGGCGTGCAGCGCGTCGCCGCCGTTGTCGCCCGAACCCGCCAGCAGCAGCACGCGGCCCCCGACGAGTCGGCCGGCACGCGCGCGGAGCAGGTCGCCGACCACCCCGGCCAGGCCGTGGGCGGCGCGCAGCATCAGTGCGCCCTCCGGCAGGGCGGCCATCGCCGTCGCCTCCGCCGCGCGGATGTCGGCCACGGCATAGGCGGCAGTCCCCGCGCCGGGCCCGGTCGCGGGAGCGCTCACGACTCCACCACCACGACCGCCGAGGCGATCCCGGCGTCGTGGGAGAGCGAGACGTGGGTGTGGACGACGCCGAGCTCCTCGGCGCGGGCCAGCACCGTGCCGCGCAGCACCAGCGAGGGCTGCCCCGAGGCGGCCACCACGACCTCGGCGTCGTGCCAGTGCAGGTCGCCCGGGGCGCCGAGCGCCTTGGCCAAGGCCTCCTTGGCCGCGAACCGTGCCGCCAGCGACGACGCGGTCCGCACCGCCTCGGCGGGGGTGAACAGCCGCTCGCGCAGGCCCGGGGTGCGTTCCAGGGAGCGGGTGAACCGCGCGATGTCGCAGACGTCGATTCCGACGCCGATCACGGCCACGGGGGCGCCTCGCCGGGGCCGACTACTCGACGGTGACGGACTTGGCGAGGTTGCGCGGCTGGTCGACGTCGTGGCCGAGCAGGGTGGCGAGCTCGCAGGCGAACAGCTGCAGGGGCACGACCGCCACGAGCGGCTGCAGCAGCACCGGCACCTTGGGCAGCCGGATCAACTCGTCGGCGTAGGGCTCCACCGCGGTGTCGTCGGCCTCGGCGAGGCAGATGGTGCGGGCGCCCCGGGCGCGCACCTCCTGGATGCCGCTGATCATCTTCTCGTGCAGCTGGTCGCGGCCCCGCGGCGGCACGACGCACAGCACGGGCAGGCCGGGCTCGATGAGCGCGATCGGGCCGTGCTTGAGCTCACCGGCGGCGAAGCCCTCGGCGTGGAGGTAGGCGAGCTCCTTGAGCTTCAGCGCGCCCTCCAGCGCCACCGGGTAGCCGGCGTGGCGCCCGAGGAAGAGCACCGAGCGGGTGTCGACGTGGGCGGCGGCGAGCTCGTAGATCTGTTCGGCCCCGTCGAGGACGGTCTGGATGTGGTCGGGCATGCGCTCGAGCTGGCCGAGGATCTCCTCGATCTCGTCGCCGTAGCGGGTGCCCTTGACCTGGGCGACGTAGAGGGCGAGGAGGTAGCAGGCCACGAGCTGGGTGAGGAAGCCCTTGGTGGAGGCGACGCCGATCTCGGGGCCGGCGTGGGTGTAGATGACGGCGTCGGACTCGCGCGGGATCGTGGAGCCGTTGGTGTTGCAGATCGCCAGCACCTTGCTGCGCTGGGTGCGGGCGTGGCGGATGGCCTGCAGGGTGTCAGCGGTCTCGCCCGACTGGCTGATCGCGACCACGAGGGTGGAGTAGTCCAGGATCGGGTCGCGGTAGCGGAACTCCGAGGCCAGCTCGACCTCCACCGGGATGCGGGTCCAGTGCTCGATGGCGTACTTGGCCACGAGCCCGGCGTAGAAGGAGGTGCCGCAGGCGATGATGATGATCTTGTCGACGTCGCGCACCTCCTCGTCGGAGAGCCGCATCTCGTCCAGCTGCAGCTTGCCGGCGGCCGTGCGACGACCCAGCAGCGAGTCGGCGACCGCGCGCGGCTGCTCGAGGATCTCCTTGCGCATGAACCAGTCGTGACCGTCCTTCTCGGCGGCCGAGAGGTCCCAGTCGACGTGGAAGCGGCGCGGCTCGACCTCGCGCCCCTCGAAGTCGGTGACCAGCACGCCCTCGCGGGTCAGGGTGACCACCTGGTCCTGACCCAGCTCCAGCGCCTCGCGGGTGTGCTCGATGAACGCCGCGACGTCGGAGCCGAGGAAGTTCTCGCCCTCCCCCAGGCCGACGACGAGCGGGGAGTTGCGGCGGGCCGCGACGACGCGGTCGGGGTCCTCGGCGTCGACGGCCACGAGGGTGAAGGCGCCCTCGAGGCGCTGGCACACCCGCTGCATGGCCACCGTGAGGTCGACACCGCTCACGACCTGCAGCTCCACCAGGTGGGCGACGACCTCGGTGTCGGTCTCCGAGAGCAGCACGTGGTCGTCGGCCTCGAGCCGGGCCCGCAGGTCGGCGAAGTTCTCGATGATGCCGTTGTGCACCAGGGTCACGCGACGCTGCGCGCCGGCGTGGGGGTGGGCGTTGACGTCGTTGGGGGCGCCGTGGGTGGCCCAGCGGGTGTGGCCGATACCGGTGGTGGCCGGCGGCAGCGGCGTCTCGGCGATCGCCTTCTCGAGGTTGGCCAGCTTGCCGGCGCGCTTGGCGTCGGACAGACCGCCGCCGCTGCCGACGAGCGCGATGCCCGCGGAGTCGTAGCCGCGGTACTCGAGACGGCGCAGCCCCTCGATCACCACGGCCTCCGCCTGCCGGTGGCCCACGTAGCCCACGATCCCGCACATGGCAGACCACTCTACGGCCACCGCGACCGGGGATCGGGCCTCCCACGGCCCAGACCGGGTGCCGGGTTCGCCACACCGTGCTGGAACAATCCGGTCCATGTCCGCCTCCGCGACCGGCGAACCGGGCCTCCCCCCGGAGGTGTCCCGGGCCGAGGAGAGCACCCGCGAGACCTCGCCGTACATCGAGCTCGATCGCGAGGCCTGGGCCCAGCTGGCGCGCGAGACCACCAACCCGCTGCGCGCCGACGAGCTCGCCGCGCTGCGCGGTCTGGGCGACGCCCTGGACCTCGCGGAGGTCGAGCAGGTCTACCTCCCGCTCTCGCGCCTGCTCAGCCTCTACGTGGAGTCGGCGGGCCGCCTGCACCGCGACCAGGAGAGCTTCCTGCACGACCGGACGCCGCCGCGCACGCCGTTCGTGATCGGCCTCGCGGGCTCGGTGGCGGTCGGCAAGTCCACCACCGCGCGCGTGCTGCAGCAGATGCTCGCCCACTGGCCCGAGCATCCCAACGTCGCCCTCATCACCACCGACGGCTTCCTCTACCCCAACGCCGAGCTCGAGCGCCGCGGCCTGCTGCAGCGCAAGGGCTTCCCGGAGTCCTACGACCGGCGCGCGCTGCTGCGCTTCGTCGTGGACCTGAAGTCGGGCAAGGACGAGGTGGAGGCCCCCACCTACTCCCACCTCATCTACGACGTCGTGCCCGACCAGCGGATCACGATCAAGCGGCCCGACATCGTGATCATCGAGGGCCTCAACGTGCTGCAGCCCGCGCGGGTGCGCGACGACGGCCGCACCGGGCTGGCGGTCAGCGACTTCTTCGACTTCTCCGTCTACGTCGACGCCGGCACCGGCCACATCCGCGACTGGTACATCGACCGCTTCCTGCGGCTGCGCGAGACCGCCTTCCGCGACCCGACGTCGTACTTCCGCAAGTACGCGCTGCTCAGCCACGACGAGGCGGTCTCGGAGGCCACCCGACTGTGGGACAGCATCAACGGTCCCAACCTCACCCAGAACGTGCTGCCCACCCGCTCCCGCGCCACCCTGGTGCTGCGCAAGGACCGCGACCACTCGGTGCGGTACGTGCGGCTGCGCAAGCTCTGAGCAGCCCCTCCCCGTTCCGCGTGTACGGGAACCCGTACACGCGCCGAGGGTGGTCGGGTGAGCGGGTCTGGACTGGTGGCGCGCATCCTGGCCGACTCCGGCCTGTCCAAGACCGCGCTCTGCGCCACGGCCGGGGTGAGCAGGTCCTCCCTCGACGACTACCTCCGCGGCCGCTCCCAGCCTTCCTGGCAGCAGCTGGAGCGTCTGGCGGAGGCGGCGGGACTCCAGATGGAGGTGCGCCTGCGGCCACGTCCACGCGCCGTCTCCGAGCAGTTCCTCGCCGTCCTGGAGTTCGGGGACCTCTTCCCCCGCCGACCCAAGCCGCCGCTCCCGGAGCCGCGGCTCGTCTGGGCACGGACCCCGTGAACGTCCCGATCCTGTTGGCCCGGCTGCAGTCGGTCCACCACAGCCTGAGCAGGGCCGGGTTCGACCACGCTGTCGGAGGAGCGATCGCGCTGGCGGTCCACGTGCGGGAGCCGCGCTTCACCGCCCACATCGACCTCAACATCACCGCCGACGTGCAGGTTCCCGAGCGCCTGCTCGGCTGTCTGCCCGCGGACCTCGAGCCCGATCCCGGGGCGGCGACGCGGCTCCGGCGCGACCATCAGCTACGGTTTCACTGGCGGGACCCCGACACCCCGCTGGACCTCTTCCTGCCGGTGCACCCCACCTTCCACGCCCTCGTCGTCGAGCGGGCCCAGCCCGTGGACTTCCTCGGCGCGGGCATCAAGGTGCTCACCGCCACCGACCTGATGGTCTTCAAGACCCTGTTCAACCGATCCAAGGACTGGGTCGACATCGAGACGCTGGTGGCGGACGGTGCGGGGTCGGGCGACGAGGCCCTGGCGTGGGTCCGGGAGATCGTCGGCTCGCAGGACCCGCGCGCGCAGCGACTGGCGCGCCTGCTCGAGCACGGCGGATGACCCCCGTCCGGCTGACGCAGCCGGGGGTCAGGTCGGGACGACGCGCTTCTGGACGTCGACCCAGCGCTCGACGGGCACGTAGCCGAGTCGCTCGTTGACGGCGTTCATGGGGGCGTTGACGTCGGCGTTGCCGGTGAGGACGGCGGTGCAGCCCGGATAGGCGCGGCGCAGCATCGTGTGGCTGGCCAGCTTCACCGCCAGGCCGAGGCGGTGGCCGCGGTGCTCGGGCAGCACGAGGGTGCCGCCCACCCAGGTGCGCACGGGATGGGCGCGGTCGAGGGCCAGCTCGGTGAAGGCCACTACGGTGTCGTCGGCGTCCAGCGCGACGGCCCCGAACCACGCCTGCTGCGTGGCGTCCATGCGCGCCTCGTGCTCGGCCAGCCGCGCGGCGTCCCAGGCCATGTCGTGCAGGTCGAGCTCGCCCAGCGGGATCTCGTCGTGGAAGCGGGACAGCAGCGCACAGAACCCCTCCACGCGGGCGGGCGCGACGTGCTGGTCGAACGGCTCGATGCGGTAGGCCCCGGCGTGGGCGGCCACCTCGGCCCCCAGCGCCGTCCAGGCGGCCGGGAGCGATCCGTCGGGGTCCAGGGTCAGGCACTTGAGCCGCTCGCCGCTGACGACGTCGTAGCCGTGCCGCGCCGCGAAGGCGTGGGCGGGCGCCGGATCCTCCAGCGGGGCGGGGAACCCACCGGTCCAGCTGGTGCGGCCGGTCGCGGCCGCGCGGCGCTCCTGCTCGGCCAGCAGCCGGGTGCCGACGCCCGTGCGCCGGTGGTCCGGATGCACCACCAGGCCCAGCTCGGCCAGGTGCGGGTTGTCCAGCAGCGGCAGGCACACGTCGCCGACCCCCACCACGATCCCCGCCCGGGTCGCCACCAGCCGCGTGAGGTGCTTGTCGGTGCGCGGGGCGCGCACCCCCGCCACGAACGACTCCCACGGCTCGGAGTCGTCGTAGGGGCGCAGCGCGGCGTCGGCCTGCACGACCTCCCACACGCCACGCAGCAGCGGCTCGATCTCGGCGCGCACGAGGTCCTCGGGCAGCAGCTCGTGGATGACCAGCGGGTCGGAGACGGACACGGTCCGCCACGCTAGTGCGCGGCGGACCGTGGTGTCGCCCGGGTTTCCGGGCGTAGGAGCCGGTGGCTCAACCCGGATCCAGGGCTCAGGCGGCGTCGACGATGTCGACGACGAAGTACAGCGTGGCGCCGCCGGGGATGACCGGCGGGCTGCCGGCGTCGCCGTAGCCGAGGTCGCTGGGGATGGACATCAGCACGCGGCTGCCGATGGTCTGACCCACCAGCGCCTGGTCCCAGCCCTGGATGACCGCGCCGACACCGATCGGGAAGCCGATCGGGCTGCCGGAACCGTAGTTGCCGTCGAACGGCTCGCCGCCGTCGTAGGTCTGGCCCAGGTAGTAGACCTGGATGGTCTGGCCGGACTCGACGACCGCGCCGTCGCCCTCGCGCAGCACCGCGACCTCGAGGGCGTCGCCGGGCTCGGGGGTGTCGGTGAAGTCGAAGCCGGTCACGACGTCGTCGGCGTCGGTGAGCACCTGCGGCGCCCACTCCGGCAGCGCGGAGTCGCCCGAGCCGGTGTCACCCGAGTCCCCGGTGTCGCCGGCGTCGGCGCTCGCGCTGGGGGTGTCGGTGGCGGTCGCGTCGTCGTCCTCGCTGCCGCAGGCGGCCAGGGCGAGGGACAGGGCCAGCGTCGTGCCGGCGATCAGGGCGGTGCGGCGCACCTTCGGGGACGAAGCCATGGGATCTCCTGGTGGGACGGGTCGTGGGGTCGGTGGGTCAGGTCAGGGCGAGCCGGGTGCGGACGACGTCGGCGAGCCGGGCGGCCACGGCCTCGGCGCGCTCGGTGGTCTCGGCCTCCACCATCACCCGCACCAGCTCCTCGGTGCCGGAGGGCCGCAGCAGCACGCGGCCGGCGTCGCCGAGCGCGTCGGTCTCGGCGGCCACGGCGGCAGCGAGCGCGGGGTCGGTGGCGCAGCGGGTGCGGTCGACACCGCCGACGTTGATCATCACCTGCGGGAAGCGGGTGACGACCGAGGCGAGGTCGCGCAGGCTGCGGTTGGTCGTCACCATGCGCCGCATCAGCTGCAGGGCGGTGAGGGTGCCGTCGCCGGTGGTGGCGTGCTCGCGCAGGATGACGTGCCCCGACTGCTCGCCGCCGAGGGTGAACCCGCCCTCGCGCATGTCCTCGAGCACGTAGCGGTCGCCCACGCCGGCGGTGCGCACGGTGATGCCGCGCGGGGTGAGGGCGCGGTGCAGGCCGAGGTTGCTCATCACCGTCGCCACGAGGGTGTCGTGGGCCAGGCGGCCCTCCTCGTGCAGGCCGAGGGCGAGGATCGCCATGATCTGGTCGCCGTCCACCACCTCGCCGGTGTGGTCGATGGCCAGGCAGCGGTCGGCGTCGCCGTCGAGGGCGAAGCCGGCATCGGCGCCGTGCGCGAGCACGGCCCGCTGCAGCGAGCCGAGGTGGGTGGACCCGCAGTCCTCGTTGATGTTCAGGCCGTCGGGCTCGGCGTTGATGACCACCACGCTCGCGCCGGCGTCGGCCAGCGCGCGGGGGGCGACGACGCTCGCGGCGCCGTGGGCGCAGTCCACGACCACGCGCAGGCCCTGCAGCGGCATGCCGACGGTGCGCACCAGGTGCGCGGCGTACTCCGAGACGGTGGGCGCGTACGGGGTGACGCGACCGACGGCGGCGCCGGTGGGCCGGTCCCACTCCTGGGCCAGCATCGACTCGATCTCGCGCTCGAGGTCGTCGTCGAGCTTGACCCCGCCGCGGGCGAGGAACTTGATGCCGTTGTCGGGCATCGGGTTGTGCGAGGCGCTGATGACGACGCCGACGTCGGCGCCGAGGGCGTCGGTGAAGTAGGCGACGCCGGGGGTGGGCAGCACCCGCAGCCGGAGCACGTCGACCCCGGCGGCGGCGAGTCCGGCCACCACCGCGTGCTCGAGGAACTGCCCCGAGATGCGGGTGTCACGCCCGACGACGGCAAGGGGCCGCTGCCCGGTGTACTCGCCGTGGTCGACGAGCACGCGGGCAGCGGCCACCCCGAGGTCCAGCGCCAGTTCCGCGGTGAGGGAACCGTTGGCCAGACCCCGCACCCCGTCGGTGCCGAAGATGCGCGGCATCCGAGCGGGGGGCGTCAGCGCTTGCTGAACTGCGGCGCCTTGCGGGCCTTCTTGAGACCGGCCTTCTTGCGCTCGATCACGCGGGCGTCGCGGGTGAGCAGACCGGCCTTCTTCAGGGTCGGACGGTTCGCCTCGAGGTCGACGTCGTTGAGGCAGCGGGCCACGCCCAGGCGCAGCGCGCCGGCCTGACCGGTGATGCCGCCGCCGTGCACGCGGGCGATGATGTCGAAGCGGCCCTCGAGCTGCAGGGCGGCGAACGGCTCGTTCACGACCTGCTGGTGCAGCTTGTTGGGGAAGTAGTTCTCCAGCGAACGGCCGTTGATCGACCACTTGCCGCTGCCGGGCACGATCCGCACGCGGGCCACGGCCTCCTTGCGACGGCCGGTGGCCTGGGCCGGGGCGATGGTCGCCGGGCGGGCCGGGGTGTCGGCGGAGGTGGCGCTCTCGGAGGTGTAAGCGACGCCGCGCTCGTCGGTCTCGAAGGTCTCCTCGACCTCGGTGGTGTCAGCCACGATGTGTCCTTCTGCTCTCTCGGTCGGGGATTACTTGGCGCTCTGCGAGATCTGGGTGATCTCGAACGGCTGCGCCTGCTGGGCCGTGTGCGGGTGGGTGGGACCCGAGTAGACCTTCAGCTTCTTGATGATCTGTCGACCGAGGCGGTTCTTGGGGAGCATGCCCCACACGGCGTTCTCGATCGCCTTGCGGGCGTCCTTCTCGAGGAGCTGGCCGATCGGGGTGGCGGTGAGGCCGCCCGGGTAGCCGGAGTGGCGGTAGACCATCTTCGTGGTGCGCTTGGAGCCCGACAGGGCCACCTTCTCGGCGTTGATGATGATGACGAAGTCGCCGGTGTCGGTGTTGGGCGCGAAGATCGGCTTGTGCTTGCCGCGCAGGAGGTTGGCGGTCGCCACGGCCAGCTGGCCGAGGACGACGTCCTCGGCGTCGATGACGTGCCACTGGCGGGTGATGTCGCCGGGCTTGGGGCTGTACGTACGCATGGACGTGCTCTTCTTCGTTCGTAGGTCCCGACCGGGGGTGCCCGGGCGGTGGTGGTGCAGCGCCTTCTGACGAACACGGCCCGGCTCGTGGCGGACCCCGGGGGGGATCCGCGGCTCCGGGACTGCACCCCGTCCGGGCCCGTGAGGGCGAGGCGGACAGGACGCGGCAGGGACGCGACCTGCAAGACTAGGGAGCCCGGCGCCCCCGCACCAAATCGGACCGTGGGGTCCGGTACCGGTGCCCGGAGGCGCTCGTCCTCCTCCCGGCGTATCGCCGTGTGGCCCGGCGCACTAGGTTAGGAGCGTGACTGACTCTCTCACCGTCCGCGACAACCGCACCGGGCAGGAGTACGACGTCCCGATCGTCGACGGCGCCATCAAGGCCGCCGACCTCGGGAAGATCCGCACGGCCGACGACGAGCCCGGTCTGGCCGTCTACGACCCCGGGTTCGTCAACACCGCGTCCTGCCGCTCCGCCGTCACCTTCATCGACGGCGACAAGGGCATCCTGGAGTACCGCGGCTACCCCATCGAGCAGTTGGCCGAGAAGTCGACCTTCCTCGAGGTGGCCTACCTGCTCGTCCACGGCGAGCTGCCCACCAAGGCCGAGTACGAGGCGTGGGTGCACGAGATCACCTTCCACACCTTCGTGCACGAGAACGTGAAGTCCTTCATGGAGGGCTTCCGCTACGACGCCCACCCCATGGGCATGCTCATGGCCTCGGTCGGGGCGCTGTCGACGTTCTACCCCGACGCGGTGCACATCTCCGACGCCGAGAACCGCCACATGCAGATCGTGCGGATGATCGCGAAGATGCCCACCCTCGGCGCGTGGTCGTTCCGCCACGCCCAGGGCAAGCCGTTCGTCTACCCCGACAACGAGCTCGGCTACACCGCCAACTTCCTCTCGATGCTGTTCAAGA
Source organism: Nocardioides sp. (assembly GCF_964228225.1). Taxonomy (GTDB): domain Bacteria; phylum Actinomycetota; class Actinomycetes; order Propionibacteriales; family Nocardioidaceae; genus Nocardioides. The sequence continues at coordinate 65,150 of NZ_CAXQZB010000020.1, forward strand.
TGAGCGAGCAGAACTACGTCGCCGACCCGCGCATCGTCAAGGCGCTCGACACGCTGTTCATCCTGCACGCCGACCACGAGCAGAACTGCTCGGCCAACGCCGTCCGCTCGGTCGGCTCCAGCCAGGTCGACCCCTACTCCTCGGTGGCCGCCGGCATCGGCGCGCTCTACGGCCCGCTGCACGGCGGCGCCAACGAGGCGGTGCTGCGGATGCTGCGCCGCATCGGCACCAAGGACAAGATCCCCGCCTTCATCGAGGGCGTGAAGGCCGGCGAGGAGCGGCTGATGGGCTTCGGCCACCGGGTCTACAAGAACTACGACCCGCGCGCGAAGATCATCAAGAAGGCCTGCGACGACGTCTTCGAGGTCACCGGGGTCAACCCGCTGCTCGAGATCGCCCAGGAGCTGGAGCGGATCGCGCTGGAGGACGAGTACTTCGTCAAGCGCAAGCTCTACCCCAACGTCGACTTCTACTCCGGCCTCATCTACGAGGCGCTGCAGTTCCCGCCGGAGATGTTCACGGTGCTCTTCGCGATCGGCCGCACCCCGGGCTGGCTCGCGCAGTGGAACGAGCTGGTGCAGGACAAGGAGCAGAAGATCGCGCGCCCGAAGCAGATCTACACCGGCGAGCGCGGCCTGACCTTCACCCCGGCCTCCGAGCGCTGGGCCTGAGCCTGACCGGCGAGGTCCGCCTCGCGCTGCGCGCCCGCCTCTCCACGCTGCTGCGTGAGGAGGCGGGCGTCGTCGCGTCCGGGCGGCTGTGTCCGCGGTGCGGGTCCGCCGAGCACGGGGCACCCTGGGCCCGCGACGCCGACGGCGCTCCGCTCGCCGTCTCCTTCTCCTACGCCGCGCGTGGGGTCGGCGGGCTCGGGGCCGTCGCCTGGACGCCCGTGGCGTCGCCACGGTGCCGGATCGGCGTGGACGTCGAGCGCGTCACCGACCTCTCCGGCGACGCCGTGGCCGCGCTGCGCGCCTGGACGCTCACCGAGGCCCGCGCCAAGGCCACGGGGCACGGGCTGGCGGCACCGGAGGAGCATCCCGGGCCGCGACTGCGCGCCGTCGCGCTGACCCCGGACGAGCATCACCTCGCGGCCCTCGCGGTGCCGGCCGACCTGGCCACCCCGGTCGTCGTGCGCTGGGTGCGCCTGGCCTGAGGCGGGCCTGAGGCGGGCCTGAGGCGGGGCTGAGGCGGGCCGGGGGCCGTCCGAGCCCCGGGACGCCCGGGAGCACCGCGGTTCCGCCGACATGCCCGACACTCCCGGGAGGCGCGGGTTCGGGTCCCCGCGGTCAGGGGAGGACGGCACCATGCCGACGACGACAGCCCGCACCGCACCCGCCCGCGCCCTCGCGGCCGGGCACCGCCGCCGGGCCTTCGCCCTGCTGGCCGGGGTCCACCTGCTCGCGGTGGCGGGCGCCTGGCTGATCTGGCTGATCGGGCTGGCACCGGTGTTCGACGAGCGCCGCTGGATCCCGAACGTCGCGGTGATCGGCTACGGCGTCGTCGTGGTCCTCGGCCTGATGTTCCGCTACGGCTTCTGGACCCCGCAGGGCTCGGGCTACGGCGAGGACTACGGGCAGGTCGGCGGCTGGTGGTGGGGCGGACTGCTGGGGTGGTGGCGGTGGCTGCTGCAGCTGCTGCTGATCGGCGGCATCGTCGCGGCGGGCGTGGTCATCGGGACCAACGGGCGGTGGTGGCACCTGTTCGGCACCGCCGAGATCGACGCGATGCCCGCGCTGGTCGCGCGACTGCCGATCCCCGCGGACTGGGAGGAGACCTCCCGGACCGTGGGCGACGACCGCGACTCGCGGGTGCCGAACCAGCGCTACTCCCTGGACTACGTCGTGCCGGCCGACTACACCCTGAGCGACCTCGAGGCGTGGCTGCGCTCCGCGGAGTGGACGGCGCCCGGCGACGGGTCGGCCGCCTTCGGGGCGCTGCGCTCCGTCACCTGCACCACGACCACCGAGCGCTGCGAGGCCCAGGTGACGCCTCCCGCGGGCCGGCCGGTGGAGTACACGCTGGACACCTCGCTGTGGGCCTCCGACGGCGGCGCGACCACCCGGGTCTCGGTGGATCTGCGGTACCTGCAGGCCACGCCGGTGGAGCGCGAGGTCTCCGACGCGGTCGTCGCCCGGGCGTCGTCGGTGCCGGTCCCGCCCGACTGGATCGAGGTCGACTCCCAGGACCGCGTCGCCGAGGACGGCCAGTCGCTCGAACGCACCTACGTGGTGCCGGCGCCGCTGAGCCTCGCCGGCCTGCGGGCCTACCTCGCCTCCCCGGCCTGGACGGCACCCGGGGCCTCCGGGACGGCGTTCGGCGCCGTGGAGGTGCAGGACTGCCGCACCGACCGGACCGGTGGCGCCACCGAGCTCACGTGCTGGGCAGGCGTCACGTCCTCCCTCGGCGAGGACGGGTTCTTCACGGAGTTAATCGAGGTCGACCACGACCCCGCCGCCCTCACGGTCGAGGTCGAGTACCGGGACGCACCGCGGTGAGACCCGGCCGCCCCTCGACCCCTACCCTCGGCCCGTGACCTCCTCCCCGATCCCCGGCTCCTCCCCCGCCGCGAGCGGCACGCTCCGCACCGCGGTCACCCGTCGCACCCTGCGGGCCGCACCCTCGGAGGTCTTCGACGTGCTGACCGATCCCGAGCGCTTCGCGCAGGTGCGCGGCATCCGGCACGTCACGGTGCTGCAGGAGGGCCCCGACGGGCCGCGCTCCACCGGCACGGTGCGGCGCATCGGGTTCGCCCCGGTGGGCTTCATGGTCGAGGAGTTCATCGCCGTCGCCCCGTACCGGTTCGACTACCGGCTGGTCGCGGCGAGCCTGCCGCTGGACCACCGCGCGGGCACGATCGAGTTCCTCCCGGGCCCCGACGGCGGGACGCAGGCCCGCTGGGAGACGACGTACGCGCTCCCGCTGCCGCTCGTCGGCGACGTCGCCGGACGGGCGGCCGCCCCGGTCGTCGCCCGGGTCTTCCACACCGTGCTCGGCGAGCTCGACCGGGTGGCGCTGCGGGGCTGAGCAGCCCCGGCGTCGCGGCTCAGGGCAGGGCGGGGAGCGCGGGGTCGCGCAGCCAGGCGTCGAACAGGCCCGCCAGGTCGGCGTCGGCGCGGCGCGCGGCGTGGGTCTCGAAGTCCTCGGTGGTCACCGAGCCGCCGGCGTGGTCGGCCACCCAGGAGCGCAGGACGTCGAAGAACGTCTCGTCGCCGAGCCGGGCGCGCAGTGCGTGCAGCGTGAGCGCACCCCGCTTGTACACGCGGTCGTCGAACATCAGCTCCGGGCCGGGGTCGGCGAGCAGCAGATCCTGGTCGAGGTCGGCCAGCCGGGCGTGGTGGTGAGCGGCGTGGTGGGCGGCCGAGGTGCCGCCCGAGCGCTCGGACCACAGCCACTCGGCGTAGCAGGCGAACCCCTCGTGCAGCCAGATGTCGCGCCACCGACGCAGGGTGACGGCGTTGCCGAACCACTGGTGGGCCAGCTCGTGGGCCACCAGGCGCACGCTGTCCCAGTCGCCGGTGCAGAAGTTGCGGCCGAAGGTGGCCAGGCCCTGGCTCTCCAGCGGGATCTCGAGGTCGTCGTCGGTGACCACCGCGGTGTAGGCGCCGAAGGGGTAGGGCCCGAAGAGGTCGGTGAACACCTCGACCATCTCGGTGCTGCGCCCGAACGCGGCCTCGAACCCCTCGCCGGCGTCGGCCGGCACCGCGGCCCGCACCGGGACCTCGGCGACGCGACCGAGCTCGCGCACGTCGTAGCGACCGATCTGCACGGTGGCGAGGTAGGTGGCCATCGGCTCGGGCTGGGCGTAGTGGAACGTCACGCGGCTGCCGCCCTGCTTGCGCTGGCGCAGCACCCCGTTGGCGACGACGACGTAGCCGGTGGGCACGGTGATCGTCAGGTCGTAGGGGGCCTTGTCGTCGGGCCGGTCGTTGCAGGGGAACCAGGTGGGCGCGCCGTGGGGCTGGCCGGCGACGATGACGCCGTCGGTGAGCTCCTCCCAGCCGGCGTCGCCGTGGTGGGGGTCGATGATCGGGCGGGGTGTGCCGCCGTAGGTGACGACGAGGGTGAACTCCCGGCCGGCGCGCAGGGGCGTTCGCGGCTCGACCACGAGGCGGTGGCCCCGGGCGCGGAAGCGGGGCACCTTGCCGTCGAGGGTGACCTTGCGGGCGGGCAGGGCCAGGTCGAGCACGATCCGGTCCAGCGGCGCCTCGGTGTGGCCGCGGATCTCGGCGCGCCCGCGCAGGGTGTTGTTCGCGAGGTCGTAGTCGAGGTCGAGCGCGTAGTGCCGGGCGCTCCACCCGGGGTCGCCGTGGTCGGGCAGGTACGGGTCGGCCGTGGGCAGCCTCACCCGCGCTCCTCCTCAGGGCTCGCCGCGGCACCGGACCCGGTGCGGGGCCACGCGGCGATGGGGTTGCCCATCCACCGGGTGCGATCCGGCACCGACTCCCCGCGCATCACCAACGACACGGGACCGACCGTAGCGTGCCGGCCGATCGTGGCGGCGGGCAGCACCACCCCGTGCGGGCCGAGGGTGGCGCCGCGCTCGAGGGTGACGACGTCGAGGGCGAGCCGGCGGTCGTGGAAGAGGTGGGTCTGCACCACGGTGCCGACGTTGACGGTGACGCCGTCGCCCAGCCGCACGAGGTCGACCTCGGGCAGCCAGTAGCTGTCGCACCACACGCCCCGACCGATCCGCGCGCCCATCCGGCGCAGCCACCACGTGAGCGCCGGGGTGCCGGCCGCCGCGCGGGCGAACCACGGGGCGGCGAGGGACTCCACGAAGGTGTCGGCCAGCTCGTTGCGCCACACGAACCCGCTCCACAGCGGGTGCGTGCCGGGTCGCACCCGGCCCACGAGCAGCCACTTCGCGGCGACGGCCAGCAGCGCGGCCGTCAGGCCGGCGGCCATCAGCAGCACCGGCAGCGCCAGCACGACCGACAGCGCACGGGCCGCGGGCGCGATGTCGGCGTCGAGCAGGGCGAGCAGCGGCAGCACGACCGCCACCACGAGGCCGGCGTGGAGAGCCACCGGCACGAGCCGGGCGGCCTCGACCAGGGCGCGGAGCACGCGCAGCCGGGTGGGCGGGGCGAAGGTGCGCTGGTCGTCGTCGGCCTCGGCGGTGCGGCGCAACGGCGCGGGCGGGCTGCCGAGCCAGGACTCCCCCGACCGGGCGGCCTTGCGGCGTGGCGCGGCCGAGAGCACCGCGACCAGCGAGGCCTTGGGCACCTTGCGCCCCGGCGCCGCCATGCCGGAGTTGCCGACGAAGGCGCGCTTGCCGATCTTGACCCGCTCGACCCGCAGCCAGCCGCCCCCGAGCTCGTACCCGCCGATGAGGGTGTCGTCGGCGAGGAACGCCTGGTCGTTGACCTGGGTCAGCGACGGCACGAGCAGCACGGTGGAGGCCTCGACGTCGCGGCCGACGCGGGCGCCCAGCAGCCGCAGCCAGGCGGGGGTGAGGCTGCTGGAGTAGAGCGGGAACAGCCAGGTACGGGCGTCGTCGAGCACCCGCACGGTGGTCCACACGGCGAGTCCGGTGCGGCTGCGCACCGGGTGCACGCCCGCGGTGATCGCGAGCCCGGCCACGCGCACCACCAGCGCCACGAGCGCGGCCAGCACGACCAGCGCCACGACCACGCCGGGCAGCAGCGCCAGCGGCGCCGCCAGGGCGGCCTCGCTGGGGGATCCCGGAACGGGCGCCACCGCGAGCACGAGCAGAGTCGCGGCGGCGATCGCCAGCACCGGGAGGCCCGCCACCAGCACGGCTGCGGCCGCGAACCCGAGCCCCCAGGCCCGCGCGGCGCGCCGGCTGAACGCGGGCGGCTCCGACCAGGGGCCCCGGGCGCGCGGACGCTGCCGGGCTGCGGGCGAGCCGGCCCAGTACTCCCCCGCCGGGACGGCACCGACGACGGCAGAGCCGGGCGCCACCTCGGCGTCGTCGCCGACGCTCGCCCCGGGCAGCAGCATGCTGCGGGCCCCGACCCGGGCCCGGGCCCCCACGGCGACGGGCGCGACGTGCACGTGCTGCCCCTCGATCCAGTGCCCGGACAGGTCCACCTCGGGCTCGACCGAGCACCCGTCCCCGAGCACGAGCATCCCGGTGACCGGCGGCAGCGAGTGGAGGTCGACGTCGCGCCCCACCCGCGCGCCGAGCCGGCGCGCGTACCAGGTCATGAAGGGGGCGCCGCCCAGCCCGGTGGCCCCGAGCTCGTCGGCGATCCGCTCGGCCAGCCAGATCCGCAGGTGCACCTTGCCACCGCGGGGGTAACGGCCGGGACCGACCCCGCGCAGCACCAGGCGCACCAGGCCGGCCGCGATCAGCATCCGCACCGGGGCGACCACGACGAGCAGCCCCAGGAGCATCAGCAGCGGCATCGGCAGGGTCGGCACCCAGGCCAGCCCCGCCGGTCCCAGCGCGTCGACCAGGGCGGCCCCGAGGCCGGTCCACCACAGCCAGCGCGGCACCGCGAGGGCCCGCAGGGCGACGAGCGCGACCAGCTGTCCCGCCTGGGTCTTGACCGGGATGGGCGGCACCGGGCGTCCCGAGGCCTCGGCGGCCGGGGCCAGGGAGTCGAGGTGTCCGGCGAGCGCACCGAGCGCGGCGTGCTCGTAGAGGTCACCCACCACGACGTCGGGGAACCGGGTGCGCAGCCGGGTGACCAGCTGGGCGGCGGCCAGGCTGCCGCCGCCGAGGTCGAAGAAGTCGGCCGCGCGGTCGGTGACGTCGGCGCCCAGCACCGCCATCCACAGCTCGGCGACCCAGGCCTCGGTGTCGGTGAGGGTGCCGGCCGGCACGGCGGTGCGCGCGAGCGGCCACGGCAGCGCGTCGCGGTCGACCTTGCCGGAGGTCCGGGTGGGCAGGGTGTCGACGACGGCCAGCCGGGGCACCAGCGGCGCCGGCAGGGCGGTGCGCAGCCGCGCGATCGCGGCGTCGGCATCGTAGTGCGCGTCGATCAGGACGTAGCCCACCAGCAGGCTGGTGCCGGCCTCGGTGCGGCGCACGGCCGCGGCCGCGCCCACCACCCCGGGCAGGGCCAGCAGGGCGCTGTCGATCTCGCCGAGCTCGATGCGTCGTCCGCCGACCTTCACCTGGTCGTCGGCGCGACCGCCGAAGAGCAGGCCGGCCGGGTCGTTCACCACCAGGTCGCCGCTGCGGTAGGCCCGCGCCCATCCCAGCTGCGGGTGGGGGGCGTACTTCTCGGCGTCCTTGGCCGGGTCGAGGTAGCGGGCCAGCCCGACGCCGCCGATGATCAGCTCGCCGGTCTCCCCCGGCCCCACGGGCTCGCCGGCCGGGTCCACGACGGCGAGGTCCCAGCCGTCCAGCGGCAGCCCGATGCGTACCGGCCCGTCGGCCTCCAGCCGTGCCCCGCAGGCCACGACGGTGGCCTCGGTGGGGCCGTAGGTGTTCCAGACCTCGCGCCCGGGCGCCACCAGCCGTGGGACCAGCTCCGGCGGCACGGCCTCGCCGCCCAGGATCAGCAACCGCAGCCCCGCGAGCGACTCCTCGGGCCACATCGCCACCAGCGTCGGCACGGTGGAGACGACGCTCACGCGGTTGGCGACCAGCCACGGCCCGACGTCCAGGCCGCTGCGCACGAGCGCCCGCGGCGCCGGCACCAGGCAGGCGCCGTGCCGCCAGGCCAGCCACATCTCCTCGCAGCTGGCGTCGAAGGCCACCGAGAGTCCGGCCATCACCCGGTCGCCCACGCCCAGCGGACCGCCGGGCGCGTCGGCGAGGAACCAGCGCGCCTCGGCGTCGACGAACGCCGCCGCGCTGCGGTGGGTCACTGCGACGCCCTTGGGAGTGCCGGTCGAGCCGGAGGTGAAGATGATCCAGCAGTCGTCCTCGGGCTCGGGGCCCGTCGCGTCGTCGGCGAGGTCGAGCGGGGCGCGTCCGAGGGCGCCGGGGCGCACGGCGACCACGAGGTCGGCGCCGACGACCGCGGCCACGTCGGCCTCGTCGAACACGAGCCGGGCCCGCTCGTCGGGGTCCTCGAAGTCCACGGGCACGTAGGCCGCGCCCGCCAGCAGCACACCCAGCACGGCGAGGTAGAGGTCGAGGGTGCCCGAGGGCACCCGCACCCCGATCCGGTCGCCGCGCCCCAGGCCGAGCTCGGCCAGCTCGGCGGCCAGCCGGGCGGCGGCCTCCAACATCTCGTCGTAGGTGAGCACCGCGACGCCGGTGTCGAGCGCCGGCGCGTCCCCGGCCTGCGCGGCGGTCTCCCGCACGACGTCGACCAGCGTGCGGGGTGCGGGCGCCAGCCCGGCGCGGCGCAGCGGATCGGGGGCCGCGGGACCGAGGCCGGAACCGGAGCCGGACGGGGAGTGGGGGTCGTGCACGTCCCGACCCTGCCAAACGCAGGTGAACGGGCCGTGACCGACGCGCCCGGTGGGACGGACCCGGTCCGGCACCGACAGGGCGATCTTTCGGCAACCCCCCAGCCTCGTCTCAGCGTCGTCACAGTGTCGGGCGACAGAGTCGAGGACATGGACGACCAGAACCCCGCGAACCAGCACCCCGACTTCGCGGACGCCGGGCAGGACCCCACCTCGTTCCCGCCCCCGCCCGCCTGGACCCTCGCCGGTCCGGCTCTCCCCCCGCCCCCGCCCACCTCGGGCCCGGCGGCCCCCGCGCACCTGGGTGGTCCTCGGCGCGGACGCCGCGGCTTCGCCGCCGCCGTCGTGGCCGCGGCCCTGGTGGTCGGGGGCGGCGCGGGCCTGGGTGGTGCGGCCGCCTACGACGCCCTGAACGGCGACGACGGCGGCTCCGCCCCCTCGGCCTCGGGCACGTCGTTCTCCACCGTCGCGAGTACCGGCTCCGACGCCGACGCCAGCGCCGCCGTCGCCGACGGCACGGTGGAGAAGGTGGCGGCGACGGTGCTGCCCTCGGTGGTCAAGCTCGACGTCAGCGGGGCGCAGGGCGCCGGGTCCGGCTCGGGCATCATCCTGTCCTCCGACGGCCTGATCCTCACCAACAACCACGTGGCCGAGATCGGCGCCCAGGGCGGCTCGATCACCGTCTCCTTCAACGACGGCAGCCACGCCAGCGCCACCGTCGTCGGCACCGACCCCCTCACCGACACCGCCCTGGTGCAGGCCCAGGACGTCAGCGGCCTCACGCCGGCGACGCTCGGGAAGTCCTCCCAGGTGCAGGTCGGCCAGGGCGTGGTGGCGGTCGGCTCGCCCTTCGGCCTCGACGCCACCGTCACCGCCGGCATCGTGTCCGCGCTGAACCGGCCGGTGAACGTCGGGTCCGACGGCGAGGGCAACGCCACCGTCTACCCCGCCATCCAGACCGACGCCGCGATCAACCCCGGCAACTCCGGCGGCCCGCTCGTGGACCTCGACGGCAACGTCGTGGGCATCAACTCCTCCATCCAGTCCACCTCCACCACCGGTGGCGAGGCGGGCTCGATCGGCCTCGGCTTCGCCATCCCGATCGAGGAGGTGCTGCCGATCATCGACCAGATCAAGAACGGCGAGACGCCCACCCACGCCCGCCTCGGCATCTCGGTGGAGGACGTCGCCGCCGGCCACGGAGCGCTCGTGAGCGACGGCGCGGTGATCCGCGAGATCGGCGACGGCAGCGCGGCCAGCTCGGCGGGGCTGCGCGCGGGCGATGTGATCACCAAGATCGACGACACCCTCATCACCGGCTCCGACTCCCTGGTCGCCACCGTGCGGGCCTACCGCCCCGGCGACGAGGTGACGGTCACCTACACCCGCGACGGCGAGGAGCGCACCGCGACCATCACGCTGGACTCCGACGCCGAGACCAGCAACTCCTGATCCACCGAGCCTGTGGGGCCGCCTCGGCGGGCGGATCCACGGTCGGCGGCGGCTCCTTCCCTCCTGCCGCCGCCGAGAACCCTCCTGAGGGGTTCAGGGGATGACCACCCGGCTGGGGAGCCCCGGTGGTCCGCGCCGGCCGACGTCCACGACGTCGGCCGGCGCTTTCCTGCGTCGCGCACACCCCTCGACACCGATCCTCGCCTCACCGCGTCTCGTGACGGCGCCGGGGGCGCCTCCTCGACGAACGTCGGACCACGGTCGTCGAGGAGCGAGCGCCAGCGGGTGGCCGGCGTGGGGACCGACGGTCGTCGAGGAGCGAGCGCCAGCGGGTGGCCGGCGTGGGGACCGACGGTCGTCGAGGAGCGAGCGCC
>NZ_CAXQZB010000021.1:0-4865 GCF_964228225.1 Nocardioides sp.
GGGACCGACTCAAGCCCGAGGACGTCCCGGGACACGCACGCGGCAGGACTGACGAAGAAGGACGAGAGAGACCTATGGCGGGACAGAAGATCCGCATCAGGCTCAAGGCCTATGACCACGAGGTGATCGACACCTCGGCGCGCAAGATCGTGGACACCGTCACCCGCACGGGTGCCAAGGTCGCCGGCCCGGTGCCGCTGCCGACCGAGAAGAACGTGTACTGCGTCATCCGCTCGCCCCACAAGTACAAGGACTCGCGTGAGCACTTCGAGATGCGAACGCACAAGCGTCTGATCGACATCATCGACCCCACCCCGAAGACCGTCGACTCCCTGATGCGGCTCGACCTGCCGGCCGGCGTCGACATCGAGATCAAGCTCTGAGGCTGACGACGTCATGACTTTCGAACGCAATGTGAAGGGCCTGCTGGGCACCAAGCTCGGCATGACCCAGCTCTGGGACGAGAACAACCGCGTCGTCCCCGTCACCGTGATCGCGGCGAACACCAACGTCGTGACCCAGGTCCGCCAGCCCGAGACCGACGGCTACAACGCCATCCAGGTCGGCTACGGCGAGATCGACGGCCGCAAGGTGAACAAGCCCGAGTCGGGCCACTTCGCCAAGGCCGGGGTCACCCCCCGCCGCCACCTGGTGGAGATCCGCACCGCCGACGCCGCGACCTACGCGGTCGGCCAGGAGCTCGCCGTCGACACCTTCGCCGCCGGCGAGGCCATCGACGTCACGGGCACCAGCAAGGGCAAGGGCTTCGCGGGCACGATGAAGCGTCACGGCTTCGCCGGTGTCTCCGCCTCGCACGGTGCCCACCGCAACCACCGCAAGCCGGGCTCGATCGGCGCCTGCGCCACCCCCGGCCGCGTGTTCAAGGGCGTCCGCATGGCCGGCCACATGGGTACCGACACCGTCACCACCCAGAACGTCACCGTGCACGCCGTCGACGTCGAGAAGGGCCTGATCCTGCTCAAGGGTGCCGTCCCCGGCCCCCGCGGCGGTCTGATCGTGCTCCGCTCGGCCGCGAAGAAGAGCCAGGAGTCCTGATCATGGCCAACACCGTGAAGGTGGACCTGCCCGCCGAGATCTTCGACGCCAAGGTCAGCATCCCGCTGATCCACCAGGTCGTCGTGGCCCAGCAGGCCGCCGCCCGCCAGGGCACCCACGCCACCAAGACCCGCGGCGAGGTCCGCGGCGGTGGCAAGAAGCCCTACAAGCAGAAGGGCACCGGTCGCGCCCGCCAGGGCTCGACCCGCGCGCCGCAGTTCGCCGGCGGTGGCACCGTCCACGGCCCGCAGCCGCGCGACTCCTCCCCGCGCACCCCCAAGAAGATGAAGGCCGCCGCCCTGCGCGGTGCCCTCTCCGACCGGGCCCGCAACGGCCGCGTCCACGTGGTGGAGGGCCTCGTCACCGGCGAGACCCCCAGCACCAAGGCCGCCCTCGCCGCGCTGACCGCCCTCGCGCCCCGCACCAAGTTCCTCGTGGTGGTCGAGCGCGACGACGTCGTCACCTGGCTGTCGCTGCGCAACGCCCCCGAGGTGCACCTGGTCCACACCGACCAGCTCAACACCTACGACGTCCTGGCCTCCGACGACCTCGTCTTCACCAAGGCCGCCTTCGACTCCTTCGTCGCCGCGCAGACCGGGGCGAAGGGCGCTGCCGAGGAGGGCACCAAGTGAGCACCCTGCACAAGGACCACCGCGACATCCTGCTCGCGCCCGTGGTCTCCGAGAAGAGCTACGGCCTGCTCGACCAGAACAAGTACACGTTCCTGGTGCACCCGGACGCGAACAAGACCGAGATCAAGATCGCGGTCGAGAAGATCTTCAACGTCAAGGTCACCTCGGTGAACACGCTCAACCGGGCCGGCAAGACGCGTCGCACGCGCTACGGCCTCGGCAAGCGCAAGGACACCAAGCGCGCCATCGTGAGCCTGGCCGAGGGTCACCGCATCGACATCTTCGGAGGTCCGGTCGCCTGACCGGATCCGATAAAGGGACTAAGACATGGCTATCCGCAAGTACAAGCCGACGACCCCGGGCCGCCGGGGCAGCTCGGTCGCCGACTTCGTCGAGATCACGCGTACCACCCCCGAGAAGTCGCTGACCCGGCCGCTGCCCAAGAAGGGCGGTCGCAACAACCAGGGCCGCATCACCACCCGTCACCAGGGCGGTGGCCACAAGCGCGCCTACCGGATCATCGACTTCCGTCGCTACGACAAGGACGGCGTGCCGGCCAAGGTCGCTCACATCGAGTACGACCCCAACCGCACCGCGCGCATCGCGCTGCTGCACTACGTCGACGGCGAGAAGCGCTACATCATCGCGCCCAAGGACCTCACGCAGGGCACCCGCGTGGAGTCGGGCCCGAACGCCGACATCAAGCCCGGCAACAACCTGCCGCTGCGCAACATCCCGGTCGGTACCACCATCCACTGCGTGGAGCTGCGTCCGGGCGGCGGCGCGAAGATCGCCCGCTCGGCCGGCATCAGCGCGCAGCTGGTGGCCCGTGAGGGCAGCCGCGCCACGCTGCGCATGCCCTCGGGCGAGATGCGCTTCGTCGACGTGCGCTGCCGCGCCACCGTCGGCGAGGTCGGCAACGCCGAGCAGTCGAACATCAACTGGGGCAAGGCCGGCCGCATGCGCTGGAAGGGCAAGCGCCCCACCGTCCGTGGTGTCGTGATGAACCCGGTCGACCACCCGCACGGTGGTGGTGAGGGCAAGACCTCCGGTGGTCGCCACCCGGTGTCCCCGTGGGGCAAGCCCGAGGGCCGTACGCGCAAGCGCAAGGCCTCCGACGCCCAGATCATCCGCCGCCGCAAGTCCGGAAAGGGCCGTAAGTAATGCCTCGCAGCCTGAAGAAGGGCCCCTTCGTCGACGACCACCTCGCCAAGAAGGTGGACGCGGAGAACGAGAAGGGCACCCACAACGTCATCAAGACCTGGTCGCGCCGCTCGATGATCGTCCCGGACATGATAGGTCACACGATCGCCGTCCACGACGGTCGCAAGCACGTGCCGGTGTTCGTCACCGACTCCATGGTCGGCCACAAGCTGGGCGAGTTCGCCCCGACCCGCACCTACCGCGGGCACGTGAAGGAAGACCGGAAGGGACGGCGTCGCTGATGTCCACCACTGAGCGCCGGCGCAGCAGCGCCCGCCGCGACTCGCTCCTGGGCAACGAGCCCGGCGCGTTCGCGAGTGCCCGCTTCGTGCGGATCACCCCGATGAAGGCCCGCCGCGTGGTCGACCTGGTCCGCGGCCTGCCGGTCGAGGACGCCCTCGCCGTGCTGCGGTTCGCGCCGCAGGCCGCCTCCGAGACCGTCTACAAGGTCCTGGAGTCCGCCATCGCCAACGCCGAGACCACCGAGGGCCTCGACGCCGCCACGCTGGTCGTCTCCAAGGCCATGGTCGACGAGGGCCCGACGATGAAGCGGTTCCGGCCGCGTGCGCAGGGCCGGGCCACCCGGATCAACAAGCGCACCAGCCACATCACGCTGGTCGTGCAGCCGGCCGACGTCTCGAACGGAAAGGGTGCCTGATGGGCCAGAAGATCAACCCGAACGGCTTCCGTCTCGGCATCTCCACCGACCACAAGTCGCGCTGGTACGCCGACAAGCTGTACAAGTCCTACGTCGGTGAGGACGTCGCGATCCGCAAGCTGCTCAGCAAGGGCATGGAGCGCGCCGGCATCGCCCGCGTCGAGATCGAGCGCACCCGCGACCGCGTCCGCGTCGACATCCACACCGCCCGGCCGGGCATCGTCATCGGCCGCCGCGGCGCGGAGGCCGACCGCATCCGCGGCGAGCTCGAGAAGCTCACCGGCAAGCAGGTGCAGCTGAACATCCTCGAGGTCAAGAACCCCGAGGTCGACGCGCAGCTGGTCGCCCAGGGCGTCGCCGAGCAGCTCTCCGGCCGTGTGCAGTTCCGTCGCGCCATGCGCAAGGCGATGCAGACCACGATGCGCTCGGGTGCCAAGGGCATCCGGATCCAGTGCTCGGGCCGCCTCAACGGCGCCGAGATGTCGCGCACCGAGTTCTACCGCGAGGGTCGCGTGCCGCTGCACACCCTGCGTGCCGACATCGACTACGGCTTCTACGAGGCCAAGACCACCTTCGGCCGGATCGGCGTGAAGGTCTGGATCTACAAGGGCGAGGTCGCCGGCACCCGTGCCGAGCGCCAGGCCCAGGCCGCCGCCCGCGCCGGCGTCCCCGGTCGCGGTGGTCGCCCCCAGCGCGGCGGGGAGCGTCCCAGCCGTGGCTCCCGCCCCACCCGGGCCGACCGCGAGGCTCCCGCCACCGAGGCGGCCGCCGTCGAGGCGCCGGCCCCCGAGACTCCCGCAACGGAGGGCTGACCCATGCTGATGCCCCGTCGTGTCAAGCACCGCAAGCAGCACCACCCGGACCGCCGCGGTACCGCCAAGGGCGGCACCTCGCTGGCCTTCGGTGACTACGGCATCCAGGCGATCGAGGGTCACTACGTGACCAACCGCCAGATCGAGTCGGCGCGTATCGCGATGACCCGTCACATCAAGCGTGGCGGCAAGGTCTGGATCAACATCTACCCCGACCGTCCCCTCACCAAGAAGCCTGCGGAGACCCGCATGGGTTCGGGTAAGGGTTCGCCGGAGTGGTGGGTCGCCAACGTCAAGCCCGGTCGCGTCATGTTCGAGCTGTCCGGCGTCCCCGAGGACGTCGCCCGCGAGGCCATGCGGCGCGCCATCCACAAGCTGCCCATGAAGTGCCGCTTCATCACCCGAGAGGCCGGTGAGTTCTGATGGCGAACCTCGCCCACGAGCTCGACGAGCTCAACGACGTCGACCTCGAGGCCAAGCTGCGCGAGGCCAAGGAGGAGCTGT
>NZ_CAXQZB010000022.1:0-63029 GCF_964228225.1 Nocardioides sp.
CGGGCCCCCGGCGATCGCCGGGGGCCCGTCGCCGTTCTCAGCCCGTCCTCAGAGCCCGAAGGGTCCGGAGCTCTGGTTGCGGATGCCGTCGGCCTGGCGCGACATCGCGTCGTAGCCGGCACGGTGGTCGAGGTGGCGGGAGGCACGCGGGCCACGCCGCAGGAGCAGCAGCAGGACGACGGCGACGACGACGCCCGAGATGATCAGCACAGTGGTCATGCCCCATCGTGGCACCGGCGTGGTGAGGGCACCAGCACCAGCGACTCCGGAACGGCGGATCCGCCGATTCCTGCCCCGAACCACGACACCGGAACGTAGGATCGCGGGGCGGCCCCGAACGCCCCGATCCCTTGCAACTTTCAAGCACAACGCCTCAGATCGGATTGGTCGCGAGCGATCTATCCGGTGCGCGCCGACGCTGCGCGCCGCCCGCCGGAAGGCGGGTGAGGAGCCTGGGGCAAGGATCACGATGAAGATCACCTGGTCGGTCGGACGTCGACTCACCGCACTGTCCGGGGCCGGCGCCCTCGGGATCCTGGTCATCGGCGGGGCCGCCTGGGTCGCGGTCGGGGGGATCCGCAGCGACACCGCCGTCGCCACGCAGATCAGCGACGGCCGCACGCTGATGACGACGCTGGCCGAACGGGCCACCGAGATGCGCGTCGACGTCTACGACACCGTGCTCGTCGGGGCCTCCCGCGAGGCCTTCACCACCCACGAGCAGGAGGCGAAGGACCTCGTCGGCCAGATGCGCCAGCTCGACCTCGACGAGCACAACACGACCCAGGTCGAGACGATCGCCGGTGAGTTCGACACCGTCGCCTCGCAGTACGACGCCTTCCTCACCCGGGCCCAGGCGCAGCCGGTGGCCGCGCGGCAGGAGCTGGCGACGGTCGGGGAGATCTCCGACGCCCTCGAGCAGCAGATCGCCGCCTCCCTCGACGACTTCGCCATGGATCGCGGGGTCTCCCAGGACGCCGTGTCCGGCTCCATCGACCGGCTCCGCCTGATCGTCGCCCTGGTCGGCGGCCTGTGCCTGGCCGCGCTGCTCGGCCTGGGCCTGATCATCTCGCGCAGCATCACCCGTCCGCTCACCTCCGTGACGCGCGCCTTCGGCGCCTTCGCCCGGGGCGACCTCACCCAGCAGGTGGCGGAGGACGCCTCGGCCGAGCTCGGCGACCTGCAGCGGTCGCTGAACTCCTCCCTGTCCGCCGTGGCGTCGGTGGTGTCGACGGTGACCGAGTCGACCGACCAGGTGGCCGCGGCCGCCGTGCAGCTCTCGGCGTCGTCCCAGCAGATCGCGGCCGGCGCCGAGGAGACCTCGGTGCAGGCCAGCGTCGTCTCGAACGCCGCCGAGGAGGTCTCCGCCAACGTGCAGACGATCTACGAGGGCTCGGAGCAGATGAGCGCCTCGATCGTGGAGATCTCCCAGTCGGCCATCGAGGCCTCCCGGGTGGCCCACGAGGCGGTGTCGGTGGTCGAGCGCACGCACGGCGAGGTGGCCCGGGTCGGGCAGTCCAGCCAGGAGATCGGCAACGTCGTGCAGATGATCACCTCGATCGCCGAGCAGACGAACATGCTGGCCCTCAACGCCACCATCGAGGCGGCCCGGGCGGGCGAGGCCGGCCGCGGCTTCGCCGTCGTGGCCAACGAGGTCAAGGACCTCGCCCAGGAGACGGCCAAGGCCACCGACGACATCGTGCGACGGGTGCAGACCATCCAGGCCGACAGCGAGCGCGCGGTCAGCGCCATGGGCGAGGTGCTCACGATCATCACCGCGATCAGCAACCACCAGATGACGATCGCCGCCGCGGTGGAGGAGCAGACCGCCACCACGAGCGAGATGAACCGGATCCTCGACGCCGCCTCCACCGGGGCCGGCGAGATCGCCCACAACATCTCCGGGGTCGCGACCGCGACCGCGATGACCACCCAGGCGGTGGGCGCGAACCTCGGGGCGGTCGGCGCCCTGAGCGAACTCGCGGAGCGCCTGCGCCGCGAGGTCAGCCACTTCGGGATCTGAAGCGGCGGCCGAGGATGACCCCGACCGCACTGACCCGCGAGACCGTCGACTACCTGCGCGAGCTCGTGCAGCGCGAGAGCGGGATCGCCATCGAGGACGGCAAGGACTACCTGGTGCTCAACCGGGTCACCCCGCTGGCCCAGGAGCTCGGCTTCCCCGACGTCACCCAGCTCGTGCGGCACCTGCGCCGCTCGGCGACGACGCCGCCCGGCACCGTGGTGGCGCTGGTGAGTGCCCTGACCACCAACGAGACGTCGTGGTTCCGCGACCCCGCTGTGTTCGCGGCCCTGGCCGACCACGCGCTGCCCAGCCTCGCCGCCGCCCGCGCGGGGCGACCGCTGCGGATGTGGAGCGCGGCCTGCTCGACCGGCCAGGAGGTGTACAGCCTGCTCATCGCCGCCTCGGAGACGCCGGCGTGCGCCGCCACGGACCTGCAGGTGCTGGCCAGCGACATCAACCCGGCGATGGTCGAGCGCGCGCGGGCCGCGCGCTACAGCGACGTCGAGGCGGTGCGGGGGTTGAGCCCCGAGCGTCGGGCGCGCCACTTCGACCAGGTGGGCACCGAGTACGTGGTCGCCGCCCCGCTGCGCGCGAAGGTGTCCTTCAAGACCATCAACCTCACCCGGCCCTACCCGATCACCACGCCGTTCGACCTCGTCCTGCTGCGCAACGTGCTCATCTATTTCGACGTAGCGACCAAGGTCGAGGTGCTCACCCGCGTGCGGCGCGTGATCGCACCCGACGGCTTCCTGGTGCTCGGCACCGCCGAGTCGACCCTCGGGATCAGCGACGCCTGGGCGCCCGTCGCGGGCCGCCGCGGCCTGTACCGACCCGCCTGAGGTCGGCGAGCGGGGCCAGGCCCTACCCTCGGGGCACCCGCTCCCCCGATCGTCAGCACCGCTCCCCGAGGAGATCCGCCGTGTCCGCTCCGACGCCGTCGCGCCTCGCCGCGATCAGCACCCGCCGTCCGTGGCTGGTGGTGCTGGTCTGGGTGGGGCTCACGGTGCTGCTGAACGTCGCGGTGCCGCAGCTGGAGGAGGTCGCCGGGCGCGACTCCTCCCCCGTCGTGCCCCCCGAGGCCCCGTCGCAGCGGGCGGCGCAGCTGATGGGGTCCTCGTTCGGGTCGGCCGGCAGCCAGAGCGTGGTGGTGGTGGCCATGGAGCGCGACGGCGCCCGGCTCGGCCCGGCCGACCGGCGCTACTCCGAGCAGCTCGGCGACGCACTGGCCGCGGACCCGCAGGACGTCGTGTTCGTGCAGGACCTCACCGATCCCGCGCTGCGGCGCGCGCTGACCAGCGAGGACCAGCAGGCCCGCTACCTGCTGGTCGGGATCACCGGCGCGACCGGGGCACCGACGTCGCTGCGGCAGGTGGAGGCGGTGCGCGAGATCGTGCGCGCCGCGGCCCCGCCGGGCCTCGACGTCGTCGTGACCGGCCCGACCGCCACGGTCGTGGACGCGACGCTGGCCACCGAGAGCAGTGTCCTGCGGATCACGGTGGTCACGATCGGTCTCATCGCGCTGATCCTGCTGCTCGTGTACCGCTCCCTCGTGCTGACCGCGCTCATCCTCGGCGTCGTCGGGATCGGGCTCGGGCTCGGGCGTGCGGCGGTCGCGCTGTGCGGCGACCAGGGGCTGTTCACGGTCTCGACCTTCAGCGGCACCTTCCTCACCGCCGTCGTGCTCGGCGCCGGCACCGACTACGCCGTCTTCCTCATCGCCCGCTACCACGAGCAGCGCAGGCTGGGTCTCGCCCCGGCCGACGCCGCCGCGATGGCCGCCACCCGCATCGGCTCGGTCATCACCGGCTCGGCGGTCACGGTGATCCTGGCGACGCTGGCGATGTCGCTGGCCCAGGTCGGCTTCTTCACCACGACCGGACCGGCGGTGGCGGTGAGCATCGCGGTGAACCTGGCGCTGGCGCTCACGCTCACCCCGGCACTGCTGGTGCTCGCCGGTCGTCGCGGACTCGGCGAACCGCGCGGCGCGACGACGCCGGCCGGCTGGCAGCGGGTCGCCCGCCTGGTGATGCTGCACCCGGTGCGCGTCGCCGTCGGCGCCCTGACGCCGCTGGTGCTGCTCGCGGCCCTGCTCCCGCTCGCCGACCTGTCCTACGACTTCCGGGAGCCGCTACCCGACTCCGCCGAGAGCAACCGCGGCTACGCCCTGCTGGCCCGGCACTTCCCGGTGAACGAGGTGCTGCCCGACTACGTGGTGCTGCGCGCGGACCGCGACCTGCGCACCAGCGCCGACCTCGCGCTGCTGGAGCGGGCCGCCGCCGCGGTGGCCCAGCACCCGCAGGTGGACCTGGTCCGGACGCTGACCCGGCCTGCCGGCACCCCCATCGCCCAGGCCTCTCTGGCCGGCCAGTCCGGACGGGTCGGGGGACGGCTCGAGGCCGCCGGCCGCCAGGTCGCCGACGGCGTCGACGGGGCGCGGCGGCTCTCCAGCGGGGCCGGTGCGCTGGCCGACGGCGCCGAGCTGGCGGCCGAGGGCGCCGGCCGGCTCGCCGACGGGGCCAGCGCCGCCACGGAGGGGGCGGCGCGGATCGCCGCCGCCGGCGGTCGTCTGGCGGGCGGCCTGGACCGGCTCCTCGACGGCGCAGAGCGGGCGGCGTCGGGCAGCGGGGACCTGCGCCGCGGGATGGCCACGCTGGCCGACGGTCTCGCGGCCGGCTACGACCAGGTCGCGCTCGGGGTCGACGGGCTCGGGCAGGTCTACGACGCCCTCGACACCGCCAGCCTGGGCTGCGACGCCGACCCGGTGTGCCGGCAGGCCCGCGAGGGGCTTCGGGTGATCTACGAGGCCGAGCGCGACCAGCTGCTGCCCGGCCTGAAGCAGGCGGCCGCCGCGGCGCGGGCCCTCGCCCGTGGCGCGGGCGACCTGGAGGACGGCCTCGCGCGGCTGCGCGACGGCCTCGAGGTGGCGCGCAGCGGCACCCGGCAGCTCGCCGAGGGACAGCGCACGTTCGCCGCGCGGCTGGGCGACCTGCAAGGTGGCGCCGCCGACCTCGCCTCCGGCACCGACCGGGTGGCGCAAGGCACCCGTCGTCTGGCCGAGGGCACCACCGAGGTGGCCGCCTCGCTCCCCCAGCTGCGCGCCGGCCTGGCCCGCGCGGCGGCGCTGCTGCGCTCCACCGACCGCCAGCTCGGCGAGGACCCGCTCACCAGCGGCTTCTACCTCCCGCCGGCCGCCCTCACGAACCCCGACTTCCGCGACGCCGCCCGACTGTTCATCTCCGACGACGGCCGCGTGGTGCGGTTCGTCGTGCTCGGCACCACCGACGCCTTCGGCGAGCAGGCCTCCCAGCGGGCGCGGGCGATCGAGCGCATCGTCACCGACTCCCTGCGCGACACGCGGCTGGCCGACGTCGAGGTGAGCGTCACCGGCGTCGCCGCCACCAACGCCGACCTGCGCGAGTACGTCGCCGACGACCTGCGCACGATCGCCCTGGGCTCGCTGCTCGCGGTGTTCCTCGTGCTGCTGCTCCTGCTGCGCAGTCCGGTGGCCGCCACCGTGCTGATGGGCACCGTCGTGCTGTCCTGGCTCGCGGCCATGGGCGTGGCGACGCTGGTGTGGCAGTACCTGCTCGGCATCCCCCTGGACTGGACCGTGGCCGCGGTGTCGCTGGTGATCCTCGTGGCGGTCGGCGCCGACTACAACCTGCTGCTCACCAAGCGCATCCACGAGGAGGCGCCCGACGGCTCGGCCGACGGCGTCGCGCGCGCCACCGCCGCGACGGGCAGCGTCATCACCACCGCCGGGGTGATCTTCGCGGTCAGCATGCTCGCCCTGCTCGCGGGCCAGATCAGCACGATCGGACAGGTGGGCTCGACGATCGCGGTGGGCCTGCTGCTCGACACCTTCGTCGTGCGCAGCCTGCTCGTGCCCGCCCTCGCCACCCTCCTCGGCCCGCGGCTGTGGTGGCCGCGCTCGACCACCTAGGACCTCAGACCCCGCCGAGGTCGACCGTGCCTCCGCAGCGCGGCGTGGTCGGGACGGGCCTCACCCCTGCGCCTTGTTGCAAAGACTTTGCAAGAACAAGAGACTTGCAATCATGAGCGTCTACGCCCTCCCGGACCTGCCGTACGACTACGCCGCCCTCGAGCCCTACATCTCGGGCGCGATCATGGAGCTGCACCACGACAAGCACCACGCGACCTACGTGAAGGGGATCAACACCACCGTCGAGCAGCTCGCCGAGGCGCGGGAGTCGGAGTCCTTCGGGTCCCCCTCGACGCTGGAGAAGAACCTGGCGTTCCACCTCGGCGGACACGTCAACCACTCGGTCTTCTGGCCCAACATGAGCCCCGACGGGGGCGACAAGCCGATCGGTGAGCTGGCCCAGCTGCTGGAGGAGTACTTCGGCGGCTTCGACACCTTCCGAGCCCACTTCGAGGCCAACGCCCTCGGCGTCCAGGGATCGGGGTGGTCGGTGCTGACCTGGGACATGGTGGCGCAGCGCCCGTTCATCATCCAGCACTTCGACCACCAGGGGAACGTGCCGATCTGCATGGTGCCGCTGCTCATGCTCGACATGTGGGAGCACGCCTACTACCTGCAGTACCGCAACGACAAGGCCACCTTCGTGCAGCAGTGGTGGAACATCGTCAACTGGGAGGACGTGCAGGCCCGGTTCGAGAGGGCACGGACCCAGACTCCCGGACTGATCCTGTGACCGCGCCGGGCTACCGCCACGACCTCGCCCCCGTGGTCGCCTCGGCCCAGCGGGTCGCCGGCCTCCTCGCCGCCCGCCACCGGGGTGACGCCGAGGGGGCGCGACAACTGATGGACGGCTTCGACGGCGAGCAGGACCTCGCGCGCGGCGCCCTCCTCGTCGCCGAGCTGAGTCTGGGACTCCTCCAGCGGGAGTCGGGGCAGTCGCTCGACCAGTGCGTCCACGACCTGTGCCTGCACCTGGAGCAGGCGCTCACCGCGCCCCCGCACTGAGCCGGGTCCGGCCGGGCGCCCGCATCTCAGGTGCGGTCGCCCGGCGCGGGCGCTGCGGCACGCTGTGCCATCCTGACCCCACCTCGGTCCTCCCCACCGCGAGGGCCGTACTCCCCGAGGATCGCCGATGCCCGCCCCGACCGACGCTGCTCAGCGCCGCCGACGCACGCGCGCGCGCCGCCGGTCCGCCGTCGTCGGCGCCCTGGTCGTGGGGAGCCAGTGGTGGACCCACGGCCAGCTCGGCACCGCGTCCCACGGGACTCCCGGCGAGCACGGGGCCGGTGGACACGCCGCAGGCGGGCACGGACAGAACGTGGTCGTCCTGCACCTGGTCGGGCACACCGTGGCCGCCGTCCTGCTGCTGATGGTGCTCGCCTCGATCGAGGCCACCCTGCGTCACGTCGTGGGCATGATCAGCCTGCGGCGGCGCCCTCGCTCCGGTCTCGACCGGATCTGGGCGCTCGTGGAGCATCGGGTCTCCCCGGCGACCGCACGGGTGGACCCCCGTTCCTGCATCGACGTCGCACGCGGCCCCGCACCGCGGCGGGGACCGCCGGTCGTCGCCCTCGGCTGACCGCGCCTCCCCTTCCTTCGTGACGGGGACCGGTCGGCCTCCGCTGTCGACCATTCCCCTGTCGCCCCGTCCGTGGGCGACCGGCGCACGCCTGCGCCCCCATCCGAAGGAATCAGCATGCCCCTGCGTTCCCGCATCCCCGCGACCGTCGCCGCAGCCGCCGGCGCCGCCACGCTCACGGCGCTGCTCGCCGCCCCCGCCCAGGCCCACGTCGGCCTGACCTGGGACGCGCCCCAGCCCCCGCAGCTCAGCAAGACCACCTTCTTCAAGCTCGCCGTGCCGCACGGCTGCTCGATCACCGACGCCGCGATGCCCGCAGCGCTGGAGAAGCTCGGCCTCGGCAGCGGCTTCCTGCCGGTGGCGGTGCCCGGCCACGCCGAGAAGGCCGGCACCACCTGGGAGTTCTCCACCACGTCCGTGGAGGTCTCCCTCCCCCGCCAGGACGCCACCAAGGACGACGCCGTCGAGTGGCTCGGCGTGCGGGCCGGCGGTGTGACGGCCGAGTTCAAGCCCGGCTCGGGCTGGCGCACCTCGCTCACCGAGGGCAGCACCACCACGACCGCGACCTGGGCCATCAACACCGAGGCGCCGATCGCCGAGCAGGACTCGGCTCTGCCCTACCACGACGTGATGCAGTTCGGGCTGCGCGCCAGCATCCGCACCAACCAGAACGCCGACGGCAGCTACCAGCAGCCGACCGTCTCCCAGCCCTACACCGACCTGGCGCCGAACAAGTTCGTGCTCCAGACCCGCCAGGGCTGCGAGGTGGACTTCTCCGACGGCACCACCACCGTGCGCAAGACGATCTACGCCGGCGACATCCTCAACGGCTGGGGCAAGGAGTCGCCCACCGCGACCGTCGGTCTCGACCCGACCGCCGACCTCACCCGGGGCCCGCAGGGTCCCGCCGGCCCCGAGGGCCCGGCCGGTCCGGCGGGCCAGAACGGTCAGGACGGCGCGAGCGGCACCCCGGCCTGGGGTGGTGAGTTCACGGCCCGCTCCGCGAAGGGCGCGCTGGTGGTGAGCGTCGACGCCGCGCGTCGCTACGCCGGCAAGATGGCGCAGGTCCGCTCGGCCGGCGGCACGGTGCTGCTGAGCCGCAAGCTCGACAAGGCCGGCGACCTCGATGCCCGCGTGGCGAAGGCGGCGGCACGCGCCGGCTCCTCGGTGACCCTGGTCATCGCGGGCAAGGCCGTCGCGACGGACGCCGTCTGACCTGATCGGACACACCGGGCGCGGGACCATGCGGGTCCCGCGCCCGGTGGACCGGTCGTCGCCATGGCCCGCCACCTGCTGCGGCCCCTCGCCGCTGCCCTGTTCCTCACGTTCGTCGCCGCGATCGCCGGCTGCTCGCCGTCGTCCTCATCGTCGTCGGCTACCGCCTCGCCCTCGGGCATCGTGCTCGCCGTCACCCCGTCCCAGGCCGCCCTCACCTTCGCCGACGGCACCACCGGCAGGGCCACCTTCGGCGTCGCGGACGGCGCCACCACGATCGCCGTCGTCGTCCCGTCCTTCCCCGGATCCGGATCCGGGGCCGAGCTGGTCGGCGTGGTCAGCAGCCCCGAGGTCGCCGATCTCGAGGTCGACCTCAGTGCCGACCAGCAGGGCTGGTCGGGGGACGTCACGCTCCCCGCGGGGAGCTGGGAACTCCACCTCACCCTGTCCTTCACCGACGCCGGCTTCGTGACCACCACCGACGCCACCACGTCCTTCACCCTCCAGGAGTCATCATGATCCGTCCTGTTCCGCGACGCCGCCGCACCACCTCGGTCGTAGCCGGCGTCGCCGGCGCCCGCCTGCTGTCCCCCCTGGTCGCTACTGCCCCCGCCTCCGCCCACGCCACCCTGGTGGGCCGGACACCACAGGACGGCGCCGTCCTGCGCGTCTCCTCGACCCCGACCACCGTCTCGGTGACCTTCGACGAGGAGGTGACCATCACCCCCTCGTCCCTGCGGGTCCGGGGCCCCCGCGGCGCCGTGCTGTCGGGGAACGCCTCGCTCATCCTCCTCGAGGGCGACCAGTCACGGGTGCAGGCGACCACCCGGAAGGCCCTCCCCCGCGGGGGGTACGCGGTGGAGTACTCCATCGAGAGCGCCGACGGCCACCGGCTCACCCAGGCCACCGGCTTCGGCGTCGGCGTGTCCACGCCGGCCTCCTCCACCGCTCGGATCGCGCTCGGCTCCAGCAGCAGCGGCGCCGCGCCGCGCACCACGATCTCCGGCACCCGCGTCGGCGCGCGCTCGATCAGCGTCCGGATGCCCGCCGACACCAACGGTGGCCAGGTGCAGCTGACCTGCAACCGCGAGGGCAGCACGGCCGCCAAGGTCGGAGCACCCTTCGTCTGGGAGCTGGGCCGCACGGTGAACGGCGTCGCGACGGCGTCGGGGTACCTGCCGACGGCCTGCCGCTACACGGTCGTCGTCACGCTGAGTCGACCGTTCCCCCAGGCCGCCGGGTCCTGGCGCACCGGCACGCCGATCCCGATCACCGCATGAGCGGGACCCGCCGGATCGGACGTCTGGGAGCCCTGGCCCTCGGCCTGACCCTGCTCGCATCCGGGCCCGCAGCGGCCCATGACGACCTCGACCAGTCCACCCCCGCGGCGGACACGACCGTGGCCGCGATGCCCTCCGAGCTCGATCTGGAGTTCACCGCGACCCCGCGGGCCGTCTCCGTCACGATGCTCGACCCCGCCGGTCGGCCCGTACCGCTCAGCCAGCCCGCACGCTCCGGGAGCACGGCGACGGTCGCCCTGCCCGACGCCGCCTTCGCCACCGGCGGCTACACCGTCTCGTGGCGCATCGTCTCCTCCGACGGCCATCCCGTCGGCGGGAGCTACGGGTTCATCCTCGACCCCACCGCACCGCCCTCGACGTCGTCCGAGGGGTCGGTGCCGGCCTGGGTCGCGCCGGCCGGGCTCGGCGTCCTGGTCCTCACCGGCGGCGGGGTGTGGCTGCGCCGTCGACGACCCCGCGGCATCACCGTGTTCGGGGTCAGCTCGGAACTGGGGACCCACCCGATCACCGGCCGCCCCCACCTCAGCGTCGCCCTGCCGGACGCCCCGATGACGGACCTCAGGAACGGAGACGACCCATGCAGCTCGCCATCGTGATCTTCGAGGGGTTCACCGCCCTCGATGCGATCGGCCCGAACCAGGTACTGGCGCACACCCCCGGCATCGATCCGGTGATCGTCGCCGAACAGCCCGGCCCCGTGCTCGACAACCGCACCCTCACCGTCGTCGCCGAGCGTGGCCTGGCCGACGTGCCTCGACCCGACGTCGTCGTGGTCGCCGGCGGGGTGCCCGCCGTGCATCGCGCCACCGAGGACGACCCGATCGTGCGATGGCTCGCGCAGGTCGCGCCCACCACGACCTGGATGACCTCGGTGTGCACCGGCTCCCTGCTGCTCGGCGCCGCCGGCCTGCTCCGAGGCCGTCGCGCGACCAGCCACTGGTACACGCTCGATCGGCTCAGCGCATTCGGCGCGACCCCGGTCGAGGACCGCTACGTCGTCGACGGCCGCGTCATCACCGCCGCCGGGGTGTCGGCCGGGATCGACATGGCACTCGACCTCGCCGCCCGACTCTCCGATCCCCACATGGCCCAGATGCTGCAGCTCGACCTCGAGTACGCGCCCTCGCCCCCCCCTTCGACGCCGGCACCCCGCGCCGCGCACCCGCCGAGGTCACCGCCCGCCTGCGCTCGATGTACGACCAGATCATGGGCCCCCCGACCCCGACGCCCGACCGGTGACCGCGGCCCTCCAGTCGCTCGGCCTGTGACTATGGTGGCCCCGCGCCACCGGGGGCGCATCCTTCTCGGGGAGGTCGTCGTGAACGCACGGGAATCGAACGGTCCGCAGGTCTCAGGCGTGCGTTGTCTGCACTGCCAGGGCACCGATCTGGTCGTGGAGGAGGCGCGGCTCCCGACCAAGTGGAACGCCCGCACCCACCTCATCGAGCTGCACGTGTGCCAGGGCTGCCGATTCGTCATGCCCTTCTACGTGAAGAAGTCCTGGGTCACGAACAACTAGGGCTCACACCCCGTCGAGGTCGACCGTGCCTCCGCAGCGCCAGTACCGACCGTCCTCGCGCGCGAGGAAGCCGTCCTCGACCAGGTAGCGCCGCAGCGCGGCGTGGTCGGGGTGGGCCTCGGAGAGCAGCGCCCGCACCTCGGACTCGGGGTAGACCACGCCGAGCTCGAAGCGCTGCACGAGGTGGTCGAGCACCACCTGCCGCTTCACGTGGCGCACCGGGATCGTCATCAGCCGGCCATCGGGGGTGAAGAAGCGCTGCAGGACGCGGCGCCGGTCCTCCTCCGCGCTCAGGGGATCACTGGCCATCCGCCCAGCCTCGCCGCCCCTGCACTCGCGCGCCACCGGAATTCCGGTCTCCCCGACGCCCCGCGACGAGACCGAGGTCATGGGTCCAGGACGGCGATGATGCTGCTGATCGGGACGAACGGATCGTTCGCGTGCTCCGCGCATCGCGCTTCTCCGGCAGCCGGCGGACAGATCTGGTCGGAACTGTCGGCGGCGTAGGCGCGGTTGTCCCCCATGAGGAAGACATGCCCCTCGGGCACGGTCACCGACCAGTCGTCACGGCACAGGGAGACCATCGGACCGTTGCAGTCCTCCTGCTCCGCGAGGTAGCCCTCCACGAGGGGCTGCCCATCGAGCACCAGCGAACCGTCCGAAGCACAGCACATGACCGTCTCGCCCGGCAGCCCGATGACCCGGTGGGCGAGCGCCTCGGCGATCGGACCCCACGCCGCAGGCGGCGCGTACACGACGACCTGGCCACGCGCGGGGCTGAAGCCCTCGTCCACCCGCGAGCCCCAGACCCGCGTTCCGGCCGGGATCGTCGGTTCCATCGAGGCACCGGAGACCACGTACCGCGTGCGATCCCCGGAGACGACGTCCCCGACCTCAGCACACGAGGTCAGGAGGAGCGCACACGACAGCGCGGCGACAACCCGCGCGATGGGCCGGGGCACGTCGCTGGTCCCCACAGGAGCAGATCAGTCCAGGTAGTCGCGCAACACCTGGCTGCGGCTGGGGTGGCGCAGCTTCGACATGGTCTTGGACTCGATCTGGCGGATCCGCTCGCGGGTGACGCCGTAGACCTTGCCGATCTCGTCGAGGGTCTTGGGCTGACCGTCGGTGAGGCCGAAGCGCATGCTCACCACGCCCGCCTCGCGCTCGGAGAGCGTGTCGAGGACGGCGTGCAGCTGCTCCTGGAGCAGGGTGAACGACACGGCGTCGGCCGGGACGATCGCCTCGGAGTCCTCGATGAGGTCACCGAACTCGGAGTCGCCGTCCTCGCCGAGCGGGGTGTGCAGCGAGATGGGCTCGCGGCCGTACTTCTGGACCTCGATGACCTTCTCGGGGGTCATGTCGAGCTCCTTGGCGAGCTCCTCCGGGGTGGGCTCGCGGCCCAGGTCCTGCAGCATCTGGCGCTGGACGCGGGCGAGCTTGTTGATGACCTCGACCATGTGCACCGGGATGCGGATCGTGCGGGCCTGGTCGGCCATGGCACGCGTGATCGCCTGACGGATCCACCAGGTGGCGTAGGTCGAGAACTTGGACCCCTTCGTGTAGTCGAACTTCTCGACCGCACGGATCAGACCCAGGTTGCCCTCCTGGATCAGGTCCAGGAACAGCATGCCGCGGCCGGTGTAGCGCTTGGCGAGGGAGACGACCAGACGCAGGTTGGCCTCGAGGAGGTGGTTCTTGGCGCGGCGCCCGTCCTCGGCGATCCACTCCAGCTCCTCGCGGACCTTCTCGCTGACCTTGCCGCCCTTGCCGAGCTTCTCCTCCGCGAAGAGGCCGGCCTCGATCCGCTTGGCGAGCTCGACCTCCATCTCGGCGTTGAGCAGCGGGACCTTGCCGATCTGCTTGAGGTAGTCCTTGACCGGGTCGGCCGTCGCGCCGGCCACCATGACCTGCTGCTCGGGCTCGTCGGTGTCGTCGGCCGCGGAGACGACGAAGGTCGCCTCCTTCTCGTCCTCCTTGATGGAGGGGTCGGAGGCGACGTCCTTCTCGAACTGCTCGTCCGAGACGTCGGGCAGGATCTTCTTGCCGTCGGGGCCCACGGCGGGCGCGGCCACGGCCGTGCCGCCGGCCTCGCCGGACTCGGTGGCGTCGTCCTCCACCAGCACCTCGAGGTCGAGGTCCTCGACCGCCTCGACGTCGCTGAGGTCGGGCTCGTCGCCCTCGGGGGCGTCGGCGGCCGGCGCAGCCTTCGCGGGGGCCGCCGCAGCCGCCTTGGCGGGCGCGGCCTTCTTGGCCGGGGCGGCCTTCTTCGCCGGTGCCGCCTTCTTCGCGGTGGCGGTGGCGGTCTTCTTGCTCGTGGTGGCGGCCGCGACCTTGGCCTCGGCGGGCAGGACGACGTTGAGCCCCAGGTCGCTGAGGTGGGCGAGCAGCGCCTTGAGGTGGCGCGGTTCCACGCCGGCGTCGTCACTGGCCTGGCGCACCTGCGCCGGCGTGAAGGTCCCGGTCGGACGTGCCTGGTCGATGAGCGACACCACCGCGGGGTGGGTGAGGACGTCGTCAGGGAGCTTGCGTGCGTTCGAGGACACGAACACCTCTCGTGGGGCTGGCGGAATCTGCGGCCTGGCGCGGAGCCGGACGACGGTGGGCGCGACAAGGCCCGCTGTCGTCAAGAGCCGCTCGCGCCATTCTGCCACGCGGATCCCAGGACCCGTGCCCGAGGGGCCTCACTCGGCCGCGGCCGCCTTGGCGGCGGCCTTCTTCTCCTTCTTGAAGTCGCGCACCTTCTGCAGGCTGTCGGGGTCGACGACGTCGGCCACCGAGCGGAACCCGGGCAGCGCGTAGTCGCCGGCCGCGGCCTCCCAGCCGGGCGGACGGACGCCGAGCTGCTTGGCGAGCAGGGCCACGAAGATCTGCGCCTTCTGCTTGCCGAAGCCGGGCAGCTGCATCACCCGGGCCAGCAGCTCCTTGCCGGTCCCGGCCTCGGTCCACAGCCGGGTGACGTCGCCGTCGTAGCGCTCCTCGACCAGGGCCGCGAGCTCCTGCAGCCGACCGGCCATCGACCCCGGGAAGCGGTGGATGGCGGGCGGCTCGCTGCACATCCGCTTGAACTCCTCCGGATCGGCCGCGGCGATCGCGGCGGGCTCCAGGGTCCCGAAGCGGCTCAGCACCTTGTAGCCGCCGCGGAAGGCGTGCTCCATGCCGTACTGCTGGTCCAGCATCATGCCGACCACGACGGCGAAGGGGTGGGAATCGAGGACGGCGTCGGCCGCGGGCTCACCGGCGATCTGGAAGGCCATGGCCCCCATGATCCCAGGTCAGGCCTTGACCGCCAGCACGGGGCAGTGCGCGTCGAGCAGCACCCGCTGCGCGTTCGAGCCCAGGATCAGCTTGCCCACCGGCGTGCGCCGCCGCAGGCCGATGACGATGAGGTCGGCGTCGTGGGACTCCGCCACGCTCACGAGGTCCTCGGCCGCCTCGAACCCGCGCGCGAGCTGCCGCACCTCGTAGGCGATCCCGGAGTCCTCCAGCCGGGCCCGCACCGCGCCGAGATCGACCTCGCCGTCACCGCGCTCGCGGTGCGAGTTGACGACGACGAGGGCGGCGCCGCGCAGCGTGGCCTCCTCGATCGCCCGCTCGAGCGCGGCCTCCCCCTCGGGCTTGGGCACGTATCCCACGACGACGGTCGGCATGGGCCGCACGCTACCCCGCCGACGTGCTGCTGCCGAGGGCCTGTGGAGGACCGGCGCGCCGCCCGACCCCGAGGGCGCAGGCTGGGGCCCATGACCCCCTCCGTGCCCGCGCCACCCGAGCTCCAGGATCGGCTGCGCCTCGCCGTGGTGCAGCACGGCGCCGCCGAGTCCCGGCGGGTCCACCCGGCGGTGGTGCGGGTCGGCGATCCGGGGGACCCTCGCGGACCGCTGGCGTGTTGGGAGCTGGCGGGCCCGCTGGCCCCCGCCCACTGGGACCACGCGCTGCGACTGGACGTGCTGGGAGCCGCGTCCCGTCGGCTGACGCCGACCGCTCCCCCGCCGGCGCTGGTGTGGGTCACCCGCACCGGCGGGCTGGAGCTGCAGGACCTCGACCTCGCGTGGTTCGCCGCCACCACGGCCGCAGCGGGCGAGACCGGCGTCCCGCTGACGATGGCGGTGGTCACCCGCTTCGGGTGGCACCTGCCGGGCACCGGCATGCGGCGCTCGTGGGTGCGCCCGCGCCGCGGCCGCTGGGCGACGGCCTAGGCCTCAGGCCGCCTCGATCTCGGCCCAGGCCTCGGGCGGGATCGCCCGGACGAGCACCTGGGCCATCAGCTCGGAGAAGCGGTGCCCCGGCCGGGCTGCGAGCGCGGTGTCGACCGCACACCACGCCAGGGCGCCGTCCCCGGACTGCCACGCCGCCCACGCCAGGAGCCCGGCGGCGCCGGCGCGGACCTGCGCCGGGCTGCTGCGCACGAGGTCGCACAGGGCGTCGATCGCGCGCCGAGGGCGTCCCTGGCGCAGGTGCACCAGCGCCTCGTCGCGCAGCACCGGCACCATGAGGGCGGTGAGCAGGCGCGCCCGGTCGTCGGCGTCCAGCCCGCAGGTGGCCTGCGGTGGTCGGGCCTCGTCGGCCCAGCGCCGCATCGCGGTGGCGACCAGCCCGATCTGGTTCCACCGTTCCTCGGGGCCCGGCGCCGCGGGCAGCCGGCCGAGCGCCGCGGCGACCTCGGCGACCCGCACCGGGTCGGGCGCCAGCAGGGCCGCGAGCTCGGCGCGGTCGCGCCGGGTGACACGCCCCGACAGCACCGCCGCCGCCACGAACGGGTGGTCGGCGAGGTCGAGCGTGCGCCACGGCTCGGGCGGACCGGGCACGCACCGCCGGACCCTCCCGCCGGTGCACCACCACACGCCCACGACCTCGACGCCGGCCCCCTCCAGGCCCGCCACGACCGCCTCCCAGCGCCAGGGGCGCGCCTGGGCAGCCTCGCCGTAGAGCACCAGGGCGGCCTGCCGGACGCCGTGGCGGCGGGCGGGCTCGACCAGCGCTCCCGCGACCGTGGCGGCCTCCTGCCGGGTCGCGGGCAGGTCGACGCGGGCGTGGAACGAGCGCACGGCACCGAAGGTGAGCATCACCACCGAGTGGGTGGGGTGGAATCCGAGCACGAGCGGCGGCAGCGCGAGGACGTCCTCCTCGGTGCGCACGGTGAGGTCGAGCCGGTCGGGGTTCAGGGGCAGGTCGGGCGTCGTCATGCGCCCGACGCTCCCCGAGACCGCCGTCGCCGCACCGGGCCGGCGAGGTCGACCGGTGGAGATCGTCGGCCTGCGGGCGGCTGGGGATAACGTGCGGCCATGCGCACCCACGCATCGGTCCTGCACCTGGACCTCGATGCGTTCTTCGCCGCCGTGGAGCAGCGCGACAAGCCCTCGCTGCGCGGCCGGCCCGTGATCGTGGGCGGCACCGGCGGTCGCGGCGTCGTGTCGACCGCGTCCTACGAGGCCCGGGCCTTCGGGGTGCGCTCAGCGATGTCCACCCGCGAGGCCCGGTCGCGGTGCCCGCACGCGGCCTACCTCGGCGGCCGGTACGAGGTGTACCGCGAGGTGAGCGTCGTCGTCATGGGGCTGCTGCGCGAGGTCTCCCCCCTCGTGGAGCCGCTCTCGCTGGACGAGGCGTTCGTCGACCTCGCCGCCGCCGACCTGCCCGACCTCGAGCTGCCGACGGTGACCGCGCTGGCCCGCGACCTGCGCGCACGGGTGCAGGAGGCGACCGGCGGCCTCACGGCCTCGGTGGGGCTGGGCACCAGCAAGTTCATCGCCAAGATCGCCAGCGACCTCGACAAGCCCGACGGCCTCGTCGTGGTGCCGCCCGGCACGGAGCAGGAGCTGCTGCGGCCCCGGCCGGTGACCGTGATCCCCGGCGTCGGCGCCGCCACGGCCCAGCGGCTGCGGGGGGCCGGCGTGCAGACCGTGGCGGACCTGGAGGCCCTGGGGCTGGACGAGCTGGTGCGCCTGCTCGGGCAGGCCCAGGGCGCCGCGCTGCACCAGCTCGCGCGGGCCGAGGACCGCCGGCCGGTGGTGCCCGAGCGCGAGGCGAAGTCGGTGAGCACCGAGAACACCTACGCCACCGACCTCACCGACCGCACCCTCATGGCCGAGCTGCTGCGCCGCCAGGCCGGCGACGTCGCCCGGCGTCTGCACGCCTCGGGACTCTCGGGGCGCACGGTGTCGATCAAGGTCCGGCTGCACGACTTCACCACGCTGAGCCGCTCGGCCACGCTGCCCGAGCCGACCGACACCGACCGCGTGATCGCCCGCACCGCCACCGCGCTGCTGGGCGAGCTCGACACGACCGGGGGCGTGCGGCTGCTCGGCGTCGGCGTCAGCGGGCTGGCCGACTGGGTGCAGGACGACCTGTTCGGCGAGAGCACCGCCGACCCCGCGCCCGAGCCGGAGCTGCCGCTGCCCGAGACCGTGCGGTCGCGCTCGACCTGGCACCCCGGTCAGGACGTCGAGCACGACGAGCACGGCCGGGGCTGGGTGTGGGGCTCGGGCCGGGGGGTGGTGACCGTGCGCTTCGAGACCGCCGAGACCGGGCCGGGCCCCGTGCGGAGCCTGGCCGTCGACGATCCCGCCCTGCACGCCTGGGCGCCGCCGAAACCCGTCGCGCCGGAGGACGGCGAGGGCTAGCGTCACGGCGGTGACCGCCCTGCGCCCCCTGCGATCCCTGCGACCGCTCGACACCGCCGACGACGCCGCACTCGCCGAGGCCCACCGGATCTGCGCCGCCGCCCTGCAGCAGGGACGCCCGCACGCGCCCGTGTGGAGCCTGGCCGAGCTGGCACACACCTTCCGCGATCCCGACCCGGGCGAGGAGGCACGGCTCTACGGCTGGTTCGCCGACGGCGCCATGGTCGGCACCGGATCGTTGTTCCTGCCCCTGCTCGACAACCGGGAGAAGGCCTGGTTGCTGGTCTTCGTCGACCCCGCCGCGCAGGGGCGCGGTCACGGCACCGCGCTGCTCGCCGCACTCGTGGCCGAGGCGCAGGCCGCGGACCGCACCACCCTGCTCGTCGAGGCCTTCCTGCCCGCCGGCGCGGGCCCGGCGCACCCGGCGCACCGGATGGCCGCGCGGGCCGGGTTCGAGCTCGCCACCAACGAGGTCGTGCGCCACCTCGACCTGCCCGTGCCCGAGGAGCGCCTCGACGCCTGGTGCGCCGAGGCCGCCCCGCACCACGAGGGCTACGACGTCGTGACCTACGTCGACGACGCGGTCCCCGACGACGTCGTCGCCTCGCTGGTGGTGCTGCACGGCCAGCTCGCCGTGGACGCCCCCACCGGGTCGGTGCAGTGGGAGGAGGAGCGGATCACCCCCGAGCGGTTCCGCGCCCAGCGCGCCTCGAGCATCGCCAGCGGACTGCGGATGTACGAGACCCTGGCGATCGCCCCCGACGGCGCCGTGGCGGCGCAGTCGACGCTCGCGGTGCGCCTCGCCGACGACGACGTCGCCCAGTGGGGCACCTTCGTGCACCGGGAGCACCGGGGCCACCGGCTCGGGCTGGCGGTGAAGGCGGCCAACCTCCGTGCCGTGCAACGGGCGCATCCCACCGCCTCGCGCGTGCACACGCAGAACGAGGAGACCAACCGCTGGATGATCGCGATCAACGAGCGGATGGGGTTCCGGCCGGTGGAGGACTGTCTCGCGTTCGTCAGGAACGCCGCGAGGCCGTGAACCGCACCGCATCGCCCGGGGCGACCTGCGCCAGCAGCGCGAGGTCCTCGGCGTCGACGACCGCCACCACGGGGTAGCCGCCGGTGGTGGGGTGGTCGGCGAGGAACACCACCGGTCGGCCGCCGGGCGGCACCTGCACCGCCCCCGGCACCAGGCCCTCGCTCGGCAGCTCCTCGGTGCGCACCCGGGTCAGCGGCGGGCCGTCGAGGCGCACCGCCACGCGGTCGGAGTCGGGCTGGACCCGCCACACCGACCCCGTGAGCACGCCGAGGGTGTCCGGCGCGCACCAGTCCAGCCGCGGACCCACGGTGAGGCCCACCGGCCCGGCACGACCGGCCACCGCCGCCGGGGCCACGACGTCGGCGAAGCGCGGGGGCGCCACGGGAACGCCGAGCGGCACGACGTCGCCCGCCCGCAGCGGCGCCGGGCCCAGGCCGCCCAGGGTGTCGGTGGCCCGCGACCCGAGGACGGAGGGGACCTCGAGGCCCCCGCCGACCGCGAGGTAGCGCCGCACCCCGCGCACCGGCCGCCCCACCCGTACCCGCGCACCGGGCTCCCAGCGGAAGGGCACTCCGTGGGCCCGGGGCCGGCCGCCGCAGACGAGCGGACCGGGCGCGCCGGTGACCACCGCCCAGCGCGCCGGGCCGAGGAGCCCGACCTCGAGGGTGCCGAGCACCTCCAGCAGCGCCCCGCCCTCGGGCTCCCCCACCGCCCGCAGCGCCGCGCGCGCGGCCGGGTCGTCCAGCCAGCCGGCCCGCGGCACCCCGAGGTGCGCGTGACCGCGCCGTCCGGCGTCCTGCACGGTCACCTGGCCGATCGCCTCGTGCACCTCCAGCCCCCTCATCGCGGCACCAGCCTCACGCGGGTGCCCGGGGCGAGCAGGGCGGGCGGGTCGCGGTCGACGTCGAACAGCGCGACGTCGGTGCGGCCCAGCAGCCGCCAGCCGCC
Organism: Nocardioides sp.; assembly: GCF_964228225.1. Lineage (GTDB taxonomy): Bacteria > Actinomycetota > Actinomycetes > Propionibacteriales > Nocardioidaceae > Nocardioides. Next base: position 20,188 of record NZ_CAXQZB010000022.1, read on the forward strand.
GGGCGAGGCCGTGGGGTAGAGCCCCACCCATCCCCCGCCGATCGCGAGCGAGCCGGCCGGCACCCGCGGTCGTGGGGACGCCAGCCGGGGCAGCGCGAGCCGCGCCGGCAGCCCGGCGAGGTAGGCGAACCCGGGCGCGAACCCGCAGAACGCCGAGGTGAGCCGCAGGTCGGCGACGCGGGCGGCCACGCCGTCGACGTCGGTGTCCCAGGCCCGGGCGACGTCGGCGAGGTCGGCGCCGTCGAGCACCACCGGCACCTCGACGGTGCGTGTCGGGGCGACATGCTCCGGCGGGGTCCAGTCCGCGACGGTCCGCAGCAGCGCCGCCCGGTCGGCGGGCTCGCGCACCAGCACGGTGGCGGCCCCCGGCACGACCTCGCCGGCCTCGGCACGCCCGCGCAGCCACGTCGTCAACGCCACGGCCTCGCGGGCGTCGGCCACCTCGATCAGCAGCGCGTCGCGGCCCATCGGGCGGACGCTCACCGCCACCGGTGCAGCCCCACGAGCCGGTGGCCGGCAGCCTCCAGCGCCGCGCGGCAGGCGCGGGCGTGGTCGACCGCCGTCGGACTGTCGCCGTGCACGCACACCGAGTCGACCTCGGCGGCGAGGACGACCGCGCGGGCGGCGATCTCGTCGCTGTCGTGGAGCAGCGCACCGGGCCGGTCGCGCGGCAGCAGCCGGCCGTCGGGACCGTAGCCACGGTCGGGGAATCCCTCGCGCAGCACGGTGCGACCCGCGGCGGCGGCCCGGGTGAGCAGCTCCCCCGCCATGCCGAGCACGGGGAGGTCGCCGGAGCCGGCGAGCACGGCCTCGGCCTGCTCGGGATCGACCATCGTGCGGTGGTAGAGCGCCCCGTGCGGCTTGAGGTAGCTCACCACGAGCCCGGCGGCCCGGGCCGCCTCGGTGAGCACCCCCACCTGGTCGGCCACCTGCGCGCGCAGCACGTCGGGGTCTACGTCGCGCGCCACCCGGCCGAAGTTCGCCCGGTCGTCGTAGGACACCTGCGCCCCGATCGCGACGTCGCGGCGGGCCGCCTCCTCGCAGACCGCGCGCATGATCGCCGCACTCCCGGCGTGGTAGCCGCAGGCCACGTTGGCGCTGGTGACGACGGCCAACAGCGCGGCATCGTCGGTGACCTCCTCGCCGAGGTCGGCGTTGAGGTCGATCGGACGGGTCGCCACAGGCAGCAGGGTGCCACCTGACTACCGTTCACAGCATGTCCGACCAGATCGCCGCCGCACCGCTGGCACCCGCCCGCCCCGTGACCACCACCCACCACGGCCGGACCCGGGTGGACGACCACGACTGGCTGCGCGACAAGGAGTCGCCGGAGGTGCTGGCGCACCTGGAGGCCGAGAACGCCTGGACCACGCAGCGCACCGCCCACCTGGCCGACCTGCGCGAGACGATCTTCGGCGAGATCAAGGCCCGCACCCGCGAGACCGACCTCTCGGTGCCCACCCGGGTGCGCGGGCACTGGTACTACGGCCGGTCCTTCGAGGGCCGCGAGTACGGCGCCTCCTGCCGGGTGCCGGTGGGCGACCCCGACGACTGGACGCCGCCGCAGCCCGCCGACGACGCGCGTCCCGACGAGCCCGCGCTGCCCGGCGAGGAGGTGCTGCTCGACCTCGACGCCCTCGCGCAGGGCCACGACTTCTTCAGCCTCGGCGGCTCGAGCATCAGCCGCGACGACCGGCTGCTGGCCTACGCCACCGACGTCGTGGGCGACGAGCGGTACACGATCCGGGTCAAGGACCTCGCCACCGGCGAGCTGCTCGCCGACGAGATCACCGGGGCGCTGGGCGGCGCCACGTGGGGTGCGGACTCCGGCGAGTTCTACTACACGACGGTCGACGCCAGCTGGCGGGCGGACACGATCTGGCGCCACCGCGTGGGCACCCCGCAGAGCGAGGACGAGGTCGTGTTCCACGACCCCGACGAGCGGTTCTGGGTGGGGGTCGGACGGACCCGCAGCCAGGCCTACCTCGCGATCGCCACCGGCTCGAAGACCACCAGCGAGTACCACCTGATCGACCTGCGCGAGCCCGGCGCCGCCCCGGTGTGCTTCCACCCCCGCGAGGAGGGCCTGGAGTACTCGGTGGAGCACGCCGTGATCGGCGGGGAGGACCGCTTCCTGGTGCTGCACAACGGCACCAGCGCCGACTTCGAGCTCGCCGTCACCCCGGCCGCCCCGACGCCGCGCGCGCAGTGGGTGCCGCTGCTCCCGGCCGCCGAGGGCGTGCGCCTGGAGGACGTTGACGCCTTCGCGACCCACCTGGTGGTCAACCAGCGCAGCGCCGGGCTCACCCAGCTGCGCATCCTCGACCTCGGCCCGGACGGCATCACCGACGACCACCTGGTCGAGTTCGACCGGCCGGTGTACACCGTGGGCTCGGGCAGCAACCCCGAGTTCGCCCAGCCCACCGTGCGGCTGGGCTACACCTCGATGGCGCTGCCGTCCTCGGTCTACGACTACGAGGTCGCGACCCGCTCCCTGCGGCTGCTGCGCCAGGCGCCCGTGCTGGGCGGCTACGACCCGGAGGACTACGAGGAGCACCGGATCTGGGCGCCCTCCACCGACGGCGCCTCGGTGCCGGTCTCGATCGTGGTGCGCCGCGACGCGCGCGCCGCGGGAGCCCCGGTGCCGCTGCACCTGTACGCCTACGGCGCCTACGAGGCCTCGATGGACCCCGGCTTCTCCATCGCCCGGCTCTCCCTGCTCGACCGCGGGGCGGCGTTCGCCATCGCCCACGTGCGCGGCGGCGGCGAGATGGGGCGGCACTGGTACGACGACGGCAAGCTGAGCCGCAAGCAGCACACCTTCGACGACTTCGTGGCCGCCGCCCGCCACCTCGTCGCGACCGGCTGGACCACCCACGACCGGCTCACCGGCGAGGGCGGCAGCGCGGGCGGGCTGATGATCGGCGCGGTCGCCAACCAGGCCCCCGAGGCGTTCGCCGGGCTCGCGGCCGGCGTGCCGTTCGTGGACCCGCTGCGCAGCATGCTGGACGCGAGCCTGCCGTTGACGGTCACCGAGTACGACGAGTGGGGCAACCCCGAGGCCGACCCCGAGGCCTACGACACCATCGCGGCCTACGCCCCCTACGACAACGTCACCGCCCAGCGCTACCCGCGGATCCTCGCCGAGACCTCGCTGCACGACACCCGGGTGCTCTACGTCGAGCCTGCGAAGTGGATCGCCCGGCTGCGGGAGCGGGCGATCGAGCCCGACGTGCTGCTGCGCATCGAGATGGCCGGCGGCCACGGCGGCGCGTCGGGGCGCTACCAGGCGTGGCGGGACCGGGCGTTCACCCTCGCCTGGATCCTCGACGTGCTCGGCCTCGCCGAGGCGTGAGGCCCCGAACCTGAGGATCATCCTCAGGAGACTGAGAAGTCGCTGAGATCTCCTCCTGCATGCAACTCCGGCGGCATCCGGTTCGTCGTCACCTTCGAAGGCCCAGTGAGGGAGCGAGCACCACCGGCTCCCCGCTGTGGGACTTCGGGGTGTGGCGGGAATCCTCCGCACCTCGTCACCGTTGACGTGGATGGACCGATGACCCGGTCCAGTGAGGAGGGCCTCATGGCCACCCGGACCGCCACCCGCCCCGCGGGCGGACAGACCCGAGAGATCGAGGGCCGCGACAGCGTCGGCCTCTACCTGGACGAGATCGCGCGCAACCCGCTGCTCGACGCCGCCCAGGAGGTCGAGCTCTCCAAGACCATCGAGGCCGGCCTGATGGCCGAGTACCTCCTGCGCGAGGGCCGCGTCGGTCGCAAGAACGGCGGTGCCCCGCTGCGCGCCACCCGCGAGGAGCTGGAGTGGCTCGCGGAGGAGGGCCAGCGCGCCGTCGACACCTTCATCACCGCCAACCTGCGCCTGGTGGTCTCGATCGCCCGCAAGTACGGCCGCTCGCAGATGCCGATGCTCGACCTGATCCAGGAGGGCAACACCGGCCTGATCCGTGCGGTCGAGAAGTTCGACTACACCAAGGGCTACAAGTTCTCCACCTACGCCACGTGGTGGGTGCGCCAGGCCATCACCCGCGGCATCGCCCAGCAGGCCCGCGTCGTGCGGCTGCCCGTGCACGTCGTGGAGGAGCTCAACCAGGTCTCCGGCGCGCGACGCACGCTCGAGCGCCAGCTGGGCCGCGACCCCGAGCCCGAGGAGATCGCCGCCGAGCTCGGCATGGAGGTCGAGCGGGTGCTCGACCTCATCGCCTGGGGCCGCGAGCACGTCTCCCTCGACACCCCGGTCGACGAGGACGGCGACACCTCGCTGGGCGACCTCATGGCGCAGGAGACCTCCCCCGCCCCCGACTCCACCGTGCTGGACGCCGACGCCCGCGAGCGTCTGAACAGCCTGGTGGGACAGCTCGACGACCGCGCCGCGGACATCATCCGCAGCCGGTACGGGCTCACCGACGGTCGGCAGCACAAGCTGGCCGACATCGGCGCCAAGCACGGCATCTCCGCCGAGCGCGTGCGCCAGCTGGAGCGGGAGGCGCTGCAGAAGCTGCGTCGACTCGGCGACCCCGACCTCGCGGCCTGACCTCCGCACCCCCGGTCCCCCCGCCACAGCCCCGGCTCACCCATGGCCGGGGCTGTGGTGCGTCCGGCGCCGGCCCTACGCTCGGCCGTGTGCTGATCGCCCCCGACCCGCTCGCCGACCACGCCATCGCGGCGTTCCTCACCGCCCACCTCGCCCAGATGCACGCCACCAGCCCCCGGGAGTCGGTGCACGCCCTGGACCTCGACGCGCTGCGGGCGCCGGGGATCCACTTCCTGTCCGCACGCGACGACGCCGGGCGGGTGCTGGGCTGCGGCGCACTGAAGGACCTCGGCCGCGGTGAGGGCGAGCTGAAGTCGATGCGCACCGACCCCGCGCTGCGGCGTCAGGGCATCGCGTCCGCGATCCTGGCGCAGCTGCTGGACCACGCCCGCGGCCTCGGGATGCACCGGGTGAGCCTCGAGACCGGCAGCCAGGACTTCTTCGCCCCGGCGCGCGCCCTCTACGAGCGCCACGGGTTCACCCCGTGCGGGCCGTTCGGGGGCTACCGGCCCGACCCGAACAGCGCCTTCCTCACCCGGAGCCTGTGACGCCGGCGCCCACCGCGGCGGGCAGCTCGTCCTCCACGTGGCGCGGGCGCGAGAGGGCCACCGAGCCCAGCGCCAAGGGCACCGCGAGCACGGAGAGCACCATCAGGGGCACCTGCCAGCCGCCCGTGGCGTCGTGCAGCACCCCGACCCCGAACGGACCGATCGAGGCGATGAGGTAGCCCACCGACTGGGTGAACCCCGAGAGCGCCGCCGTGCCGCCCGGGGTGCGGGCCCGCAGGCCGATGAGGGTGAGGATCAGCGGGAAGGTGCAGGTGGCGGCGCCCACCACGAGCGCCCACACGACCGGAGCGGCGGTGGGGGCGAACGCCAGACCGCTGTAGGCGATCGGGTAGCAGACGGTGAGCCCGAGCATCAGGGGCCGCAGGTCGTACCAGCGGGCGGTGGCCAGCGGCACGAGCAGCGAGAGCGGGATCGAGATGCCGGTGACCAGGCCCATGTAGCCACCCGCCTGCGCATCGGTGTAGCCGGCGTCGCGGTAGACCGCCGGCACCCAGCCGAAGATGGCGTAGGCCTGCAGGGCCTGGAGCCCGAAGGTCACCGCCATCAGCCAGCCCGTGCGGGTGCTCGCGATGGCGCCCAGCGGGACCGCGGCCCCCGCCTCGCCGCCCCCCGCCGCCTGGGCCGGTGCCCCGCGACCGTCCAGGCGCGCCAGCCACAGCCACGGCGCCAGGGCGAGGAGGGCCAGCAGGCCCCAGATCCCGAGGCCCTCCCGCCAGCCGTCGGCACCGCCGGCGGTATCGGCCACCGGCACCGTCAGGGCCGCGGCGGCGGTGACGCCGATCGCCAGGCCGGTGGAATAGACGGCCGTGAGCGGTCCGACCCGGTCGGGGAAGTGCTGCTTGACCAGCGAGGGCAGGACGACGTTGGCGGCGGCCATGCCCCCCAGCGCCACGAAGGACCAGGCGAGGAAGGCGGGCGCGGTGTCGACCGTGGCCCGGAGCAGCGCCCCGAGCGCGACGACGAGCAGCGCGAGGGCGGTGAGCCGGTGGCGCCCGACCCGTGCCGCCAGCCGGGGCGCCAGCGCTCCCACCGAGGCGAAGGCGAGCACCGGCAGCGACGTGAGCAGACCGGCCCCGCCCGCGCCCAGCCCGAGGTCGGCGCGCAGGTCGTCGAGCACGGGACCGACCGAGCCCGCGACCGGTCGCAGGTTGAGGGCGAGCAGCACGATGCCCGCCACCATCAGGGCGCCCCCGCGCGTGCGGGTCATCCGGCGGCCGCCGCGGCACGCAGGAGGGCGTCGACCTCCGCGACCCGCGCCGCCAGCTCCTCCCGGGTGCCGGTGTTCTCGATGACGTGGGTGGCGATCGCCAGCCGCTGCTCCCGGGTGGCCTGGGAGGCGATCCGGGACTCGGCGTCCTCACGCGTCCACCCGCGGTCGCGCAGCATCCGCTCGATGCGCAGCTCGTCGGGGGCGTCGACCACCACGACGGCGTCGAAGTCGGCGGCGCGGCCGGTCTCGGCCAGCAGCGGGATGTCGTGCACGACCAGCGCGGCGTCGGCCGCGCCGGCCTCCAGTGCGGCGTAGCGCTCGAAGATCAGCGGGTGGGTGATCGCCTCCAGCGCCCGGCGCCGCTCGGGGTCGGTGAACACGATCGCCCCGAGCCGGGGCCGATCCAGCGAGCCGTCGGGCAGCAGCATCTCCTCGCCGAACTCCGCCACGACCTGCGCCAGTCCCGGCGTGCCGGGCGCCACGACCTCGCGCGCCAGCTTGTCGCCGTCGATGATCACCGCACCGCGCGCCTCGAACAGGTCGGCCACGGTGCTCTTGCCCGAGGCCACGCCTCCGGTGAGTCCCACACGCATGGCCTCACCGTACGCAGCCGCGGCGCGATGCGACGATGGCGGGGTGAGCGAACCCCTGGCCCCCGGCTCCCGGGTGGCGCTGCTGGTGCCCGGGTCGCCGGCCTACCTCGACGCCGTCCTCGCCCTGCTCGAGCGCGGGGTGTTCCCGATCCCGCTGGACCCGCGGCTCACCGATCACGAGCGCGAGCGCATCCTCACCCCGCTGGCCCCGGACCTCGTGGTCACCGATCCCGACGGGCTCCGCGGGCTCGGCGGCTGGCGGGGCGGGCTGCCGCAGGGCCGGCCGATGCACTGCACGAGCGGCACCACCGGGGTGCCGAAGGGCGTCGACAGCGGACTGCTCGGTCCCGAGGCCGCCCGGGCGCTGGTGCAGGAGGAGCGCGAGCTGTGGGGGTTCGCGGCCGACGACGTGAACCTCGTGCTCAGCCCGCTCTACCACTCCGCGCCGCTGCGCTTCGCGATGGGCACCCGGCTGGCCGGCGGCCGCGTCGTGCTGCCCGGGCCCTTCGACCCCGCCGTCGTCACCGCCGCGATCGTCGAGCACCGTCCCACCACGATGTTCTGCGTGCCCACCCACCTGCAGCGGCTCTTCGCCCACTGGGACGAGGTCGGCGTGCCGGACCTGAGCAGCTTCCGGCTCGTCGCCCACGCCGGCGCGCCCTGCCCCACCGACCTGAAGCGGCGGCTGATCGCGACCTTCCCGCCGGGCAGCACCTGGGAGTTCTACGGCGCCACCGAGGGGCAGTTCACCGCCTGCCGCAGCGAGGAGTGGCTGGAGCGTCCCGGCACGGTCGGGCGCGCGCGTCCCGGGCGCCGGCTGCGGCTCGACGACGACGGCACCATCTGGTGCGCCGTGCCCGACCACGCCCGGTTCACCTACGTCGGTGCCCCCGAGCAGACCGCCCGGGCCTGGCGGCCCGGCCCGGAGGGATCCGCGGGCCCGTGGGAGTTCAGCGTGGGCGACCTCGGCCGCCTCGACGAGGACGGCTACCTCTACCTCGACGGCCGTCGCAGCGACCTCCTCATCACCGGCGGGGTCCACGTCTACCCGCTGGAGGTCGAGCAGGTGCTGGGCGAGCACCCCGACGTCGTCGACGTCGCCGTGTACGGCGAGCCCGACCCGACGTGGGGCACCCGGGTGTGTGCCGCCGTCGTCGGCGAGGTGGACCTCGAGGACCTGCGCGCCTTCGCGCGGGAACGGCTCGCGCCGCCCAAGCGGCCCAAGACCTACCGCCGCCTGCCCGAGCTGCCCCGCACCCTCACGGGCAAGGTGCGCCGCGACCTGCTCGGCTAGTCTCGGCCCGCCCCCTGCTCCCCTGCTCCCCAGTCCCGGAGGAACCCGATGTCCCGTCGTCCCCGCACCCTCGCGACCCTCGGCACGGCCGCCCTCGCCGGCGCCGCCCTGATCGCCGCCGCGACGCCCGCGCAGGCGTTCTACCTCGTGCCGCCCTTCGACACCGAGGCCGGTGTGCTCAGCTTCGAGGACTACCAGAACACCGACGACTCCTACGACCTGGTGTGCACCGACGGCGAGGTGCGCACCGGCGCCCCCGACTTCACCGGAGGCCCCAACGACGCCAACGGCACGGGCGTCCGGTGCGACCAGGTGCGCATCGTCAACATCTACGAGGACACCCACGGCATCGAGGACGTCGACCTCACCGCCGTGACGGCCGCCGACTTCCCGCTGCTCAAGCGCACCCGGATCGACACCCGCGGCAACGGTCAGAACGGCTCCGAGACGGTGGTCGGATCCTTCCTGCCCGACCGCATCGCTGGGGCGAACACCGCCTCCGGCGGCGCCGGTGACGACGTGTTCGTGGGCATCACGCCGGCGTCGACCGGGACGGCCTCGGTCGACGGCGGCCCCGGCGACGACCTGGCCGCCTGGGACTTCACCGAGCGCGAGATGCGCGTCCTGACCCTGGGCTCCGCCGGGTTCACCTACCGCACCAACGCCGACAGCCCGGTGAGCACCGTGGCGCTCAGCAACGTCGAGCGCGTGCGCGTGCTGCTGTCCGACCGCTTCTACATGTCCGGCATCCCCACCTCCTTCGACGGCGCCGGCACCACCATCGGCGTCGACCTGGTGGCCGGCACGAACTCCAACGACCTGACCCTGACCACCGGGTCCGGGGAGGACGCGGTGGAGTCCGGCTCCGGCGACGACACCGTGACCCTCGGAGGAGGCGCTGACACCGCCCGCACCGGAGGTGGCGCCGACACGATCTCCAGCCGCGACGGCGCCGTGGACCGGGTGTTCTGCGGCAGTGGCACCGACAGCGTGACCGCCGACGCCGAGGACGTGCTGGTCGGCTGCGAGACCGTGTCGGTCTCGGCCCCGCAGACCCGCGGCATCGTCGGCCCGACCCGGGTGATCCGCGGCGAGCAGGGCGTGTTCGGCTTCAGCGCCAGCACCGAGGCGGCCACCTTCCAGTGCTCGGTGGACCGGGCCGCGTTCACGACCTGCCGCTCCCCGCTGGCCGTGGCCACCAAGAAGCTCAAGGCGGGCAAGCACACCCTCGCGGTGCGCGCGGTGGTGCGCGGCGTGGCCGACGCGACGCCCTCGACGGCGACCTTCACCGTCGTCGAGCGCTGAGGACGGGGGCCGCAGGGCCTGCTCAGCACGCGAACTGGCGGCGGTAGGCGCCGGGGCTGATGCCCCGTGCCCGGAGGAAGTGGTGGCGCAGGGTGGCGGCCTGGCCGAAGCCGACGCGCGCGGCGATCTGGTCGATCGGCAGGTCGCCGCGCTCCAGCAGCTCCTCGGCGGCCTGCACCCGCTGGGCGGTGACCCAGGCGTGCGGGGTCGTGCCGGTCTCGTCGCGGAATCGCCGGGCGAAGGTGCGCGGCGACATGTGGGCGCGTCGCGCCAGCGACTCGACGTCGAGGTCCTCGGCGAGGTGCGCGAGGATCCAGGTGAGCAGCGGCCCCAGGGTCTCGGCCTGCACGTCGGGCAGCTGGCGGGCGATGTACTGCGCCTGACCACCGTCGCGGTGGGGCGGCACCACCATGCGGCGCGCGGTGGTGGCCGCCACCCCGGCACCGAAGCGGTCACGCATCAGGTGCAGCGAGGCGTCGATGCCCGCGGCCGAGCCGGCGCCGGTGAGCACGGGGCCGTCGTGGACGTAGAGCACGTCGGCCTGCACGTCGGCCTGCGGGTACAGCGAGGCCAACAGGTCGGTGTAGCGCCAGTGCGTCGTGCAGGAACGCCCGTCGAGCAGGCCTGCCGCCGCGAGCTCGAACACGCCCGAGCAGTGGGCGTACACGGTGGCTCCCCGGTCGTGCGCGGACCGCGCGGTCGCGAGCACCCGCGGGTCGTGGGAGCGGAAGTCGCGGTGCGGAGCGAAGCACACCAGGTCGGCGTCCGCGGTCGCCTCCAGGCCGTGCTCCACCCAGAGGTCGAAGCCGGCGCGTCCCGGGACGCGTCCGGGGTCGGGCGTGCACACCCGGAAGTCGAAGACGGGGTTGTCGTCGTCGGGGTGGTAGGGCTCGCCCCACACCTCGACGAGGGAGCCGAGCCCGAACGGCTCCGGATAGGGCTGGACGACGACGGCGACGGTGGCCACCGGCGGCGGAGCAGACGTCATGGGGCCAGCATGCCACGCCGATGGCAGGAAAACGACGCAGCATGTCATTCCTGCCACTCGTGGCAGGAAGTGATCGAGAGAATGATTTCTGCCATGACCACCACGCTGATGCTGCTCCTGATCCTGCTCCCCGGGCTCGCCGGGCTCGCCGTCGCCCTCGGCGTGCGCACCGACCGGCCGCGCGAGGTCCCGCGCTCGCACGCGATCGACCCCCGCTTCCTGCCGCCGGCGCGCGGATAGCCGAACGGCCCGCCCCCCGAGGGGGACGGGCCGTTGCGGATGGATCAGGAGCGAGACGCCCCGGAGGCTCAGTTGCCGCCGGTGAGCTTCTCGCGCAGCGCCTGCAGTGCCTCGTCGGAGGCGAGCGAACCGCCGTCGGTCTCCTCCACACCCGCGGAGGAGTACGAGGTGGCCTCGCCGGCCTCGGCCTCGGCGGCACGCGCCTCGGCCTGCTGCTTGACGTGGGCCTCCCAGCGGGCGTGGGCCTGGGCGTACTGCTCCTCCCACTTCGCGCGCTGCTCGTCGAAGCCCTCGAGCCACTCGCCGGTCTCCGGGTCGAAGCCGTCGGGGTAGACGTAGTTGCCCTGGTCGTCGTAGGTGGCGGGCATGCCGTAGAGGGTCGGGTCGAACTCCTCCACGTCGGCCGCGGCGACGGTCTCGTTGGCCTGCTTCAGCGACAGCGAGATCCGGCGACGCTCGAGGTCGATGTCGATGATCTTGACCATGACGTCGTCGTTGACCTGAACGACCTGCTCGGGGATCTCGACGTGACGCTCGGCGAGCTCGGAGATGTGCACCAGGCCCTCGATGCCCTCCTCGACGCGGACGAAGGAACCGAAGGGCACCAGCTTGGTGACCTTGCCCGGCACGATCTGACCGATCTGGTGGGTGCGGGCGAAGTGCTGCCAGGGGTCCTCCTGGGTCGCCTTCAGCGACAGCGAGACACGCTCGCGGTCCATGTCGACGTCGAGGACCTCGACGGTGACCTCGTCGCCGACGGTGACGACCTCGGAGGGGGGGTCGATGTGCTTCCCGGACAGCTCGGAGACGTGCACCAGACCGTCGACGCCGCCGAGGTCGACGAACGCACCGAAGTTGACGATCGAGGACACGACACCCTTGCGGATCTGGCCCTTCTGCAGCTGGGTGAGGAAGCCGTGGCGGACCTCGGACTGGGTCTGCTCGAGCCAGGCGCGGCGGGACAGGACCACGTTGTTGCGGTTCTTGTCCAGCTCGATGATCTTGGCCTCGAGGGTCTGACCCACGTAGGGCTGCAGGTCGCGGACGCGACGCATCTCCACCAGCGAGGCGGGCAGGAAGCCGCGCAGGCCGATGTCGAGGATGAGGCCGCCCTTGACGACCTCGATGACGGTGCCCTCGACGACGCCGTCCTCCTCCTTGACCTTCTCGATCGTGCCCCAGGCGCGCTCGTACTGGGCGCGCTTCTTGGACAGGATCAGGCGACCCTCCTTGTCCTCCTTCTGGAGGACCAGGGCCTCGACCTCGTCGCCGACGGCGACGACCTCGGAGGGGTCGACGTCGTGCTTGATCGAGAGCTCGCGGCTCGGGATCACGCCCTCGGTCTTGTAGCCGATGTCGAGCAGGACCTCGTCGCGGTCGACCTTGACGATGGTCCCGGCGACGATGTCGCCGTCGTTGAAGTACTTGATCGTCTGGTCGATGGCGGCCAGGAAGTCCTCTTCGGACCCGATGTCGTTGATCGCCACCTGGGGGGCGTCGTAGTCCGGAAGAGTGTGGAGGGTGCTGGTCATGGAGGGAAACGGATCCTTGAGGGTGGACAGATGTCGGTGGACGCGCGGGAGCCGGTCTCGTCACGGTCGGTGACCGCACTGCGCCGCAGCCCCGAGGAGGCGGTGCGGACGCACGAGGAAGGCCGGTGTCCGCTCCTGTGGAACAGCGGCAGACTCCAGCGCAACCCTCAGGCTACGCCCGCGGGTCCGCGAGCGTCCAACCGGCGTCGGTACTCCCTGGTGTACCCCGCGTGCAGTTAGGGTGCACACACATCACGTCCGGACTCCCCCCGACCGGATCCGTCCGTCACTCACTTGCGAGGACTCCCCACATGACTGAACGCCCGCCCGTCGCCCGCCACGGCCGCCGGCTCGCCGCCGCGGCCGTCGCCTCCACCCTGGGGCTCTCGCTCGGCCTGAGCGCCGCGGCGCCCGCCACCGCGGTCGCGCCGGGCTTCTCGACGACCACCTCCGCGGCCCTGCTCGACGTCGACGCCGTGGGCGTGGCGAGCCTGCTCAACCTGCTCGACCTCACCCTGGGCGACGCCGACAGCAACGCGTCGTCGACCGCGTCGACGGCCTCCTCGGCCAACCTCGTCGCGGCCCTGGGCGGGACCACGCTGCCCGCCCTGCTGGCCACCGCGACCCAGAGCGCGCCGCCGGACAACACCACCCCGGCCAGCAGCACCTCCATCCCGCTGTCGATCCCCGCGGTCGCGGACCTCGGCGTGTCCACCGCCTCGGCCCTGGCGCGCGTGACCCCGCTCGACCGCTGCCTGCCGGTGGGCCGCGCGTTCAGCGACGCCTCGGTGACCACCGCCGACGTCACCGTGCTCCCCCAGGACACCCTGGGCTACCTCGCGGCCCTGCCGGGCACCGCCTCGGCCCGCGCCACCGGCTCGCTCAGCGCCACCGGCGCCGGCAACGGTCGCGCCGCCACCAGCGTGGCGACCTCCACCACCGCCGACGTCAGCCTCCTCGGCGGCCAGCTCGAGATCTCGGTGCTCGAGGCGCCCCGCCTGGAGGCCCGCGCGTCCGGGGTGACCGGCGGCGCCTCGGTCACCTGGACCGCCCCGCTGCTCAAGGTCACCGCCAACGGCACCGAGCAGGCCCTGCCGGTCGACGGCAGCCCGCTGAACATCATCGCCCCCGACAACCCGCTGCTCACGCTGCGCCTGCGCCTGGGCCAGCTGGACAACGAGGTCGAGGCCGCCAACGGCACGAGCGCCTCGGGCACCGCCTCCGCGCTCGAGGTCGAGGTCGGCGTCGGACCGCTCACGGTCGCGCGCCTCAAGCTCATGCCGCTCAGCGTGGCCGCGACCGCGCCGGCCGGCGGGTTCAGCTGCCCGGCCGACTCCGACGGCGACGGGCTCACCGACGCCCAGGAGGACACCCTCACCCTGACCGACCCCGCCGACGCCGACTCCGACGACGACGGCACGAACGACGGCGCCGAGGACCTCGACAACGACGGTCTGACCAACCTCGAGGAGGTCAACGGCACCAAGAACACCGGGTTCGGCAACGCCCCGACCGACCCGCGCGACGACGACTCCGACAACGGCGGCGTCAAGGACGGGGCCGAGATCACCAACGCGACCGACCCCAACAACGGCGCGGACGACCAGAGCGGCACCCGCGACAGCGACGGTGACGGGCTCACCGACGCGCAGGAGAACAACCTGACGCTGACCGACCCCAACGACGCCGACACCGACGACGACAACGTCAACGACGGCGCCGAGGACCTCGACAACGACGGGCTGACCAACCTGCAGGAGGTCAACGGCACCGCCAACACCGGCTTCGGCAACGCTCCGACCGACCCCCGCGACGCCGACTCCGACAACGGGGGCGTCAAGGACGGCGCGGAGACCACCGCGGGCACCAACCCGAACAACGGCACCGACGACGTGCCGAACAACGACCCCGACGGTGACGGTCTGACGAACCTGCAGGAGAACACCCTCACCCTGACCGACCCCAACGACGCCGACTCCGACAACGACGGCACCAACGACGGCCTGGAGGACCCCGACAACGACGGGCTCACCAACCTCCAGGAGGTCAACGGCACCGCCAACACCAACTTCGGCAACGCCCCCACGGACCCCCGTGACGCCGACTCGGACAACGGCACGGTCAAGGACGGCGCGGAGATCGCCAACGGCACCAACCCCAACAACGGGGCCGACGACGTGCCGAACAACGACCCCGACGGCGACGGCCTCACCACGGCGCAGGAGAACACCCTCACCCTGACCGACCCCAACGACGCCGACTCCGACAACGACGGCACCAACGACGGCGCCGAGGACCCCGACAACGACGGGCTCACCAACCTGCAGGAGGTCAACGGCACCGCCAACACCAACTTCGGCAACGCCCCGACCGACCCGCGCGACGACGACTCCGACAACGGCGGCGTCAAGGACGGTGCCGAGATCACCAACGGCACCAACCCCAACAGCGGCGCCGACGACGTGCCCAGCAACGACGCCGACGGCGACGGCCTGCCGAACGACCAGGAGACCCTGGCCGGGACCGACCCGAACGACCCCGACACCGACAACGACGGCCTCGGCGACGGCACCGAGTTCTACGGCATCACGATGACGCAGTTCGTCCGGGCCTGCACCGGCCGCGGGACGATCGGCACCGTCAAGCCCGACCCGACCAAGGCCGACACCGACGGTGACGGCTTCAACGACGGCCTCGAGGTCCGTGGCTACCTCGTGCGCGGCAAGGTCGTGCGGCTGGGTCCGGACCGCCAGCGCCAGACGGTGGCGATCGGCCGCGTGGCGACCGACCCGACCAAGGCCGACACCGACGCCGACGGCCTGGCCGACCGCGTCGAGGCCAAGGGCACGGCCAACACCGCCTACACCCGCAAGAACACCAACCCGACGGAGTGCGACTCCGACCGGGGCGGGGTGAACGACGGCCGCGAGGTGCAGCTGGGCTCCAACCCGGCCGACATCAACTCCACGCCGCGCAACCCGCAGGGCATCCCCGGGCGCAAGGGCCGGCAGTACGCCTGAGTCCCGCGCACCACGCCAGGGCCGTCCGTCACCTCGGTGACGGGCGGCCCTGTCGCATCCCGGGCGGAGCGGCGTCGAGCCCTCCGGCCGCGATGGCGGCCACGAGGTCCGCGGCGCGTCGCGCCGGGGGCGAGTCGCCGCGGGCGGCGAGGTCGAGCAGGGCCGGCAGGTCGGCCGCGCGGGCCGCACCCAGGGCCGGCGCGGCCCAGCGGGGATGGCGGGCGGCGAACCCCGCGAGGACCCCGGCCACCCAGGGCGGGTCGCGGTCCAGGCGCAGGAGGTTGCCCAGGTCGCTGGCGGGGTGGCCGACGTGGGCGTACTCCCAGTCCACGACGCCGGTGACCTGGAGCGTGTCGGGGTCCACGAGCAGGTTCTTGGGGTTCAGGTCGGCGTGCACCAGGCTGTGCCAGGGCCACGCGGCGAGCCGGTCCTCGGCCTCCAGCGCCAGCGCCTCCCCCAGCACGGGTGCCGGGTCCACGTGCGCCAGCTCCGCCGCACTCCACGGCACGACGGTGAGGGCCGCGTCGACGAACCGACCGGGACGGGGGAAGGTCGTGCCGGCCAGCACTCCGGCGACGTCGCCGCAGGCGCGGCCGAGCCGCTCGAGGCCGTCGTCGTCACCCCGCTCGCGCAACCGGTCCAGCACGAGGTCGCCGCGCTCCCCGGGGAGCAGGCCCGTGAGCAGCAGGCCGGGGGCCTCCGTGCCGCCGGGGCGGACCTCGAGCACGGGCGGCACGGGCAGCAGCCCCCGCACCAGGGACAGCACGGCGGCGTCGATGACCGCCCGGCCGGGATCGCGGGCGTGGATCCGCACGACCACGGGCTCGCCCCCGAGGTCGCTGAGGAAGGTCTCGCCCGACCAGCCGCCCGGCAGGGGGCGCAGGGTCCCGTCGTCCATGGCGCCCATCCTGCCCGGTGCCCCGACCGCGAGCCCGCCCACTAGATTGCGACCGTGAGCGGAGCCGCCCCCGACCCCCACGCCCCCGACTCCCGGCACCACCCGCCCATGCCGGCCGTGACCGCCCATCGCCGGGCCGTCACCGAGGCCGACTCACGGCGCGCCAACGAGGCCGACTGGGACCGCTACGCCGACGAGTACCAGGCCACCCACGGCGCCTTCCTCGGCGACGCCGGGTTCGTCTGGGGGCCGGAGGGACTCACCGAGGCCGAGGCCGGCGTGCTCGGCGACGTCACCGGGCGGGACGTGCTGGAGGTGGGCTGCGGGGCCGCGCAGTGCTCGCGCTGGGTGCGCGCCCGGGGCGGTCGCGGGATCGGGCTGGACCTCTCGTTCCGACAGCTGCAGCACTCCCGGCGGCTCGACGACGCGACCGACCTCGTCGTGCCGACGGTGCAGGGCACCGCGACGCACCTGCCCTTCGCCGACGCCGCCTTCGACGCGGTGTTCTCCAGCTTCGGGGCGCTGCAGTTCGTCGCCGACCTCGACCGCGCCGTCGCCGAGACCGCCCGGGTGCTGCGGCCCGGCGGCCGGTTCGCCTTCTCCATCACCCACCCGACGCGCTGGATGTTCCCCGACGACCCCGAGGAGGGCGGCCTGGTGGCGACCCAGTCGTACTGGGACCGCACGCCCTACGTCGAGGTCGACGACGACACCGGCGAGGTCAGCTACGTCGAGCACCACCGCACCCTCGGCGACTGGGTGGCGGTGCTGGCCCGCCACCACTTCGCGATCGTCGCCCTGCTCGAACCGCCGTGGCCCGAGGGGCACGACCGGGTGTGGGGCGGCTGGTCGCGCACCCGCGGCCTGCTCACCCCCGGGACCGCCGTGATCGCCGCCGATCTTCGTCCCCCGACGCCCGCCACCGCCTAGGGTCGAGGGCGTGGACGAGGACGAGATCCGGAAGTCGGCCGCGCTGGAGGACCGCCACTGGTGGTACGCGGAGCGGCGCGCGATGCTGCGCCGTCGGCTGCGCGACCTGACCCCCGGCCGCGCGCTCGACGTCGGCTGCGGCGGGGGCGGCAACACCGCCGTGCTGCGCGAGCTCGGCTGGCGGGTCACGGGGCTGGAGTACTCCCCCGAGGCCGCCCGGCTGGCCCGCTCCCGCGGTCTGCCGATCATGCGCGGCGACGCACGCCGGCTGCCCGTCGCCAGCAGCAGCCAGGACCTGGTGGTCTCCACCGACATGTGGGAGCACATCGACGACGACGCCGCCGTGGCGCGCGAGACCGTCCGCGTGCTGCGACCGGGCGGGGAGGTGCTGGTCGCGGTGCCGTGCTCGATGTCGCTGTGGAGCGGGCACGACGTCGCGCTGGGTCACGTGCGCCGCTACGAGCGCGCCGAGCTGCTCGCCCTGCTGGCCTCGGTGGGCCTGGAGGTCCACGACGTGCGCTCCTGGAACGTCCTGCTGCGCCCGGTGGTGCGCGCCCGGCGCCGCAGCAACACCAGCGAGAGCGAGATGGAGCGGGTCGCGGCGCCGCTCAACGCCGCGCTGCGCGCCGTCGTCGCCAGCGAGCGGGTGCTGCCGGTGCACCGACTGCCCGGCGTCAGCCTGGTCGTGCGGGCCCGCAAGCCGTGACCGGCTCCGGCCGCGCGTGGGTGGCCGACCCCGGCATCGCCTGGCGGATCCTGCTGCGGGCCACCTGGCCCACCCCGTCGGAGGCGCCGTCGGCGGGGTCGCTGGCCCGGGCCCAGGACCTGCTCCACGCCGCGCAGGGCTGGGCACGGCCGGAACCGGTGGCGCTGGGGCCGGCCCGCACTCTGCAGGACGCGCTCGCGACCGCCCCCGGTGAGTCGCTGCTGCTCGGGCTCGACACCGACGCCGGGACGCTGGTCGTGTCCGGGCACCACCGCCACCTCGACGGCCTGGGCCTGCTGGCGGTGCTCGCCGCCGTCACCGGCCTCGAGATCGCCTCCGACGCGCGCGGCATCGGCGAGCGCCCCGCCGCGGCCGGTCCGCTGCGCGGCGCGCTGGCCCGGCTCGGCGAGGCGCTGCTGGCACCGCCGGCCCGACCGGACGCGCGGGGCGGACGCCCCGGCGATCCC
Source organism: Nocardioides sp. (assembly GCF_964228225.1). Taxonomy (GTDB): domain Bacteria; phylum Actinomycetota; class Actinomycetes; order Propionibacteriales; family Nocardioidaceae; genus Nocardioides. The sequence goes on from NZ_CAXQZB010000022.1 coordinate 38,489, forward strand.
GGCGAGGCCTGGGCCGAGCGGACCGTCCTCGGCACGCCCCGCACCCGCGACCTCGTGGCGGCGGTGCGGGGTGGCCCGTGGGCGGGGCGCCGCACCGCCGTCGCGGTCGGGGTCAGCCGGCGGGCCGGGGTGCCGGCGCCCGGCACCCTGTTGGCCGACCACAGCGCGCTGCTGCGGCTGCGCGGGGTGGAGCGTCTCGACGACGCCGCCCTGACCCGCGCGCTGCGCGAGGCCGCCCCGGAGCCGTCCCCCGACGCCGGCGGCGGGTCGCGGGTCGCCGCCCTCCAGCGGCCCCTGCTGCGGGCACTCGCCCCGCGACTCGGCTCGACACTGCTCGTCTCCCACCTCGGCGTGGTCGCCGCCCCCGGCCTGGCATCGCTCGCGTTCGCGCCCGTGACCGCCGGCGGGTCGGGCCTGAGCCTCGGCGCCGTCACGCTCCACGGCACCGGCACCGGCACCGGCACCGGGTCCGGCACCGTGCTGACCCTGCGCGGCCGGGCCGCGCGGTGGAGCGACGAGGCCCTCGAGCGACTGCTCGAGGGCCTCACCGACCAGCTCACCGACCAGACCACCGACCCGCGGTGACCCCGGATCAGGCGTCGACGAGCTCCCGCTGCGAGGCCGCCGGCGCCGCCTCACGACGGGCGAGCACCACCCCGGCCACGAGGGCGAGCAGTCCCAGCCCACCGAGACCCAGCGGGAACAGGCCCCGCAGGCCGCCCAGCAGGAAAGCCTGGGTGCGGGCGTCGTCGACCAGCGCCGAGACCTCGTCGTCGGTGTAGGCGATCTGGCCCACGAAGGCGGCCACCTCCTGGCCGTCGTAGACGAACACCTGGCGGCGGTCGTCGACCCGGTCCACGGGAGCGCCGGTGACCGGCTCGACCCACAGGGTGCGGGTCATCGCGTAGGAGACGTCGGCGGTGACGGTGTCGGCGTCCACCCCGAAGACCGAGCCCGGCAGGTCCTGGGTGCCGACGATCGTCTCGGGCACCTCCTGCACGAACTTGTAGACCCTCAGCCCGTCGAGCTCCTCCTCGCCCTCGAAGCGCGCCGGGGTGGCCTCCTGGGCCGAGGAGTCCCACCACGGGTAGTCCCGGGCCTGGGTGTCGATCGGCATCTTGTAGACCTGGCCCGTGCGCACGACGTCGGTCGGCACCCCGACGTACTCGTTGCCGACGATCTCCTGGCGGTCGTAGGTGGACACGCAGCCGTCGCACTCCCCCGCGGCCGGCGCGGCGCCGCTGACGACGTCGAAGGGCACCTGCTCGGAGTCCTGCTTGAAACAGCCCGGCTTCGCCGGGTCCACCGCGGGGTCGCAGGTGGCGCCCGGCACGTCGGCCCGCACGATCGAGGTGCGGTTGATCCAGGACGTGAAGCCGTCGGCGACGTCGGCCGAGGTGTCGGCGATCGTGTAGGAGGTGATCGCGAGGTCGGTGGTGATCGGCGCGAGCGTGGCGGCGTCGAACACGGTCGCGCCGCGCGCCTCGAGCCGGGTGGTCGACTCGTAGCTGGCCGGCACCCGCGCGAGCTGCGGGTAGGCGTAGAAGCGCACGAGGCCGGCGGCGACGACGAGGAACACGCCGAGCCCGATCAGGACCTGGGTGGAGATGCGTCTCATGGGGTGACTCCCTCGAACTGGGTGACGGGCTGGGTGACGGGCTGGGTGACACTCAGGTGCCGGAGCAGCTGGGCGTGCATGCGGGGCCAGGTGTAGGCGGCGGCGTGGGCGCGGGCGGCGGCGCGGACGCGGGCACGCGTCGCCGGGTCGGCCAGCTCGCGCAGCGCCCGGTCGACCGTGGCGACGAAGCCCGCCGCGGTGTCGGCGGTGTCGGCGGTGGCGGGCACCAACCAGCCGGTGACGCCGTCGCGCACCGAGTCGCGCAGGCCGGGCACGTCGCGGGCGACGGTGGGCAGACCGTGAGCGGCCGCCTCGACCACCACCTGGCCCCAGCCCTCGGCGTCGGACCCGCACAGGTGCAGGGTCGCGGCGTCGAGCAGCTCGGCCTTGCGGCGCTCGGACACGAAGCCGTGGAAGGTCACGGCGTCGGCGACGCCCAGCTCGCGGGCCCGTGCGAGCAGCGCCGGGAGCTCGGGCCCCGCGCCCGCGACGTCGAGCCGCAGCCCGGGATGCGCCGGGCGCAGGGCGGCCAGGGCCGCGAGGGCGAGGTCGACGCGCTTGTGCGGCACGAGGCGGCCGAGCACGAGCAGCCGCGGCGGCCCCGCAGGTCCTGGGGGCCCCGGGGGCACCGGGGACGCGCCGGCGTCGGGCTGGGCGGCGCCGTTGGGCAGCAGTCCGATGTCGCCCCGCCAGCCCAACCGGCGGCGCATCTCGGTGCGGGTGGAGTCGGAGACCGCGACGACCGGTCGGCGGCGGTAGACCCGCGGCATCGCGACCCGCTCCAGCCACCGTCCCAGCGCCGCGACCGGGGCCGGGAAGTACGTCCCGAACTGGTCCTGGTGGACGTGGTGCACGACGAGGAGCACCGTCGTGCGGCGCGGCAGCACCAGCGGGGTGAAGGTCGGGATACCGCAGGCGGGGTCGATCACCAGGTCGATCGAACGGCGGTGGCGCAGCAGCCACAGCAGGGCCCGGGGGTAGAACCCGAGGGTGCCGCCACCGCGCACGACGTCGATGCCGTCGACCACCTCCCGCGCCGACTGGCCGGTGGTGCGGTCGCGCGCGGTGACGAAGTCGACGTCGGCGCCGGCGTCGCGCAGGGCCAGGGCGGCCTGCCAGGCGTAGTGCTCCGAGCCGCCGGCCCGGGAGTGCCCCAGGTCGCGCCAGTTGACGACGGCGGCGCGGCGTCCGGTCAGCGGGCCGGTGCGGGGGCCGCTCATGCGGGGGCCTCCAGGGCCGGCCGGGGCGCGAGGGTCGGCAGTGACACGGGGATGGACACCGGCGCGGGCAGGGCCCGCTCGCGACGCAGCAGCCAGGCGATCGCGGCGAGGTCGCGGAACGCCGCCGCGCCGTGGCGCACCGGGTCGAACGTCGACCCGGGCACGTCGGTCCAGCGCACCGGGACCTCGACCATCACCGCGCCCTCGCGCTGGAGCCGCGCGAGCAGCTCGACGTCGAAGGAGAAGCCGTGGGTGCGCAGGCGCGCACAGGTGCGGCGGGCGAGGTCGCCGCGCAGCACCTTGAACCCGCACTGGGTGTCGCGCACGCCGGGCACGACCCGGCCCGCGAGCCCGCGGTAGCAGCGGGCGCCCGCGGCGCGCAGCGCGGAGTGCCGGGCCTCGCAGTCGGCGTCGGCCACGGCGCGGGAGCCGATCACGACGTCGGCACCGGTGGCGTGCAGCCGCACCGCGGCGAGCAGCGCCTGCAGGTCGGTGGCGCCGTCGGCGTCGAGGTAGGCCACCAGCTCGGCGTCGGTGGCGGCGACACCCGCGGCCACGGCCGCGCCCTTGCCGGGCACGGCGCAGCCGATCACCCGCACCGGCAGGGTCGCGGAGCTGGCCCGGGCCGCGACGTCGGCCGTCGCGTCCGTGCTGGCGTTGTCGACCACGATCACCTCGACGACGCCGAGCACCCCGCGGTGGCGTCGCACGAAGCGACGCAGCTCCCGCAGGGTGCGAGGCAACCGGCCCTCCTCGTTGAACGCCGGGATCACCACTTGCAGCATCAGGCCCTCCCCAGCCCATGCAGGCGCGACCGGACCACGCCGCCGGACCGTCAGGTCCGAGGGCGGGACCGCGCGCGATGCGTGCGGATCAGCCGCAGGTCACTCGCTCGAGTACTGGCTGAGCTGGGTCTGCGAGACGGGTTTCTGATCGCCCTTGGCGGCCTGCACGCCCCCCACGAGGGTGACGGTGGCCAGCGCTGCGCCCACGAGGGCAGAGATCAACAGATTCATCGTGAGGTCCCCTCCCAAAGACCGCACGGAGTCGGCATCGCGAGCCCCCTCATGGGGTGTGACGACCGTTACTCCTGCTCCTGAGTATGGTCACCGCACCCACCAGCAGCAAGCCGAAACCCCCCACCTGGCCCGCGATGACCAGGAGGATCTGACCGATCGGAGGATCCGGCACCACGCTCGCGCGTCCTCGCGCCGGCGGAGGCTCTCCCAGGTCCAGCAGCTGCAGGTACGGGCCTCCGTAGACCGGAACCGCCCCGGCCACGGGCTCGTCGGGCAGGCCGAGGCCCTGCTCCACCAGCAGGTAGCGCACCCCGATCGCGCGCAGCGCGGCCCCCCGCTGGTCGACCGGAGCGGCGAGGGCCCGGGCCACCCGTCCCACCGCCGGGTCCTCGCTCGGGACGACGACGAGCCGTCCGGTGGCGGGGTCGGTGAGCAGGGTGCGGTCGTCCACCAGCACCCGGCCGGGCAGGGCGCGCGGGGCGGGGTCCAGCCAGGCACGTCCGCCCGCCCAGGCGAACGCCCGGTAGGAGCCCTCCCAGGGCATCACCACGACGGCGCCGGGCCGGGCGCGCAGTACCGCACCGACCTCGGCGTAGTCGGCCGGGTAGGCCGCCCGGGTGAGGCCGGGTCCCCACGCCAACGAGGGCAGCAGGAGCACGGGCGCCGCCACGAGGGCCGCCGCGAGCGCGGTGGCGCCCGGTCGGGCGCGGGCGGCGCGCAGGCGCGCCACGAGGGCGGCCAGCCCGAGCGCGAGCGGCAGCACGGCGGGGATCAGGAAGCGGTGGGCGTCGCGCAGCATCGCCAGCGGCGCCACCCGCTCGGCGAGCGCGGCGAGCAGCGGCGCGCCGCCCAGCGCGGGCAGGGCGGCGACGGCGAAGGCACCGGCCCCGAGGGCCAGCCAGCGGCCCGCCCCCGGCCCACCCCCGTCGGACAGGTCCGCGCGGGCGAGCGCGACCAGGGCGGCCGCGGAGATCAGCGCCGTCGTGGCGACGACGAGGGCGACCTCGCGCTCGGGCGGCACGAGCGACAGCTTCCAGCTGCCGCCGAGCCCGAGCAGGCTGGGCACGACCCCGAGGCCGGACTCCGCGCGCGGCGCGAAGGCGGCGAAGACCTCCCCGGTGGAGACCCGCGCGGCGGTGGCCGCCACGAGAGCCGGCACCAGCCACGGCAGGTTGGCCACGGCCCCCAGGCCGAGGGTGCGCGGCAGCGCACGGCGGGGGCCGAGCACGAGGGCCACCACCACGGCGCACACGCCGCTGGAGGGCGAGCAGATCGCGCTCAGCACCAGGACGACGCCGAGCCGCGCCCACCCGACGTCGCGCCCCGCACCGTCGTCGCCGATCGCGGCCAGCGCCGCCCACGGCAGCAGCAGCGCACCGGCGAGGATCGCCCACTGGCCCTGCTGGAGGTGCACCTGCACCCACGGGTTCCAGCACACCGTCAGGATCGCCGCCGCCCGCACGACGAACGGCTGGGGCCCCAGGACGCGTCGCACCAGTCGGCCCGTGCCGACGGCGGCCGCGACGAGGGGCAGGGTGAGCAGGAGCCGCTGCAGCACCTCCCCCGGCACCGCCTCGTCGAGCAGCGCCAGCAGCCCGTCCATCGGGACCGCACGGGGCAGCGCACCGTCCAGACCCCAGGACCCGGCGGTGAGCGGCTGGTCGGGCACGAACACCATGTCGCCGACCAGCCAGAACCCGCCGCCGAGCCACAGCGGTCCGGTGACGAGCAGCGCGACCACCAGCCCGAGGGCGGCGTCGGCGCGGGTCGCCCGGCTCATGGGAGCACCGGCAGCCCGACGTCGAGGCTGGCCAGGCACACCGTCGCGCCGGCGGCGCCGGCGAGGTCGGCGCCCCGCAGCCGGAACCCGATCCGGTCCACCGGGGCACCGGTGTCGGGCAGGACGAACCACAGCTCGTGGGGTCCGGGCCGGGCGAGGAACTCCTGCTGGCGGCCGGCGACGTCGAGCACCACCACGACCTCGCGATCGGTGAAGTACCCGACGTGGGCGACCAGCCGGCCCTGCACCGGCACCTGCAGCGGCACCGCCCGCGGTGTGGTGCGGATCGGGTGGCCGCAGCCGGGCAGCGGACCCGGGACGGCCGGGACCGGCGCGGCGAGCTCGACGGGTGCGAGCCGGCCCTGCGGCGTGACCACCCGCATCCGCTCCGACGGCTGGTCGAAGACCGGCTGCTCGGGCAGCGGGGCGAACACGCGCGAGAGCAGGGCGTCGTCGCCGACCAGCGGGAGCACGATCTCGGGCGGCACGAGCGCGTCGACCACCACCTGCTGGGGGTCGGCGGCGAGGTCGGCGCGGAAGGCCGCGACATAAGCGCGGTCGGCGGGGTTCTGGAAGTGGGGCACGAGCACGGCGGTGCCGGCCACGCAGCCGGCGGTGTAGGCCGCGCCGAGGCCGAGCAGCCACTGGGCGCGACGCCGCCCCCACGACGCCCGCCAGGCGATCCCGTAGTGGTGGGGCGCGTCGCGCAGCGCGAACGCCGCGGCCAGCACGGCGGCGTGCAGGGTGTCGGAGGAGTAGCGCGGGTCGAGCCCGATCACCCGTCCGAAGCCGCTGCGGCCGGCGAGCACGAGGGTGAGGTCGGCCAGCACGTAGAGCACCAGGAACGCCACCGCCCACCGACGGGCGGGGCCGCCGACGCGCAGCACCGCGACCGCGACGACGGCGGCCAGCACGGCGGCCAGGACCGCGGCCCACGTCGTGGTCTCGACGGCGCCGCCGACCAGCCGGGCCGACCACGGCCCCGACAGCAGCCCCGGCAACACGTTCTGGCCGACGTAGGCGCCGGTGATGTCGACCGACTCGCGCAGGCCGGCGCCCCCGCCCTCCACGGTGGTGATCGCACGGTGCGCCAGCAGGAACGCGGCGTGCAGGACGAGCAGCCCGATCCACAGGCCCCACAGCCGTGCGAGGCCGCGGGGCACCCGGCGCCAGCCCGCGGTCGGCTCGAGCAGCACCGCGGCCGCGAGCAGCGTCGGCAGGATGAGCACGGCCCGCTCGTGCCAGAGCAGCCCCACCACCTCGGCCAGCACGACGCCGGTCAGGTTGGCGGCCCGCGCCCCCACTCCCTGCCGTTCGCGCACGAGGAAGAGCACCGCGGCGAAGGAGCAGGTGACGTGCGGCCACAGGCACACCGCGGCGGCGTACCAGAGCGTGGTGGCCAGGGTGAGCGGGGCGAGGGCGAAGCCGGCGAGCAGCAGCACCCGCACCCAGCGCCCCGGCAGCAGGCGGCTCAGCAGGTGCCACAGCACCACCACCGCCAACGCCTGGGAGGCCACGAGGAACACCGCGATCGGCGTCCAACCGAAGGGCGCGGCCTTGACGAAGAGCCAGAACGTGAGCTGCTGCAGCGGGTTCACGTGGCCCGCGTTGGGGGTGAGGAACAGGAACTCCAGGTCCAGCGGCGAGGCGTCGGCACGGCTGGCGAAGAAGTAGTCGTCCTGGTTGAACGAGGACCCGCCCACCAGCACGCCCCGCCACACGACCATCACCAGCAGCACCAGCAGGGCCGCGCGCCCCTGCGGGCCGGCCCAGACCGCCCGGATCCGCCCGATCACCGCTCCTCCTCCCCCGCCAGGACGATCGCCAGCACCAGACCGACCGCCAGCGCGCCGACGACGTCGCCCGCGGGCAGCGGGCCGCTGGACTGCGCCCCGACCACGACGTCCAGGACGCCGGTGAGCGCGACGAGGCCGCCCGCCAGCGCCGCGCGCCGCAGCCGTGCGCTGCTCGCGCCTGCGACCAGGCCCACCAGCGCGACCGGGCCGAGGAGCACGCCGGTGGTGACCGCGCTGCCGAGCCACGTGACGGGGCCCGGACGACGCCGGTGCTGCTCGCGCACCGGCCGGGGGCCGGTGGGCGCCGGCCGACGCAGGAGCAGGACCAGGCCGAGCAGGAGCATCGCGCCGCTGACGCCGAGGCCGACGACGAGGGCGGCGGCGTAGGAGCGCTGGGCGGCGAAGACGAGGTCCACCCGCACGTCGTCGGTCGCGGCGGGGAGCAGCCAGCCCTGCTGCCAGCCGTCGACGGTGATCGGCGCGAGGGCCACGCCGTCGATCTCGGCGCGCCAGCCGGGATTGGCGTTCTCGGGCAGGTGCAGCAGGGCGGCGGCGCCGGGCGCCACCGCCACCGTGCGGTGGTCGTCGTCCCAGCGCTCGACCGTGACCGCACGGGCGTCGCGCGGCCCGCCCGCCGCGGGGCGGGCGTCCAGCGCGAGGGCCGTGACCTGGAACTCCGCGCTCGGGACGGCGCGCACCCGCAGCCCGCCCGGCGGGAGATCCACCGGACCGTCGCAGGCGCGCAGGCGCAGCGCCTGCCCGCGCACGACGTCACCCATCGTGCCGCTCACGGCGGTGCGGACCAGCTGCGCACCCAGGCGCAGGTTGGGGCCCAGCCCGCACACCGCCCCGGTGGGGGCGTCGGGGTCGAAGGGCCGGGCCAGCCGGACGCCGGTCAGCGCGAGCTCGCGCACCACCACCCGGTCCCATCCGGGGGCCGGCTCCAGGCTGATCTCGAGCTCGGCCGTGCGCAGCGGCCGCACCCGGCTGGTGCCGGCGCCGAGGTCGACCGCGACCTCGCGCCGCGGCGTGCGCAGGACGGCGCGCACGGGCGCCCCGGGGCCGGGGCTGAGCCGCAGCCCGGTGATCGTGCGCGGCTCGGCGAACCGCAGCACCACGGTGGGGCCGGGGTCGCTCGGCGCCGAGACCCACGCGGTGGTGGGGTCGTCGTCGTAGAGGAAGCGCGGGGCCACCCGCGGGTCGCCGCCGTACACCGAGCTCGCGCCCACCTGCCGGCCGGCGAGCGGGTCGAGCAGGCGGGAGGCCTCCGGGGTGCCGCGCGCCACCACGAGCCCGGAGACGGCCGGGCGCAGGTCGGCGGCGAGGGTGAGGGTGCGGTCGAGACCCGCGGGCTCCTCCTCGCCGCGGATCCGGGCGACGTCGCAGTCGGGGTCGGTCGGCGCCGGACGACAGGCACGCTGCTGGGGCGGGGTCTGCAGCACCGCCGCACCGTCGGCCGGCACGGGCGTGGGCACCACGAGCGTGCGCGCGGCGGCGCGACCGTCGACGCTCACCTCGCGCAGGCCGACCCGCCCGCGCGCGGCGTCGCCGCGCACCTCCACGACCCGCACCTCCACCCGGTCCACGGGGGTGCCGTCGAAGTGGGCGGTGACCGGAGCCCCGGTGGGGCCGACGGCGAGGCGCTGCACGGCCTCGCCCGCCCGGACCTCGAGGGTCGTGATCGCGGCGACGGCGTCGTCCTGCGCCACGGGCCACACGGTGACCTCGCGCACCGGCCGGTCGGCGTCGAGGTCCAGGCGGAGCCAGGCGGTGCGCGGGTCGGTCGAGGAGGAGGTCACCCAGCGGGTGCGCAGCAGCCCGTCCACCGCCGCGGCGGGACCCTCGGCGGGCACCACGGGACCGAAGTTGTCGGCGTAGCCCTGCGAGGAGGACGCGGTGAGCCGGCGCAGGCCGTCGTAGCGCGCGACCGTGGGGGGCACGGCGGTGCCGTCGGCGAAGAGCGGGTAGTCGTGCACCGCCCGGCTCGTGCGCCACGGGTCGTCGGGACCCATCGGAGCCGAGAGGGCCTCGTCGGGGCCGCCGAAGGAGCGTTCGCGGCGCTGGTCGGTGTCGGTGACGACGCTCGGGGCGGCGTCCCAGCCGGCCTGGCCCGCCAGCACGGCCGCCGCCGGGAGGCCCCCGGGCAGGTCGAGCTCGGCGAGGGCGGACAGCGCCTCGGGGGCGCCGGCCAGGGTGGCGACGTCGGTGAGCGGGGTGGCGACCACCGTGGCGGGCACCCCCGGCACGTCGTAGACCTCCACCTCCGCCCCGCCCTCGCGGGTCCCGCCGAAGCGACCCAGGGACACGAACCCGGCCTGGGCCAGGGAGGCGGTGGCGCCGGTGGGCGAGGGGCTGGAGGTGACGGTGCGCAGCAGGTCGCGGCGCACCACCACGGTGCCGACACCGACGCGGCGCAGCTGGGCGGCGAGGGCCGGACCTGCACGGCCGGAGGAGATCCGGCGGTCGAGGTCGTCGAGCACCCGGATCGTCGGCCCCGGGACCAGCGGCACCTGGCTGCGCGTCACCAGCCGGGTGCCCCCGAGGATCAGCAGTGGCTCGTCCAGGGTCCACCCCCAGGTCTGCTGGGCGAACCCCGAGCCCGGCACCACCAGCGCGGCGCCGGCGTCGTCGACGGGCAGGGAGGCCACCAGGTCCCGGGCCTGCACCCAGGGGGTGGCGATCTCGTCCCAGCCCGGGGTGCGGCCCTGGCCGAGGAGGAACGGCTGGCCCAGGCTCAGCACCAGGGCGCCGACCAGCACCGGCGCCCACGCCGGCCGGGGCCGGAGCCGAGCGGCAAGGCCGGTGACCAGGTGGGCCAGGCCGAGGGCGAGCGGCAGCCGCACGCTGGGGTCGATCTTGTGCACGTTGCGGAAGATCTGCAGCGCGCCGTCGAGCAGGTCGCGCACCGGCCCGGCCACGGGCGCTCCCGCCGCGCCCCCGTGGCCGATGGTGAGCAGCGTCAGCCCCAGCACGAGACAGGCCAGGAACGGGGCGCGCAGCGGGTGCCGCCAGCGCAGCAGACCGGCCACGCCGCCGCCGGCCAGGACGGCGGCCACGACGACCAGGAACGTCGACGTCGCGAGGGCGTAGGCGGCCGGCCACCACGGCTGTCCTCCGACCACGAGGTAGCTCACCCAGTGGGTGCTCCCCCGCCACGCCTCTGACCAGCCGAGCAGGGCGGTGGTGTCGCGGGCGCTCTCGACGTAGGCGTAGAACGGCGGGGCGTAGCGCCCCAGTAGCAGCAGCGGCAGGGCCCACCACAGCGAGGCCGCCGCCACGGCGGCGAGCCATCCCAGCGCGACGCGGCGGCGCAGCCAGCCGGCGCGCACGCCCCAGAGCACCACGAGGGCGGCGGGCGGCAGGCTGCCGGCGTTCTCGACCGCGTTGACCCCGCCCATCGCCGTGACCGCCGCCGCGGAGAGCAGCACCCCGCGCCACGCGGGGCTGCGGCCCCGCCACACCGCCAGCAGCGGCAGCACGACCCACGGGGCGACGGCACCGGGCAGCGACTCGCCGGTGAGCACGCCCACGGTCCCGAGCAGTCGCGGGGCGAAGGCGTAGGCCAGCCCCGCCACGGCCGCGGGGGCCGGGGCGAAGTCCAGGCGCTCGGCGACCCGCCGCACCCCCTCCGCGGCGACGACCAGCACCAGGGCGGTCCAGAGCCGCTGCGCCACCCATTCCGGCGTGCCGAGCAGGTCGTGCAGCCAGAACCACGGCCCCTGCGGGAAGAGGTAGCCGTAGGCCTGGTTCTGCACCTCGCCCAGGCCCGACTCGGGGTGCCAGAGCGCGAAGGCGCCCGCGAGGAAGTCGCCGGGACGCTGGGTGAGCTCGGCACGGGTGTCGTAGGTGACCAGGCCGGGCTGCTGCAGCAGCGACAGCGCCACGACCACCAGGTACACCCCGACCAGCGCCGCGCGGACGCCGCGCGTGGCGGGGTCGCCCGGGCGCACGTCGTCGTGCGTCCGCGCCGTCACCGCACCTCCCCTGCGTCGCGCCGATCCCCGGGACCGGCATCGTCCGTGTCCCGTGTCTGTCGCTCAGGCTAGTCGTGGGAGACTCCCGGCGTGCCGGAAACCTCCACCCCGCCCACCCGCGGGGCGGTCGCCTCCGGCGGCGTGATCGCTGCGGCGATCGCGGTGATGAACGTGGCGACCTACGGCTTCACGATCCTGGCCGCCCGCGCGCTCGGGCCCGGCCCCTACGGCGGGTTCGCCGCGGTGATGAATCTGCTGCTCGTGGTGAGCGTGGCGTCCCTGGCGCTGCAGGCCACCGCGGCGCGCCGCATCTCCGCCCGCCCGGAGGACGCCGCCGTCGTGGAGGCGGCCGTGCGCCGCGTGACGCTGCGCACCGCGCTGGTGTTGGGGGCGGTGCTGCTTGCGGCCGCTCCCCTGCTCCACCGGGCGCTGCGGCTCGACGACCCCCTCACCGCCGTGCTGATCGGTCTCATCGCGGTGCCCCTCACCCTGCTCGGCGGGCTGTGCGGCACCCTGCAGGGCGAGCGCCGCTGGCGGCCGCTGGCCCTGGTCTACCTCGCCGCCGGTCTGCCCCGGCTGGCGATCGGGCTGGCCCTGCTGGCGTGGCAGCCCAGCGAACGCAACGCCACCCTCGCGGTGCTGCTCGGCGCGATCGCCCCGATCCTCATCGGCGTCCTCGCGCTGCGTCACCGCCCGCCGGCCGACGACGCCGACGCCGCGGTGGCGCCGCTGCGCGGGCGCACCCTGGTGCGCGAGTCGCTCGGCAACGCCCAGGCGCTGCTGGCGTTCTTCGCCCTCGGCAACCTCGACGTGATCGTGGCCCGCCACGTCCTCGACGGCCACGACGCCGGGCTCTACGCCGGTGGTCTGATCCTCACCAAGGCCGTGCTCTTCCTGCCCCAGTTCGTGGTCGTCGTCGCCTTCCCCGACCTCGCCGACCGCGGCACCGACGGCGTCCGGCGCCGCGCCCTGCAGCTGAGCCTGGGCCTGGTCGGCGCGCTCGGCGTGGTCGGGGTGCTCGGTGCGTGGGCGCTGTCCGGGCTGGCGCTGACCTTCGTCGGCGGGGCGGAGTACGCCGAGATCGAGGACCGGCTCTGGCTGTTCGCCGTGCTCGGCACGCTGCTGGCGATGATGCAGCTGCTCGTCTACGCCCTGCTCGCCCAGGCCCGCGCCCGCGCCGTCGGGGCGCTCTGGCTCGGACTGGCGGTCCTCGCCGTGCTCGGCGGCACCGCCGACTCCCTCACCGGCCTGCTGGTGCGGGTGATCGCGATCGACGTCGTGGTGCTGCTCGGCCTGCTGCTCTCGGTGCTGCGTCGCCGCTGATCGGTGTCACCGTGAGGGGTCGGCCAGGGCCGCCGCGAGGTGGTCACGAGCCTCGATCCCGAGCTTGCGGTAGGCGTGCCCGAGGTGCCACTCGACGGTCTTGACCGAGACCTGCAGCTCCGCGGCCACCTCGGCGTTGGTGCGACCGGCCGCGGCGAGCTCGGCGACCCGGCGCTCCGTGGGGGTCAGGGCGGCGAGGCCACTGCTCGCCCGTTCCCGCACCCGACGCCCGCCGGAGGCCTGCAGCTCCGCCTCGGCGCGGGCCAGCAACGGCGCCGCGCCGCTGTGCCGGGCGAGGGAGATCGCCTCCCGCAACGGTCCGCGCGCCTCGCGGGGACGGCCGGCCCTGCGCAGCGCCCCGCCGAGGTCGGCGAGCGCATGGGCCCGCTCCAGCAGGGCCGGGGAGTCCGCCAGGACCGTGACCGCCTCCTGCGCCAGCGCGAGGTCGTCGTGCACCCGTGCGGCCACGCGCAAGGCGCGGCCCAGGGCCCGGCGGGCGCCCACCTCGCGCGCCACGACGACGGCGGCGTCGGCGTGGCGTCGCGCCGCCGCGGCGTCACCGAGCGCCAGGGCGGCGAGGGCGGCGCCGGACTGCCAGGCCACCGCGCCGGGGTGGCGCACCCCGAAGCGCTCCAGCACCGCGCCGGCGTGCTCGAAGCGGGCCAGGGCGGTGGCGGCGTCGCCGCGCACGAGGGCGATCTCGCCGGCCGCCTCGGCGACGAACGCCTCCTCCATGCGGCCCTCGGCGTCGGCGTCGCCGAGCGCGTGCTCGGCGAGGTCGACCTCCCCGGCCTCCAGGTGGGCCTGGGCGAGCCGCGCCGCGGTCCAGGACCGGTACAGCGCCCAGCCGGTGCGGCCGAGGTCGAGCGGCAGCCGCGACGCCTCGATCGACTCGGTGAGTCGGCCCTGACGCAGCCGCAGGTTGGCGCGCAGCTGGGTGCTCGCGGCGAAGGCGGTCAGCGAACCCAGGTCGTGGGCCCGGGCCGTGGCGGCCTCCAGGACCTGCTCCGCGGCGTCGAGCTCGTCGCTCCACAGTAGGGCCACCGAGGAGAAGGAGGTCCCGACCGTCACCCCCACCAGGTCGGCGTCGGCGATCCGGGCCGGCACGCCGGCGGTCACGCGACGCACGGCGGCCGGCGGCGCGCCGGCGCCCGCGAGCACGGAGGCGAGCAACCCGGTCGCGGCCAGCGACGCCGGCGGCTCCCCCGCCTGCCACTGCGCGGCCACCGCCTCGCGGGCGCGCAGCGCCTCGCCGGCCCGCGTGGGCTCGAAGGCCAGGGCGGCGAACCGGATGTTCTCCAGCGCGGTCGCCACCGGTCGGCGCGGCTCCACCAGCGCCAGGCCGCGGTCGCACCAGTCGATGGCGGCGGCGTAGGCACCCTGCAGGTAGTCGCGCAGCGCCAGGGCCCGGCAGGCCTCCCCCACGAGCGCGGCATCGGCGATCTCGTCGAGCACCGCCCCGGCGTCACGCTCCGAGAGCTCGCCCGTGGCCACCCGCGCCAGGGCGAGCGCGGCCTCGGCCCGCCAGCGCTCCACGGGCTCGAGCCGCTCGGCCAGGGCTCGCGCCAGCATCCGCTGGGCGGTGCCGTGGTCGCCGTGGGCGGCGGCGTGCAGGCCGGCTTCGGCCAGCAGCGTGCCGGCCCCGGCGGCGGTGCCCGGGCGGGTCTGCACCAGCTGCGCGGCCACCACCTCGACCGGTGCCCCGGCGTCGGCGAGCAGGCGGGCGGCGTCGGCGTGCAGTCGACCGAGGGCGAAGGGGGCGATGGTCGTCCGCACCGCGGTCGCCACCGTCGGGTGCCGGAACCGCACGACGTCGGCGACGGTCACGACGTCGGCGCCGGCGAGCGCGTCGGCGGCGTCCTCGGCCTCGCGCAGGTCCAGCCCGGCCAACGAGGCGGCGACGGCGAGGTCGGCGCCGTCGCCCAGCACGGCGAGGGCACGCGCCAGGGCCCAGGCCGGCTCCCCGAGGCGGTCCAGGCGCAGGCTCACGGTGCGCAGCACGCCGTCGGGCAACAGCTCGTCCAGGCGCAGCGCCGCCTCGGCGGTGGCCGGTTCCCCCGTGCCGGCGTAGGTGCGCACCAGCTCCTCCACCAGGAACGGGTTGCCGCCGCTCAGCTGCGCACAGCGCCGCGTGAACGCCGGCGCGGGCGCCTCGAGGCGCTGCCGCACGAGACTCCCCACCGCGGTCTCCGAGAGCGGCTGCGGGGCCAGCCGCACGACGCCGGGCAGGCCGGCGAGCCGTCGTAGCAGCACCCCGACCGCGCCCGCCGGCTCGGGACGCGTGGCCGCCAGCACCCGCAGGCCGGGCGTGGCGTCGCCGACGGCCGCCGCAAGGGCCGCGAGGGAGGGCTCGTCGGCCCACTGCAGGTCGTCCACCACGAGCACCAGCGGCGCCGCCGCGGCGAGCAGGAAGCGCACGCCCTGACCGATCCCCCGGCCCTGGTCCTCACCCAGCCCGGCTCCCAGAGGGCTCCGACCGGCGTCCAGCAGGGGCGAGACGAGGCCGGCCGGGCCGGCGAGCAGCTCCGCGGGATCGCGGTCCACCGCCTCCAGCGTGGCCAGCACGAGTCGCGTGGCGAGCGCGAACGGCGCCTCGGCGTCCAACTCCTGCGCCGCGACCCGGGCGACCGGCAGTCCGCGGGAGACCGCCTCGACCGCCGCCGCCGCCAGGAGCGCGGACTTGCCGATGCCGGGCGGCCCCGCGCACAGCACGAGCGGCGGCGCGCCGACCGAGGCGTCGAGGGCCCGGGAGAGTGCCCGGAGCTCGGCCTCCCGCTCGACCAGCTGAACGGCGTCCATGGCCGTGGAGAGTATCCCGGGCCCGCCTCGCCCGTTCGTGGGGCCTCCCCTCGATCCCAGGGTCGAGGTTCTTGTGTCCCGGGGTCGACCCCGTGGCTATCCCGCACGGAGGTTGAGAGGGTCCGGCCCATGCTGAAACGCGCGCTGCTCGTCCTCCTGGCCCTGATCGGGAGTCTCCTCGTCACGGTGCCGCCCGCCTCCGCCCTCGCGACGGCGAGCTTCTCCGACGGCTTCCAGGGCGACACCCTGGAGACCACCGACACCACCGCGACCTTCGACTCCTTCTACATCGACGGCAGCGGCGACCTGAGGTTCACCCTGGCCGTCTGCGAGAAGGTCGACGAGACCTACTGCATCACCGAGTCGGGCGATCCCTCGAAGAGCGTGTACCGCACGGTGGTCCAGGCCACCTACACGCAGGCGCAGTACGAGGCGTTCCCCGAGTTCCGCCGGCTGAAGATCACGGTGACCGGCTTGAAGCCCAACACCACCTACCGCTGGTACGCGATCTCCGACCGCGGGCCGAACCAACCGCCGGCCACCCAGGGGTTCTTCGAGGAGGAGAGCTTCACCACCAAGCCGCCGAATGCGTCGCCGTTCGCCATCCAACCGTTCGCCGACTCGGTCACCACGTTCAACGCCCAGGTGAGCGCCCTGGTCGGCGCGGGTCGCAACGCCGAAGGCACGTACCGTAGTGGCACCTACCAGTTCGTCTACGGCACCAGCCCGACCGCACTGACCTCCGCGAGCGCACAGCTGCGGTTCACCGGGGTCGAGAACGGTCTGCGGGTCAAGTCGTTCCTCCTCTCCCTCGCGTCGGACACGACCTACTACGCACGCGCGGTGGTCCGCCCCGACGTGACACCCGCTCCGTCCCCGACCCTCAGCCCGATCTTCAGCTTCCGCACCGCGGCCGCGGCCGGCACCTGCGCGAGCGGCTTCTCCCAGCGCACCCTCAACGTCGGCAAGCTGAGCCTCACCGGCTGCCTGGCCATCAACGGCACGCGCGCCGTGGCGCGGGGCACCGTGCGTCTCAACGGTCTCAACCTGGAACCCGGCGGTCGCCCCTTCGTCGCCAAGCGCTCGTTCCGCGACTGCGTCAGCGAGGGGTGCAAGGCCCTGCAGCAGCTCGCCAACGACCAGACCCAGTCCAATCTGGTCTTCGACGCCACCCAGAAGACGCTGAACCTCGCCACGACGGGGGAGGTCCAGATCAAGGCCGGCACCACCGTGCTCTACAAGGGCGCCCTGAACGAGCAGGGTCGACCCGTCGACGGGTCGGAGCCGATCATCTCGCTGTTCAGCGCCGCTACCGGGAGCGACCGCGACATCCTCGGCTTCGCACTCGACGGTGGTCCGAACTTCACGCCGAATGAGGACGGCAAGACGGGTCGGATCAACATCAACGTGAGCCCGCCCTTCCTCGGCGGGGTCACCGGCGAGGTGCAGTTCGCCACCCTCGAGGACGGCGGGGCGAAGTTCGACGGCATCGGCGCCTCGTTCGGCTACACCACGATCGGCATCTTCGACCTGCCGAAGGTCTCCTTCCGCTACTCCGGGAGCGAGAAGCTGTGGCGCGCCACCGCCTCGGTGCCGCTGCCCACCCCCAAGCCGGTCACCGTTGAGGCGATCATCGAGGTCAAGAACAAGAAGCTGTCCAAGCTGTCGGTCGCCGCCGACGACATCAACCAGCCCATCGCCAAGGCGGTCTTCCTGCAGAAGATCGGCTTCGACTCGACCTTCGATCCCTTCGGCTTCTCCGGCACGATCGGCCTGTCGGCCGGACCGCAGGTGATCGGGAAGTCGTTGCTGCGGGTCGACGGCACCGTCGGCTACGCCGGCGCGAAGGACGGCCGGCCCGCCAGCCTGTTCCTCGGCGGCGAGCTGTCCGTGGTCAGCATCAAGCTCGCCACCGCGGAGGCCCGGGTGTACCTCACCTCCTCACCCTGGGTCACCGCCAAGGGCACCTTCGGCGTCGACCTCGACCCGTTGACGGTCAACATCAACGCCGACTTCCTGCTCAACGGCGACCAGTGGTTCGTGCGCGGCGGCGGACGCGTGTCGTACGGCAAGCTCGCGGCGCAGGTGATCGCCCTCGCGGGCAACGACGGGTTCGGCGCCTGCGGCGGGATCGACGACAGCGACTTCGCGCTCGGCTTCTACCAGCCGTGGGGCGGCAAGCCCGAGGTCAGCTTCAAGTGCCCGCTCTCGCAGTTCCCCTCCGCAGCACGCCCGGCTCGCGTCGCCCGGGCCGCGGCGGCCCGCGCCACCACCGGGGGCGAGTTCACGATCGCACCCGGTGCCGGGCGCACGCTGGTGCGCTTCCTCGGCACCACCGACCACCCCGAGATCCTGCTCGAGGGACCGAACGGGGAGACCGTGTCGATGCCGGCCGCGGACGAGCCGGTCGACGTCGGCCTCACCGCGAGCGTGCTGCGCGCGCTCAACAGCCCGGTCACCGAGGTCGCGCTCCTCGCGCCCGCCGCCGGCACCTGGACCTGGTCCGTGGTCGACGGCTCGGCTCCCGTGGAGTCGGTCACCGTCGAGAAGCTGCTCGGTCCGGCGCAGATCACCGGATCGGTCACCGGCACGGGCGCCAGGCGCACGGTCACCTGGCGCTCGGACCTGCAGCCCGGGGAGCGGCTGGAGCTGGTCGAGATCGGTGAGGGCGTCGCCCCGCGCCGGCTGCTGAGCACCACGAAGGCCTCGGGCAGCCTGACCTTCGCCCCGCGCGTCGCCGCGAACCGTGCCCGGCGCATCCAGGCCCAGGTCGTGCGCGCCGACGGCGCGCTGCGCGGGTCGGCGGTGATCGACACCTTCACCGCACCGAAGCTCGTGATCGGCCGGGCCACGAAGCTGGCCCTGGACCGTGGCAGGTCGCGGTCGGTGCTCACCTGGAAGCGGGCTCCCGGGGCCGTGAGGTACCGGGTGCTGGTGGACCGTCCCGACGGCCGCCGGCTGCTCTACCCCACCACGAAGCCGCGGCTGACGATCCCGGGGATCGGGCAGCGCTCGCGGGTGGCGGTGACGGTGCGACCGGTGCTGGCCGACGGGCGCGACGGGCCCGCGGTGCGCAAGGTCTTCACGGTCCGACCACGCCGCTGACCCCGACCGACGCCGCCCCTGGGCCCCTCGCGGGGGCTCAGTGGGCGGCGTCGTGCCAGGAGCGCCCGGTGCCGACCGAGACGTCGAGCGGCACGAGGAGGTCGGCGGCCGAGCCCATCTGGGCCCGCACGATCTCCTCGACCGCCGCCTGCTCGCCGTCGGCGATCTCGAGGACGAGCTCGTCGTGCACCTGCAGCAGCATCCGCGAGCCGAGGCCGGCGTCGGCCAGCGCGACATCGGTGCGCAGCATCGCGACCTTGATGAGGTCGGCGGCCGAGCCTTGGATCGGGGCGTTGAGGGCCATCCGCTCGGCCATCTCGCGGCGCTGCCGGTTGTCACTGATGAGGTCGGGCAGGTAGCGGCGTCGTCCCATGATGGTCTCGGTGAAGCCCGTCCTGCGGGCCTCCTCGACCACGCCGCCGAGGTAGTCGCGGATGCCGCCGAAGGTCTCGAAGTACTCCTCCATCAGCCCCCGCGCCTCGCCGGGGTCGATGCCGAGCTGCTGGCCCAGGCCGAAGGCCGAGAGACCGTAGGCGAGCCCGTAGTTCATCGCCTTGATCTTGGCCCGCTGCTCGACCCCGACCTCCTCGGCCGGTACGTCGAAGACGCGGGAGGCGGTGATGGAGTGGAAGTCCTGGCCCGACCTGAACGCCTCGATGAGCAGGGCGTCCTCGGACAGGTGCGCCATGATCCGCATCTCGATCTGGCTGTAGTCGGCCGTCATCAGGCAGTCGTAGCCCTCGCCCACCACGAAGCCCTGCCGGATGCGGCGGCCCTCCTCGGTGCGGATCGGGATGTTCTGCAGGTTGGGCTCGGTGCTGGAGAGCCGGCCGGTGGCGGCGATGGTCTGGTTGAACGTGGTGTGGATGCGGCCGTCGGGCGCGACCGTCTTGAGCAGGCCCTCGATGGTCTGGCGCAGCCGGGTGACGTCGCGGTGGCGCAGCAGGTGGGCCAGGAACGGGTGCTCGGTCTTGACGAACAGCGCCTGCAGGGCATCCGCGTCGGTGGTGTAACCGGTCTTGGTGCGCTTGGTCTTGGGCATGCCGAGCTCGTCGAAGAGCACCACCTGCAGCTGCTTGGGCGAGCCGAGGTTGATCTCCTTGCCGATCGTGGCGTAGGCCGCCTCGGCGGCGTCGCGCACGTGGCCGGCGAACTCCGACTCCAGTGCCTCGAGGTAGGCGACGTCGACGGCGATGCCGACCTGCTCCATGCGCCGCAGCAGGCCCACCAGGGGCAGCTCGACGTCGGCCAGCAGCCGGGTGCCGCCGTGCTCCTCCACCGCGACGTCGAGGGCCTCGGCGAGGTCGAGCACGGCCCGCGCGTGGAGCATCGCGACCGACGCGGCGGCGTCGGCGTCCTCCTCGCCGAACAGCGAGGCCTGCTCGGGCTCGGCGTCGGTGCGCAGCTCGCGCTTGAGGTAGCGCACCGTGAGGTCGGACAGGGAGTAGGAGCGCTGGTCGGGACGCACGAGGTAGGCGGCCAGGGCGGTGTCGCTGGCCAGGCCCGCCAAGCTCCACCCGTGGGCGGCCAGGGCGAGCCCAGGGCCCTTCGCGTCGTGCAGCACCTTGGGACGCGCGGGGTCGGCCAGCCACGCGGCCAGCGCGGCGTCGTCGTCGGGGGTGAGGGTGGTGGTGTCCAGGTAGGCCGCGCGCCCCGAAGCGTCGGCGAGCGCGAGGCCGTCGACCCGGCCCGAGCCCGCCGCCCAGGCGCCACGCACGTGCACCCCCACGCGCCCCGGCCCGAGGTCGGCCAGCCACGCGGCGACCGCGCCCGGGGCCGCCACGGTGCCGGCGAGGTCGAAGCCGCTGCCGTCGACGTCCTCCTCCGACTCCAGCTCCTCGAAGAGCCGGTCGCGCAGCACCCGGAACTCCAGGCTGTCGAACAGGGTGTGGACCTCGGTGCGGTCCCACGGCCGGCGCACGAGGTCGTCGGGACCGAGCTCGAGGTCGAGGTCGCGCACCAGCGCGTTGAGACGCCGGTTGCGCAGCACGTCGCCGAGGTGGGCGCGCAGCGCCTCGCCCTTCTTGCCCCCCACCTCGTCGACCCGGTCGACGAGGTTGTCCAGGCCGTCGAACTGCGCCAGCCACTTGGCGGCGAAGCCCTGCCCGACCCCGGGCACGCCCGGGAGGTTGTCGGAGGTCTCGCCCACGATCGCGGCGAGCTCGGGGTAGCGCGCCGGTGCGACGCCGTACTTGGCCTCCACCGCCTCCGGCGTCATGCGCGCCAGCTCGGAGACCCCGCGGGAGGGGTAGAGCACCGTGGAGTCCTCGGTGACCAGCTGCATCGCGTCGCGGTCGCCGGTGAGGATCAGCACCTCCATGCCGGCCGCTAGGGCCCGGGTGGTGAGGGTGGCGATGATGTCGTCGGCCTCGAAGCCCGGGGCCTTGAGGAACGGGATGTGCAGCGCGGTGAGCACCTCCTCGATCAGCGGCAGCTGGCTGCTGAACTCGGTGGGGCTCTTGGCGCGCTTGGCCTTGTACTCGGCGTACTCCTCCATCCGGAAGGTCTGCCGGGAGACGTCGAAGGCGACCGCGACGTGGGTGGGCTGCTCGTCGCGCAGCACGTTGATGAGCATCGAGGTGAAGCCGTAGACCGCGTTGGTGTGCTGCCCCGTGGTGGTGGAGAAGTTCTCCACCGGCAGGGCGAAGAAGGCGCGGTAGGCCAGCGAATGGCCGTCGAGCAGGAGCAGGCGCGGGCGGGCGGTCACCTCGGTCACGCGCCCGACCCTAGTCGCCGTCGCCGACACTTCCGACGTCGGCCAAGATGGACCCATGAGCGCTCCCGACCTGCCCTTCGACCCCGCGACCATGCCGATGGGCACCCTCGGCGAGCGGATGGGGCTGGTGATCACCGAGGTCACCCCCGACCGCATCGTCGGCACGATGCCCGTGGAGGGCAACCAGCAGCCCTACGGCCTCCTGCACGGCGGCGCGTCGGTCGTGCTCGCCGAGACCCTCGGCTCGATCGGGTCCGCGCTGCACGCGCAGACCCTGGGCAAGCTCGCGGTGGGCGTCGACATCAACGCCACCCACCACCGCGCCGCGCGCTCCGGGCTGGTGACCGGCGTCGCCACGCCGCTGCACCGCGGCCGCAGCGCCGCGGCCTGGGACATCGTCATCACCGACGAGGACGGCAAGCGCGTGTGCACCTCGCGGATCACGTGCGCGCTCGTGGACGGCGCCCAGATCGGGGGCTAGTCGGCCTCGGCGGCGCGCCGCATCGAGCGGCGCGCGGCCAGCACGCGCGTGACCTGGCGGCCCGAGCCCGGGGCGGCCATCGTGGGCCGGCGCGCGGCCAGCTTGCCGCCCACCAACGACGTCGGCGCGGTGCGGTAGGTGGCCAGCGGCCCCAGGCCCAGCCGTGCCATGAACCGGTTGGGCTCCCGGGCGCTGGCGGCCACCGCGGTGGAGATCGCGGTGGCCCCGGTCTCCTCGGCGAAGGCCACGGCGGCCTCCATCAGCGTGCGGCCGACCCCGTGACGCCGGTAGGTGTCCACGACGTGGGGTGAGACCACGAAGACGCAGGGCTCGAGGTTGAGCGGGGTGACGGTGCCCAGCCGCAGCAGCGCGGCGCCGGCGAGGGCACCGTCGTACTCGGCGATCACGACGCGCTGCTCGGGCGAGCGGGCGGCGTCCTTGATGATCTGCTCGACGTCGGCGTAGTGCTCGGCCACGTCGGCGCGCCGCAGCGATCCGGCCCACAGCTCGGCCAGGAACGGGGCGTCCTCCACCACGGCGTCACGCGTCGAGACCGCCGTGCGTGCCATGGCTCCCGCCTTCCGTGTCGAGACCCGCCGAGTCCGTCCCCGACCCGGTGTCAGGGAGCAGCGTACGCCCCGGCGGGTGAGGCCGACACGGGGCCTCTCGCCAGATCGTGACAAGAATCCGACGCCAGGATCGCGACAAGGTCACGATTCGGCAACGACCACTCCCAGCCGGTTTCCCTCCCGGATCGCCGCTCTACCGTGAGCACGCCGAACCCCGCCCGCTCCCAGGGGAGGGAGGGGTCCGCCTACCCACCGGACAGAAAGGTTCACACCGTGAATCGATCCACCCCCGCCCACTGGGTGAAGCTGATGGCCGGCACCGCCGCCCTCAGCCTGACCCTCGCCGCCTGCGGCGGCTCCGACGACGAGGGCGACGCCGCCGCCGACCCGGCTCCGTCGTCCTCCACCAGCGAGCCCGCAGAGACCACCGCGCCCGCCGCCGACTACGTCGACGCCCCCTGCGCGGCCGGCACCACCACCGCGGACGCCTTCAAGGCGGCCGGCATCCTGCCGCTCACCGGCAGCCTCGCCTTCCTCGGCCCGCCCGAGATCGCGGGTGTCGGCCTGGCCGTCTCCGAGATCAACGCCGCGGGCGGGGTGAACGGCGTCGACGCCTGCACCGACATCCGTGACTCCGGTGACTCCACCGACATGTCGATCTCCACCGCCTCCGCGCGCGGCATCATCCGCGACGGCGCCTCGGTGGTCATCGGTGCGGCCTCCTCCAGCGTCTCGCTGAACTTCGTCGACGCGCTGACCCAGGCCAAGATCACCCAGGTCTCCCCCGCCAACACCGCGGTGGACCTGTCCGGGTACTCGCCGTTCTACTTCCGCACCGCTCCGCCGGACGGCATCCAGGGCAACGCGCTGGGCTCGCTGATCTCCTCCGACGGCTTCCAGAAGGTCGCCTTCCTGGTGTTCTCCGACACCTACGGCACCGGCCTGCGCGACGTCGTCCAGCAGACCATCGAGGACGCCGGCGGCGAGTGCACCTACGGCTGCAAGGGCGACGGCGACGAGTTCCCCGCCGGCCAGACCAGCTTCTCCTCCGAGGTCGCGGCCGCCACGGCCACCAACCCCGACGCGATCGTCATCCTGGCCTTCGACGAGACCAAGGCCATCGTGCCCGAGCTCGCCGCCACCGGCTGGGACATGTCGACCACGTACTACACCGACGGCAACACCGCCGACTTCAGCGCCGACTTCGAGCCCGGCACCCTCGAGGGCGCGCAGGGCACCATCCCCGGCGCCGACGCCTCGCAGGACTTCAAGGACCAGCTCAGCGGCTGGAACGAGGCCGTGAACGGCGACGCCCTCACGGACTTCTCCTACGGCGCCGAGGCCTACGACGCCACCATCCTCGCGGCCCTCGCGGCCTACAAGGGCGGTTCGAACGAGTCCACCGCGGTCCAGGAGAACTTCGCCGCCGTGTCGGGTGCCACCGACGGCACGGAGTGCACCTCCTACGCCGACTGCATCGCGCTGCTCGACGAGGGCTCGGAGATCCGCTACACCGGCCCGTCCGGCATCGGCCCGATCGACGACGAGAACGACCCGTCCTCGGCGTTCGTCGGCATCTACACCTTCGACGGCGACAACAAGCCGGTCCTGACCTCCACCGTGGAGGGCTCGAAGCAGTGACACCCTGAGCCTTGGCTCAACCACTCGCCGGACCCCCCGGACCGCTCGCGCGGTCCGGGGGTCCGGTGCGTTGTGGCCCGTGGCGCTCCCGGTCAGCGCCGAGGTCCGCGCAGCCGCGGACGCGCGCCGGTGACGACCTCGTGGACGTAGCGCACCACGTCCACGAGCATCCCGCCGAGCAACCACAGCCCGACGCACGCCACGACGAGCACCACGACGGCCGGCACCGGAGCGCGTGCGGTGCCCATGCCGCGCAGGAGGTCCTGCTCGACGGCGATCTCGCGCACCACGAGCACCATCGGCACCATCATCGCGACCACGACCAGCAACGCGACGGCCATCGCCACGAGGTCGGCGGGGCGCCACCCGGGCAGCGGCCCGCTGCGGGGCCGTCGGGGACGACCAGGACGCCGGGGCACACGCATGTCGCGGTCCTTCCCCCGTCACGCCCCCTGACACGCGCGACCCGTCACGGGACGTCGGCGCCGCGGCGCCGACGT
>NZ_CAXQZB010000023.1:0-37904 GCF_964228225.1 Nocardioides sp.
GGGCGGCCGTCGTGCGTGCGGAGCATGTCAGACTGACCACGCCATGGATCCCGATCGTCCCGACCCCGCCGGGTCCCCGTCCCGGCGGCGCCTGCTGCTCCTGTTCGCCCTCGTCGCGCTCGCGGCCTACGTCGCGGACCAGCTCAGCAAGTGGTGGGCGGTCGAGCGCCTCCAGGGGCGCCCCGACATCGCCGTCGTCGGCGACGTGCTGCAGCTGCACTTCGTGCGCAACCCCGGTGCGGCCTTCTCCACCGGCCGGGGCCTGACCCCCGTCATCACCTGCGTGGCGATCGTCGCGACCGTCGTCGTGCTCGTCGTCGCGCGCCGCATCGGCACCCGGCTCTGGGCGATCGCGCTGGGCCTGCTGCTCGCCGGCATCACCGGCAACCTCACCGACCGGCTGCTGCGCGAGCCGGGGCCCTTCCGCGGTCACGTCATCGACATGATCCAGCTGCCGAACTGGCCGGTGTTCAACATCGCCGACATCGCGATCAACGTCGCCGCCGGGCTCATCGTGCTCCAGGCGCTGCGCGGGATCCGCCTCGACGGCACCCGCGACGGCGACGAGTCACCGGCTCCCGAAGGACCCGAGGGGCCCGAGGAGCCCGGGCCGGCCGTCGCGACCCCCACCACGGAGCCGGGAGGCACCCCATGAGCGAGTACCGCTGTCTGCCCGTCCCCGACGGCCTGGCGGGCGAGCGCGTCGACGCCGGCCTGGCCCGGATGTTCGGCCTGTCCCGCACCCGCGCCGCCGACCTGATCGGCGCCGGCCACGTGCTGCTCGACGGTGCGGCGGTGGCCAAGAGCGACCGCCTCGTGCCGGGGGCGGAGCTGGAGGTCACGATCCCGCACGAGCCCGACCCGCTCGCGGTCGTGCCCGAGATCGTCGAGGGCATCGGGATCATCCACGACGACGACGCCATCGTCGTGATCGACAAGCCCGTCGGCGTCGCCGTGCACCCCTCGCCGGGCTGGAGCGGCCCCACCGTCGTGGGCCATCTCGCGGGGGCCGGCTTCCGCATCGCCACCAGCGGGGCCTCCGAGCGCCAGGGCATCGTGCAGCGACTCGACGTCGGCACCTCCGGGGTGATGGTGATCTGCAAGTCCGAGCACGCCTACTCGGTGCTGAAGAACGCCTTCCGGCACCGCACGGTCGACAAGACCTACCACGCCCTCGTGCAGGGTCACCCCGACCCGCTGGAGGGCACCATCGACGCCCCGATCGCCCGGCACCCGGCCCACGACCACAAGTTCGCGGTGCTCGACGGCGGGCGGCCCAGCGTCACCCACTACGAGACCCTCGAGGCGCACCGCTTCGCGAGCCTGCTCGAGGTGCACCTCGAGACCGGTCGCACCCACCAGATCCGCGTCCACATGTCGGCCCTCAAGCACCCCTGCGTCGGTGACCTCACCTACGGCGCCGATCCCACCCTGGCCAAGCGGGTGGGCCTGACCCGGCAGTGGTTGCACGCGGTCAAGCTCGGCTTCCAGCACCCGGAGTCGGGGGAGTACGTCGAGTTCGAGTCCGCCTACCCCGACGACCTCGCGGCCGCGCTGGAGGTCATCCGCGATGCCGTCTGAGGCGGTGCGCGACCTCGTGCTGCGCCCCGGTACCGAGTCCGACGCGCCCGCCCTGGCCCGGCTGCAGCGCCGGGCCCGCGCCACCGCCCCGATGCCCGAGGGCATCCACCCTCCCGCCGACGTCGAGCGGTTCCTCGCCGCCCGGCTCGCCCACCGTGAGGGTCGCGACGAGGTCTGGGTGGCGCAGACCCCCGACGGCCCGACCCCGACGGGCTACGCCCGCTTCACCCCCACCTGGCTCGACGACCTCTACGTCGACCCCGCCCACCAGGGCCAGGGGATCGGCTCGGCCCTGCTCGGCCTGGTGTGTTCCCGCCTGCCCGGGGGCTTCGCGCTGTGGGTCTTCGAGACCAACACCCCGGCCCGCCGTTTCTACGCCCGCCACGGCCTGCGCGAGGTCGAGGCCACCGACGGGCGTGACAACGAGGAGCAGGAGCCCG
This sequence comes from Nocardioides sp., assembly GCF_964228225.1. GTDB lineage: Bacteria > Actinomycetota > Actinomycetes > Propionibacteriales > Nocardioidaceae > Nocardioides. The sequence goes on from NZ_CAXQZB010000023.1 coordinate 2,022, forward strand.
ACGTGCGGATGGAGTGGCGCAGGGAGTGGCGTCCCGCCCCGCCCTGAGGCCCTTCTCCGGTCAGGAGTGTCGGTGGCCGGTGGCACCATCCTCACCGGTGTCCCCGCGCGCCGACGCGGCCCCCGCTCGCGTAGTCTGACCCGTCCCGCCACTCGCCCCGCACCCCGTCCGATCGCCTGTCCCGCCAAGGAGACGAACCGCCCCGATGTCGACCGGCAGCACCGACTCCTTCGTCCACCTGCACGTCCACACCGAGTACTCGATGCTCGACGGAGCCTCGCTGCTCGACGGCCTGTTCAGCCGCGTCAGCGACCTCGGCATGCCCGCGGTCGCGATGACCGACCACGGCAACCTCCACGGTGCCTTCGACTTCTGGTCCAAGGCCCGCAAGCACGGCGTCAAGCCGATCATCGGCATCGAGGCCTACCTCACCCCCGGCACCCACCGCTCGGAGCGCCGTCGGGTGCGCTGGGGCAAGGGCGATGCGGCCGAGGAGGGCGGCGACGACGTCGCCGGCGGCGGCGCCTACACCCACATGACGATGTGGGCCGAGAGCACCGAGGGCATGCACAACCTGTTCCGGCTGTCCTCGCGGGCCAGCCTCGAGGGCTACTACTTCAAGCCCCGCATGGACAAGGAGATCCTGGCCGAGCACAGCAAGGGCCTGATCGTCAGCACCGGCTGCCCGAGCGGTGCCATCCAGACCCGGTTGCGGCTGGGGCAGTGGGACGAGGCCGTGCGCGAGGCCGGCGAGCTGCAGGACATGTTCGGCCGCGAGAACGTCTTCCTCGAGCTGATGGACCACGGCATCTCGATCGAGAAGCGGGTGCGCGACGACCTGCTCAAGCTGGGCCGCGAGCTCAACCTCCCGCCGCTGGCCACCAACGACTCCCACTACAACAACCCCGAGGACGCCGACGCCCACGACGCCCTGATCTGCGTCGCCTCCGGCAAGCGGCTCTCCGACACCAACCGGCTCAAGTTCGACGGCGGCGGCTACTACCTCAAGTCCGCCGCCGAGATGCGCGAGCTGTGGGCCGACCGGTTCGGCCTGCCCGAGGCGTGCGACAACACCCTGGCGATCGCCGAGCGCTGCGAGGTCGAGTTCACCGAGTCCACCGGCGGCTACATGGCCCGGGCGCAGATCCCGGCGGGGGAGACCGAGGAGAGCTGGTTCCGCACCGAGGTGTGGCGCGGCATCGAGTCCCGCTACCCCGGCGAGCGGCTCACCCAGGAGGTCAAGGACCGCGTCGAGATGGAGCTCGCGGTCATCTCCACCAAGGGCTACTGCGGGTACTTCCTCGTGGTCGCCGACTTCATCCAGTGGGCCAAGGCCCAGGGCATCCGGGTCGGTCCGGGCCGTGGCTCGGGCGCCGGCTCCATCGCGGCGTACGCGCTGCGCATCACCGACCTGTGCCCGTTGGAGCACGGGCTGTTCTTCGAGCGCTTCCTCAACCCCGAGCGCCCCTCGATGCCCGACTTCGACATCGACTTCGACGACCAGCGGCGCGGCGAGGTGATCGCCTACGTCACCGAGAAGTACGGCTCCGAGCGGGTCGCCCAGATCGCGACCTTCGGCCGTCTCAAGGCCAAGGCCGCCATCAAGGACGCCGCCCGCGTGCTCGACCACGGCTTCGCGATCTCGGACCGCATCACCAAGGCGCTGCCGGCCGACGTCATGGGCAAGGGCGTGCCGCTCAAGGAGCTGTTCAACCCCGACCACAAGCGCTACGGCGAGGGCGGGGAGTTCCGGGCCCTGCACGACTCCGACCACGACGTGCGCACGATCTACCAGACCGCGCTGGGCCTCGAGGGCCAGATCCGCAACTGGGGCGTGCACGCCGCCGGCGTCATCATGTCCAGCGAGCCGCTGATCGACATCGTGCCGATCATGGCCCGCCCGCAGGACGGTGCGGTCATCACCCAGTTCGACTACCCCATGTGCGAGGCGCTGGGGCTGGTCAAGATGGACTTCCTGGGCCTGTCCAACCTCCACATCATCGACGACGCGATCGCCAACATCGAGGCCAACCGGGGCGAGAAGGTGGTGCTCGAGGAGCTGCCCTTCGACGACCGGGCCACCTACGAGCTGATGGGTCGCGGCGACACGCTGGGCGTCTTCCAGCTCGACGGCGGCGGCATGCGGTCGCTGCTGCGCTCCATGCAGCCCGACCAGTTCGCCGACATCACCGCCGTCTCGGCGCTGTACCGGCCCGGCCCGATGGGTGCGGACTCCCACAACAAGTACGCCCGCCGCAAGAACGGCCGGGAGCCGATCGAGCCGATCCACCCCGCCCTGGCGGAGGCGCTCGAGCCGGTGCTGGGGGAGACCTACGGCCTGATCGTCTACCAGGAGCAGGTGATGGCCATCGCCCAGGTGCTGGCCGGCTTCACCCTGGGGGCCGCCGACAACCTGCGCCGCGCGATGGGCAAGAAGAAGAAGGAGGAGCTGGACAAGCAGTACGCCGGCTTCCAGGCGGGCATGCTCGAGCGCGGCTACCCCCAGCAGGCGATCGACACGCTGTGGGAGATCCTGCTGCCCTTCTCCGACTACGCCTTCAACAAGTCGCACTCCGCCGCCTACGGCGTCATCACGTACTGGACCGCCTACCTCAAGGCCAACTACCCCACCGAGTACATGGCGGCGCTGCTCACCTCGGTGCGCGACGACAAGGACAAGTCGGCGATCTACCTCAACGAGTGCCGCAAGATGAAGATCCAGGTGCTGCCGCCGGACGTGAACTCCTCGGCCGCCAACTTCACCCCGGTCGGCACCGACATCCGCTTCGGTCTCACCGCGATCCGCAACGTCGGTGCCAACGTCGTGGACCAGATCGTCGCGGCGCGGGAGGAGAAGGGCCGCTTCGCCGACTTCGACGACTTCATGTCCAAGGTGCCGGCCGTGGTCTGCAACAAGCGGGTCATCGAATCGCTCATCAAGGCCGGTGCGTTCGACGAGATGAACCTCCGGCGCCGCGCGCTGCTCGCGGTGCACGAGACCGCCGTCGACCAGTACGTCGACATCAAGCGCAACGAGGCCATCGGCCAGGACTCGCTGTTCGCGGGCCTGGACGACTCCGGCGACTCCGGCTTCGGGGTGAGCGTCACCATCCCCGACCTCGACGAGTGGGACAAGATGACCCTGCTCAGCCACGAGCGCGACATGCTCGGCCTCTACGTCTCCGACCACCCGCTGCTCGGCCTGGAGCACGTGCTCTCGCAGGGCACCGACTGCACCATCGGCCAGCTGATGCTCGACGAGGACCGGCCGCACGGGTCCACGCTGACGGTCAGCGGGCTCATCACCGCCGTGAACCGTCGCATCACCAAGCGGGGCGACGCCTGGGCCACGATCACCCTGGAGGACCTCGACGGTGGGATCGAGGTGCTGCTGTTCCCCAGCTCCTACCAGCTCGCGGCCCCCTACCTGCAGGAGGACGCGATCGTGCGGGTCAAGGGCACCCTCTCGCGCGACAAGGACCAGCCCGAGCTGCGCGGGCAGGAGGTCACCGTCCCCGACCTCACCGAGACCGGCGCCGGGCCGGTGACCATCAGCCTGCCCTCCACCCGGTGCACCGGCCCGGTGATCGAGCAGCTGCGCGACGTGCTCGGCACCCACCCGGGCGTCACGGAGGTCCGGCTACGGTTGGTCACGCGGGAGTCCATCAAGGTGCTCCGGCTCGACGACCGGCTGCGGGTCACGCCGACCCCGGCTCTGTTCGCCGACCTCAAGCAACTGTTGGGACCAGGATGTCTGACCGGGTGAGCGCCCCGCGGCGCGGTGTCGCGGCCGTGGTGGGGCTGGCCGTGCTCGACGTCCTCGGCGTCCTGCTGGTGGCCGTGCTGATCGGTCTCGGGGTCGCCCGGATCTGGCTCGCGTGGTGGACGCCCCCGCCCGGCGGCGTGCAGCAGGGCACCTGGCTCTTCGAGGACTACGCCGCCATCGGCGACGTCTTCGACGGCGTGGGCACCTACGTCCTGCTCGGCCTCGGCGGGGGAGCGGTGCTCGGCCTCGTCGCCGCCCTGCTCGCCCGCCGTTCCCCGATCCTCACCCTGGTCGCCGTGGCCGCCGGTGCCGTCCTCGCCGGCGAGGTGTGCCGGCGCTCCGGGCTGGCCCTCTCCCCGCCGAACCCCCGGCTCTTCGCCGGGGCCCTGCCCGACGGCACCGACCTCCCCGACACGCTGCGCCTGCCGTTCGGCAGCCCCGTGATCGCCTGGCCGGTCGGCGCCCTCGCCGGGTTGGCCGCGGTCTACCTGCTGCGGCCCTTCACCCGCGCCGACCGCGACCGCCTGGAGCGGGAGCGCCAGGAGTGGCAGCAGGGCGCGGCCCAGCAGTTCGCCCGGACGGCCCAGGCGTGGCCGCCACCGCCCCTCCCCCCGACCCCGGGGTCCTGAGCGGATCAGGATGGCATGTTCCGGCGCCGGTGGGGCAGGCTGACGCCCACGCGCCGTGCGTCACCCGTCCGGGTGGGGCCGACGCCGTCGTCCCTGCACCCGCACCCTGAGGTGATCCCCGTGTCCGTCATGCCGCCCCCGCCCCCGCCGCCGTCCGGGTTCCCGCCCCCGCCGCCGGGACCGCCGCCGATGGGTCCGCCCGACCTGCTCGGCCCGGGCTCCCCGGCGCCGCGCCGGCGCCGCGGCACGCGCACGATCGTCCTCGGCAGCGTCGGCGCGCTGGTGCTCGCCGGCCTCGGTGTCGGTGGGGTGTTCGCCTGGCGCGCGTTCAGCAACGCCGGCCCGCAGCCGGCCGAGGCGCTGCCCGCCTCCACCGTGGCCTACGTCAGCCTCGACCTCGACCCCAGCGGGAAGCAGAAGCTCGCGGCGCTCGACACCCTGGGCAAGTTCCCCGGGCTGCGGGAGGACCTCGGGCTGGACTCCGACTCCGACCTGCGCCAGGCCGCGTTCGAGGCCGCCCAGAGCGCCGGGCTGTGCCCCGACCTCGACTTCGCCGACGACGTCGAGCCGTGGCTCGGCGACCGGTTCGGTGTCGCCGCCATCGCCGACGTGCCCGGTGCGACGACCGACTTCCCGACCATCGCCGCCGTCGTGCAGGTCGACGACGCCGAGGCCGCGGCCACGGCGCTGGACGACCTCACCGACTGCAGCGGTGGCGGCGGCTACGCCATCAGCGACGGGTGGGCGGTGATCGCCGAGAACGAGCAGCTGGCCACCGCCGTCGTCGACGAGGCGGCCGACGCCCCGCTCGCCGACTCCGAGGACTTCCGGGGCACCACCGACGCCGCCGGCGACCCCGGCATCCTCAACATCTACGTCGGCCCCGGCCTCGGCGACCTCGTCGCCCAGGCCGGCGACCTGATCGACTCCTTCGCCGCGCTGGCGTGCGCGGGGCAGTCCTTCGCCTCCGCCGACCCCGCCACGGACCCCTTCGGCAGCGACGTCACCGCCGACGCCACGCAGGTCTGCCCCGACGGTCAGGCGGCGGTCGACGGCCTCACCTCCGCCCTCGACAGCTTCGGCGGCCTGGCCGTCGCGCTGCGCTTCGAGGACGGCGGCATCGAGCTCGAGACGGCCAGCCGCTCCGGCGAGGGCGGCACCGACCCCGCCTCGGTGTACGGCGACCGGGCCCGCGAGTACGCGGGTGACCTGCCCAGCGACACCGCACTCGCGCTCGGTCTCTCCCTGACCGACGGCTGGGCCCAGTCGCTCCTCGACGCCACCGGCGGTGCCGGCGGGCAGTTCTCCCTCGACGCGCTGCTCCCGCAGCTCGAGGGGCTCACCGGGCTGTCCCTGCCCGAGGACGCCGAGACCCTGCTGGGCGACGGCGGCGCCGCCGGGATCGGATCCGACGCCGCAGCGCTCGACAGCGGCGAACCGCCCGTCGGCGCGGTGATCCGCGGTGACGCCGAGGCCATCACCGGTGTGCTCGACCGGCTGCTCGCCACCACCGGCGTCGACGACCTCACGGTCGAGTCCGACGGCGACCAGGTGGTGCTCGGCGCCCAGGGCGACTGGGTGGCCTCGCTGCGCGAGGGGGGCGACCTCGCCGGCAGCGACGCCTTCGACGACGTCGTCGTCGACGAGGACCTCGGGGCGCTGATCTTCGTCGACTTCAACGCCGGGGACTGGATCCAGGACGCGGCGGAGGGCGAGGAGCAGGCGCTGGACATCCTCACCAAGCTCAGCGCCTTCGGGCTCAGCGCGTGGAGCGAGGACGGGACGGGTCACGTGGTCGCGAAGGTCACCTTCGACGACTGAGCCGACACCGGCCCGACCACCTCACGTGCGGGCGATCGGGGCCACCACGGCCCCGGTCGCCCGCACGAGGTCGTCCGGGGCGAGCTCGAGGTCGAGGCCGCGGCGTCCGCCCGAGACCAGCACGGTCGGGTGGTCGCCGGCACTGGAGTCGACCACGACCGGGACCCGGGTGCGGTGTCCCACCGGGGAGATCCCGCCCACGACGTAGCCGGTGGCGCGCTCGGCGTCGGCGGGGAGGGCCATCTCGGCGCGCCGCCCGCCGCAGGCGCGGGCGAGCGACTTCAGGTCCAGCGTCGTGCTCACCGGCACCACCGCGATCCGCAGGGCGCCGTCGACCCGCGCCACCAGGGTCTTGAAGACCCGCGCCGGTGCGACGCCCAGGGCCTGGGCCGCCTCGAGGCCGTAGGACTCCGCCCGGGGGTCGTGGTCGTAGGCGCGCAGCGTGAAGGCGATCCCGGCCGCGCTCAGCGCGACCGTCGCCGGGGTGCCGCCGGCCCCGGGCCGGTCCTTCTTCGCCACCGCGGCGTGCTAGTTGGGCGACCAGCGGGTGCGGGCGATCTCGCTGGCCGGCAGCGAGGGCAGCGCCTGCATGGCACGCAGCTCGCTGCGCAGCAGGCTCGTGACCAGCTGCAGCCGCGAGGCGACGCCGTCGGCCTCCAGCAGCTTCTGCCGGTCGTGCAGCGGCAGCGGCGCGCAGGACGCGAGGGTCCAGGAGAGGTAGCCGGGGTCGCGGGGGAGGCGCCCGTCGTAGGCCTCCAGGCCCACCGAGGCGAGCGCCCCGCAGTAGCGCTCGAACGTGCGTCGGGCGGCGTCCTCGACCTCCGGCGGCACGACCTCCACGGGCCCCTCGTGGTCGCCGAGGACGTCGACCAGCCCCACGGGGTGGTCACCGGAGCTGTCGAGCTCGTGCAGGCGCAGCCGGTCGCGCCCCACCGCCTCGATCGAGTAGGTGCCGTCGCGGTGCTGCTCGACGTCGGTGAGCTGCAGCAGGCACCCCACGCGGTACAACGACTGCCGGCCGCGCTCGCCGACCTCGTAGCCCTCGCGGATGGCCACGGTGCCGAAGAGCCGACGGGTCGGGTCGGGCTCGCGCAGCAGGTACGCCACCAGGGCCCGGTAGCGGTCCTCGAAGACGCGCAGCGGCACCGGGAGGCCGGGGTAGACCACCGAGTTGAGCGGGAACATCGGCAACCGTTCGCTCACCCCCCGAATCTAGCCCGGCACCCCACGCAGCAGCCTCACCCGCGATCACGGTGTGGGACCGGTCACAGTCCGGTGTCCCGGCCGCTGGGTCACGGTGAAAAGGGGGTGCGGCGCCCACCTAGACTCAGGCCCATGATCCGCCGCATCGACCTCCGCGGCGCCACGGTCGACGACTACCGCACCGTGGTGCCCCGTGCCGACTTCGACGTCGAGGCGGCCGTGCCGGCGGTCCACGCCATCCTCGAGGCCGTGCGCACGCGCGGCGTCGAGGCCATCCGGGAGTTCAACGCCCGCTTCGACCGGGTCGACACCCCGCAGCTGCGGGTGCCTGCCGCGGCCCTGGCCGACGCCCTGGAGCAGCTCGACCCGGCGATCCGCGCCGCCCTGGAGGAGTCGATCCGCCGGCTGCGGATGACGTGCGAGGCCGAGCTCGAGGGCGACGTCGTCACCGACGTCGCCGCCGGCGCGCGGGTGGTCCACCGCAAGGTGCCGATGAACCGGGTCGGTCTCTACGTGCCCGGCGGCCTCGCGCCCCTGGTGTCCAGCGTGGTCATGAACGTCGTGCCGGCGCAGACCGCGGGCGTGCCCGCCATCGCGCTCGCCAGCCCGCCGCAGGCGGAGTTCGGCGGCCTGCCGCACCCCACGATCCTCGCGGCCTGCGCGCTGCTCGGCGTCGACGAGGTCTACGCCGTGGGCGGGGCCCAGGCGGTCGGCATGTTCGCCTACGGGGCGGGGGAGTGCGCCAAGGTCGACCTGATCACGGGTCCCGGCAACATCTACGTCGCCACCGCCAAACGCCTCGTGCGCGGCCAGGTCGGCATCGACTCCGAGGCCGGGCCCACCGAGATCGCGATCCTCGCCGACGACACCGCCACCCCCGCGTTCGTCGCCGCCGACCTGCTGAGCCAGGCCGAGCACGACCCGATGGCCGGTGCGGTGCTGGTCACCACCTCGGTCACGCTCGCCGACGACGTCGAGGCCGAGCTGGAGAAGCAGGTGGCGGCCACCCGCCACGTCGAGCGGGTGCGCACCGCCCTGGGCGGTCCGCAGTCGGGCATCGTGCTGGTCGACGACCTCGAGCAGGGGGTGCGCGCGGTCGACGCCTACGCCGCCGAGCACCTGGAGATCCAGACCCGCGACGCCGCCGACTGGGCCGCGAAGGTGTCGAACGCCGGGGCGATCTTCCTGGGCTCCCACACCCCGGTGAGCCTGGGCGACTACTGCGCCGGCTCCAACCACGTGCTGCCCACCGGCGGCTGCGCCTGCCACTCCTCCGGGCTCTCGGTGCGGGCGTTCCTGCGCTCCCAGCACGTCGTGGACTACAGCGCCGCCGCGCTGGCCGAGGTCGCCGACCACGTCGTCACCCTCGCCGAGGCCGAGGACCTGCCCGGCCACGGTGCGGCGGTGCGGGTGCGGTTCGAGTCATGACCTTCCCGCCGCTGCGCGAGGAGCTGCGCGGCATCGAGCCCTACGGCGCGCCCCAGCTCGACGTCCCGGTGCAGCTCAACGTCAACGAGAACCCCTACGGGCCCTCGGCCGCCTGCATCGCCGACATCGCCGAGGCCGTGGCGCAGGCCGCCGCCGACCTCAACCGCTACCCCGACCGCGAGTTCACCGAGCTGCGCACCGCCCTGGCGGCCTACCTCAGCCGCGACGCCGCGTTCGCCGTCGACCCCGCCCGGGTGTGGGCCGCCAACGGCTCCAACGAGGTCATGCTGCAGCTGCTGCAGGCCTTCGGCGGTCCCGGCCGCACGGCGCTGAGCTTCGCCCCGACCTACTCGATGTACCCCGAGTACGCCCGGGACACCCACACCCGCTGGGTGGCCGGACGGCGGGCCGAGGACTTCGCCCTCGACGTCGAGCAGGCCGTCGCGCTGGTCGCCGCCGAGCGTCCCTCGGTGGTCCTGCTGCCCTCGCCCAACAACCCCACCGGCACGGCGCTGCCGCAGTCCACCGTGGTCGCCCTGTGCGAGGCCGTCGGCGACGACGGCCTCGTGGTGGTCGACGAGGCCTACGGCGAGTTCCGCCGCAGCGGCACGCCGTCGGCGTTGGCGCTGCTGCCCGAGCACCGCAACCTCGTGGTCACCCGCACCATGAGCAAGGCCTTCGCCGGTGCCGGGCTGCGGCTGGGCTACCTCGCCGCCGACCCGGCCATCACCGCCGCGATCCGCGTGGTCCGGCTGCCCTACCACCTCTCCGCGCTCACCCAGGCCGCGGCGCTGGCGGCGCTGCGCCACGCCGAGGACCTGCTGGGCAAGGTCGACCTGCTGCGCGCCGAACGCGACGCCCTGGTCGCCTGGCTGCGGGACCAGGGCCTGCAGGCGGCCGACTCCGACGCCAACTTCGTGCTCTGCGGCACCTTCAGCGACCGTCGTGCGGTGTGGGAGGGTCTGCTCGGTCAGGGCGTCCTGGTGCGCGAGACCGGTCCCGAGGGCTGGTTGCGCGTCTCGGTGGGCACCCCGGCCGAGATGGCGGCGTTCCGCGACGCCCTGGTGCACGTGATGGACAGTGAGAACATCCGGGTCGGCGACCCGGTCGAGCAGGAGACGGCATGAGCCAGCCCACCCCCCGGCGGTACGCCCGCCTGGAGCGCACCACCAGCGAGTCCACCGTGCTGGTCGAGGTCGACCTCGACGGCACCGGGCGCCACGACATCAGCACCGGGGTCGGCTTCTACGACCACATGCTCACCGCCCTGGCCCGGCACGCGCTGCTCGACCTCACCGTGACGACCACCGGCGACCTCCACATCGACGGCCACCACAGCATCGAGGACACCGCCATCGTGCTCGGCCAGGCGCTGCGCCAGGCCCTGGGCGACAAGGTCGGCATCCGCCGCTTCGGCGACGCCACCGTGCCCTTGGACGAGGCGCTGGTCCAGGCCGTCGTCGACGTCTCGGGTCGGCCCTACTGCGTGCACACCGGCGAGCCCGAGGGCCAGCAGTACGTGCAGCTCGGCGGCACCACTCCGGCGTTCCTCGGCTCCCTGACCCGGCACGTCTTCGAGACCATCGCCTTCCACGCCCACATCGCGCTGCACGTGCGGGTGCTGGCCGGTCGCGAGCCCCACCACATCGTCGAGACCCAGTTCAAGGCCTTCGCCCGCGCCTTCCGCGACGCCGTGGCCTACGACCCGCGCGAGACCGGCATCCCGAGCACCAAGGGCGCGCTCTGAGCACGGAGCGCCCGCGCGTCGTCGTCCTCGACTACGGGTCGGGCAACCTGCGCTCGGCCGTGCGCGCCGTCGAGCGGGCCGGCGCCGAGGTGGAGCTCACGGGCGACTTCGAGACCGCCCTGGCCGCCGACGGCCTGGTGGTGCCGGGCGTGGGCGCGTACGCCGCCTGCATGGCCGGGCTGCGTGCCATCAAGGGCGACCGGCTCATCGGACGCCGGCTCGCGGGCGGCCGCCCGGTGCTCGGCATCTGCGTGGGCATGCAGATCCTCTTCGCCCGCGGTGTCGAGCACGGCGTCGAGACCGCGGGCTGCGACGAGTGGCCCGGTGTCGTGGAGCGGCTGCAGGCCCCGGTGGTGCCCCACATGGGCTGGAACACCGTCGAGGCGCCCGCCGACAGCCGCCTGTTCGCGGGCCTGGGCACCGAGCGGTTCTACTTCGTGCACTCCTACGGCGTGCGCTCCTGGGAGCTGGTCACCAACGGCCGCACCACCGCCCCCCTGGTTACCTGGGCCGAGCACGGCGGCGACCGCTTCGTCGCCGCGGTCGAGAACGGCCCGCTGACCGCCACCCAGTTCCACCCCGAGAAGTCCGGCGACGCCGGCGCCGCCCTGCTCCGCAACTGGATCGGAACCCTGACATGACCGGCACCACCCCGTACCTGCAGCTGCTGCCCGCCGTCGACATCACCGAGGGCCGGGCGGTGCAGCTCACCCAGGGGGTGGCCGGCTCCGAGCGCGAGTACGGCGACCCCGTGCAGGCCGCGCTGCGCTGGCAGAACGACGGCGCCGAGTGGCTGCACCTGGTCGACCTCGACGCCGCCTTCGGCCGCGGCACCAACCGCGAGGTGCAGGCCGAGATCGTGGGCCGCCTCGACATCGACGTCGAGATGAGCGGCGGCATCCGCGACGACGAGTCGCTGGCCGCGGCGCTGGCCACCGGCTGCCGGCGGGTCAACATCGGCACCGCGGCGCTCGAGCAGCCCGAGTGGTGCGCGAAGGTGATCGCCGAGCACGGCGACCGCATCGCCATCGGCCTCGACGTGCGCGGCCGCACCCTCGCGGCCCGCGGGTGGACCCGCGACGGCGGCGACCTCTACGAGACCCTGGCCCGCCTCGACTCCGAGGGCTGCGCGCGCTACGTCGTCACCGACGTCAACAAGGACGGCATGCTGCAGGGCCCGAACCTGGACCTGCTGCGCGACGTCGCCGCGGTGACCGACGCGCCCCTCATCGCCTCCGGCGGCGTCACGACCCTCGACGACCTGCGGGCGCTGATGGAGCTGGTGCCCCTCGGCGTCGAGGGGGCGATCGCGGGGACGGCGCTCTACGAGGGCCGCTTCACCCTCGTCGACGCCCTCGCGCTGACCAAGGGCGCGGCCGGCGGCGGGACGCCGGGATGAGCCTGGCCGTCCGCGTCATCCCGTGCCTCGACGTCGACGGCGGGCGGGTGGTCAAGGGCATCAACTTCCTGGACCTGCGCGACGCCGGCGATCCCGTCGAGCTCGCCCGCACCTACGACGCCGAGGGTGCGGACGAGCTGACGTTCCTCGACATCTCGGCCTCCCACGAGGGCCGCGCCACCACGATGGAGATCGTCTCGCGCTGCGCGGAGGAGGTCTTCATCCCCCTCACGGTCGGGGGCGGCATCGGCAGCGTCGAGGACGTCGACGCCCTGCTGCGGGCCGGCGCGGACAAGATCGCGGTCAACACCGCCGCGCTGCGCCGCCCCGAGCTGATCGCCGAGATCGCCGACCGCTTCGGCAACCAGGTGCTGGTGCTCTCGGTCGACGCCCGCCGTGCGCCCGGCACGGACTCCGGCTTCGAGGTCACCACCCACGGCGGACGTCGCTCCGCCGGCGTCGACGCCATCGCCTGGGCGGCCCGGGCCGCCGAGCTCGGCGCCGGGGAGATCCTGCTCAACGCGATGGACGCCGACGGCACCCAGGACGGGTTCGACCTCGACCTGCTCCGCGCGGTGCGCGCCGAGGTCTCGGTGCCCGTGATCGCCTCCGGCGGCGCCGGCGCGGTCGACCACTTCGCCCCGGCGGTCGAGGCCGGCGCCGACGCCGTCCTGGCCGCCACGGTCTTCCACTTCGGCACCCTGCGGGTGCGCGAGGTCAAGGACGCGCTCGCCGCCTCCGGCCACCCGGTCCGCTGAGGGTGGTTGACGGGGGCAACCGAGGGAATAGGGAGCCTCGGGCCCGGGGTTGATCCCGGTGCCCGCCCGCCCCCGCGCACCCGCTGAGCCCCAGGAGCCGACTGCATGAGTACCGCCCCCGCCCGTGGCACGACCGTGGCGGGGTTCCGGATCCTGGGGGAGGGCATCCGGGCCGAGCCGCGGGTGTTCGCGGTCTCGGTGGTCGGGGCGGTGCTCTTCGGAGGGCTGACGGTCGCCGACGCCTGGGCGCTGGGCTGGGCCACCGAGCACGGCATCACCCCGGCCCTGCGCGACGGTGAGATCGGCACGGGCGTGCTGGTGGCGATCGCCGCGCTGTTCGTCGGGATCGCGCTGCTGCGCGCCCTGGGCGTCATCGCCCGGCGCGTGGGGGCGGGGGTGATGCAGTACCGCCTGCAGGCGCAGGGACGCCGCGCGGTCACTCGTCGCTACCTCGCCCTGCCGATGTCGTGGCACCAGCGCCACCCCACCGGCCAGCTGCTCTCCACCGCCAACTCCGACGTCGAGGCCACCTGGGGCCCGATCGCCCCGATGCCCATGGCGCTGGGCACGCTGGCGATGATGGTCATCGCGGTCGGCCAGATGCTGGCCGCCGACGTCGTGCTGGCCCTGGTGGGCCTGCTGGTGTTCCCGGCGGTCATCACCGCCAACCTCGCCTTCCAGCGCCGCTCGCAGGGCTGGGCCATGCGCGCCCAGCAGCTGCGGGCCGAGCTCAGCGAGGTGGCCCACGAGTCCTTCGAGGGCGCGCAGGTCGTCAAGACCCTGGGCCGCGAGCCCGAGGAGACGGCCCGGTTCGGCGCCGTCGCCCACGAGCTGCGTGAGGCCAACATCCGTCTCGGGCTGCTGCGCGCCGTCTTCGACCCGCTCATGTCCGGCCTGCCGACCCTCGGGGTGCTGCTCGTGCTGCTGGTCGGCGTCGGCCGGGTCGAGGCGGGTGCCACCAGCCCCGCCGACCTCGTCACCGTCTGCTACCTGCTCACCGTGGTGGCCTTCCCGATCCGGTCGCTGGGCTGGGTGCTGGGGGAGTTCCCCCGCTCGGTGGTGGGCCACGGCCGGGTCGCGGAGGTGCTCGCCGCCACCGGCGAGATGGCCTTCGGTACCCGGCGGCTCCCCACCCCCGTCCGGGGCGACGCCGGCGCGACGCTGGAGCTGCGCGGCGTCGACTACGCCTATCCCGGGGCCGACACGCGGGTGCTGCGCGGCATCGACCTCACCGTCGCTCCTGGCCGCACCGTCGCCGTCGTCGGCGCCACGGCGTCGGGCAAGAGCACGCTCACCACCCTGCTCAGTCGCCTCGTCGACCCCGACGCCGGGCAGGTGCTGCTCGACGGTGTGGACCTGCGCGACCTCGCCCCGGGCGAGCTGGCCCGCGCGGTGGCGGTCGTGCCCCAGACGGCGTTCATCTTCGACGACACCGTGCGCGGCAACGTCACCCTCGGCCTCGACGTGGCCGACGACGACGTCTGGTGGGCGCTGCGCACCGCCCAGGTCGACGACGTCGTCGCCGCGCTGGACGGCGGGCTCGACGCCCGGCTGGGCGAGCGCGGCGCGTCGTTGTCGGGCGGGCAGCGGCAACGGCTGGCCCTGGCCAGGGCGCTGGTGCGCCGGCCCCGGCTGCTGGTGCTCGACGACGCCACCAGCGCGGTGGACCCCGAGGTCGAGGCCCGCATCCTGGCCGGACTCCGCGCGCAGGTCGACACCACGCTGGTGGTCGTGGCCTACCGCAAGGCCACCATCGGCCTGGCCGACGAGGTGGTGCACCTGGCCGACGGCGTCGTGCGCGAGCGCGGCACCCACGCCGACCTGGTGCGGCGCAGCGAGAGCTACGCCCGCCTCGTCAACGCATACGAGGACGCCCGCGACGACGCTCGGGAGGAGGTGCGCGCATGAGCACCGTCGACACCGGTGCCGACCTCGGCGGCTGGCAGACCCTGCGCCGGGGCCTGGTGCTCTCGCCCGAGCTCACCGACGGGATCCGGGTCACCGCGCTGTGCGCCGTCGTCGCCTCGCTGGGCCAGGTGCTGACCCCGATCGCGATCCAGCAGACCCTCGACCGCGGCCTGGGCGCCGAGACCGGCGCGGGGGTGGACGTCTCCTTCACCGTGCTCATGGCCGTCGCGGCGTTCGTGGGACTGCTGATCACCTCCGCGGCGTCCTACCTGATGACCGCCCGGCTGTTCCGCGCCGCCGAGCGCGGGCTGGCGACCCTGCGCATCAAAGCCTTCCGCCACCTGCACGAGCTGCCGCTGCTCACCCAGCAGACCGAGCGTCGCGGCGCCCTGGTCTCGCGCGTCACCAGCGATGTCGACCAGGTGAGCCAGTTCCTCGTCTTCGGCGGGCTGGTGTTCGTGGTGAGCATCGGCCAGATGCTCGTCGGCACGCTGGTGATGCTGTGGTACTCGTGGGAGCTGACGATCGTGGTGTGGGTCTGCTTCGCCCCGCTGTTCTGGAGCATCCGGTTCTTCCAGCGCCGCCTCTCCCGCTCCTACGGCCGGGTGCGCGCCCGGGTGGGGCAGATGCTCTCGGCGATCTCCGAGCCGGTCGTCGGCGCGAGCGTCGTGCGCTCCTACGGCGTGCAGGAGCGCACCCAGGAGCGGATCGACGCCTCGATCGCCTCCCACCAGCAGGCGGCCACCAAGGCCCTGACCTTCAGCGTCGTGTCGTTCTCGATCGGCGGGGTCACCGCGGGCGTCGCCAACGCGGCGGTGCTCGTGATCGGCATCCTGCTCGGCATCGCGGGCCGCCTCAGCGCCGGCGAGATCGTGGCGTTCATGTTCCTGGTCACGCTGTTCGTCAGCCCGGTGCAGATCGCCACCCAGGTGCTCAACGACGCCCAGAACGCCTTCGCGGGCTGGCGTCGGGTGATCGGGATCCTCTCCACCCCGGCCGACCTGGTCGACCCCGGCGACGACGGTGTCGCGCTCGGCGTCTCGGCCACGGGCGGCCTGGACGTGGAGTTCGACGCCGTCGGCTTCGCCTACCCCGGCGGCCCACCGGTGCTCCACGACGTCGCGCTGCGGCTGCCGGCCGGAGCCCGCGTCGCGGTCGTGGGCGGCACCGGGTCGGGGAAGTCGACCCTGGCCAAGCTGCTCACCCGGCTGATGGACCCCGACACCGGTGCGGTGCGCGTCGGTGGCGTCGACCTGCGCACGGTCCGGGAGTCCTCGCTGCGCCGCAGCGTGGTGCTCGTGCCCCAGGAGGGGTTCCTCTTCGACGACACCCTGCGCGCCAACGTGCGCTACGGCGACCTCGGCGCCGACGACGCGCGCATCACCACCGCCGCCGAGGAGCTCGGGCTCGGCGACTGGCTGGCGGGACTGCCCGCCGGTCTGGACACGCGGGTCGGTCAGCGCGGCGAGTCGCTCTCGGCGGGGGAGCGGCAGCTGGTCGCCCTGCTGCGGGCCCACCTCGCCGATCCCGACCTGCTCGTGCTCGACGAGGCCACCAGCGCCGTCGACCCCCGGCTGGAGGTGCGCATCGCCGCCGCCCTGGAGCGACTCACCGCCGGTCGCACCAGCGTGACGATCGCCCACCGGCTCTCCACCGCCGAGGCAGCCGACGAGGTCGTGGTCATGGACGCCGGGCGCGTGGTGCAGCGCGGTCCGCACGCCGCCCTGGTCACCGACCCGGACGGCGTCTACGCCGCGCTGTACGCCTCGTGGGTCGCCCAGCGGGACCGGCCGTCGGGCGAGTCCCCGGCGCCGGGGATACTGGCCCGGTGAGCGAGACCCTCCGCACCCCGGTGGCGC
Organism: Nocardioides sp.; assembly: GCF_964228225.1. Classification (GTDB taxonomy): domain Bacteria; phylum Actinomycetota; class Actinomycetes; order Propionibacteriales; family Nocardioidaceae; genus Nocardioides. The sequence goes on from NZ_CAXQZB010000023.1 coordinate 18,540, forward strand.
CGCGGGACGGCGTGCCCGCCGCGCCCGGCACCACCGCCCTCGACCCGGCCGTGGCCGCGCGGCTCAAGCACGACGCCGCGGGCTTGGTGACCGCCATCGTGCAGCAGCACGACACCGGCGAGGTGCTCATGCTGGGCTGGATGGACGACGAGGCGCTGCACCGCACCCTCACCACCGGTCGGGCCACCTACTGGAGCCGCTCGCGCCGGGAGTACTGGGTCAAGGGCGACACCTCCGGCCACGTCCAGTGGGTGCACGAGGTGCGCCTGGACTGCGACGGAGACGCCCTGCTCGTGAAGGTCGACCAGGTCGACGGCGCCTGCCACACCGGCGACCGCACCTGCTTCGACGCCGACCTGCTGGGCACACCGGGCGGGTCCCCGGGAGGTGCGCCGCGTGGCTGAGTCGCGCCGCAGCAGCCTGGGCCCGGTCCTGCTCGTCGGCGTGGCCGGCGGCATCGCCGCGGCCGTGGCCGGCAACCGGGCCTGGGTGAGCCCCGACGACTCCGGGGCCGAGCGGGCCAGCGACATCGCGCTCGCCTCGCTGCGGGCCGCGGGGGAGGCCACCGCACCGCCGGTCACGGCCCTCGCGCTGGTCGTGCTGGCCAGCTGGGGCGTCGTGCTGGTCGCCCGCGGCCGGTGGCGGCGCGCCGTCGCCGGTCTGGGCCTGCTGGCGGCCCTGGGCACGCTGGGGTTCGCGATCGCCGTCTGGGCGGTCGCGGAGGACGAGCTGCGTCGCGACCTGCCGCTCAGCGACGTGGGGGTGTCCCACACCGCGTGGTCCTACGTCGGTGTGCTGGGTGCGATCGCCACCGTGGGGGCCTCGTTCGTCGCGGTGCGGGCGGTGCCCGACTGGCCCGAGATGGGTTCGCGCTACGACAGCCCCACCGGCGGCGGGGCCGTCGCCGTCACGGCCTCGGGCGACAGCGACCAGCGCAACCTCGACCTGTGGCGTGCGCTCGACGCCGGGCACGACCCCACCGCGCCCACCGGCCCCACCGGCCCGGCGGGCGAGGAGCACCCACTAGACTGAGGCCCGAAGCACCGCCCCACCTCGCGAGGAGATCCGCATGTCCGACAACCACGGGAACACCCCCGCCGCCTGGACCGCCGTCGTGGTGGCGCTGGTCGGCTTCGTGGTCGGAGCCGTCGGTCTGATGATCTCCCCGATCAACTACCCGATCTTCTGGGTGGGCGTGGCCCTGGTGCTCGGTGCCGGCGTCGTGTTCGTCGTGATGGCCAAGCTCGGCCTGCACGAGAGCCACTGAGGACGGGCGGCCCGCCGTGACCACGGTGCTGCCGCCGACGTCCCGCGAGCGATCGGACTCCCGGGCGCGCCGCGTGCTGCCGCCGGTGCTGACGATCGGTGGCCTGGGCCTGGCCACCCTCGCCCTGGCGGTGCGCGACCCGCACGAGAAGGGCTCCTGGGGGCTGTGCCCCTCCCACGCCCTGCTCGGCATCGACTGCCCGGGCTGCGGCGGCCTGCGCGCCGTCAACGACCTCACCCACCTGCGCGTCCTCGACGCCGCCTCGAGCAACCTGCTGCTGGTGGTCCTGATGCCGCTGGCGGTGGTCCTGCTCGGCCGGTGGGCCCTGCGCAGCTGGCGCGGCACGCCGTCGCGTCCCGGGTTCCTCGACCGGCACTCCCACGCCCTGCTGGTCGCGGTCGCCGTGACGGCGGTCGTCTTCAGCGTGGTGCGCAACACCCCGGCCGGATCCTGGCTCGCCGCCTGATCCGACCGGGGTGCGTGGTCTGCGCGGAACGGCTCAGTTCGTGGAGCCGTCGATGCTGACGACGCCGCTCACGATCAGGATGACCCCGAGGACGCCGAGCACGATCGAGATGATGCCGAGCACGAAGCCCGCCGTCGCCATGCCGCCACCGGTCTGACCGGTGCGGGCGATCTCCCCCTTGGCCATCCGGCTCAGGATGATCGCGGGGATGCCGGCGAAGAAGCCGCAGCAGATCGGCAGGCTCAGGATGCCGAGCACCAGGGCCGCCACGGCCTTCTTGTTGTTGCCGACCGGTGCGCCGCCGTACGGCTGGCCGAAACCGCCCGGAGGAGGCCCCCCGAATCCGCCCGGGGGCGGACCGCCGTAGCCGCCGGGAGGTCCGTAGCCGCCGGGAGGCGGTGCCTGATAGCTCATGGGGGAGATCCCTTTCCTCGAGACTGGATGTGGCGCCCACCCTAGAGGACGACGTCCACCGACCCGGGGCGATCCGCGCGGGGGAGGGCGCGCGTGGAAGACTGGTCGGCATGTCGGTCCTCGACGAGATCATCGCCGGCGTCCGCCTCGACCTCGCAGCACGGGAGGCCGACCGGCCGCTCGCCGACGTCCGCGCCGCCCTGGCCGACGTCGACCCCCCGCTCGACCCGATGCCGCACCTGCGCGGCAGCGGGTCCAGCGTGATCGCCGAGGTCAAGCGACGCAGCCCCAGCAAGGGCCACCTGGCCGACATCCCCGAGCCGGCGGTGCTGGCGGCCGAGTACGCCGCCGGGGGCGCCGCGGCCATCAGCGTGCTCACCGAGCAGCGGCGGTTCAGCGGCAGCCTGGCCGACCTCGTGGCCGTCCGGGCGGCGGTGGACATCCCGGTGCTGCGCAAGGACTTCATCGTCACCGAGTACCAGCTCGTCGAGGCCCGTGCCGCCGGCGCCGACCTCGCCCTGCTCATCGTGGCCGCCCTGGACGACGACGAGCTGCGCCGTCTCCACGACGTCGCCCTCGACCTCGGGCTCACCCCGCTCATCGAGGTGCACGACGAGCCCGAGACCGAGCGCGCGGTCGCCCTGGGCGCCGAGCTCGTGGGCGTCAACGCCCGCAACCTCAAGACCCTCGCCGTCGACGACGCCACGTTCGGCCGGCTCGCTCCGCTCCTCCCCGACGACCGCGTCAAGGTCGCCGAGTCCGGCATCACCGGACCCGACGACGTCGCGCGGTTCGTGCGGGAGGGCGCGCGGGCGGTGCTGGTCGGCGAGGCGCTGGTCAAGGACGGCGACCCTCGCGGCGGTGTCGCCGCGATGACCGGAATCACCGCCACCGAGACGACGGGATCGCACGCATGACGACCGATCAGCACACCACCGGGCGCGCCGACCTCTCCCTGCCGGGCGCCTCCGCCTTCGGCGCGGACGAGCACGGCTGGTACGGCGGGGCCGAGGCGGGCTGGGGCGGCCGGTTCATGCCCGAGGCGCTGGTCGCAGCGCTCGACGAGCTCGAGGCGGCCTGGAAGGACGCCATGGCCGACCCGGCGTTCCTCGCCGAGTTCGAGGACCTGCTCCACGGCTACGCCGGGGTGCCGAGCATGCTCTACGAGGCCACGCGGCTCTCGGAGAAGGTCGGGGCGCGCATCCTGCTCAAGCGCGAGGACCTCAACCACACCGGCGCCCACAAGATCCGCAACGTGCTCGGCCAGGCGCTGCTCACCAAGCGGATGGGCAAGACCCGCGTCATCGCCGAGACCGGCGCCGGCCAGCACGGCGTCGCCTCCGCGACCGCCGCGGCCTACCTCGGCCTGGACTGCACCGTCTACATGGGCGAGGTCGACACCGAGCGCCAGGCGCTCAACGTCGCCCGGATGCAGCTGCTCGGCGCCACCGTCGTGCCCGTGACCAGCGGCTCGCGCACGCTCAAGGACGCCATCAACGAGGCGCTGCGCGACTGGGTGGCCAGCGTCGACCACACCGCCTACCTCTTCGGCACCGCCGCGGGACCCCACCCGTTCCCGAGCCTGGTGCACTCCTTCGTGCGCGGCATCGGCGACGAGGCCCGCCGCCAGTGCCTGGACCAGTTCGGGGCGCTGCCCGACGTCGTGGCCGCCTGCGTGGGCGGTGGCAGCAACGCCATCGGTCTGTTCGCCGGGTTCGTCGACGACCCCGAGGTCGCGATCTACGGCTTCGAGGCCGGGGGCGACGGCGTCGAGACCGGTCGCCACGCGGCCACGATCCACGCCGGCACCGTCGGCGTGCTCCACGGCACGCGCACCTACGTGCTCCAGGACGACGAGGGCCAGACCCGCGAGTCCCACTCGATCTCCGCGGGTCTGGACTACCCCGGCGTCGGCCCGCAGCACGCGTGGCTGGCCGCCAGCGGGCGGGCCACCTACCTGCCGGTCACCGACACCGAGGCGATGGACGCCATGGCGCTGCTGGCCCGCACCGAGGGCATCATCCCGGCGATCGAGACCGCCCACGCCGTGGCGGGGGCCCTCAAGATCGCCGCCGAGCGACCGGGGCAGACGATCCTGCTCAACCTCTCCGGGCGCGGGGACAAGGACATGGGCACGGCACTGGAGTACTTCGGCCTCGGGACGGCCCGGTCGTGACCGCCCGATCGGTCGAGGCGGCCTACACCCGCGCCCGTGAGGAGGACCGTGCGGTCCTCGTGGGCTACCTGCCCGCCGGCTTCCCCGACGTCGAGGGCGGCATCGCCGCGCTCACCACGATGGTCGAGGCCGGCTGCGACATCATCGAGGTCGGGCTGCCCTACAGCGACCCGGTGATGGACGGCCCCACCATCCAGGCCGCCGCCCAGCAGGCACTCGAGCACGGCACCCGCATCTCCGACGTGCTGCGCACGGTCGAGGCCGTGGCCGCCACCGGCGCCCCCACCCTCGTGATGACCTACTGGAACCCCGTGGAGCAGTACGGCGTGGAGCGGTTCGCCGAGCACCTCGCCGACGCCGGGGGAGCGGGGCTCATCACCCCCGACCTCACCCCCGACTACGCCCCGCAGTGGATCGACGCCGCCGACAAGCACGGCCTGGACAAGGTCTTCCTCGTGGCCCCCTCCAGCACCGACGAGCGCATCCGGCTCACCACCCAGGCCTGCCGCGGCTTCGTCTACGCCACCGCGGTGATGGGGGTCACCGGCGCCCGCGACTCCAGCAGCGACCTCGCGGGACCGCTGGTGGCCCGCACCCGGGCCGCCACCGACCTGCCCATCGGCGTCGGGCTCGGGGTGAGCAACGGCGACCAGGCCGCCGAGGTCGCGGCCTACGCCGACGCCGTCATCGTGGGCTCGGCGTTCGTGCGGGTCCTGCTCGACCACCCCGACGACCGGGAGGCGGGCCTGGCGGCCCTGGCCGACCTCACCCGCGACCTCGCCGCCGGCGTCCGCCGCCGCTGACCCCCCAGGACCCCCCATGATCCCGCTCACGACCCTGGCGGCCACGCTGCCGCTGTCCATCCCGAGCCCGGAGCAGGGGGTCTGGCACCTCGGACCGCTGCCGATCCGCGGCTACGCCCTGTGCATCATCCTCGGCATCGTCGCCGCGGTGTGGATCGGGGAGCGGCGCTGGATCGCCCGCGGCGGGCGGGCGGGGGAGGTGCAGGACCTCGCCATCTGGGCGGTGCCCTTCGGCGTGGTCGGGGCGCGGGCCTACCACGTGGCCACCGACTGGGAGCGCTACTTCGGCGAGGGCAAGGACCCCGTCAGCGCGCTCTACATCTGGAAGGGCGGCCTGGGCATCTGGGGCGGCGTCGCGCTCGGCGCGCTCGGCATCTGGATCGGCGCCCGACGCCGCGGCATCCGGCTGGCGCCGATGCTCGACGCACTGGCCCCCGGCGTGATCGTGGCCCAGGCCATCGGTCGCTGGGGCAACTGGTTCAACCAGGAGCTGTTCGGCAAGCCCACCGACCTGCCCTGGGGCCTGGAGGTGAGCGAGCGCACCGCACTCGACGCCGGCTACCCGCCGGGCACCCTGTTCCACCCCACCTTCCTCTACGAATCGCTGTGGAACCTCGGCGTCTTCGCGCTGCTGATCTGGGCCGACCGCCGCTTCCGCCTCGGCCACGGCCGGGTGATGGCGCTCTACGTCATGGGCTACACGCTGGGGCGCGGCTGGATCGAGGAGATGCGCATCGACCCCGTCCAGCTCTCCGACGTCGGCGGGCTGCGCTTCAACGCCTGGACCTCGATCGTGCTGTTCATCGCCGGCCTGGTGTTCTTCGTGCTCAGCGCCCGGCGCCACCCCGGCCGCGAGGAGCGGGTCTACCGCGACGGGCACGAGGAGTCCCCGACCGAGGACACGGACAGCGCCGGGACGGCGACCGCGGACACCACGGCCGACCCCGCCGGCGAGCCCGCCGAGGATCCCGCCCGGGAGTAGACCACCCTCCGGTCGGGCGAGCGGCCCGGCCGTAACGCGGTGGTAACCTGAGGGCTCCGCCGCGTGGGCCAATGTTGTCCCCTGCGCCCCACACGTGCCGACCCTCGATCCGTCGAGGGCGCACTCGACGACGGGAGAACACTGAAGTGCCGTACCTGCACGCGTTCCCGCCGCACTGGCCCGCCCAGGGTCTCTACGACCCGGCCGCCGAGCACGACGCCTGTGGCGTCGCGTTCGTCGCCACGCTCACCGGAGAGGCCTCGCACACCATCGTCGCGCAGGCGCTCACCGCGCTGCGCAACCTCGACCACCGCGGTGCCGCGGGTGCCGAGATCAACTCCGGCGACGGTGCCGGCATCCTGCTCCAGGTCCCCGACGCGTTCCTGCGCGCCGTGACCGCCGACCTGTTCGAGCTCCCCACCGCCGGCAGCTACGCCGTCGGGACGGCCTTCATCCCCGGCAGCGACGACGACGTCGCCAAGACCCGCTCCCGCATCGAGGAGATCGCCGTCGAGGAGGGCCTGACCGTCCTCGGCTGGCGCGAGGTGCCGATCCAGCCCGACGTGCTGGGCAGCACCGCGCTCGCGGTCATGCCGACCTTCACCCAGCTCTTCGTCACCGCCCCGGGCGAGGCCCTCACCGGCATGCCCCTGGAGCGGCTGGCGTTCTGCCTGCGCAAGCGGGCCGAGCGCGAGACCGACGCCTACTTCCCGTCGCTGTCCTCGCGCACGATCGCTTACAAGGGCATGCTCACCACCGAGCAGCTCGACCACTTCTACCCCGACCTGGTCGACGAGCGGATCGCCTCGGCGATGGCCGTGGTCCACTCGCGGTTCTCCACCAACACCTTCCCGAGCTGGCCGCTGTCGCACCCGTTCCGGTTCATCGCCCACAACGGTGAGATCAACACCGTCATGGGCAACCGCAACTGGATGCGGGCGCGCGAGGCGCTGCTGGCCTCCACCGAGATCCCCGGCGACCTCGAGCGGCTCTTCCCGATCTGCACCCCGGGCGCCTCGGACTCCGCGTCCTTCGACGAGGTGCTCGAGCTGCTGCACATGGGCGGGCGCAGCCTGCCCCACGCGGTGCTGATGATGATCCCGGAGGCCTGGGAGAACCACACCGAGATGGACCCCGCCCGGCGGGCGTTCTACGAGTTCCACTCCTCCCTCATGGAGCCGTGGGACGGTCCGGCGTGCGTGGTGTTCACCGACGGCACCCAGATCGGCGCCGTGCTCGACCGCAACGGCCTGCGTCCCTCCCGGTACTGGGTCACCGACGACGGGCTGGTCGTGCTGGCCTCCGAGGTCGGCGTGCTCGACCTCGACCCGGCCACGGTGGTCCGCAAGGGCCGCCTGCAGCCGGGCCGGATGTTCCTCGTCGACACCGCGGAGCACCGCATCATCGAGGACGAGGAGATCAAGGGCGCCCTGGCGGCCGAGCACCCCTACGACGAGTGGCTGCACGCCGGGCTGGTGCACCTCAAGGACATCCCCGAGCGCGAGCACGTCGTGCACACCCACGCCTCGGTCACCCGGCGTCAGCAGATCTTCGGCTACACCGAGGAGGACCTGCGGGTCCTGCTGACCCCGATGGCCAACAGCGGCGGCGAGGCGCTGGGCTCGATGGGCACCGACACCCCGATCGCGGCGCTGTCGGAGAAGCCGCGGCTGCTCTTCGACTACTTCAGCCAGCTGTTCGCGCAGGTCACCAACCCGCCGCTGGACGCCATCCGCGAGGAGCTCGTCACCTCGCTCAACGGCACCATCGGTCCGGAGGCCAACCTGCTCGAGCCGACCCCGGCCTCGTGCCGCCAGGTCGTGCTGCCGTTCCCGGTCATCTCCAACGACGACCTCGCCAAGATCCGCCACATCAACCGTGACGGCGACATGCCGGGCTTCGTCACCCACGTCTCGCGCGGTCTGTACGACGTCGCGGGCGGCGGCGCGGCGCTCGAGGCCCGCATCGAGGAGATCTGCGGCGAGGTCAGCGCGGCGATCGCCGAGGGCGCGCGCATCATCGTGCTCTCCGACCGCCACTCGGACGCCGATCTCGCGCCCATCCCGTCGCTGCTGCTCACCGCCGCCGTGCACCACCACCTGGTGCGGGAGAAGACCCGCACCCAGGTCGGGCTGCTGGTCGAGGCCGGCGACGTCCGCGAGGTGCACCACGTGGCGCTGCTCGTGGGCTACGGCGCGGCCGCGGTGAACCCCTACCTGGCCATGGAGTCGGTCGAGGACCTGGCCCGCGAGGGCTACTACGTCAAGACCGAGCCCGAGGTCGCGGTCAAGAACCTGGTCAAGGCGCTCGGCAAGGGCGTGCTGAAGGTGATGTCCAAGATGGGCGTCTCCACCGTGGCCTCCTACACCGGCGCGCAGATCTTCGAGTGCATCGGCCTGTCCCAGGACGTCGTCGACACCTACTTCACCGGCACCATGACCAAGCTCGGCGGCGTCGGCCTCGACGTCATCGCCGAGGAGGTCGCGCGGCGCCACGCCACCGCGTACCCGCGCGGCGGCGTGCTGCCGGCCGAGCGTCGTCTCGAGGTGGGCGGGGAGTACCAGTGGCGCCGCGACGGCGAGCCCCACCTGTTCAACCCCGAGACCGTGTTCCGGCTCCAGCACTCCACGCGCACCCAGCGCTACGACATCTTCAAGGAGTACACCTCCGCGGTGGACGAGCAGTCGCGCCAGCTGATGACGCTGCGCGGGCTGTTCTCCTTCAAGGACGCCGGTGCCACCGGGCGCACCCCGGTCCCGATCGAGGAGGTCGAGCCGGTCAGCGCGATCGTCAAGCGCTTCTCCACCGGAGCGATGTCCTACGGCTCGATCAGCCAGGAGGCGCACGAGACCCTCGCGATCGCCATGAACCGGTTGGGTGCGAAGTCCAACACCGGCGAGGGCGGCGAGGACCCCGAGCGGCTCTACGACCCCGAGCGTCGCAGCTCGATCAAGCAGGTCGCCTCGGGCCGCTTCGGCGTCACCTCGGAGTACCTCACCCACGCCGACGACATCCAGATCAAGATGGCCCAGGGCGCCAAGCCCGGTGAGGGCGGTCAGCTGCCGGGCAACAAGGTCTACCCCTGGGTGGCCAAGACCCGTCACTCCACCCCGGGCGTGGGCCTGATCAGCCCGCCGCCGCACCACGACATCTACTCGATCGAGGACCTCGCCCAGCTGATCCACGACCTGAAGAACGCCAACCCGGCCGCCCGGGTGCACGTGAAGCTGGTCTCGGAGATGGGCGTGGGCACGGTCGCGACCGGTGTCTCCAAGGCCCACGCCGACGTCGTGCTGATCTCCGGCCACGACGGCGGCACCGGTGCCTCGCCGCTCACCTCGCTCAAGCACGCCGGCGGTCCCTGGGAGCTCGGCCTGGCCGAGACCCAGCAGACGCTGCTGGTCAACGGCCTGCGCGACCGGATCGTGGTGCAGGCCGACGGCCAGCTCAAGACCGGCCGCGACGTCGTGATCGCCGCGCTGCTCGGCGCCGAGGAGTACGGCTTCGCCACCGCGCCGCTGGTGGTCTCGGGCTGCATCCTGATGCGTGTGTGCCACCTGGACACCTGCCCGGTGGGGATCGCGACCCAGAACCCCACCCTGCGCGAGCGGTTCTCGGGCAAGGCCGACTACGTCGTGACCTTCTTCGAGTTCATCGCCCAGGAGGTCCGCGAGCTCCTCGCCGAACTGGGCTTCCGCAGCCTGGACGAGGCGATCGGTCAGGTCTCGGCGCTCGACATCGGCGCGGCCGTCGACCACTGGAAGGCCTCCGGCCTCGACCTCGCCCCGATCCTGCACGAGGTGGACTACAGCCACTTCCCCGAGCAGCAGCGCCGCTGCGTGCAGGGTCAGGACCACGGCATCGAGCGCTCGCTCGACGTCACCACCCTGGTGCCGATGGCCCAGCCCGCCCTCGAGCGCGGCGAGCCGGTGCGCGGCCAGGTCGCGATCCGCAACGTCAACCGCACCGTCGGCACGATCCTGGGTCACGAGGTCACCAAGCGCTACGGCGGCGAGGGGCTGCCCGAGGGCACCATCGACCTCACCTTCACGGGCTCGGCCGGTCAGTCCTTCGGCGCCTTCCTCCCGCGCGGCGTCACGCTGCGGCTGGAGGGCGACGCCAACGACTACGTCGGCAAGGGCCTCTCGGGCGGGCGGATCGTGGTGCGGCCCGACCGCAGCGCGCCGTTCCGCAGCAACGAGCACATCATCGCGGGCAACACGATCGCCTACGGCGCCACGTCGGGGGAGATCTTCCTGCGCGGCGGGGTGGGTGAGCGGTTCGCGGTGCGCAACTCGGGGGCCCGCGTGGTCACCGAGGGCGTGGGCGACCACGGCTGCGAGTACATGACCGGCGGCCGGGTGGTCGTGCTGGGCAAGACCGGGCGCAACTTCGCGGCCGGCATGTCCGGCGGCATCGCCTGGGTGCTGGACCTCAAGCCCCAGCGCGTGAACACCGAGCTGGTCGAGCTGCGCGCCGTCGAGGGTGACGCCGCGGTCGAGCTCGAGCAGCTCGTGCGGGCCCACCTCGAGGAGACCGGCTCGGAGGTCGCGGCCGAGCTGCTGGCCGACTGGCCCGCGGCGCTGGGCCGCTTCACCGAGGTCATGCCCCGCGACTACCGGATCGTGCTCGAGGCCAAGGCGGCCGCCGAGGCGGCCGGGCTGTCCGAGAACGAGATCACCCAGGCGATGATGGAGGCCCTCCATGGCTGACCCGAAGGGATTCCTCAAGGCCGGCCGGCAGGTCGCCGACCGCCGTCCGGTCGAGGAGCGCGTCAAGGACTGGCAGGAGGTGTACCCGGGCGGCATCGGCCGGGCGCTGCTGCCGATCATCACCACCCAGGCCAGCCGCTGCATGGACTGCGGCATCCCGTTCTGCCACCAGGGCTGCCCGCTGGGCAACCTGATCCCGGAGTGGAACGACCTGGTCTACCGCGAGGACTGGGAGGGGGCGATCGAGCGGCTGCACGCCACGAACAACTTCCCCGAGTTCACCGGTCGGCTCTGCCCGGCCCCGTGCGAGACCGCCTGCGTGCTCGGCATCAACCAGGACCCGGTGACGATCAAGAACGTCGAGGTCTCGATCATCGACAAGGCCTGGGAGTCCGGCTTCGTGCGGCCCCAGCCGCCGGAGTGGCTCTCGGGCAAGACCGTGGCCGTCATCGGCTCCGGCCCCGCGGGCCTGGCCGCCGCCCAGCAGCTCACCCGGGCCGGCCACACCGTCGCGGTCTACGAGCGCGAGGACAAGCCGGGCGGCCTGCTGCGTTACGGCATCCCCGAGTTCAAGATGGAGAAGGCCCACCTCGACCGGCGCCTGGCGCAGATGAAGCGCGAGGGCACCGTGTTCCGCACCGGCGTCGAGGTCGGTGCCCCCGGCTCGGCGCTGTCGGCGGAGGCGCTGCGCGACCGCTACGACGCCGTCGTGCTCGCCACCGGCGCCTGCGAGCCCCGCGACCTCCCGGTCCCGGGCCGTGAGCTGGCCGGCATCCACCAGGCGATGGAGTTCCTGCCGCAGGCCAACCGTGCGGCCGTCGGCGAGAGCGTCGAGGGCCAGATCATGGCCACCGGCAAGCACGTCGTCATCATCGGCGGCGGCGACACCGGCGCCGACTGCCTGGGCACCTCCACCCGGCACGGCGCGGCCTCGATCACCCAGCTCGAGATCATGCCGGAGCCCACCACCGCGCGGCCCACGGGGCAGCCGTGGCCCACCTACCCGATGATCTTCCGGGTCTCCTCGGCGCACGAGGAGGCCGGCGAGCGGGTGTACTCGGTCTCCACGAAGGAGTTCCTCGGCGACGAGCAGGGCCACGTCCGCGCGCTGCGCCTGGTCGACGTCGTGTTCGAGAACGGCTCGCTCACCGAGGTGCCCGGCACCGAGCGCGAGATCCCGGCCGACCTGGTGCTCTTCGCGATGGGCTTCGCCGGCCCGGAGAAGCCCGGCCTGGTGACCGACCTCGGGGTCGAGCTCGACGCCCGGGGCAACGTCGCCCGCGACGACGAGTACCAGACCTCGGTGCCCGGCGTGTTCTCCGCCGGTGACTGCGGTCGCGGGCAGTCGCTCATCGTGTGGGCGATCGCCGAGGGTCGCGCCGCCGCCGCGGCCGTCGACGCCTACCTCATGGGCTCGACCGCGCTGCCGCGGCCGATCCCGCCCACGGCCCGGCCCCTGACGGTCTGACCCGTCGGCTCCGTCACCCGGCCCGTCCCGCCTCGCGCGCGACGGGCCGGGTGCGTTCTCCGCCCGAATCAGGTTGGATCGATCCAAGGCCCCGCTAGGCTGTGCCCGTGCGGAGAGCAAAGATCGTGTGCACCCTGGGTCCGGCCACCAGCTCCGAGCGTCGCATCCGCGAGCTCGTCTACGCCGGCATGGACGTCGCCCGGCTCAACATGAGCCACGGCACCCACGAGGACCATGCCGAGACCTACCGGCTGGTGCGCGAGGCCGCCGATGCGTCCGGCAAGGGGGTCGGGATCTTCGCCGACCTCCAGGGCCCCAAGATCCGGCTGGCCACCTTCGCCGACGGGCACGCCGTGCTGCGCCGCGGCGCCCGATGGACCATCACCACCCGCTCGGTGCCCGGTGACGACCAGATCGCCACGACGTCCTACGCCGGTCTGCCCGGCGACGTCGCGGCGGGCGACCCGATCCTGATCGACGACGGCCGCATCCGGCTGCGCGTGGTCGAGGTCGTGGACGGCACCGACGTCGTCACCGAGGTGCTCACCGGCGGGGTCGTGAGCAACCACAAGGGCATCAACCTGCCGGGGGTCGCGGTCTCGGTGCCGGCGCTGTCGGTCAAGGACATCGCCGACCTGCGCTTCGCCCTGCACCTCAGCGTCGACTTCGTCGCGCTCAGCTTCGTGCGCGACGCCAAGGACGCCGAGGACGTGCGGGCGATCATGCGCGAGGAGGGCGTGATGCTGCCCGTCATCGCCAAGATCGAGAAGCCGCAGGCGATCGAGAACCTCGAGGAGGTGATCGACGCCTTCGACGGGTTCATGGTGGCCCGGGGCGATCTCGGTGTGGAGTGCCCGCTGGAGGAGGTGCCGTTCCTGCAGAAGAAGGTCATCGAGCACGCTCGCCTCTACGCCAAGCCGGTGATCGTGGCCACCCAGATGCTCGACTCGATGATCACCAACCCCGCGCCCACGCGCGCGGAGGCCAGCGACGTCGCCAACGCGGTGCTCGACGGCGCCGACGCGGTGATGCTCTCCGGTGAGACCAGCGTGGGCGACCACCCGATCCACACCGTCGAGACGATGGCCCGCATCATCGCCGCCACCGAGCGCCACGCCCTCGAGCCCGGCGACTACGCGCAGTTCGAGGCGATCAAGCTCGAGCCGCGCACCCGCGGCGGCATCATCACCAAGGCGGCCGAGGAGGTGGCCCAGCGGGTCGGGGCCCGCTTCGTGGTGGCCTTCACCCAGAGCGGCGACTCCGCGCGCCGGCTGGCGCGCATGCGCAGCTCGATCCCGGTACTGGCCTTCACGCCCGAGGACCGGGTCCGCTCGCAGCTGGCCCTGAGCTGGGGGGTGGAGACGTTCAAGACCGCCCCGGTGCAGCACACCGACGAGATGGTGCGTCAGGTCGACGAGCAGCTGCTCGCCGTGGGCCGGGTCTCCGAGGGCGACCTCGTCGTGATCGTGGCCGGCAGCCCTCCGGGCATCCCCGGGTCCACCAACGCGCTGCGCATCCACCGCATGGGCGATGCGATCAACGAGGTGGCGCCGGCCTACCGGCGTCCGTGAGGGTGCCCCGGGTGGGATTCGAACCCACACTGGATGGTGTTTGAGACCACTGCCTCTGCCATTGGGCTACCGGGGCGGTGCGCGTCGAACCCTAGCCGACGGGCCGCGCGCGATCCCTGTTGCCTAAACTCGATCGACTTACTACTGTTTGGCGCATGACCTTCGCGCTGCGCCTCCCCACGGTGCTCGACACCCTGGCGCGGGCCCACCAGGCCCGCGCGGTCGACAACGCCCGCGAGGCCGCCACGACGGCCGCCCGGCGTCGTCTGGAGCACGCCGAGGTGGCGCTCTGGCTCGCCCGCCACGGGGCGGAGCGCACGGGGGAGCGCCGCGGGGTTGAGAGCACCGTCACAGGTCGGCGGACGCATCCTCGAACGGGGGAGCGCCGGGCCCACTAGCCTGAGCCCGTGACCGCTGCTCCCCGTACCGTCGTGATCGCCGAGGACGAGACCCTCATCCGCATGGACCTGGCCGAGATGCTGGGCGAGGAGGGCTACGACGTCGTCGGCCAGGCCGGCGACGGCGCGAAGGCGATCGAGCTGGCCACCGAACTGCGGCCCGACCTGGTGATCCTGGACGTGAAGATGCCGGTGCTCGACGGCATCGCGGCCGCCGAGGCCATCGCGGGCCAGCGGATCGCCCCCGTCGTCATCCTCACCGCCTTCTCCCAGCGCGACCTGGTCGAGCGGGCGCGCGACGCCGGGGCGATGGCCTACCTCGTCAAGCCGTTCACCAAGTCCGACCTCGTGCCCGCCATCGATATGGCGGTGAGCCGGTTCGCCGAGCTGTCCCAGCTCGAGAGCGAGGTCTCCGACCTCCAGGAGCGGCTCGAGACCCGCAAGGCCGTCGACCGCGCCAAGGGCATCCTGCAGGAGCGGCTCTCGCTCAGTGAGCCCGACGCCTTCCGGTGGATCCAGAAGACCGCGATGGACCTGCGGCTCTCGATGCGCCAGGTCGCCGACGGCGTCATCGAGCACGGCCCGGAGATCGCCGGCTGAGGCGTCTTGTCGCAACCTTGTCGGGCGCGCCCTGTTCCGGCTGCGTGACAGTTCGATCACGACCCGTCACCCCGCCCGGTTTCCGTATCGCCACGGCCGCGGATGTGGTTGGGTAAGCGCCGAGATGCGCCGCGTCGGCCCTACCGGGACGACGCCGGCGACCAGTGCGGATGACGAAGGGAGACCCGGGGTGCAGGCAGATCACGCACCGCGCTCCTGGGCACGATGGCTGCTGGTGGGCGTGTTCCCACTGCTGGCCCTGCTCGGAGTGGTGACCGTCCAAGGACCCGCGCACGCGGTGGCCTCCCTGTGCCTGGCGCAGGCCGACGCCACGGGATGCGTCAACGGCACCGTCGGCAACCGGGCCGCCCCCGTGGAGGGCGCGGTCGTGACGCTGCTCGACGAGGCCGGCACCGAGATCGAGTCCCAGACCACCGAGGCCGACGGCAAGTTCAGCTTCACCCTCGACACCGCCGGCAGCTACCTCATCAAGGTCGACCCCGCCTCGCTGCCGAAGGACCTGGAGATCCGGCCGCCGGCCGCGGCGTTCCAGGGCCCCGACGGCGCGATCAAGGTGGAGGTCGTGCTCGGCAAGTCCGCCGTCCCGGCGCTCGAGGTCCGCTCGGTCGACTACAGCGACGCCGGCACCAGCTTCGCCGACAAGATCGCCCAGAGCGTCGTGCAGGGCCTGCGGCTGGGCCTGCTGCTCGCCCTGGCCTCGATCGGCCTCTCGCTCATCTACGGCACCACCGGCCTGTCGAACTTCGCCCACGCCGAGCAGGTGACGCTGGGCGGCATGCTCGGCTACGGCCTGTGCAACGTCGCGGGCCTCAACATGTGGCTCGGCATCGTGCTCGTCACCCTGATCTGCGCGGCCACGGGCTTCGCCCAGGACCTGGTGATCTGGCAACCGCTGCGACGGCGGGGCCTGGGGCTCACCCAGCTGATGATCGTCACGATCGGTCTCTCGCTGGCGCTGCAGTACACCTTCCAGTACGTGGTCGGGAACTCGCAGAAGAAGGTCGTGGTCGAGACCTTCGACGTCGTCACCATCGGCCCGGTCACGCTCACCAAGCTCAGCTACGTCGCCATGGGCATCTCGCTGATCGTGATCGGTGCGGTCGGCTACGTGCTGCTGCGCACCCGCATCGGCCAGGCCACCCGCGCGGTCTCGGACAACCCGGCGCTGGCCGCGGCGTCGGGCATCGACGTCGACAAGATCATCCGGCTGGTCTGGACCGTCGCGGCGGGCCTCGCGGGCCTCGGCGGCATCCTGTACGCCCTGGTGGTCTCCAACGGCATCCGCTGGGACACCGGCATGCAGATCCTGCTGCTGCTCTTCGCCGCGGTGACCCTCGGCGGCCTCGGCACCGCGTTCGGCGCGTTCGTCGGCTCGTTGGTCATCGGGCTGATCGTCGAGCTCGCCGGGCCGCTCGGTGCCCCCGGCGACCTCAAGTACGCCGTGGCGCTCGGCATCCTGATCCTGCTGCTGCTCGTCAGGCCCCAGGGCCTGCTGGGCCGTGCCACCCGAGTCGGCTGAGGAGGACGACATGGACCAGTTTCTGAACATCCTCGGCTCCGGTCTGGAGGAGGCGTTCGCGCCCGCGACCGCCGGGCTCGTGATCGCCGTCATCGGCCTGAACCTGCACTTCGGCTTCACCGGGCTGCTCAACTTCGGCCAGGCCGGCTTCATGCTGCTCGGCGCCTACGGCTTCGCCATCTCGATCATCGAGGGCCTGCCGATGCTCCTGGCGGTGCTGGTCGGGCTCGGCCTCGCGATCGTGTTCGCGCTCATCCTCGGCGCACCCACCCTGAAGCTGCGGGGCGACTACCTGGCGATCGTGACGATCTCGGCGGCCGAGATCCTGCGCTACGTCGGCCGCCTCAACCAGCTGGAGGACTTCACCGGCGGATCGCAGGGCCTGTTCGGCAAGGACTACAACAAGCCGTTCGTCGACGCCTCGTTCCTCGGGGACGGCCGGTTCACCCTCTCGCCCTTCAACTACCGCGACATCGCCGACGGCGCCCTGTGGGTGCGGCTGCTCGGTCTCGCCGTGGCGATCGCCCTCATCGTGCTGGTCGTGCGGGTCGGGCGCGGCATCAAGACCGGGAACGGCCCCGCCCTCGCCGGTCGTCCGCGGCTCACGCTCGTGCTCGGCATCCTGGCCAGCCTCGTCGCGCTGTTCTTCACCTTCCCCGTCACCTACGACGCCACCGGCATCGACGGCTGGTGGGCCCGCCTGGTCGGTTGGACGCTGGTCGCGATCGCGCTGCTGGTCACCTGGCTGCTCGTGCGCAGCCCCTGGGGCCGGGTGCTGAAGGGCGTGCGCGAGGACGAGGACGCGATGCGCAGCCTCGGCAAGAACGTCTTCCTGCTCAAGATGCAGGCCCTGGTGCTGGGCGGCATGCTCGGTGCGCTGGGCGGCATGGTCTACGTGATCAGCAGCTCGGTGCAGGCCGACTCGCTGGGCCGCTCGGTCACCTTCTTCGCCTACACCGCCCTGCTGCTCGGCGGTGCGGCGGCGATCTTCGGTCCGGTGCTCGGTACCTGCATCTTCTTCGCCGGACGCCTGCTGATCCGCGAGCTCTCGGCGGCCTACCTGCCCGACAGCATCATGTCCGACCAGCAGAGCCAGCAGTTCAGCTTCATCGTCGTCGGCATCGCGCTGATGCTGCTGGTGATCTTCCGGCCCCAAGGCATCCTCGGCGACAAGAGGGAGTTGCGCTTCAATGTCTGATCCGACCACGACCAGCACGGGTCCCCGCGGGGGTCTGGCCGACCCGGCCGCCCGCAAGGCGCTGATGGCCGGGGTCGAGGCCGCCCCCGGGGCCCCCAAGCCCGACCCGATCCTCACCGTCGACAAGATCACCCGCGTCTTCGGCGGCGTCACGGCCGTCGACGTCGACCACCTCGAGGTGCAGCGCGGCGTCATCACGGCCCTCATCGGCCCCAACGGTGCGGGGAAGACGACGTTCTTCAACCTCATCACCGGCTTCGACCGACCCACCTCGGCCCGCTCCGGGGCGTCGTGGCGCTTCGACGGCCGGGACCTGGGGCGTACCTCGGCCTCCAGCGTCGCCAACGCCGGCATGGTGCGCACCTTCCAGCTCACCAAGTCCCTCAACCGCATGACGGTGATGGACAACATGATGCTGGGTGCGCGCCGCCAGACCGGCGAGCGGCTCTGGGGCGCGATGTTCGCCCCACTGTGGAGCTCGCAGGAGAAGGCGATCGTCGAGAAGGCCGAGCACCTGCTCGAGCGCTTCAAGCTGCTGGAGAAGAAGGACGACTTCGCCGGCGGCCTCTCCGGAGGACAGAAGAAGCTGCTCGAGATGGCGCGGGCGCTGATGACCGACCCCACGATGATCATGCTCGACGAGCCGATGGCGGGGGTGAACCCGGCGCTGACGCAGTCGCTGCTGGGCCACATCCAGAGCCTGCGCGACGACGGCATGACCGTGCTCTTCGTCGAGCACGACATGCACGTGGTGCGCCACATCTCCGACTGGGTGGTCGTCATGGCCGAGGGTCGGGTCGTGGCCGAGGGCGCGGCCGACACCGTGATGTCCGACCCGGCCGTGATCGACGCCTACCTCGGCGCCCACCACGACACCGACCTGGGCGACGACGCCCTGCTCGAGGACGCGGCGATCGCCGAGCTCGAGGCCGAGGTCGAGGCCGAGACCAGCGAGCGCGAGGGGGAGCAGGCATGAGCACGAGCACCGAGCCGCTGGTGAAGGTCGACAACGTCGTCGCGGGCTACCTGCCGGGCGTGAACATCCTCAACGGCTGCAGCCTCACCGCCGAGCCCGGCGAGATCATCGGGATCATCGGTCCCAACGGTGCCGGCAAGTCCACCCTGCTCAAGGCGATGTTCGGGCTGGTGAAGATCCACTCCGGCACCGTCACCCTCGGCGGCAAGGACATCACCAACGCCCGCACGAACAAGCTGGTGGAGGCGGGGGTCGGCTTCGTGCCGCAGACCAACAACGTCTTCCCCTCCCTGTCGGTGGAGGAGAACCTGCGGATGGGGCTGTTCCTGCGCCCCGCCAAGCTCAAGGAGCGGTTGGGGGCGATGTACGACCTCTTCCCGAACCTCCACGAGCGCAAGGACCGCTCCGCCGGTGCGCTCTCCGGCGGTGAGCGGCAGTCGCTGGCCATGGCCCGCGCGCTGATGATGGAGCCGAAGGTGCTGCTGCTCGACGAGCCGTCGGCCGGTCTGTCGCCGGTGCGCCAGGACGAGACCTTCATCCGTACCCGCCGCATCAACAAGACCGGGGTGTGCGTGGTGATGGTGGAGCAGAACGCCCGCCGCTGCCTGCAGATCTGCGACCGCGGCTACGTGCTCGACCAGGGCCGTGACGCCTACACCGGCTCGGGCCGCGAGCTCGCCGACGACCCGCGCGTCATCGAGCTCTACCTCGGCACCCTGGCCAAGGACGTCGACGCCGAGCGCACCGACCTCGTCTGAGGACCCCACCCGTCACGGGACGTCGGCGCCGCGGCG